>CAZQFF010000003.1:59112-160462 GCA_964592575.1 uncultured Pedobacter sp.
TTTTTTACGACTTAAACAATAAATAATTCCTGATTTCCCTGGGTTATATTTAATGTATCTAATGATTTCTTTCATTACATCCTTTTTAGGGCGTATTTCATAAAAAAGATTTGGACGATTGAAAGAAGATTTAAATAAAGTAGCATCAGTCATTTGCAAATTTTTAATAATATCCTGCTGCACTTTAGGTGTCGCCGTAGCGGTTAAAGCTATGATTGGAATTGAAGATCCGATTCCAGTTATTACTTGTCTTATTTTACGATATTCAGGACGAAAATCATGTCCCCATTCAGAAATACAGTGAGCCTCATCCACTGCCACGAAGGATATTTTAAGCAATTTTAGAAATTCTACATTTTCTTGCTTAGCTAAAGATTCAGGTGCAACATAAAGTAGTTTTGTTTGTCCTGTCAGTAAATCATTCTTTACCGTCGTAATTTCTGACTTACTTAATGAGGAGTTTAAGAAATGTGCAATACTATCATTTCCCCCAAAAGCTCTTAATTGATCAACTTGATTTTTCATCAAAGCAATGAGCGGTGAAATAACGATTGCAGTACCTTCACTCATCAAAGCGGGCAATTGATAACATATGGATTTACCACCCCCCGTAGGCATGATAACAAATGTATTTTTCCCCTCCAATATGTTGGTAATGATTGGCTCTTGATCCCCCTTAAAGTTATCAAAACCAAAGAAAGTTTGAAGGTTATCAAACAACGACTTTTTCACATCCATCTTCTGATTCAAATATTCTCTGAAATATTATTCAAAATAACATAATTTTGCATTAATTTAAGCATTAATTATTAATAAAATTCTCTTTGGAAAGTAAAAAATCAATTATAGATAATGCGATTCAGACACTAAAGTTAGAATCCGAAGCCATAAGCAGCTTGATTCCTAATATCAATCAGGATTTTGAGCAAGTTATCACGGAAATTTTAAATTCAAATGGTCGTGTAATCATAACTGGAATTGGAAAATCTGCTATAATTGCGCAGAAAATAGTGGCTACATTTAATTCAACAGGTACACCAGCAATATTCATGCATGCGGCAGATGCAGTTCATGGTGACCTAGGAATGATCCAACAAGATGATATCGTTATATGTATTTCAAAAAGTGGCAACACTCCTGAAATAAAACTCCTGGCGCCTCTATTAAAAAGAGCTGGAAATCTATTAATAGGAATGGTCGGTAACATTGATTCTCACTTAGCCAAAAATGCAGACTTAATAATTAACACCACAGTTGAAAAAGAGGCCTGCCCATTTAATTTAGCACCAACTACCAGTACAACCGCTCAGTTAGCCATGGGCGATGCTATGGCTATTTGTTTACTAAAAAATAGAAACTTCAAATCAGAAGATTTTGCCAAGTATCATCCAGGAGGCTCCCTAGGGAAAAGACTTTATTTAAAATGCTCAGATTTAGCCATAAAAAATGAAAAGCCATTTATTACGCCTGATGCCTCAATCAAAGATGCGATTATAGAAATATCTAAGAACCGATTAGGAGCTGTGGTCGTCTTGCAGGATAACGAGATAAAAGGAATCATTACAGATGGAGATATCAGAAGAATGCTAGAAAAACATACCGACTTAAGCCATTTAAGAGCCGCTCATATTATGAATACACAGCCAAAATTGATCCAGAAAGATGAATTAGCCTTAAGTGCCTTAGAATTAATAAAACAAAACAACATATCACAATTATTAGTGGTAGATGGGTCAACTTACTTTGGCATCATTCATTTACATGATTTACTAGAAGAAGGAATTATTTAATCTTACATTTGCACCTATGAATGCTAATAATTATGCTCTAATCATGGCTGGAGGAGTAGGCAGTCGCTTTTGGCCAGTTAGTCGTACAAACTTCCCAAAACAGTTTATAGATTTTTTTGGAGTAGGTAAAACTTTAATTCAAAGTACCTATGAGCGATTTTTAAAAATCTGTCCAGCGGAAAATATATATATAGTAACGAATGAAATCTATATTGATTTAATTCAATCTCAAATTCCTTCCATACAAATTGAGCAAATTATTTCGGAGCCAATGATGCGAAATACAGCACCCTGTATTGCTTATGGCTGTATGAAAATAGCAGAATTAAATCCAGAAGCCACTATTGTAGTTGCTCCGTCTGATCATACCATCTATAATACAGATGAATTCGTTCAAGTTATCTCTAAATCTTTAGAGGCAGCTAGTGCAAACAACATTTTAATAACTTTAGGTATTAAACCTAATCGTCCTGATACAGGCTATGGTTATATTCAATTTGAATCTGAAGTATTAGCTAATTTTGAACAATTTCATAAAGTTAAAACCTTTACAGAAAAGCCAAATTTAGAATTAGCCCAATCTTTTTTACAAAGTGGCGACTTTCTATGGAATGCCGGTATTTTTATTTGGTCAGCTAAAGCTATAAATGCGGCATTTGCAGAACACCTTCCGGACATGTTTGAAATTTTTGAACAAGGGGTAGGAATTTACAATACAGAAAATGAAACTTCTTTTATTGCGCATGCCTATCAACGGTGTCCTAACATTTCCATAGATTTCGCTATCATGGAAAAAGCAAGTAACGTATACTTATATCCTGCTGATTTTGGTTGGTCAGACCTCGGAACTTGGGCTTCAATATATGAAAAAGCTGAAAAAGACTATGTAGGAAATGCTGTTATACCAACTGAGAAGGTAATGATGTTCAATTCCTCTAACTGCATGGTTAATGTTACTGACAATAAACTTGTTATCTTAAAAGACCTACATAATTATATTGTGATTGAATCTGAAGATGTACTCTTAATTTGCCCAAGATCAGAAGAACAAAATATCAAGCAAATCACTGCTGAGGTTAAAACCAAATTTGGAAACAAATATATCTAATCTTAAACATCTTGACGTTGGCGCACGGCTTCATATAAAATCACACCTGCCGA
This sequence comes from uncultured Pedobacter sp., assembly GCA_964592575.1. Taxonomy (GTDB): domain Bacteria; phylum Bacteroidota; class Bacteroidia; order Sphingobacteriales; family Sphingobacteriaceae; genus Pedobacter. The sequence continues at coordinate 62,064 of CAZQFF010000003.1, forward strand.
AACAGATACGTTTAGAGATTCAATTACACCTTGCATAGGAATTTTAGCCAGATGATCTGCTTTTCTAAGTAATTCATTAGAAATCCCCTCATCCTCTGAGCCCATAATAATGGCCGTTGGCAAAGTATAATCAGGCTTATAGATAAGTTCATCTGTTTTTTCTGTACAGGCTACTAATTGTAAACCGCTTTCTTGCAAAAAAGTACAAACTTGCGTTAAACTCTTATGACGACAAACCGGAATATTAAATAAAGCTCCTGCCGAAGTTTTAATAGCATCCCCATTAATTTGTGCTGCATTTTTAGAAGGCACAACTAAAGCATGAACACCGACACAAGCAGCAGTACGAGCTATTGCACCAAAATTTCGAACATCAGTTAAACTATCCAAAATCAAGACCAATGGTGTCTCACCTTGCTCATAAATTTGAGGAATAATATCTTCAATATTTTGATAAGTAATGGGAGAAATTACAGCTATTACACCTTGATGATTTTTAGTCGTCATACGATGTAATTTTTCAACCGGCACTTGATGAAGAGGAATTGTACGATTACTCAATAATTGCTTAAGCTCTAGTAATAAATCGCCTGAAGTACCTCTTTGCATATAAATTGATTCAATTTCACGATCAGCTTTTATAGCTTCAATTACTGCTCGAATACCGAATACAAATTCATTACTCTCTTTAGCTTTAGGGCTTCTTCTAAACTTCTCCATAATTATCTTCAAAAATAAAGCTTTTTTCTGGATTTTAAGGCTTGTGGGTTATTAACATTTTTTTGTTAGAAAATTGCTTAATGCTATGCAAAATTTGGAACATCTTTTAACTAAATTTGAAGAATGATTAACGAAAACGATAACTCAAGAAATAGCAAAGTGAATTTATCAGCTCGCAAAAGCAGATTAAGCAACAACTTACACCAAGCAGGAAAAGTTCCTCCTCAAGCTACAGATTTAGAAGAAGCTGTTCTAGGTGCTTTAATGTTAGAAAAAGATGCTCTTTCTACAGTTATCGACATTTTAAAGCCCGAAGTTTTTTATATTGAGGCACACAAAAAAATATTTGAAGCTATTCAAACTTTATTCCAAAAATCAAAACCTGTAGACATCTTAACAGTAACTGCTGAAATGCGTCAACAAGGGACTTTAGAATTAATTGGCGGAGCTTACTATATTACAAATCTAACAAATAGAGTAGCTTCAGCTGCCAATATAGAATATCATGCTCGTATTATATCCCAAAAATATATTCAAAGAGAATTAATTCGTATTTCCTCAGAAATTATAACTAATGCCTACGAGGATACCACTGATATTTTCGATCTACTCGATCATGCAGAAAAAAATCTTTTTGATATTGCCCAAAATAACTTGAGAAGAGATACGCAAAAAATGGATGAGATCATCAAACAATCTTTAGCCACTTTAGAAGATTTGCGTACTAAAACTGATGGTTTAACTGGAGTACCTTCTGGATTTACCGATTTAGATCGTATCACTGGAGGATGGCAAAAATCAGATTTAGTGATTATCGCAGCTCGACCTGCCATGGGTAAAACTGCCTTTGTTTTATCCTGCGCACGTAATGCAGCTGTTGATTTTAAAAAACCTGTAGTTGTCTTCTCCTTAGAAATGTCGTCTGTACAATTAGTAAATCGTTTAATTTCAGGAGAAACGGAAATTGAACAAGAAAAAATTCGTAAAGGAAATTTAGCCGAATGGGAATGGCAACAATTACATAGTAAAATTGGCGCTTTAACAGAAGCCCCTCTTTTAATTGACGACACCCCTGCTTTAAATATTTTTGAGTTCCGTGCTAAATGTCGTCGATTGAAATCACAATACGATATTCAAATGATTATAATTGACTATTTACAGTTAATGCATGGCAAAGGAGAAGGTGGTGGCGGTAACCGCGAGCAAGAAATTGGAAGTATCTCGAGGGCTCTAAAATCAGTTGCCAAAGAACTTAACATCCCAGTTTTAGCCCTTTCTCAGCTAAGTCGTGCTGTAGAAAGCCGCCCTGGTCAAAATGGAAAACGTCCTCTCCTTTCAGACTTAAGGGAATCTGGCTCTATTGAGCAAGATGCCGACATGGTATTATTTTTATATCGTCCAGAATATTATGGATTTACCGAGGATGAAAGCGGAAGATCTCAAATAGGTGTTGGAGAAGTTATCATCGCTAAGCATAGAAATGGAGAAACTGGAATCGTACCATTGAGATTTATTGGTAAATACGTGAAATTTGCTGACTTAGAAGATACTTTCCAAAGTCATGGTTTGCCAAGTGGCTCAAGTATGGCACCTTCTTCTCAATTTGACAAACCTGATGGTCATGTTATAATTAAACCATCTAGCATGAATGATATGATGGATGATGATTACTTTAATAATGCTTAAATAAGATTATATCCAAACAGCAAAAAACCTAAAATTAAGGCAGAAAAGACAAGGAGAGCTGGACTAATCCGAGTATAAACTAGGATTAAAAAACTAACAACCATAATTAAGATAAGTTGAGGATCCCAATTAATGGGTTCCAATAATAAAATAAATGCCGCATAAATAAATCCAACGCTAACAGCATTTACTCCTGACAATGATTCTTTGATTAAGGTTATTTTCTTTAAATCCTTCCAGAAAGGCACGATAAATAAAACCAATATAAGCCCAGGAAGGTTTATACCTATAACAGCTAAAATTCCTCCTAAAATTTGTCCCCAAAATTCATAGCCCCCTTGTTTCATACTAATTGCACCAATATAGCTCGTAAATGAAAAAGTTGGGCCAGGTAAAATTTGTTGCAAAGCAAATCCTGACATAAATTCAGACTGAAGAACATATTGCTTCATCTGAACAAACTCTGTAAACATTAAAGGCACTAAAACTTGTCCACCGCCAAACACAAAAATTCCGTTTCTATAAAAATTCTCAAATAACCTAATTGGCAAACTAAAAGGTGAAGTTCGATTAATTAAGGCCCCTAATGCGGCTAGAAAAAGCAAAACACCTACAAAATAAATCAACTTACGTGGATTTAAATTAGAAAATAGTTTCACCCTAATCTGAGATTCATCCAATGTTGAACCAATTGCAGAGCTTATTATTCCACCGGCTAAAATTGATAATGGAAATACATAAGCATTTTTCAAAACTAGAGTTGCTATAATTGCCGAAATGCAAAGAAAAATAGACAGATGGGTTTTCAATAACTTTTTACTCAGGTGATATGCTCCATAAGCCACAACTCCTAGGGCTACTGGATGAACAAAACTCATGGTTTTAGCTATTTCTTGTTTCTGATCCAAAATCGAAAAACTGATAGCTGCAACTGTCATAAGAATTGCAGATGGAAGTATCCAAACTAAAAAGCTTAAAATAGCTAATTTGAGCCCGCCTACTTTATAGGCAATACCTACTAATGTCTGCGTTGAAGCCGGTCCAGGGAGTATTTGAGCAAGAGCATTCAACTCTAACAACTCATCTTCTTTTATAAAGGGTTTATTTTGAACAAAATAGCGCAACAAAAGGCTTAAATGTGCTTGCGCACCCCCAAAAGCAGTGAAAGTAAATAGAATAACATTTTTAATAAATAGTAATTGACGGTTGCGCATAGGTCATTAGATTTTTATCTAACCTTATTAAAGATAGTTAATAATCTTCATCCTCGTCATCACAAGTTTCTAAATAAGCAGCTTTCAGTTCAGACCAAGCGTGACGGTTACCCAATTTTTCAGCTATTTCTATACCTTTTTTATAGATTTCAATAGCTTTTTCCCTATTCTCCAATTTATCTAAAAGCTTAGCGTAATGGTAATAAGTACCCACATAATTTTCATGTTCTGAACTTAACTTTTCAAAGTAAAACAGTGCTTTTTCAATATTTCCTTGAACATTATATTCCGTAGCTAAGGCATAAAGAATAAAGGGATCATTTGGATCATTGTCTAAAAATTCTAATAATCGTAATAAACGGTTGTTTTGCATTGCTTTTCCTTCCATTTTTCGTTAAATTTGCCTTAAAGAAAAAATATAATTCTATGTGAATGTGCTTATTTTCATTTCAATAGAAGTTGAACTTTTAAATCCAAATATAGTCCATGAAAATTTTAGTATGTATTAGTAACGTACCCGATACCACTACAAAAATAACTTTTACGAATGATAATACCCAATTTAACACAGCGGGTGTTCAATTTATCGTAAACCCTTATGACGAAATTGCGCTTTCTAAAGCAATTGAATTAACTGAGGGAGGTAAAGGATCTGTAACCGTAATTAATGTAGGAGACGCTAGCACAGAGCCTACTATTCGTAAAGCTTTAGCAATCGGGGCTGACAACGCTGTTCGAGTCGATGCTCATCCAAGAGATGCATTTTTTGTAGCTAATCAAATTGCAAACTATGCTAAAGATAAAGGTTTTGACATAATTCTTTGTGGTCGAGAATCAATTGACTACAATGGTTCTCAAGTAGCAGCGATGATTGGAGAATTATTAGATATCCCTTCTATCTCAATTATCAAAAAACTAGACTTTGATGGTTCAACGGCTACAATCGACCGTGAAATTGAAGGTGGAAAAGAAGTAATCTCTATTCAAGGTAAATTCGTAGCAAGTTGTGCAGAAGGAACAGCTGAAGCAAAAATCCCTAATATGCGCGGAATTATGTCAGCAAGAACAAAGCCACTAGAAGTAATTGCAGCTACAGATGTAAACAATTTAGCACATATAGTTAAATTTGAAACACCTGCTCCTCGTAGCGCTGTTAAATTAATTGACGCCGCAAATGCAGGTAGTTTAATTGACTTACTTCATACCGAAGCTAAAGTTATTTAACACCTAAAATTCACGAGATAATTTTAATCATTTATTCATTTAAATAAAATCCTTAGGGAAATCAAAATATATGTCAGTTTTAGTTTACGTTGAACAAGCAGAAGGAAAATTTAAAAAGTCAGGATACGAGGCTGTTTCCTATGCTTCTGCAATCGCTCAAAAATTAAATACCAATTTAGTTGCCATTTCAATTGGTCAGGTAGAAGCTGCAGAATTATCTACTCTAGGTAATTATGGTGCATCAAAAATTTTAAACGTTGGTAATGAGCAATTAGCTAAATTTATTAATCAAGCTTATGCAGCAGTAATTGCTGAAGCTGCAAATAAAGAAAATGCTAATATTGTTATCTTATCTAACTCTTTCTCAGGAAAAGGTTTAGCACCTCGTATTTCAGTAAAGTTAAATGCTGGATTAGTAGATGGCGCAGTAGAATTACCACAAATGGATGGTGGTTTTTCTGTAAAGAAAAATGCATTTTCTGGAAAGGCTTTTGCGATTACTACAATTACTGCAGAAAACAAAGTTATTTCATTAAGCCCTAATGCTTACGGACTTAAAGAAAATGTAGTAAGTGCTAGTATTGAAGATTTTAATCCTGAAATTAAATCAACTGATTTAAGTACGATTATAAAAGAAATTGTCAGAGCAACAAATAAAGTTTCTCTTCCAGATGCTGAAATAGTTGTTTCAGGAGGAAGAGGTTTAAAAGGTCCTGAAAATTGGGGTATGGTAGAAGAATTAGCCGACTTATTAGGCGCGGCTACGGCTTGTTCTAAACCCGTTTCTGACGCAGATTGGAGACCACACTCAGAGCACGTAGGTCAAACTGGAATCGCTATTAGTCCAAACCTATATATTGCTATAGGTATTTCTGGTGCTATCCAACATCTGGCTGGAGTTAGTTCATCAAAAGTGATTGTTGTCATTAATAAAGATCCTGAAGCACCTTTCTTTAAAGTTGCTGACTATGGTATAGTTGGGGACGCTTTTGAAGTTGTGCCTAAAATTATAGAGGCTTTAAAAAATCATAAAGCCTAAATCCATTTAGTTTTCCGAGTTAATACAGCTCGGAAAACTTTTTCACCTCTGGATCAATTAAATGAAAAAAGTTAAACTTGATATCATTGGACTTTCCAATAGCCAAACGCAATCTGGGGCTTATGCTTTAGTTTTAAGTGAATCTAATGGTCGTCGTCGTTTACCCATTATCATTGGTACATTTGAAGCACAAGCTATTGCGATTGAAATGGAAAAAATGACCCCAACTAGGCCCTTAACACATGATTTATTTAAAAAATTTGCAGAGCATTTTAACTTTACAATTTCTGAGGTTTTAATTTACAATTTAGTTGAGGGTGTATTTTTCGCTAAAATTATTTGTAAACAAGGTGATCAAGAATATGAAATCGATGCTAGAACATCTGATGCAATTGCTTTAGCCGTTCGATTCAATGCCCAAATTTACACCTATGATTTTATTTTAGCTTCTGCAGGCATATTAATTGAGGGTGTTAATGATTTTCTATTTTTAGAAAGTATTCAAACCTTTGCAAGCGAACAATCTCCGGAATCAACATCTACTAATTCTCCTCTAACGGAATCTGATTCAATTTATCAGTCATTTTCACTTGAAGAATTAGAATTAAAGCTTAATGAAGCTCTCGCAGATGAAGCCTACGAAATGGCGGCAGCCATTCGAGACGAAATAGCTCGTCGTAGGCAAAAGTAATTATCAGATATTCTATAGAAATTTTAATATTCTGTTTCGTGAATTTATATATTTTTATAAATTCGAAGATTAAAAAAAACCTCCATGAATATTAAAATTCGATTAACCCTTATGAACTTCCTCCAGTTCTTCGTTTGGGGTGCTTGGCTTATTACTATAGCTAATTATTGGTTTGGTACAAAACAATGGGATGGCGCACAGTTTGGGTTAATTTTTGCTACAATGGGGTTTTCTTCCTTGTTCATGCCCACATTAAGTGGTATTATAGCAGATAAATGGATAAATGCAGAAAAGCTTTACGGTCTTTTACATATTCTGTATGCATGTACACTATTTTATATACCACAAGTAGACTCTCCGAATCAATTTTTCTGGATAATATTTATGGCTATGTGTTTTTACATGCCAACAATTTCATTGAGTAATTCCATTTCATATTCCACCTTAAAAGCTAATCATTTAGATGTCGTAAAAGACTTCCCTCCTATACGTGTATGGGGAACCATCGGCTTTATTGCAGCTATGTGGATGACCAACTTAACGGGAAGTAAAGCTAATGCCAATCAATTTTATATTGCGGGAGCCGCAGCTTTAACTTTAGGAATCTACGCTTTCAGCTTACCTAAATGTCCTCCAACTAAACATATTGAAGAGAATATTACAATTTGGCAAAAATTAGGACTCAATGCATTTAAATTGTTTGCTAATTATAAAATGGCTCTTTTCTTTATGTTCTCTATGTTTTTAGGTGGCGCATTACAGCTAACTAATGCATATGGTGACGTATTCTTAGATGAATTTAAACTTTTCCCTCGTTTTGCTGATTCATTTGTAATCAAATACTCTACGATAATCATGTCAATCTCCCAAATTTCGGAGACCTTATTTATTTTGGCTATTCCATTTTTCTTAAGACGTTTCGGTATTAAAACCGTTATGGTTTTCTCTATGTTAGCCTGGGTACTAAGATTTGGATTATTTGCTTATAGTGATCCAACTACAAATTTATGGATGATCATACTTTCCTGTATTGTTTATGGAATGGCATTTGATTTCTTCAATATCTCTGGTTCCTTATTTGTAGAAACTTCTACTACCCCTAAAATGCGCTCTTCTGCTCAAGGTTTATTTATGATGATGACTAATGGCTTCGGAGCAGTTTTTGGCTCGGTTGTATCGGGCTGGATGATTCAGAAATACTTCACGAAATCCTATACAAATATTGATGACCTAGCAAATTATGTAGAAGCCTCTTCAAGTGACAGTAATTTATTAAATTTTTTATCTCACCAAGGCATTGATGTATTAAATGGTGGAACACTTTCACGTGCTTTAATCGTTAAAGATTGGCCGAATATTTGGTTAACTTTTACGGCTTATGCCTTTGTGATAATGGTACTATTTATTGTCTTTTTTAAACACAAGCATACCAGAGCAGAAGCTAAAGCTATCGAATCAATTACGCATTAGGATATATAAATAAAAATAGATATAAATAAATAGGCCTCATAAAATTATGAGGCCTATTTATTTATGCTTGATTTAATAAATTAAATCCTGATTATTTACGTTCAGAAATTGGTACAAATTTTTGATCTACATCACCTACATAAATCTGTCTTGGACGGCCAATAGGCTCCTTAGTTTCATGCATTTCTTTCCATTGAGCAATCCATCCAGGTAATCTACCTAAAGCAAATAACACGGTAAACATATCTGTTGGGAATCCTAATGCTCTATAGATAATTCCTGAATAGAAATCTACATTTGGATATAATTTACGATCAATAAAATAAGGATCATTTAAAGCTGCTTCTTCAAGTTTCTTAGCAATTTCTAACACTGGATCATTAATACCTAATTTTTCCAATACGTCATCACAAGCCTTCTTGATAATTCTAGCTCTAGGGTCGAAATTTTTATATACACGATGCCCAAAGCCCATCATGCGAAATGGATCATTTTTGTCTTTGGCCTTATTAATCCATTTCTCTGTATCTCCACCATCAGCTTTGATTAACTCCAACATTTCTATTACTGCTTGATTAGCCCCTCCATGTAAAGGACCCCAAAGAGCTGAGATTCCGGCAGACACAGAAGCGTAAATATTACAGTCAGAAGAACCTACTATACGAACAGTAGATGATGAACAATTTTGCTCATGGTCAGCATGTAAAATTAAGAGCGTATTCATCGCACTCACAACTACTGGATCAATTTCAATTTCCTCTGTACGTTGACCAAAAATCATATACAAGAAATTAGTCACATAATCGTACTTATTTTTAGGATAAATAAGCGGGTGTCCTAATGATTTCTTATAAATGAATGATACAATAGTTGGAAACTTTGCCAATAACTTAATCATAGTTAAGTCTAACTCTTCTTTAGAAGAATTGGCTTTTAATGATTCCGGATAGAATGTAGAAAGAGAACACACCAAAGATGCCAATTGAGCCATTGGATGGGATTTAGAAGGATAACCATCTAAAAACTTTTTCATATCCTCATGTATTAAGGTATGACGGCTAATGGTATTTTGAAACGTACTTAATTCATCTTGAGTAGGAAGTTTTCCATAAATCAACAAATAAATAACTTCCAAAAAGCTAGACTTTTCAGCTAATTCCTCAATGGCATATCCACGATACTTTAACACGCCCAATTCACCATCTAAAAAAGTAATAGCACTTTTAGTAGATCCTGTATTTTTATATCCAGAGTCTAATGTTATAACTCCTGTTAAATCACGTAATTTTGAAATATCAATAGCTTTTTCACCTTCTGTTCCTGTAATAATAGGAAACTCATAAGTTTGTCCGCCTATCTTAATTTCTGCTATATCTGACATATATTTTTATTTTATTTTATAAAACAAAATTAATTAAACTGAATGTAAATCACCTTAAATTAATCTAATCTGAATGTTAAAATTTAATTAATCCTTATATTATTTGGCAATTAATTCTTCAACAACACCGCCACACTCCATCATTTCATCACCAAAATATGGATTTTGGATTTTCTCTTCTGAAGACAACCAATCTCCACCTGTATCTTTGTTAGCCATAGGACAATGTTGAACATAAACAATTCCAGAAAGTATGGTTGCATTTTTAAATAATGCGATCACATCATTACTCAAATTAGTAAAAACTTTTCTTTGCTCTACCAAATCTGCAGATTTCGCAATATTTTGAGCAAAGACAGCTGTGTTTTCACATCCCGCTTTAGCTTGCAATGAGTTCACTAAAGTTTGAGCTGCTTTTTGTGCTTCAGCTGCATTGCTTTTAACTAATGCATCTTTTAATAGAATATAGTCCGCATAAATTTGAGCTATTTTTTCATCTTCAAATTTTAAGGCTTCCTGAACTGCAGTAGAATCCACTTGTTCTACAGCTAAAGAATCTTTTGTATCTACATTTTCAGTAGTATTACTTTGACATGCCATTAAGCCTAATATGAAGGCTAATCCTAAAAGTTTTTTCATTATGAAACTAATTAAATATTAAATGTAAATTCTGTTTTCCTCAATTTTCATCTTTCCATGAAATTGGTTCAAATTACTACATTTTATCAAATTTACCTAAAACCTTAGGCAAAATTTTGATTATTTAATAAAAAAATGATAATTCATTTCCTAAATCTATAAATACTGATTTAAAACTAAAAAATTGCTATTTTTGCAAAAAAATATACAAATGAGTATAGGACTATCAGAACAAGAAATTCAAAGACGCGAATCCCTTAATCAATTACGTGCTTTAGGGATTAATCCATTTCCTGCAGAATCTTACGAAGTGAATGCTTTTGCAGCAGACATCAACGAAAATTACGAAAGAGATAAAACTGCCTATAAAAATATCAGTATGGCAGGAAGATTAATGACTCGTCGTATCATGGGTTCTGCATCCTTTGCTGAATTACAAGATGCTACTGGCCGCGTTCAGTTATATTTAAAACGTGATGATCTTTGTCCTGATGAAGATAAAAGTTTATACAATACTGTTTTCAAAAAACTATTAGATTTAGGAGATTATATAGGCATCAACGGTTACGTGTTCACCACACAAACTGGTGAAATATCGGTTCATGTAACTTCACTTACGCTTTTAGCAAAATCACTTAAACCTCTTCCAGTGGTAAAAAGAGATGATGACGGAAATATCTATGATGGATTTACAGATCCTGAAATGAGATATCGTATGCGTTATGTAGATTTAACCGTAAATCCATCATATAAACAAATATTCATCAATCGTTCAAAAGTAATTAACACTATGCGTAATTATTTTGACAGCCAAGGATGGATGGAAGTTGAAACTCCTATTTTACAAGCTGTTCATGGCGGGGCGGCTGCTAGACCTTTTGCAACACATCACAATACATTAGATATGCCATTATTTTTAAGAATTGCTAATGAGCTTTACTTAAAACGTTTAATAGTGGCTGGGTTTGATGGAGTATATGAATTTGGCAAAATGTTCCGCAACGAAGGCATGGATAGAACCCATAATCCAGAATTTACCTCTATGGAAATTTATGTAGCCTACAAAGACTATGTTTGGATGATGGAAATGGTAGAAACTTGTTTAGAAAAAGTTGCTCATGCTATACACGGTCAAGCTCTTGTACCTGTTGGTGCACACCAAATAAACTTTGCAGGACCATACGAGAAATTAAGTATGTATGATTCCATCCTTAAATACACTGGAATTGATGTATCTGCCATGTCTGAAGTGGAAATAGCTAAAGTATGTCAAGATTTAGGTATTGAAATTGATGATTCCATGGGAAGAGGAAAATTAATTGACGAGATTTTTGGTGCTAAAGTAGAAGCAAATTTAATTCAGCCTACCTTTATTACTGATTATCCAATCGAAATGACTCCTTTGGCTAAAAAACACAGAAGTAAAGATGGATTGGTAGAAAGATTTGAGCTCTTTGTAAATGGAAAAGAAATTGCCAATGCTTATTCGGAATTAAACGACCCAATTGATCAAAGAGAAAGATTTGAAGAACAATTAAAATTAGCTGCTCGTGGAGATGATGAAGCGATGGCTATGGATGAAGATTTTATTCGCGCCCTAGAATATGGAATGCCTCCTACTTCAGGTTTAGGAATTGGTATAGACCGTTTAGTGATGTTAATGACTAATCAATCTACCATCCAAGAAGTATTATTCTTCCCTCAAATGCGTCCGGAAAAAAAGAACAAAGTTTCTTCAGATCAAGATTTTATTGATCAAGGTATTCCTGTTGATTGGATTCCTGTCTTAAAGAAAATGGGATTTAATACAATTGAAGAACTAAAAGCCGCTAACCCAAATAAAGTTTTTAATGACTTAGGTGGGATGCGCAAGAAAATGAAATTAGAAATTAGCATGCCTACAAAAGAAGACGTGCAAGAATGGTTCAAATAAAAAAAAGGTGAGTTAACACTCACCTTTTTTTATTTATGCTTTTTCGTCTGCGGAAGGACCATATATTCCAGGAAGCGGAAGGTCTAGCATACGCATATAAACAGATAACTGTCCACGGTGGTGAATCAAGTGATTATTCACAATAAAACGAATTGCACCAGCCTTTGGTAATTCAGCAATAATGTGATCACCAGCTTTTAAAGTCCAGGTTGAAAAATAATCATCTTCATTGAATTTTGCCAATTCTGCTTCACAGTTAGCAACATTATTTTTTAATGCAGTTAAAAGATCCTCTTTAGTCGTAGCCTTAAGCGGAACATAATCGGTATGGAAATCAAAATGACCAGATTTTAAAATTTCAGCCATCCAACCATGTAATTCAACAACGTGACTAGCTAATTCACCTAAACTCATTGATTTAGGGTGTGGCTTATAAGAAAAATGATTAGCTGATAAAACTTGAAGAAAGCGCTCCGTATTTTGGGCTTCTCTCTCTAATTCGACTTGTAAAGATGTTTGTATACTCATAAAATATTTTTTAAGATTTTTAATTAACGGTTAGCATATCTTACTTGTTGTGCCTTATCCATCATACCCATCTGATTTTTCATCATTTTAATTTGGTCAGCAAGTAATTTATTCTTGTCGGCTTTTTTGGCTTCCGCTAAATACATTTGAGCCTCTCTTTTATTTCTCTTTGCCATAGCAATACCAGCTAAACTCAATTTAGCCATAGCAATATTGTGGTCCATTTGAAGACCAGAACTCAGCGCTTGTTTGAAATACTTTTCTGCCTTCATAGGCGCTTTTCTAGACTCAATTAAACCTAACAGTAAATGATAATAGCCATATTGAAATTTATTTAACTCAGCTTGATAATTATGGATTTTATTTAAGACAGATTCTGCCTTCTCCATATTTTCCTTTCTCAAATACCATTGTGCTAAAAGCATCTTTTCATTATAGAAAAAAGTAACAAAAGACAAGATTGAAAATAAGATAACTAACAAGCCCCAAGGCCAATGACCAATAAACATTAAAGTTATGGCAGCACCTAATAAAGCAAGTCCTATTATTAAACGAATAAAGTTTGGCATACTATAATTTTTTGGCAAATATCGGGTTTAAATATCAAATAATCGATTTAAATTTATAATTTCATGCAAAAATTAAGATCCAGTAAAATCTAACCTTAAACATCATATGAAATATTATTTTTTTTCTATTCTATTAATTATGTCATTTACCTCTAACGCCCAAAATATGAATAAACAAGTTCATGATAAACTTAGAAATACGAATATTTTACTCAATGAATGTGATCGAAATACACTTGTAAATTTTGAAGAGTTTAAAACTACATACGATAATTTTTATCGAGATTATAAAGTTGATGATTCATTGTTAATAGAGTTAAAAAAAGTTCCCTTAACATATCACATTGTAATTGTTTTAGGTACTTGGTGTGGTGACAGTAAATATTGGGTTCCAAATTTTTTAAAAGTTATGGATCAAATTGGATTACCCGAAAAGAGTTTGAAATTTATTGCAGCAGATGGAAATAAAAAAGCTGAGCACAATCTAATTGATAATTTAAATATTCTAAAAGTACCTACATTTATCATTTATGATAAAAACAATAAGGAATTAGGAAGAATTATTGAAGGTCCACAAGAAACCTTAGAAATAGAATTACTTAAGATTCTTAAAAAAGCTGAATAACCTTTTCTTGTATGTATGACTGTAGATAAATCCTGGGAAAATTTCTTCAATACAAAATCCACGAAAGAACTACTTTCCTCGATTCATTCCTATTTAGATAATGAATTGCAGCATGGTAAAATTATACTTCCTTTAGAAAAAGATCGCTATAAAGTATTTCAAATTTGCCCATTTGATGCTATTAAAGTAGTTATACTAGGTCAAGACCCTTATCATCAATTAAATCAAGCCAATGGATTAGCTTTTAGTGTATCTAAAGGGATTAAAATACCACCTTCCTTAGTTAACATATACAAAGCATTAGCTGCCCAAATTCCTGAGTTTCAAATACCCAATCATGGCGATTTAAGTGAATGGGCTAAACAAGGCGTATTTTTACTTAATGCTAGTTTAAGTGTAGAATATGATAAAGCTGGTTCTCATGCCAACATTGGATGGCAAGCTTTTACAGATCTTGTCATTAAAGAAATTTCATCCAAATTAAACCATGTCGTTTTTCTATTATGGGGAAAGCACGCGCAAAGTAAATCAGCTTTAATTGATAACAAACAACACTTAATTATCCAAACTTCTCACCCTTCCCCACTTTCAGCTTACCAAGGATTTTTAAACAGCCAACAATTTAAACAAGCGAATAGCTACTTAATTCAACATGGCAAAGAGCCTATTAATTGGAAACTAGAAAGCAATCAAATCAGTCTTTTTTGAATTGAATTTTAACCCAAGGGTAGAATATTATAAAAAGTAGTAATGCTGCGACTGCAAAAGTGATTGGGAAAACAAGCACATACACATACCAATTCCCTGATGCATTTAACCAAGTTGATATTTCATCAATGACTAAATTAATGTTTAAATAAACAATAACTAAAGCACTAACCCAAGCTAATACCTTAAGCCAAAGTTTATTTTCAAAACCTCTCATCTCTTTCTTATCAGAAGTTAAATGAATAAGCGGAATAACGGCAAAACCTAATTGTAAACTAAGTACAACTTGACTAAAAATCAATAAACTTCCAAGTGCTTGATCTCCGAAATAAACAATCGTAAAAAATGCAGGTAAAATAGCTAACAACCTAGTTAATAAACGTCTTTTCCAAGCTGCAATTTTTAAATTCAAATGCCCTTCCATAATAATTTGACCAGCTAATGTTCCAGTCACTGTCGAACTTTGACCAGCTGCAATTAAAGCAATGGCAAATAGAGCTGGGGCTACATCTCCAAATATGTGAGACAAAAGCTGATGAGCATCTTGAATTTCTGCAACTTTAAAATATCCATTCTTATAAAAAGCTGCGGCAGCCAAAATTAGTATAGCGGCATTAACAAAAAAAGCCAAATTAAGCGCAATTGTAGTATCAATAAAATTAAACTTTAAAGCTTCTTTCATCCCCTTCCAACTACGATCGAAATTTCGAGTTTGAACTAAAGAGGAATGTAAATACAAATTATGGGGCATAACTGTTGCTCCAATTATACCAATGGCAATATACAAAGCATCTCCACTCAATTGACTCGGTTCAAATCCCTTTAAAATTTCAGAAATTTCAGGTTTAACAATAGTCATTTCCGCAATAAAAGAGACCCCAACTATGAAAACCATCGAAACAATAAAAGCTTCCATTTTACGCATGCCTTTATTTATTAAGAAAAGCAATAAAAGAGTATCTAAAATGGTAATTAAAACGCCCCAAATTAATGGCAGACCAAATAATAAATTTAAACCTATAGCCATTCCAATTATTTCTGCTAAATCACAAGCTATAATGGCAATTTGAGCTAAAAAGTAGAGTGGAAAATTAACCCATTTGGGATAGGCTTGACGCGAAGCCTGTGCCAAATCAAGTCCCCTCACAATTCCGAGTTTAGCACTTAAAGATTGAAGTAACAAGGCTATTAAATTAGACATTAATAAAACCCAAATTAACTTATAACCAAACTGAGAACCTCCAGCAATGTCAGTTGCCCAATTTCCTGGATCCATATAACCAACACTAACCAAATAAGCTGGTCCAAGAAAAGCTAATATTCTTCTCCAACCTTTCTTGCTTTGGGTAGTAACCGAACGATGAACTTCACTTAAAGATTCACTATGCTCCATGTTTATCCTTTTTATTAACCAATAAGTGTTTAGCGACGTCTTTACTTAAATTAAGTATTCTATCATCAATTTGTAAAGCAATTGAACCATCAAACTCTAAAACATCTTGAATTTCAATCAGCTTACCTAAAGTGAGACCCAACTTTTCCAAATGCTTTAAAAATGCACTTGAATGTTCCGTTACACCAGTAATAGTTCCTTTATCACCTATATTCAATTTATTCAGTTGTTCAAATGTAAAACTAGCTATCTTTCCGTGTCTATCAGGAATTGGGTCACCATGGGGATCAAATTTTGGAAATCCTAAATAACTATCTAAACGTTCAACCAATAAATTAGACTTGATATGTTCAAGCTCTTCGGCAACTTCATGCACTTCATCCCATTTAAAATTTAATTTTTCAACTAAAAAAACTTCCCATAGTCGGTGTTTTCGGATAATATCAATAGCCGCATCTTGACCCTTTTGTGTTAAAGTAACCCCTTGATATTTTACATAATTCACTAATTCCTTTTCCGATAGTTTTTTAATCATATCAGTTACTGAGGCTGCTTTTGTTTGCAACTTTTCAGCAATCGCATTGGTTTGAACAGCTTGTCCAGTTCCAGATAGATGATAAATCTCCTTTAAATAATTCTCTTCCGTGAATGACTGCATTACTTTTTTTGCTTATCTAATATATATTTTAGACAAATCTAAAAATTATATATTTTAAAATAAAATATTTTATTATTTATTTTTGTAAAATAAAATTTTGTCATTGAAGGGTATTTTTTAAATTTGTCCATAAATTATTATAATACTTATGGCAGCAGAAATCGATAAAACAGACTTAAAAATTTTAAAAATCCTTCAAGAAAATGGTAGAATAACTAATTTACTATTGTCACAAGAAATTGGTCTATCTCCTGCTCCAACATTAGAAAGAGTAAGAAAACTGGAACAATCAGGTTATATTAAAAGTTATCACGCCTTAGTTGATGAAGAAAAATTAGGATTAGGAATCAAAACTTTTATTCAAGTTCAACTTGATTTTCATAAAAACAATACCATTCAAATATTCTTAGATGAAGTTCAGCAGATTGAAGAAATTACGGAATGTCATCATGTAACTGGTCAGGCAGACTTCTTACTAAAAGTATATGTATCGAACATTAAAGCCTATGAGCGTTTAATTATGGATAAAATATCAAAAATTTCTGTAGTTAAAACCTTTCAAACGATGATGATTCTATCGACTAACAAAAAAGAACCTATTGTCCCTTTAGAATATTAATTTTTTTTATTTTCAGACAAATTATACCTAATTCCGAAAAATATTTTAATTCCTTGATTAGGTGCGTACACATAACCAGGGTCAAAGCTTAAACCATAAGGATTTTCTGCATTACGAACGATTTGACCTTGGGCATCATATTCAAGTCGTTTATCAAAAGGATCATGAGATCTAGCAATTAAAAATGGAATATTTTTAATTGGCTTAAAATTCAAAAGATTCTTAATACCCATATAAAGTTCCAGCCCGCTATTATTTTGCCATTTCAATTGTATATTTTGAATGGACCACCAAGGAGAAACCCCTGGTCGAGGATCAAATTCACTTACTAATGGTAAAGTCATTGAAGAATATAAACTACCTGTATAATCTAGGCTAAAGGCATTTTTAGCATAGCTCAAGCTCCAGTTCATAGAAAAATTCTCGGTAGAATTAGGTCTTCTTGACTGCCCCTTCTCCACTTGTTGTATGTCTTGATATTGCACACCTAAGTTAAGCTTCAAAGCTTGAATAAAAGACAAATCTAACGCCAAGTTAGCTCCCCTGCTCCAACCATAACCATCTAAATTTCTATAAACAATCCAATCTGGATGTTCTTCTAAATTAGCCATTATTCTATTGGTAAAATGTGTATAATACAAGTTAAACTCTAAGTGGCCATAACCAGTATTCCAAACATTAATTTGTCTTAGAAAATTTAAATTCATTTGATAGGAACGCTCAGGATTTAAATTTTCAAGTATTTTTAATACCCTTGAACCAGAGATAGCAGCATGTCCCTCAGTAAAAACATTAACCACACGAAAACCACTACCTGCCAGTAACCTCAACACTGTTCGTTCATTTAAATTCCATTTATAAGATAATCTAGGTGTATAAATCAATCCATGATTTTTATGATAATCTAAACGAGAACCAAATAATAAACTATGTCTTTCATTAAAATCATGACTGCTTTGTGCAAATAAACTGGGTAAATATAGAAGTGAATTAGTATCATCTCTATTGATCAAATGCTTGCCAGAACCTCCTATAACTCCATTCCAAGGGCCAGATTTAAAATGATATAAAAATTGGCCAAACAAAATCTGTTGCTTGGCATTATAATTTGTTACACCATACTTAGAATCTTGGTCATGTAAAACATAAGAATAATTAAAACTTAAATTCTTTAAAAAAGGCAAGGTATAATTTCCAATCCACTCTAAACGATTGGTATAAATACTTTCCCCATAAATCTGATCTCCTCCACGATAGCGTCTACTCCATGTCATTTCCCCACCCCAGCGGTCTTCATATAGATATCTCAACATCATTTCATGGCGCCGATCTTTCTTTCTTTCTTGTTCCAATTTTAAAAACAAAGCTATCCTTTGCTGTTGGGTGACATCGGTAAAATTATCTTGATTATTATCAATAGGCTGTTGATAATTATAATAATTAACACCTTGCAAAAAAGACCAGCTTTTTCCTAATTGCCCTCGAATTCCTAAATCCAATTGATGTTCCTTGTAGGAAGTTGAAAACATATCGATATACAGCTTAGTGGCATTAGCTACTTTCTTTGTTATGATATTAATTACTCCGCCCATAGCCTCAGAACCATAAGTAATGGAGGCTGGACCTTTAATTACTTCTATTCTATCAATCATTCCCATTGGAACACCATGTAAGCCATATATGGCCCCTAATGAACTCATAACAGGCATTCCATCGATTAAAACCATAGTATAGGCTCCTTCCATTCCATTGATATGAATATCCCCAGTACTACAAATCGCACAACTAAGCTGAGGTCTTAGTCCATTTACTTGCTGAATTGATTCAAACAAACTAGCACCTGGATTTTTATCAAAAAATTTCTTCGAAAAAACTTCTACAGGTATATGACTTTGCAGTCTATTTACCTCCTTTAAGGAACCACTTATAACCACTTCATTTAAACGTTGAAGCGTATCCATTGGGCGCTTAATAGGCGTATCTATTTGTAGAGCAAAGCTAATTAGATTTAAATTAATAAGCATAATAGTCAAAATTACAACACTTTTTAGTTTCATTGAAATATATTTTTAGACAAATCTAAAAATATATTTAGATAAACTAAAATAAATGATATTAAAATGGAATAGCCCTATTATTTCAAAGTTTTTAACGATATTTGCTTCATGAGTTCCGATTTGAACATAAAGAATAAAAGAGCCTATTTTGATTATCACCTCCTTGAAAAATTTGTTGCAGGAGTTGCCCTGTTGGGTACAGAAATTAAATCTATTCGTCAAGGTAAAGCTAACCTGACGGATGCCTTTTGTACGTTTATAGACAATCAATTATATATACGAAATCTACATATCTCTGAATACAGTCATAGTTCATTTTATCGTCATGATATCAAGCGTGATCGCGTACTATTATTAAAAAAAAGAGAGCTTAAAAAGCTAAAAAGTAAATCTGAAGAAAAAGGATTGACCATTATTCCATTGCGGATTTTCATCAGTGACAGAGGCTTAGCCAAAGTTGAAATTGCTTTAGCTCAAGGGAAAAAAGAATTTGATAAGCGAGAAAGTATTAAAGAAAGAGATACTAAACGAGAATTAGATCGAGTTTTAAAAAGATAGTTCTAATTAAATACTAAAACTACCAAGCTTGGTCACCTACTAAAGGCACAAATCTAAATGTGTCTAATTCAATTTTTTCGTATTCATTTTCTCCTACGCGTAGTACGGTAAGCATTTTCTGCGTTTTAGCATCTCCAACAGGAATAACCATTAAGCCTCCAACTTTCAATTGTTTTAATAATTCTTGAGGTACCAAAGGCGCTCCGGCCGTAACTAAAATTTTATCGTATGGAGCATGTTCAGGAATACCTACTGAACCATCCCCTAAGAAAAAGTGCGGTTTATACCCCATACCAGGCAAAACCTTAATCGCATGATTAAATAGATTAGCTTGACGTTCTATAGTAAAAACACGGGCGCCTAACTCTAATAAAATACAAGTCTGATATCCAGATCCAGTTCCAATTTCTAAAACTTTATCTCCTTTCTGGATGTGTAATAATTGGCTTTGATAAGCCACAGTATAAGGCTGAGAAATAGTTTGTCCATCACCTATTGGAAAAGCGATATCCTTATAAGCTTGATTCCAAAAAGTTTCATCAAAGAAAAAATGTCTCGGAATTTTACCCATAGCACGCAACACTTTTTCATCCGTAATCCCCTTCTCTCTTAATAAATCAATAAGCTTTTTGCGAGCACCTTGCTCTTTATAATTATCAACAAATTTATACGCCATTATGTCCAAAAATAGCTTTAAAAATGATAATTCGAATTAAAATTTGTCCAAAATATGGAATTATTAGAATAATTTCGTGGTACTCAGTAGATAAAATTAATAAGGGTCAACATCTATTTGTACAATTACCGATTTAAACTCTTTGATCGTATGAAAATGCTTAACCAAATCCACTATACTTGTTTTAACTCCCCCAACCGACACTTGTTTCTCAATCTTCAATTGAATTTGTAAAAGGTAATAATTTCTGATTCTTCCTACCAAAGGAGGCTGTGGTCCTAAAACACGTGGTCCTAAAAAATGCTTTAACTCCTTAGCTAAATAGTGGGCAGCAAGGTTTAAAGTATTAAAGTTCCTATGCTTTAAGGTTATCATCATCAGCCTAGAAAAAGGCGGGTAATTAAATTTTTCTCGCTCAGATAACTCCATCTCAAACATAGCTTGATAATCATTCCTTTTTACATACTGCAAAATTCGATGATTTTCATTATAGGTTTGCACTACAGCTTTTCCTTGCACATCTCTACGCCCTGCCCTTCCTGCAACTTGAGCTAATAATTGATAAGCCCTTTCAAACGATCTAAAATCAGGATAATTTAAAATAATATCAGCATTAATTATACCAATTAGCTGCACATGATCAAAATCTAGTCCTTTTGCAACCATTTGTGTCCCAATTAAAATTTGAGATTTATTTTCTTGAAAATCACTAATTATGGCATGCATACCTTTCTTAGATTTAGCGGTATCTAAATCTAATCGTGTAGTTTTTACCTCTGGAAAAATTAAATTTAATTCCTCTTCTAAACGCTCTGTACCTAAGCCCTTCTGCTCAATATGCACCGAACCACATGCTGGGCAAGAAGTCAAACTATTTTCCTGAAATCCACAATAATGGCAATGTAATTTACCGCTTGATTTATGGAAGGTTAGACTCACATCACAGTTCACACATTTGGGTGCAAATCCACAAGTTGAACAGATAAGGATGGTAGCGTAACCTCTCCTATTTTGAAATATAATAACCTGATTACCTTGATCAATAACACTTTTTATTTCCTGTATTAAATCTTGAGTAAAAAAAGACATCATCTCTTTTTTAAGTTTAGCTTCAGTTATGTTAACAATTTTAAATTCAGGTAACAAGACCTGACCAAATCGTTCATCTAAACGCACTAAACCATACTTTCCAGTTTGAGCATTATAATAACTTTCTATAGATGGACTTGCTGAACCTAATAGAACTTTCGCAGAAGAGCGCATAGCTAAATAAATAGCCGCATCTCGAGCATGATAACGAGGAGCTGGATCTTGTTGTTTGTAAGAAGATTCATGTTCTTCATCTACAATCACCAGACCTAGGTTTTGAAAGGGCAAGAAGACAGCCGAACGCGCTCCAATTACAACTTGGTATTGCCCAGACAAAACTTTATTCCAAATTTCTACTCGCTCATTCTCATTGAATTTGGAGTGATATACCCCAATTTTATTCCCAAAAAACAGCTTAATTCTTTCAACAATTTGTGTCGTTAAAGCAATCTCAGGCAATAAAAACAAAGCCTGTTTACCTTGTTCTAAAAACTCTTGAATGAGCTTTAAATAAATTTGAGTTTTACCGGAAGCCGTAACACCAAACAATAGCGTTACATCTGTATCTTTCCAACACGCTTTTACTTGAGCCAAAGCTCTTTCTTGTGCTTCAGACAAAGCATAATTCAAATCAATAGCTGATTCCCCTTCAAGCAATCGACTAACAACTTGGTTCGTTTGAACAAAAATCTGCTTATCTACTAAACTTTTATAAGCGCTTTGACCGCATCCAGATTCTTCTATCAATTTTGATTTCAAAATAGAAGAAGATTCCTTTTGTAATTTTAACAACCACATCAAGGCCTCTAATTGTTTAGGAGAACGCTCCAAGGTAGAAAACAGTTCTTTTAAAGCTTCTTCTTCAGTAAAGACAGGGTTTAAGCGCACAAAAGTTTTAGTCATGGGCTTAAACTTATCCGTCATTTCCTCCTCAACAACCACCAAATCCTTTTCAATTAAAGTATTTAATAATTGGTAAATACTCTTCTGTCCAAAAAGATTAGCCATCTTATCAACCTGAAACTTCCCCTTTTGAACTAAGAATTCATAAACCAATCTTTCCTTTTCGGTCAAATCTATTATGGATTCTTCAGGATGCCCTTTTAAACTAACCGTTGTTTCACTAGCCAACTTCAAACCACTTGGTAAAGCCGCAGCCATTATATCTCCCTCATTACAGAGATAGTATGCCTTAAGCCAATCCCAAAACTGTAATTGTCTTGGATATAGAATAGGCTGTTTATCTACGACATCTAAAATATATTTTGCCTGATAATGTGCAGGTGCTTGATGATGCACAGACTTGATCAGTGCCGTATAAATTTTATGCTTTCCAAACTGCACCACTACTCTTTTTCCAACCGCTACCTCTTCGTTTAATTCACAAGGAACACGGTAAGTATAATTTATACTTAAAGAAAGTGGAAGAATGACCTCAACAAAGAAAGTCTCTCTTTCTTCAAAATCTGAATTCGCATGAAGTAACATAAGCTATTTATGCCTAAATGCAGCAAAAAACAAAAATACCCAACCCAAAACAAAACATAAGCCACCAATTGGTGTGATTGGACCGATATAATTTAAGAAGTCCAATCCTAAAAGACTACGTGTAGCTAGTAAGTATAAAGAGCCTGAAAATAGAATTATACCTAAACTAAAAAACAAAAAGGATAAACGAATTAAGTTATTCTTATATCGTGCAAAAGTTGACAAATATAAAATCGCGAAAGTATGGTAAAATTGGTATTCTACCCCTTTAGCCCAGGTATCGACCAAATGTGGCTCAATCAAGTTTTTCAAGCTATGTGCGCCAAAAGCACCCAATATAACGGCAGTAGCTCCAAAAAAAGAAGCCACTAATATGATATTTTTATTCATTGCAAACTCATTTTATGGAGCTAATTTAACAATTTCTCCATACACGCTTCCGTTTAACTTTGATTATTTTAAATTTGTAAGTATATGAAACGATATATTCTAATTGCAATCCTTTTATTGTCTAGTATTTTCGTTCTTACGTATTTTTATTTTAATCAACTAAATTCTCATAAAGCAGCGAACGATTATGCATTGAATCAAATTACAGCACAATCTAGCTTTATATTTGCATTTGATTATGATAAAAATAGTTTAGATATATTGTCTAGTCAACAACTTTTGCAAAAGTTTTTAAAAACTGAGCAAGTAACCGCTCTAGATAAAATTCAAAACTGGAGCAAGCAAATTTCACTAAATAATTTAATTCAAAATCAAACCATTTTTCTAGGCATAGTCCCAAAAAATAAACAAGAAAATGATTGGATAATTTCCTTGTTAACTACTGCTGACTTTCTAGATCATCTTAAACATCCATTGTTAAAAAATTTAGGAAATAATCACTTTGAACTCATCCTAGATAGCACCAAGGTATTTGTTTATGCACAAGGAAATTTTGTAAGCTTAAGTTCTAACATTAAACTCATTCAAAATATTAAAAACGAAGCACTAAGTGCCAACCCATTTGCCAACTTTATTCATCATCAAAGTATCTTTAAAAAATCTCCCCTAGCAAGATTCTTTATTGATTTCAATCAGGCTTATCCAAATTTTATAGCTCAGCTAAAGTCTATGAGTCAAGCAGATGTGCCATATTTATTTAATTCAACACACTTTGCTGCTCTAGATTATAACTTTAGCACCAATCAAATATTACTTACAGGAACTCATCAAATAGATAATAAGGCTAATTACCTTAAACTCTTTGAAAATCAAAAACCCACAAAAGGCGAGATTATTAATATTCTTCCAACGAACACTAAAAGCTATCAAGTTTATAGTATTAGCGACTTCAAGCAATGGGAACAAGATTTAAATTTATGGTTAGCTAAGAATAAAAACAACAATAGAATAGACTTGCAAGCTATTGAATCAAAATACAGTTTAAAATTAGATCAAGTTTTTCCTAGTTATTTCAAAAATCAGTTTATCACATTTCAATTAGAAAATGGGGAAAAATTAGGTGCCATTGCGCTTACCAATGGTGAAAAAGTTAGTCAATTATTAATGGACCTTAGTAATCCAGTAGATACAGAAATCAGTGTACTTAAAGAGGGTAATTTACTTTATAGCTTTTTTGGACAGCCGTTCTTAAGATTTCAAAAGCCACATTATACAATAATTGATAATTTCTTGATTTGCTCTAACTATGCCAATCCACTACAGGTTTTTCTAAATCATTACAAAAACGACAAAACCCTAATTAACACACCTGATTTTCAATACTATTTGACGCAAATTTCTGATTCAAACGTGAGTCTTTATTGGGAGAACTTTCAAAAATTCCGATCTTTTTCTATTCACTTTAATGCGGATAGTAAAGATTCGAAAATAAGCAGTAGTATTCTAGCAATTGCCCCTGAGCCAATTGAACAGAAGTAAGGAGTCGATTTAAATCAACTTTTTATTAGATGGTGTTAGCACGAAATCCTTTAGATAAAAGGGCTCAAAATAAGCTAGGTCTACAAAATCTTGATTTATGAAAGCTTGATAAGCTAATTCGCTCATGTACTGTGCTGAATTTAAATTAATATCAACAAAATCAGCATTCGCATGATGAATCACCGATCTACATTTCTCAGCCCCATTCCCTCCAAATAAAATAGCTTGACCTTGTAATTCCACAGCAAAGCTGTGTTCATCTATAATGGAAGCTGAAACCTCTTGTACTACCTTTAATTTCTCATCAAATAAGGCCGTATACACTTCCATTCTCCTCGCATCAATCATTGGACAAAGTAAACCAGTGTAGTTTGGGTTTTGATAAAGATAACCAGCTGCCATCATTTTTAAGGTATCCATAGCAATTAAGGGCTTATCCAAAGCAAAACAGATTCCTTTAGCAACTGAAACACCAATACGCAATCCTGTATAAGAACCTGGCCCTTTACTGATGGCAATAGCCGACAAATCATTCATTTGAACTTGAGCATCAGTTAATAACTGCTGAATTAAGACCGTTAATTTTGAAGCATGTATATTAGGTTCATCAAGTTCTAATACATGAACCGTTTTACCATCTTTAGCCAAGGCCACTGAACAAATAGTGGTTGCCGTTTCAATTTGTAGGATATAGCACATAAATTCTTATTCAAAATTTTCAAAAAGTGATTAAGGTACTGGATCATGCCCATGTTTACCCCATGGATGACAGGAAGCAATACGTTTTATAGTTAACCAAGCTCCTTTAATTGGACCATACTTTTTCAAGGCTTCTATGCCATATTGAGAACAAGTTGGAGTAAAGCGACAATTAGCCCCTAATAATGGAGAAATTAGCCATTGATAAACCTTAATCAATAGTATAAAAATACCGGATATTAGCTGCTTAATGAGTTTCATCCGAATGAATTCTTTTCACTAATTTAACTAAGGCCTTTCGAATTTTGTCCATCAAAAAGTCATAATCATACTTTTCTTTTCCAACATATTGAATGGATAGAAAAATAGAAAAAGCAATTTCTTCTAAAGGTTTGTATAAAAAATCTTGCTTAGAATGACGATAAGCTTCCCTAATGCGCCTTTTTAATAGGTTCCTGTCCACAGCGCGCTTGAACCGCTTTTTACTTACTGTAACAACCAGTTGTGCAGGAGAAAATTTTAACTCCTCAGTTTTCAAGAAAGTAATTCGATAGGGATATAACAAAAAAGAAGAACCGTTTTTAAATAGTAAGTCTAATGATTTCTTACTACATAAACGTTCTTCTTTTCGAAAAGTTTTCATTTTGATTGCTGTTTGCTAGTAGCGATTGCTAAAAGCCGATGCTAGCAATCAATATATTAAGCTTTATGACGACGCTCGTCAGAAACTGTAAGTCTTTTTCTACCTTTTGAACGGCGTGAAGCTAAAACTCTTCTACCGTTTGCTGTTGCCATTCTTTCGCGGAAGCCATGTTTATTTCTTCTCTTTCTTTGCGAAGGTTGGAATGTTCTTTTCATAACGTTATAATGTCTTTACTTGTATTTAAATTAAGAGGTGCAAATATATACCAAATAATTTTAAAGTGCAAGTCAATTTTACTTTTATTTCTTAACGAGAACATGCTAAAGCCCTAAAGCTATTTTTAATTTAGCATATCCCGTTTTGCTTACCGGCAGCCAAATCCCTGATTTTAATAAAACTACGTAAGACTCCTTTTCTTTTAGTTCGATTTTGGTGACTTGCGAAAGATTAACTAAATAAGATCGATGAATGCGCACAAAACTCTCTAAAGGTAAGGTATTTTCAAAATAACTTAAGGTTTTATTCTTCTGAAAATTACCCTCTTGTGTATTGATTTTAACATAATCATCATTGGCTTCTAAATATAGAATATCTAAAGTTGGAATGATTTTGATTTGTCCGGCGGTTTTAACTACCACCCTATTATTTTGATTAGGATACATGGAAGCTGATGACAACAAAGCTTCATTTTCATTAGATTTACTTAATTTTGAAGGTAATTTTTGCATGGCTATATCAAACCTAGATTTCTCGATAGGCTTTAACAGATAATCCACAGCATTAACTTCAAAAGCTTTGATTGCGTACTCATCAAAAGCAGTTGTAAAAATAACTGCTAAATCGCTATCCACTAATTCTAACATCTCAAACCCCGAAATTTTGGGCATCTGAACATCTAAAAAAATGAAATCAGGTTGATGCACAGCTATTGCCTTTAAGCCTTCAAACCCATCATTACACTCCGCAACCACTTCTATTTCAGGATAATCCTGAAGATAAAACTTAATGATATCACGAGCTAAGGACTCGTCATCAATCAATACGACTTTCATCATTTTTCTGAGGAATATTTAGCGTTGTAATATACATATTATTCTGAGCTTCGGTTTGCAATAAATTACTATCACCAAATAATAGATAAAGACGTCTTTTTATGGCTGATAAGCCGAATCCAGTCCCGGTTGATTTTTTCATCTCAGGATCAAATGGATTTTTCACTTGAATTTTAAGAAAATCTCCTTCCAAAGCTACCTGAATATAAATCGTAATAGCTTTAGAAGTATTATATAAGCCAAATTTTATCGCATTTTCAACAATAGGCTGCAAAAAAGTTCCTGGAAGACTCTTTTCTAAAGTATTTTCTTGAATATCTACTTCAATATTTAAACGATGACTAAATCTTACTTTCTCAATATCTAAATAGAGTTGAATATATTCCATCTCCTCCTCCACCTTTACCCATACTTCGTCGTCTCGCTTTAAAGTACCCCTTAAAAAAGAAGCCAATTTAGTAATCATGGTACCTGCTTCTTTAGGATTTACAAGCGTTAGAGCATACACAGAGTTCAAACTATTAAACAAAAAATGTGGCTGCAGTTGGTGTCTAAGCTTATTTAATTCGGCTTCTTTGGCTAAACTTTCTGTTATCATCAATCTTCTTTGTGACTCCGATTGTTCTTCTAATCTAAACCAAAGTACCATAGAGAATGCACACCAAGTTATGAATAAATAGATAACAAAAGCGCGAAACACCAAGGTGCTATTTAAAAAATTAATATAAATCTCATCCGCTCCAAACAATAAATTCAAAACATAGTCAGCTAAAAACACTACAAAAGCGGTTAAAATTGCTGTTAGTATTAATAAATAGGCTAACCTTTCATTTTGGGGCTGATAATGGCCTAACATACTATTGAGTAAAACACAACATAAAGCAGTCAAACCAATACTCAATAAACTATCAGATATCGAAGTCAGCCAATCAAAGTCAGTAACTTGATGTAATAATACAGCATACAATACGATCCATCCTGCTAATAAACCAATACTAAACAGTTTGATTCTAAATACAGACAAAGGGGCTGAGCTCACGATAAATAGTTTTTAGTTTAGAATTTAGTTTAATTAATACGTTTTGATATCAACCCCTCCAAACATAGCCAATCCTTCAATGATTAACAATTTACGCTGACCTTCTGGTAAAGGGTGTATCGGACGCTTATCGGAAACCCCTCCTAAAATAGAGGTTACTTCTGATTTAACTTCCCAACCATTTGGCACAATAATCTTGGCGCCACCAAACACAGCAACAACCTCTAGTTTGGCTACACCTGTAAAATCTGCCTGTGTTAAATTGACATCACAACCTCCAAACACGGCTATAATTTCTCCGCCCTTAAAATTCTTAGAGTAAATGACTTGCTGACTACCCCCGAATACATTTACTGATTCGATATAATTCTCTGGTGCAAAATCATCAGGGTTTTGTGGACCATCTGAATTCGCATCTGGAATTGGAAAATTTTCATAGTTTTTTTGCTTTTTCCTATCGTTTTTCAAAATAAGATATAAGCCAAGGCCAAGTAATGCTACAGGAAACACAACTGACATAAAATTTAAGTCAGGTAAAATTTTACGGGCTGTAAAAAAGCCACCTATACCCACTAAAATAATCCAAGAAGAATCCTTCCAATTGTTTCTAAAGCCTATAAATAAACCTAAGGCCACTAAAAAAGTATGCCACTTAAATAGCCAATTTGGCAAATCCAAAAAGACATTATCAATGAGTAGTAGTCCTCCAATAGCGACAACAAAAATCCCTAGGATTACATTTGATGATAATCTTTCGCTGTTTTCAAATGATGATGGTTTCATATTTTTAAATTTTGTGTTTTCTACTTTATTCGTTTCATCCAAAAAGGAAACTGAACAAAAGTATAATAATCCAATAAAGTGCACTATATTAGGACATTCAATTGAATATAATTCTCGGTGAAAGCCAGATTTTTATCGGTGATTTAAAATTTTTAACTATTTCTTAATAAAATGAAATCTTATCTTCTCAATCGATTATCTATTTTGCTTTTTATCTCTATATTATTTGCAGGCTTTAGTTTTGCTCAAGCTCCTAATAAGTCTGTAGGTTATGATAAAGATATGTCAGCTCATTACAAAATCTATGATGTAAAAAATAAACAGCTGATAGATTTAAGCCAGTTAATCCAACAAGTAAACCCAATTGATGTTTTGTTTTTCGGGGAGGAACACAATGATTCTACAGCACATCATTTACAACTTCAAATTTACAAAGCACTAAGTCAGGCTAATCCTTCCAAAATTGCTTTGAGCTTAGAAATGTTTCAAACGGATGTACAACCTATTATGAACGAATATTTATTAGGATTGATTTCAGAGAAAAATTTCACTAAAGAAGCTCGAGTTTGGAACAACTACAAAGACTACAAACCATTAATTGAGTATGCAAAACAAAATAAACTTCCAGTTATTGCTGCTAATGCGGCTACACGATATAGCAATGCAGTAACCAAAGATGGCTTAGACGTGCTATCAAAACTACCTAAATCCTCCTTACAGTTTTTACCAAAGCTTCCTATTGACACGGCTTCAGGAGCCTATTATGATAAATTTATAGACTTATTAGGTGGTCACAGTATGGGTCCAATGAAAGTTTACCAAAGTCAAAATCTATGGGATGCCACTATGGCTTGGTCTATATCCCAATTTCATAAAGCAAATAAGACTATAAAAGTGTTTCACTTAAACGGAAGATTTCATAGTGACGAAAAATTAGGAACTTATGCTCAGTTAAAAAAGTATGCGCCTAAGTTAAAAACCGCTAATATCTCGTGCTTTTCAGCTAATGATTACGCTAATCCGAACTGGGAATCTTATAGTAAATTAGGTGATTTTATAATTGTTACCGACCCAAAAGTAAAAAAGACCTATTAATTAGGTCTTTTTTACAATAGTATAATTCTCTTTAAGTTTAGCTTTTCTTCTTTTACGCTTCGTATTTTCTTCGCTTAGTCTTCGCTTAGTCTTCGATTATTCATCGATTATTCATCGATTATTCATCGCTCATCCTTCGACTATCACCGAACAGACAACCTACAATTAGCGAGCTATGTATAGCGAGTATTTAATTCTTTTTTAACAAATCCCTGATTTCACTTAATAAAACAATCTCAGGAGAAGGTGCAGCTGGAGCCACAGGTGCTTTTTCTTCGTCTCTCTTTAAACGGTTTACAATTTTAATAATCATAAATAAAACCAAGGCTACTATAAAAAAGGATAAAACTTCGGAAAGAAATATCCCGTATTTGATAGCCGTTCCAGGAACGGTTAATTGTTCCAAATTCTTTAATTGAGCTGCTTTTAATGCAGGGGCTAAAACCGCTGGAGTGATAACATGCTCTACTAACGCACTTACAATTTTTCCAAAAGCTGCCCCAATAATTACCCCAACAGCTAAATCCATCACATTTCCTTTGATGGCAAACTCTTTAAATTCCTTAATAAAACCCATAATACATTTTTGTTAAAATAATTTCAATAGACCTAAATATATAAACTTTATATAAAAAGAACAAATTAGCAGTTTTATGTGCTTAAAAAAGAAACTAAATAAAGAGAATTAAATACTATATCAAAGCAAATTCCTATTTTTGAATTAAAATAAGCATAGCATGTTAAAGCAAAATCTTCAACAAAAATTACTACAGAAACTCTCCCCGCAACAAATTCAATTTATAAAATTGTTGCAGGTGCCTACTGTAGCTCTTGATACACGTATCAAGGAAGAACTTGAAAATAATCCTGCGCTAGAAGACCCCAGCTTAATGACATCAGAAAGTGTAAGCAACGAGTATGAAGACTTGAATGATCAAAATCAGGATCAAGAATATGGGAATGAGGAAGAATATAATGATGAATTTAACGTTTCTGACTACCTCCAAGATGATACTGATCAAAATTACGGAGCAAACTATGGAAGTGGAGAGGAGGATGAAGACAAAAAAGAAACGCCAATTGCTATAGAAAGTACATTTTTCGAAAGTTTACAGCAGCAATTAGATTTAGTTCCTTTAAGCAATACCGACTTTATCATCGGAAAACAAATCATTGGTTCTTTAGATGATGATGGCTATTTAAGAAGACCTATCACCTCTATGATTGACGATCTTGCCTTTTCTCAAAACGTTATGGTGGGAGAGGAAGAAGTCTTGGAAGTTTTAAAAGTTATTCAAAATTTTGACCCCCCTGGAATTGCTGCGAGAGATTTACAAGAGTGCTTAAGCTTACAATTGCGGAGAAAAGACATCAACAATCCTCTTACCAAGCAAGCGATAAATATTGTTGAAAATTATCTGGATGAATTTACTAAAAAGCATTATGATAAGTTAGAGAAAGCTACAGGGCTAAGTTCAGAAGATTTAAAAGAGGTTATTCACGAGATCCTAAAATTAAACCCTAAGCCAGGTGATGCCAATCAGGTAACTACTAAGCAAATGCAAATTATACCTGATTTTCACATTAGTAATAATGATGGGGTATTAATTTTAACCTTGAACGCTAAAAACGCACCAGATTTAAAGATTTCCAGATCCTATGTGGAGATGTTTGAGCATTATGAAAAAGCATCCCAAAAGGATAAAAAATTAAAAGAAGCTGTTCAGTTTGTTAAGCAAAAATTAGATTCAGCTAAATGGTTCATTGACGCAATTAAACAAAGGCAACAAACCTTACTTAAAACGATGAATGCAATTATGCAATATCAATATGAGTATTTCTTAACCGCCGATGAAAGGAAGTTAAAACCAATGATTCTTAAAGATATAGCGGATAAAATTGGAATGGATATCTCCACTGTTTCCAGAGTAGCCAATTCAAAATATGTTCAAACAGAATTTGGAACCTTTTTGTTAAAGTCTTTTTTCTCTGAAGCTATTCAAACTGAAACGGGAGAAGAAGTTTCTAATAAAGAAGTAAAAAAAATCTTAGAGGATTGCATTGGAAATGAAGATAAACGCAAACCTCTTGCTGACGAGAAATTAACGGAAATTTTAAAAGAAAGAGGTTATAATATTGCTCGAAGGACCGTAGCAAAATATCGGGAACAAATGAATATACCTGTGGCTCGATTAAGAAAAGAGTTATAAAAAAAATCCCACCTTAGGTGGGATTTTTTATTAAGAAAGTAAGTTTTGGCGAGCTAAGAACTCTAATTGTTTGTTCACAATTAGTAATTTTTCGGTTAACTCTCTGTTCTCTTT
Organism: uncultured Pedobacter sp.; assembly: GCA_964592575.1. Taxonomy (GTDB): domain Bacteria; phylum Bacteroidota; class Bacteroidia; order Sphingobacteriales; family Sphingobacteriaceae; genus Pedobacter. The sequence goes on from CAZQFF010000003.1 coordinate 94,593, forward strand.
TCTTAAATTATATATTTCAATCGCTTTATCAATATTAATCCTTAAATCTTCTTCCATCCAAGGCTTTTGAATATAACGATAAACTTGTCCTTTATTAATCGCCGCTATTACTGCATCTATATCCGTATAACCTGTCAGAATCATTCGTATGGGATCAGGATGAACTTCTAAAATTGATGCTAAAAATTCAACGCCTGTTGTTTTAGGCATTCTTTGATCCGTAATGATAACGTGAATTTCCTCTTGATCGAGTATTTTTCTACCCTCTTCTGCTGACTCAGCGGTAAAGATTTTATACAATCTTCTATAAGAGGCCGAAAATGCACTTAAGTTATGCGGTTCATCGTCTACATATAATATATTTGCGCTCATCTTAATTAAATAAAAGTTAAAAATAGTCTTTTATTATTACTCTTAAAAGATTAATTTTAGATGTTTTAACAAATTAAATAAAATTCAACTTAGAATTCACATGCATTCGTCTTCAGAATTAGCTCTATCTCTAACAAAAATAATTGAAAATAAGTCATTTGACCAGCACACCTTCAAACCACTATTTTTTAGATTAAACCAAACAGCTGATTCAGAAAAATTAAAAGATTTATTAAGTCAGAACCCTCAAATTCAAGTAATCGATCAAATTGAAACTGAAATTGAGGAATTACTGAAATGCCAAAATCCACTTTTAAACTTAATGGAACCAGAAGCATTGGCCCATGCAAAAGCTCAAAAGTTAAACAATCAAAATTTATTTGAATACGGAGTTTGGGTTTATTATTCATGGAATAATAGATTGGTCCATTTATTAGATGAAGAGGAATTTTCAATCGTTAGAACAAACCGAAACAAACATAAAATTACCCAAGCTGAGCAAGATCAATTAATTCAAAAGAAAATTGGGGTTATGGGATTATCAGTGGGACAGTCTGTTTCGCTTACATTAGCCATGGAAAGAGGCTTTGGTGAATTAAGAATAGCCGACTATGATAGCCTTGATTTAAGTAATTTAAATAGAATTAGAACTGGAGTACATAATTTAGGTTTACCGAAAACAGTTATTGTAGCTAGGGAAATTGCAGAAATTGATCCCTTTTTAGAAGTGAAGTGTTTTCATGAAGGTATAACTGAAAAAAATATTCATGCCTTTTTAACAGAAGGAGGAAATTTAGACTTATTAATCGATGAATGCGATAGTTTCGACATCAAAATTAACGCTAGAAAAATTGCCAAAGAATTAGGTATTCCTGTACTAATGGAAGGTTCAGACCGAGGCACAATTGATATTGAACGCTTTGACTTAGAACCAAATCGTCCAGTTTTACATGGTATGGTAGAACATTTAGACATGGAAAAATTCAAGTCTTTACAAACCATGGACGAGAAAATCCCATACATAACTGCTGTAACAGGGACAGACACCCTCTCTCCTAGAATGAAAGCTTCTGCCATGGAAATCATGGCCACAATATCCACTTGGCCTCAATTAGCTAGTGCGGTGACATTTGGAGGTGGATTAACGGCTGATTTATCCCGTAAAATACTTTTAAATAATTTACATGTTTCAGGTCGCTTTTTCATTGATTTAGACGAGCTAATTGCCGACCCAAAAGAATCAGAAAAGATATCGGAAAGCCCTCATGAAGTTAAATCTTTAACTAAAGAATTCATTGAGAAAGCTATTCGAGACGCAGATTATACCGAAATCGAAAACAAGCTAGAAATTCCTGTACAAGACTTAGAAAATATAATACATGCAGCTGCTCAAGCACCTTCAGGTGGAAATAATCAACCTTGGCACTTTCATTGGGCAAATAGCACTTTATATGTTTTTATTAATAAACAAGTAGCTGGTGCCTATTTAGATCCTGATTATCAATCAAGTTATCTATCCATAGGCTCTGCCATCGAAAACATCAAATTAAAAGCACAAGAACTAGGCCTAAAAGCTCATATTCAATATCATTTAAATAATCAAAGTGATTTATTAGCCTTTATTCAATTCGAAGCTTCTGAAAGCTTAAAACAAGACGCTTCTACAGAACTTGCGCATTATATTTACAAGCGACATACCAACCGCAAAATTGCTCCTAGAAAAGAAATTCAGAACGACCTTTTAAAAGAGTTGAGTGCCGATTTTAAAAACACCTCAATTAAATGGATTCAGCATCCTGAACAATTGAAAATATTATCTGGCATTTCAGGACAATCTGATTTATTCCGACTGTACATTCCTGAAGCTTATGAAGATTTTATTCACAAAGAAATGCGATGGACTTTGGATGAAGTACAGCATTTTGAAGATGGTATAGGGGTTCACACCTTAGACTTATCTAATAATGATTTAATTGGCATGCGCCTCTTAAAAGACCGTAAAGCAATCGACTTTTTGAGACAAATTCAAGGAGGAAATGGATTAAAACGTCTTGCTTTCCAACAGTTTATGAGTTCCTCAGCCATAGGCTTGATTACTATTGATAATCTTCAAGATAAATGGAGTTTATTAAAAGCTGGTCAAGAGATCGAAAATCTTTGGTTGAAATGTACAAAAGCTAATTATCAATTTCACCCTTTAAACGTACCTTTGTTATTTTTTTATAAAAATAATGTGGAGAAAAACTTAGCTATACCTCCAGAAATAAAAGCTAATTTAAACCACTTGGAAAATGCTTTTAATTCAATATTCAATTTAGAAAACGGCGAAAAAGCCCTTTTCATGTTTAGAATATTTGAAGCAAGCCCTTCTCCAGAAAAAACTATAAGAAAACAACTTTCAAAAATATTTAGTCGTGGATGAGCATAAACCACAAATAGAAAATCTTTATTTCAGAGCCTTTCGCGCGGTCGATGATCGCTCGGCTTGTATGAAGTTTATTGAAGGTCATACCCACGTATTAGAAATATTTGGGATTACTCAAATAACTTCGGCTAAAATAGACTGGGTTTTAAACCCCAATGTATATGTTGTCATTGCTAGCGCTGAACCCAATGGCAAGGCTTTAGCGGGTTGTCGAATACATATTGCTGATGGAAAAACCCCATTACCTATTGAAACTGCAGTTGGTAGTATGGATGAAAGAATCTATACCATGGTAGCCGATAGAATAGCCGATGGCACTGGGGAATTTTGTGGCTTATGGAATTCTTGGGAAATTGCTGGGCTTGGTATCGGTTCTGTATTTTTAGGTCGTATTAGTATCGCTATTTCTACCTTACTAAATTTGAAGTCTTTGTTTGGACTTTGTGCGCCTGCCACCTATAGAAACTCTATTCGTGGAGGTTTTAGAGTTATTAATGAAATCGGTATTAATGGTAAATTCTACTATCCTGAAGAGAAATTAACAGCTACTGCCCTACTTATTGAAGACACCGAAAAACTAGATTTAACGCATCCTGATGAAATCCCTAATATTATGCAAATACGAGGAAGTAGACAGAATACCATAGAGTTCATCAGTAGCAATGGTCAAAAAGTAAATCTTCATATAAATTTAGAAATATGATGCTTAATAGGCTCTCTTTTTTATTGCTTTTTTGTTTAATTACCAGTAATATTTTTGGACAAAAAATGGATAAAAAAGCTGTCAACAATCCACTGCAGTTTTATTATTTAGAAGACGGAAAAGCTGATCTCAAAATTCAAGATGTAGTTCAATCTAATCAATTTAAAGCGCATAAAGCAAATTCTAATTTATTGAACTTTGGCGTTAATAAATCCAGCTTCTGGATTAAAATTAAAATTGATTCCAATTTTAAAGAAGAAAACGCTAAACTGTATATTGACCAAGCTCGATTAAAATCTATTGAAAATTTCTTTCTCTATAAAAACGGTCAAATCGTTCAAAAAGAAAGAAATCAGAACTTTACGGATAAGTTTTTCCTTTCGCCTAAGCTATATTTCTTCGATATCCCCGTTGATCATTCAAAACAAATTGAAAGCGTATATTTAAAAGTAAACACTGAAGAAATCTATTTATTACCTATTTATATTTCTACAGAAAATGACATTATATCCCGTTATTTTCAAAGAGATATGATCTTTAGTTTTTATACTGGGATTATGCTAGTTATGTTCTTGTATAACCTGTTTTTATATTTTAGTGTTCGGGACAAAAGCTATATTTATTATGTCATTTATATTTTACTCATTTGGTTAGCACAAATTTCTATTCAAGGCTATGGCGTAAAATTCTTTTGGGAATATAAAAGCTGGTTAGATGACAACTCCGTCGTTATATTCTCACTTTTCACGATCATCTTTACCACCTTATTTACACAAGCTTTTTTAAATACTAAAATAAACACACCTCGGGCTCACCGCTATCTTAATTTATATTTTGCTTTAGCAATTTTTGGTCTATTATGCTTATTGTTTAAACATCATCAACTTGCATTTATTTTAATGCAATTCTTAACAACCTTAGGAGCATTTATTGCTTTATCCTTAGCCTATTACGTATATTTTAAAAAGAAATTTAAACCTGCAGGATATTATTTAACTGCTTGGTCAGTACTTTTATTTGGGGCGATATTATTCATTATGAAGGATTATGAATTCTTAGTCCCATATAATGATTTTAGTATTTATTTATTACAGTTAACTTCCTCAATTGAGGTCATGCTACTATCTTTTGCATTAGCGGATAAAATTAATTTCTTTAAACAAGAAAATGAGATTGCTCAAGCTCAGGCCCTGAATGCCTCATTAGAAAATCAAAAATTAATTAGGGAACAAAATGTCTTCTTAGAGAAAAAAGTAAAAGAGAGAACAGAAGAATTATTAAGTGCTAATGAAACCTTAAGTGTTACTTTAAATAACCTAAAGGAAACCCAATCTCAATTAGTTGATGCAGAGAAAATGGCAACCTTAGGTCAATTAACTGCAGGTATTGCGCATGAGATTAATAACCCAATTAATTTTGTGACCTCAAATATTAAACCTTTAGAGTTGGATATTAATGATTTGAAAGATATCATAAGCCGATATGAGCAACTCAACTTAGATCAGGATATTCCAAGTCAAATAGCAGAAATTGAAGCCTTTAAAAAGCAAATTGATTTGAACTTTGTGAATCAAGAAATAAACTCTTTATTATCAGGCATTTCTGAAGGGGCTAAAAGAACAGCTGAGATTATTCGAAGTTTGAGAAACTTCTCCAGATTGGATGAAAATGATATGAAGTTAATCGACTTAAATGAAGGTTTACAATCTACTTTAGTCCTCTTACGGAATAATATCCCTAGTCATCTCAAAATAGTCAAAGAATTAGGAAATCTGCCTATGGTAGAGTGTCAGCCTGGAAAGATAAATCAGGTTTTCATGAACTTGATTTCAAATGCCGTTCAAGCAATTAAAGCCAAAGGAAATCCTGAAGTAGAAGAATATTTAACAATCAAATCTTGGTATATCGATCAACAAGTTAAAATAAGCATCAAAGATTCAGGAATTGGCATGAGTGAAGAAACAAAGCAAAGAATTTTTGAGCCATTTTTTACGACCAAAGATATTGGAGAAGGTACGGGGCTTGGATTGTCCATAGTTTTTAGTATTATTGAAAAACATAAAGGGACTATAGAAGTTAACACAAAATTAAATGGGGGCACTGAATTTATTATTACCCTCAATGTAAATCCATAAACACACAAAACAATGGCTCAAATTAAGGTGTTATACATTGATGACGAAGAAAATAACCTTCAAGCCTTTAAAGCAAGTTTTAGACGATTATACGAAATTTATACCGCCATCTCTGCAGAGGAAGGTCTTAAAATTTTAGAAAACGTTAATGTACAAGTCATCATAGCCGATCAAAAAATGCCAAACACCACAGGTGTTGAATTTTTTAAAAGTATTAAAGATACATTTCCAGATCCCGTAAGGATATTATTAACAGGATATACTGATATAGAAGCTTTGGCTGATGCGATTAATCTAGGTGATATATATCGTTATATCACAAAGCCATGGAATGATTTAGAGCTTCACAATTCAATAATCAACGCCTATGATGCCTACAAGTCTAAAATAGATTTGCGAAATAAGGTAGCAGAATTAGAGAAAACAAATGATGAATTAAATCGCTTTATTTATAGTATTTCACATGAACTTCGCTCCCCTTTAGTTTCAGTAATGGGTATAGTCAACCTAGTAAAAATGGAAAACTTGTATCATACCAGCGGAAATTATTGGAGTTATATAGAAACCTGCTCTAATAAAATAGATTACTATATTCAAAAAACTTTAGAATATTATAAAAACAATAAATCTGTTTCAGAATTAGTTGAAATTGATTTTAAGAAATTGGTTCATGAGCTTTTGGAGCTATATGCATATAATAATTTAGACACTAATTTTAACATCTCTATTCATCAACCTGTAAAATTTATTGGTGACTTGTTTAGAATTGAAGTTATTTTAGGTAACTTAATTTCAAATGCTATTAAATATCAAAAAGATGACACCAATCACAAACATGTTAGTATCGATATTAAGGTAAGTGAAACTTATGTAGAAATCAATATAACAGATAATGGAGTAGGAATTTTAAATGAACATTTAGATAAAATTTTCACCCAATTTTTCAAGAGTAAAAATCACCATGGAAGTGGTTTAGGTTTATTTATTGTAAAAGAAGCATTAAATAAAATTGACGGAAGAATAGCTGTAAATTCGAGTGTAGATCAAGGAACAACTTTTAAAATTACTATCCCTAATGCAAGTTAATCTAAAACGTGTGATGATTATTGATGATAATGAAATTGATTTAAAAATCAATTCCAAAATCATAGAAATCGCTAAACTGTTTGAAGAAATAGTCGTTTGTAATTCTGGACAAGAAGCATTAGACTATTTTCAGAAACATATGCATCATGATGAGCAACTTCCTAATTTCATTCTATTGGATATTCAAATGCCAGAAATGAATGGATTTGACTTTTTAGACCGCTTTGATCAATTGCCAGAAAAAATCAAAAAGAACTGCCAGATAGCCATGCTATCTTCTACCTTGGATTTTGGAGATATCCAAAGAGCTGAAGCTAATCTATATGTCTTAAAACTTCTTAAGAAGCCACTGCAGCCTAATGAACTCAAGCATTTGCTGCATGCATAAAAAACGCCCAAGCTTATGCTTGGGCTTTTTTTATGCCATAATTCCAAGGGAATTATAATTTAAAACCATAAGCCACGCGAAAGCCTACATAACCAGTATTTCCTCCATCTTTGGATAAGCCCTCATATTTTACCCCAAAGTCTAATCCATTGCTCCAGGAATAACCCAGCACAGGGGAGTAAACAAATGAAGTACCAGAGCCCGACTTTGTTCCAAATCCTGCCCCAAGTTCAGCTAAACCATACAATCCGGTGCCTGTTTCATTAAAGAAATATTTTAATCCACCCTTTAATGGAATATATCCAAAATTAGACACATTAGTTTTACCCACCAAATGGGTATAGCCTGCGGTTAAAGGTATAGACAGTTGTTTATTCACATCAAATTGATATCTTAAGTCAGCACCGATTGCAGCATCATAAGCATCACTAGTTGGCACACCTAGATTAAAGCCAACTCCCAATCTTGGATTTGTTTGTGCAAATGACTAGCTAGAAAAGAATAAAGATACGGTAGCTACTACCATAAACATGATTTTTTTGCTTGTTTTCATTTCAATTTTTTTATTAATCATATGCAGGTAATAATTTCTGCAATCATATAACAAGCTTATATCAATTAAGTTTTATTTATTTTTTGTAAAGCCAGCTTAATTTGATCATCTATAGTTAAGGAAGCATCAATCCAATAAATATTAGCGCCTTCCCTATCCAATTTTCTAAAGAAAGTGGTTTGACGCTTGGCATATTGAACTATCGCTGTATATAGATTTTCAAATAATTCATCATCCGATAATTCAACTTGCAAATATTTCGCTACAAAACGATATTCGAGTCCATAATAATCGAGCATCTCATAGCTTAGTCCTTTTTTAAGGAGATTTTTAACTTCCTTTATTAATCCTTCTTGAATCCTTAATAACAGCCTATCTTTTATCTTTTGACGACGATTTTCAATTTCATCTACTAAACCTATAAAGACATAGTTTTCTACTTTTCGAGTTGCTTTTGGACGTGGATGAATTTGTAAATAATCAGCAATTTCAATTGCCCGAATAAGTCTTTTTTTTGATTTGAGATCCACATGTTGCCAATATTCAACAGGATATTTTTGTAGTGCTATCAAACAATCTTGAATCGTTAAGTTTTCAAAATCAGCTCGTATTTTTTCATTTATGGGTATAGCCGTAAGTTCACTAGATTGTATTAAAGCTTGGATATACATAGCCGTTCCACCGCATAGAATGCATGGTTTATTTTTTAATTGAATGGTATCAAAGGCTTTAAAAAAATCAGTTTTAAAATCGTTTACATGATATTTTTCACCTGGTTCTTTTATGTCAATTAAATGGTAAGGTATTGCGGCTTGCCTATATTGCTCTAAGTCTTTGCCGGTACCGATATCCATTCCCCGATATACTTGTCTACTATCTGCACTTATAATCTCTGCTCCTAAATGCTTGGCTAAATGTATAGCTAAATTAGTTTTACCAGAAGCAGTAGCACCAACTATAATGATTAAAGGAAAATCTGAATTATAAAGCATAGTGAAATTTGTAGTTCCCCGTATTGAAAATTCTAAGATAACCTTTTGATTTTAAATCCTCTAGATTCAAATTATCTCCACTTTTATGAATTAAATTTTGAATCTCAAGTGGTAAGCGATGCTCGAAGTATCTTTTCTGACTGGGAACATGAAAATAAATAATTTGTGCAGGACTGATCGAACTTAAACTAAATCCTAGTTTTAGATAAGAGCATCCTAAACTCCAATCTCGATCTGCGACCGACATGATGTCTTGAACGGGATGATCCTTTAAAAAGGCTTGAATTAATTTAGACATAGCTCCCGGAATCTGATAGCCAATTTTAGATGCAAATCTGGATAATTCTACAGACTTATACTGCTCACCTTTATTTGGCATGATTATTTTTCTTCCAAAACTAGCCATAGCCAAAACCTCCCCTTCGTAACGCAGGGCATAATGATAAGGCTGCTTAATAAATTCCAATTGATGATTCTCTTTAAAAAAGGATTGAGCTTCTTCCGTAGAACTTTGTTGCACAAGTGTATTCCTAGCATAAATACGCTCATTTAATCCTAAATTAGTTTTGATGCGAGACCATACCAACTTGGTTTGTTCCGACAAAATATCTTCCCATAAATGAATAAGATGAATACCCATCTGAGCATATTTTTCTTGTAGTTTAATGGCAGATTCTGCGTCAAATTCATGAATTAAGGATATTGGATGAACAATGAGGCGAGCATTTAATACGATTAACTCTCTATCATTAAAATCCTTATCAAGCCATTTTTCAACCTTAACAGAAGGTATTTCAAACCTCAATTTCTCTCTAAATTCACTTACCCAAAACATCATTATAACTTAAATATTTATCATAAATCTTGCCCAATGAGGCTTTGAAAAATCGGTACCTAAATCGAAACTTTGACCTAAATAAGGCTTCAATAATCGAGAGTCTCCTTCTTTCCAAGCCTCCTCCAAATCTAAAATGGATTGGTTCCATGGGTGTAAGGATAAACTAAATTTGCCCCAATGAACGGGTAACAGATGCTTAGCATTTAAGTCATTAGAAGCCTGTAAAACCTCCTTGGGAAACAAATGTATATTTGGCCACATATAATTGTATTGGCCACATTCTAAAATGGATAAATCAAAGCTACCAAACTCTTCTCCAATCTCCTTAAAGTGTGTACCATAACCAGAATCACCACCCATATAAATTTGCATTTGACTGGTCTTTAAAACAAAGGAAGCCCAAAGACTAACATTCCTATAAATAAACCGACCAGAAAAATGTCTACTCGAGCGGCAAAAGATAGTCCAGTTTTCAAAAAGTTTAATTTCTTCACCCCAGCACATTTCTTGAATTTTACTGGCATCAATTCCCCAATATTGTAAATGTGACGCTACCCCAATTGGGCATATAATTTGTTTTACCTTTTTATGAATGTTTTTAAGGGTATAATAATCTAAATGATCATAATGATCATGTGTAATGATTAAAATATCTATTTCTGGCAATTGATCGGTTGAAAAATCAGTTCCTTCAAATCTCTTACTTCCTAACCATGAAAAGGGAGATGCCCTTTCACTAAAAATGGGGTCAACTAATATATTTTTATGCTCCAACTGCAACATATAGGAGGAGTGACCAAACCATGTTATTTTTAATTTTTCAACTGACTGAAAATTGGGTTCATAAAAAGGTAACTTAAAATCAGGTCTAACCCGATTTTTCTTTTTCGAAAGATTCTTTATAAACTCAAAATAGCTGACTTCTTTAGGCTTTAAGGGCGTAAATAGTTGATTAAAAAATTGACCAGATCGATAATGATTAAAATCTGGAGGAAGTTTTTTGCTAATTGATTTATCTATTTTCCCAAATTTTGGAAAGGATTTTGTCATAAGGTAAAGATTATAATACCATTTCTTCAAATAGTTTTTCAAGACAATCTTGAGGACGATAGCTTAATCCCACATGCACCTTTGAAGTTTGGATTATCGTACTTCGTGTAGCAGTTAACCATCTAAAACGTCCAGCTAAATCAAATTGTCCAATTGGACCAGAATGTGGACCTCCTTCTACAATAATTTTAAAAGAATTTAAATTTTTCTCAACACATGAAATATCTATTGAAGGTGATAGAACATTTATTTTAGCTTCATCTAAATGCAATTTTACCCCTAAAAATTTTTCCTTACCACAGTATAATATTACCCCCACATTGATAAACTCTTCTCGATCTACTTGAGGCACTAATCGAATTACTGCATATTCATAAAGTAATCTATTTTGCATCTTTTGCCTCCTTTACAAAGTCTATCGACCGCTCAAATCGATTCTTCAAAAATTCAAAATAAGCTTGTCTTTGTGCTTCGGCATGCTCAAAATGTGGGTCAATTAACCAATCAGCTGGAATTAAACCTACCAATTCGTGGAGTACATTATCATTTATTAATGATTTAAATTCCTCATCAACTTGCTCTAAATGATTAGCGTAAGGTAGGAGAACGTGTTCTTTTATAAGCGGAAATGATTTAAAAATCTTTGGATCAAAGCCTTCCCAATGATGATGAAAATAAAAAGCTGCACCATGATCGATTAACCATAATTCCTTATTCCAAAATAGCATATTTGTATTTTTGGGCGTTCTATCCATATTCATAATGAAAGCATCTAACCACACAATTTTAGAGGCTAGCACACTTTCTAATTGATGAACTAAAGGATCAAAAGTAATCGAGCCAGAAAGATAGTGCAAAGCTAAATTTTGCCCTACAGAAAATTTCAAAAGATCTTGTATTTCTTCATCGGGTTCCGTTCGACCAAAGGAATCATCTAATTCTGCAAATACAATTTCTGGAATTTTTAATCCTAAATAACGAGCCAATTCACCACCCAATAACTCGGCTATTAAAGCTCTAATTCCTTGGCCAGCCCCTCTAAACTTGAGTACATACTTAAATTCATCATCCGCTTCTACGATTGCAGGCAACGAACCTCCCTCTCGAAGTGGCGTAATATAGCGCGTAACACTAACTTTCCTTATGGCGTTCATGCATTAAAATTTCGAATAAAAATACGAAAATTTATAACCCGAAAATTTCAGACTTCATAAAATCTAATATAACTTTAATCATTAAAGAAAAATATGACGCAATTCGTACTAATAGTGATTATCATGCTAAGTTCCTTGCTTGCCCATGGACAAATTCGACTTGGCTCAAAGACTATCGGACTAGCGGAAATTAAGTCTATCTTATACGAACCCGGTAAAATTGGATTAAATCCAGCATTGATGTCAAAAGATAGCGGCCTTAATCTGCAAATTAACAATCCCTTAAATCTAACTTCTGCTTTATTTAAAGATATTTCATGGGCGGCTCAATGAAATTTTAATCCTTCAGAATTATCCTTACAAATGGGTATTCAAGGAATTGAAGAATATCAAATCATGCACTTAGGAATAACTTTTGCTCATCAATTTAATTCTAAATTTAGCATTGGCAAACGATTACATCTTGTTCAATATCTAATCCAAAACTATGAAAGTGAAAAAAGTATTGGCTTAGACATTGGCTTTACTTATTCCTGAAATATAAATATACAGTTGGGATTATTTATTGAAAATATACCTATTGAAATTGCTCAATTTACCAATTTATCATTTCCAAGTTCAATCCTGTTAGGCATAAAATATAGCCCTTCTTCCGCACTTAAGCTAGCTGGAGAAATCAGCTGATCAAAATTAGATAGGAATTTTATTTCATGAAAGCCTACTGATATAAAAATAGCCTTAGATTACATGATATTAAAGGATTTAACATTTAATTATGGTTATAATCTAAAATACTTTGATCATTCTCTTGGGATTGGTATCCCCTATAAATCTTGGATTATCAATACGAGCTATGTGTTTCAATCTGTTAAGAATAACCATGCTCAAATCAGTTTAAACTATGCATTTTAGTAAAATCTCAAGCTGTGCAATTTGTGTTTTTTGCCTAATATTTAATCTTCATTCTAAAGCGCAATCACTTGAAAATAAACTCGAGGTGAATTTGTTTTATCAAACTTATTTAGAGGATTTGCAACAAGATAATGAAGAAGTAGATTTGATGGAATATCTGGAATATATCGAAGAACTACGTAAAAATCCATTAAAAATAAATTCCGTAAAACTTGAGGAATTAAGCCGTTTATTCTTTTTATCTGCATTTCAAATCCAGAACTTTTATGCTTATCAAAAAAAGTATGGTAAACTTAAATCTTTATTAGAGTTACAAGCTATTCCTGGATTTGATGAAAATACCATAGCTAAATTACTACCCTTAATAAAATTAGATCAGCCAATAAATTGAACTAAACCTAGTTTATTTAGCCTATTAGAAAGTACGCAGCAAGAAATTATGCTTAGGACAACACAAGTATGGCAAAAAGCTAAGGGATATCGTCAAAATCCTAACTTATTTTTGGGATCACCTCAGCGTGTTTGGATGAGATATAAATTCCAAAATGAACAGCTGAAATTTTCATTTTTATATGAAAAAGACCCAGGAGAGTCTTTCAGTTGGAAACATAATCATCATAATATGGCTTGGCAAATCAAAGTCTCAGAGAAATTTCAAAAAATCATAATTGGAGACTTTAATTTAAAATTCGGTCAAGGCTTAGGACTATGAACTGGCTTCTCCTCTACTTACAGTAGTCAGCTTACTAGCTTATATCGTAGCTCATTAGGACTTCAACTCAATAGCACAACTAATGAAAGTAATTATTTATCGGGATTAGCTTCCGAAATAAAGATAAACAGTCGTTTCAGACTTACGCCCTTTATTTCAATGCGCTATTTAGATGCACAAATATCATTTGATAAAAGTAGCCCACAAGTAAATCAAATAATTGAAGGAGGTTTAAAAAGGACTTCAAATGATTTGGATAAAAGTAGGACGCTAAAACAAAATCTATACGGACTAAATTTAGCCTATCAAGGTCGTCAATCTTACGGTATTAATATCAGTAAAACTACGTTTAATAAAAGTTTTACTCCCACATCCTCATTGTATAGAAAGTTTGATTTTAGAGGAAATCAGGTCGTTAATACCAGCGCTTATTACTCCCTAAATTTAAATAATACTTGGCTGAGTCCCTTACTATTTGGAGAGCTAGCCCTCAGTTTTCCTGGACAATATGCCATTTTTCAAGGCTTAATCATTCCGCTTAATCAAAAACTTGATATTGGTTTTTCAGGAAATCTTTATCATGCAGCCTATGTTAATTTTCACTCTATAGATCAATTAAATGGAAGAGCTAGATCAGAGTCTAACTTCTTATCTTATTTGCATTTAAAAAATAATCAACATGTTATTCGCTTAAATTATGAAAAAACTGATTTTAACTTTTTAAAATATCAAATAGATGCTCCATCTTCATCAAGTTCTCTAGTATTGCAGGTAGATAAAGAAAACAAAAATGGATTTCAATATTCAGCTAGATTAAAGAGAAGTTTACATCAAAAAAATGAAAGCTCTACTCCAATTTATCAACTAATGACTTATCAAAAAACCCAATTGCGTTTTCAATTCTCTTATCCCTTGGGTTATCAGAGTCACTTTCAGACTCGAATAGAATTTATAAAATATCAAGAGGAAAATAAAAGTCCACAATCTGGCTTTCTATTTTTTTCTGAATGAAATATTTCCAAAAAAAAGTCAGCATGAAATACACGCTTAGCTTATTTTAAAGCAAGTGATTACCAAGCAAGAATGTATATGTCTGAGCGTGACATGCTCTATTTGCAGAGTTTAACTATGCTTCATAATCAAGGACTAAGATTTTATATAAACTTTCAATACAAGGTAAATCAAAGAATCGATTTATGGTTAAAAGTTTCTAATCTATATTATTTTAATTCCACAACTATTGGTAGTGATTATGACGAAATCAATGGTCCATTAAAAACAGAATGAAAATTTCAATTAAGGCTAAAGCTCTAAATTAATTATCATGAATAAGCCCTTTTTAATCCTATTTTTTTGCTTTCTAATGGGTTTGCTACTTGGAAAGCAATTTCAAGTTACTTTTGGATTTTCATCTACAGAAATATTAGGTTTCATTTCTTTTTTAATCGCAATTCAATGCTTAAATATCTGATTGAAATGATTTTCAAGGTTTTCTATTATTATTTTAATACTAGTTTCATTTTTAACTTTAGGCTATTACGCTGGTTTACAGCTAATCGTAAAACCACTGAACAAAAAAGTAGTAGAAGCCGAATACTATCTTATTGAGATACAATCTGAACCCTCATTTAAAGCCAATCAACAAAGTTATATAGCTAAGGTTAAGGCATATTGGAGGAATAATAAATTTCAAAGTTCAGATTTTAAAACAAAAGTAATTTATAAAGGCTCTCCTACAACTTTAGAATATGGCAGGGTCTATGTTATAAAAGCTAGGTTGGTAGAGCCAGAAGAGCAATTAAACCCAGGAGAATTTAATTTAAAAACCTTTTATTATCAGCAAAATATTCATGCCATAATCTTTTTAGACACAAACCACATTTATCCTACTGCACTTCAAAAGGGTTCTAAACTTTTAATATTAGCTTTGAATTTAAGGCAGGAACGGATGGGTTATTTAAAACGTATTTTTAAAAATGAACAGCATGTTGCTTTATTAGGCGCACTAATACTTGGAACAAGAACTGAACTCGATCAAAATATAATAAATGCTTTTAGCTATACAGGTACGATTCATGCGTTATCGGTTTCTGGGATGCATGTAGGATTGATTTATGTTGTCTTAAAATACATATTGCTAATTTTTACTTGAAGCTTTCGTTCAAATTATATTAAAGTAATTAGATTATTAATAACTTTAAGTCTTATATGGATCTATTGTTTAATTTGTGGTTTCAGCCCCCCAATAGTTCGAGCTAGCTTAATGATAAGCTTTTATATAGGAAGTAAAATAATGTTTAAGCAAGTTGATAGCATAAATACCTTAGCCTTATGTGCTTGAATTCAAATTTTACACAATCCTTTCATCATTTATGATTTAGGCTACCAACTCAGTTATTTATCGGTATTAGGTATGATGCTATTTCAACCCCTTCTTATAGCGATTTGCAGTTTTAAATTTAAGCTTTTGAAATGAATATGAGAAAGTGTTTGTATTAGTCTGAGTACACAACTCACTACATTCCCTTTAATCATATACTATTTTCATCAATTTCCGCTATTGTTTATAATTAGTAACCTATTCATATTTTTACCGATTAGTTTAATAATCTATATAGGCTTACTCTGCATTCTATTTGAGCTTAATTTCTTAAGCCCTTTCATCTCCATATTGATTGAAATTAATAATGATATTTTAATTTATTTAAGTCAACTTGAATTTGCCTTAATTAAAAATATACACATTGAACCAAAAGAAATCTACTTATTATATCTTTTGATCTTAAGCCTTATTTACTACCTCAAAACCCTAAAGTTATCTTGGTTTTTGTGTTTTATTATACCTTCAATATATTTTTTAAACCAACTCAATAAGGAATTTAAAAGCCTAAAAAATCAACGTTTTTTTATAGCCTTTTCGGTATACCCAAAACATGCTTTAGCTTTTATCCAAGGTCAACAAGCATTTCTTGTTAGTAATATACCCGCAGATAAGGTACTTCAACATCAATTATATAATTTTAAAATTAAACCTACCCTTAACAAATTGAAAATCAATCATGTAATTTATGTTCACTGGGAGCAAGACTATAATAGTCGAATTTTTAATAAGAAAAAGAGCAAAATCGTCTTTCAAACGCAAAAAATACATCTAATAAATACGCTTGACAATCCTATTAATCTTGTACTAAATCACTTTAATATAGTTTATTTAAATGCCAATAATCAATCTTTAAAGGCAATTTCCACCTATTGGAAAAGCGTAAAACAAACACAATGAATTATCCAAAATGTAAACTTAGACTCCATTCCAAAATATTTGACTCCAGAAAGTAATGTTTACATATTAAAAAAAAATAAAGCATATTTGAGTACATTAAAATAGCCTTTAGCATATGAATAAACTTGTTTTATTAGAAAAAGAGAACCGAATAGCTAAGCTTATTCTAAATAGACCAGAAAAAAAGAATGCACTAAACCCTGAACTTATTCAAGCTTTAAAGCAGCAGTTAGATCTAGCCGAAAAAGATCCCGAAATAAAAATAATCATCCTAAAAGCCCATGGAGATGTTTTTAGTGCTGGAGCCGATTTATCATATTTAGAGCAAATAAGTCGAAATACTTATGAGGAGAATTTAGCAGACAGTCTAGCCTTAAAAGAATTATATGAAAAAATTCTTTTTCTAAATAAAATTGTAATTGCTCAAGTAGAAGGGCATGCTATTGCCGGAGGTTGTGGTATTATAACCGCTTGTGATTTTGTTTTTGCTGTACCTGAGGCTTTATTTGGTTATACAGAAGTAAAACTTGGATTCATTCCAGCCTTAGTTTCTTGCTTATTAACAAAGAAATTAAGTGATACACAAGTAAAAAAAATTCTGTTAACCGGTGAGTTATTTACAGCTGAAGAAGCTTTGAAGTATAATTTGATTTCTGATGTAACAAGTAAAGAAAATATGAATCAAAGTGTTATAAATTTTGCAGAAAAATTAGCTATTTCTGCTTCAGGCAATTCATTGGGGGAAACTAAAAAACTTATCAATCAAGTAAGTTTCAAGGGAATACATGACATGTTAAGTGAAGCCGCTGAATTAAATGCTAAGATCAGAAATACACAGGATTTTAAAAAGGGCGTTCAATCCTTTATCAATAAAGAAAAATTAATTTGGTAACTAAATTATAAACTATGTTTAATAAACTAAAAACAGGAGTACTTGCTTTAATTATGTGCTCGACAGCATTTGTTGCTTTTGCTCAAAAAAAAATAACGGAAGGTGAAATTCAACTAAGCTCGGAATATCATCCTACTCCAGATCAAGAGGCAATTATCGCTATGCTACCAACAAGTACAAGCATGAAATTTAAAGGCAATTTTGTAAAGTTTGAAATTCAAAATGGGCCAGCAAATGTTACGATCATACAAGATTTTGTGAATTATGGCTCCCTCACTTTAGTTGACGTGCCTATTATGCAAAAACAATTAGCCATTGAAACCTCTAAAGAAGCTGTAGTCGCTGAATTAGATAAGCTTCCAAAATACAGCAATTTTAAAGCGACAGGTGAAAAATCAACTATTGCAGGATTTAATGCTGAAAAACATACCTATCAAGATGAACAAGGAAATAGCTTTGAGTTATGGACTACTCAAGATATTGAATTGCCAGCTGGTATATTTGGCCCACAATTTAAAGATATTAAAGGCACTTTGGTAAAATATACAACAACTACTCAAGGAATTAAAGTGACACAAATGGTTAAAGGTATTAAAGAAAATAAAATCGGTGATTTTAGTTTAAAAGTACCTTCTGGATATGAAGTTACGACCATGGAAGGCATGATGAGTATGTTCGGTCAATAATTTATTAATTTAGCTTAATGCTTAAAGGCCTAATTTTTTTTATTCGCTTTTTTTTATTTTGGTTAGTATTTCACGCATTATCGCGTTTTATTTTCTTGTTTCAATTTCATGAAAAGATCAAAAATCATACTTTTATTGAAATAATATCCGCATTTTGGTTTGGATTGAGATTAGATTTATCCATTACGGGCTACCTATTTGTTATTCCACTTTTCGTTTATATTTTCTATGAATTAAGTTCAAAAAAAACGATTCCAAATACATTTTTAAAAATATATAATACCGTATTTATTGTCTTATTTGCCTTAATCAACGTCATAGATCTTAATATTTATAGAGAATGGGGAAACAAAGTAAATATTAAAGTTTTTACGTATCTATTTGAATTCCCAAAAGAAGCTTTAGCCTCTAGTGCATCAAGCCCTATAGCTCCCAATTTAATTGCATTAATAAGTTTAATTAGTGTAACGCTATTTATTAATCAATGGATTTTTAAGTTTGAGTTTAAATTCAAGTCAAGTTTTTGGGGCTTAAAAATACTTTATGCCTTGGTGCTATTAAGTCTTACATTTTTATGCATAAGAGGCGGTTTAGGTGTTAGTCCTAATAATCAGAGTATGGCTTATTATAGTCAAGACCAGACCTTAAATCACGCTGCTGTCAATACCGAGTGGAACTTAATGTCTAGTTTAATTGCTTCAAAAAAAATTAAAAAACATCCATACCTAAACCTTTCAGAACAAGAAGCTAATCAGCTATATAATAAGCTCTACAAGATTAATCAAGATAGCACTACTTACATATTAACCAATAAGCGCCCAAATATTGTGCTAATATTAATGGAAAGCTTTAGCGCTCAATTAACTTATAAATATGGAAAATTAAAAGGTGTTACCCCACACTTTGATCAAATAATTCAATCAGGATATAGCTTCGATAGTTTATATGCAACAGCAAATCGTACCGACAAAGGACTAATTGCAACCTTAGCAGGATTCCCTTCATTAGCTGCAGGGAGTATTGTTAAATGGCCAGAGAAAATGCAGAAATTACCTGCAATCAGTCAATCCTTAAAAAAAGAGAACTATAAAAACTTATTTTTCTATGGAGGTGGATTAGAATTTGACAATTATAAAGCTTTTTTATTGAGTCATGATTATGATTTACTGACCGACAAAAATAATTTCAATAAAAAAGGTATGAACTCCAAATGGGGGGCATATGATGATTTAGTATTTAAGGAAAAGCTTCGAGTACTTAGAAATCAAAAAGAACCATTTTTTAGCACTATTCTAACTTTGACTAATCATGAACCATTTGAAGTACCGGGAAAGTATAAATTTGGCCATGATAAAATTGAAAACAAATTTAAAAGTACGGCCTACTACACCGACTCTGTAATTAATAGCTTTATGACGGCTGCCAAAAAAGAAAAATGGTATAAAAACACCTTATTTATTTTCATAGCAGATCATGGTCATTTATATCCTAAAAATACAGAAGAAATTTATGAACCTGGAAGACATCATATTCCATTAGTTTTTTTCGGAGAGGTACTAAACTCGAAATATAAAGGCAAATCTTATGCTAAAATTGCAAGTCAAACTGATTTAGCTGCTACCTTGCTCGCTCAACTTGGTTTAAAACATGATCAATTTGCATTTAGTAAAAATCTATTGAACCCTTTCATACAAAATTTTGCTTACTATACCTGGGATGATGGATTTGGTTTTATTTCACAAAATAGATTCGTAGCCTTTGATAATGCTGGTAAAAAAACTATTGAAACGGGCAATAAGTCAACAAAAAATGATATTTCGAATAGTCTAAAGCAAGGCCAAGCACTTTTACAAAAATCATATCAAAGTTTTTTAGACTTATAAAATTTACCGTTTACTCAATATTACATACCACTACTCACAAGTTTTAAGAAAAATAAATATTTTTGTTTATTATCTAAAATAACGAACCAAATTGGCTAATTTAATTAACTATACCACACCTTATGAATTCGCAAAGGAGTATTCAAAAGTCTCCTCTGAAGAAAATCTTAAAAATATACGAACTTTAAGTTTAGTGTTTTTTTTGGTATCCGTTATTATTCGAACACTAGCCTTTATTTTCATATCAAACAAAATTGATTTCATTAATTACGACACCTATTCAGCCATAAACTGGGTACAAATGTCAACTACTTTTGTTTTTTTCTTGATTAGTAGTTATTTATTTCACAAAAAAGATGAGAGTCTTTTTAAAGAAAGGTTTCTAACTATTATATTTTGTCTATTTATCATTACAATAGCAATGGTAGTTAGTTACCAAGTTTCTTTATACAACACTAAAAACACACTCACGATATTTTTCTTAAGCATCGTTCTTTGTAGTTTATTTTTTAATTTAAGATTTTACGAAATTTTAAGCGTTTCAACCGCAATTTCATGTATTTATTGGATAATGATTTTACAAAGTCCGATTCATATCAATGAAAAAGTGATGAATGTTTTTGTAGGTTTAGTATTTGGGACGACCCTATTCGTTTTTTCTCGCTATACTTATTATTTTAAATCACAGCAATTTGTCCGAATTAAATTACTAGAATTAAAAAACCAAGAGATTGAAAGTTTACATATCCAACAAGGAGAAATCCTGAGTTTTGTAGCGCATGACCTCAGAGCTCCTATTTCTAATATTGAAGCACTAGCTCAGCTCATTAAAGAACAAAACAGACAAGAAAATCCAAATAACTCAGATGAGATTGAACTCTTAATTAAATCTACAGAACAAGCCAAAAATATAATACATGATTTGATTGATGTAATCAAAACAAAACCAGGAGAGCTGATTCGCAAGGAACTTGATCTTAACATATTTATTTGTGAATTTGTAGAAAAGTGGAAAAAACAATGCAATCGTATTATTAATGTGGAGGGCATTAAACTTGGTACATTGATTGTTGCTAACTCATCTAAATTAGAGCGAGTTTTGGATAATCTGGTAAGTAATGCTAATAAATTTTCTTATGACGATAAGCCAATAACTATTCGCTGTAATTATGATGATAATTTCATTAAAATACAGGTAATTGACAATGGTATAGGCATACCTAAAGACATGATGGACCATATCTTCTCCCAATTTACTCCAGCTGGCCGAACAGGACTAAAAGGTGAAAAATCTATTGGATTAGGTTTACATATAGCCAAAAGGATTATGGAACAGCATCATGGCTATTTAAAAGTTGAGAGTGAAGAACAAAAAGGAACTACATTCACGATGTGGCTTCCTGCAACAACTTAATAATCATAAATATCAATTTGTTCTTCCGTAAAGAACAAGTTGGAAAAATTAATTAAAAAGAGCCTCGTCTTTGCCCTAGTTATGGCGGTATAAAGCCATCGAAGAAAATCTAAATTAACCTGTTCCTCCGTTAAATATCCTTGATCTACAAAAACAGCTTGCCATTGCCCTCCTTGCGCTTTATGACAAGTAACCGCATAAGCAAACTTAAGTTGCAAGGCATTATAATATTCATCCTTTTTTATCGCTTCATTTTGCTCATTTCTTGGCAAATGCTCATAAGTTGTTAAAAGTTGCTGATATAGTTTTTTTTGATTTTCTACATTTAAATTAGGCTCATAACTAGATAAAGTATCTAACAGGCATTTACAAGTAATTGTGCCCAATTCTTCATAATCCAAAAACTCTAAACTAACCTCAGCAAAGGTATAGCCATACTTTTCTTCCACATTTCTAACGCGAACAACTTTAGCCATATCACCATTTGCGATGAATGAACTTATATTATTCTCCGGTAGCCAATGATAATTATTTTTAACAACCATCACTTGATCTCCTCCAGATAATAGCTCATCTCTATAAAATACCCTGGATCTGATTTGTTGATTATATAAAGTTGCTGATTTGTTAGAGCGACAAACGACAAGGCTTTGCTCAAGGCCAAATTCTTTATAAGCATATTCAAGACCTTCGACAAATCTTTGACCAGTCATGACGAAAACATCTGAAAAGGCTTTAGTTTTTAGCTTGGGAACAAATGACTTAAGTTGTTCCTTTGCAATCATTTTACGAATTAAGGTGGCGTTGTATAAAATACCTGAATCAACGGCTTGTCTCAATACGTTTTTTAGTTCACTACGAACAACTTGAAGCTGAAATTCTCTATCCAAATAGGTTTTATCTAATGCCGGACTAAATAAACTACCTACAGGTGGTAATTGTGCACTATCCCCAACTAGGAGTAGTTTACAGTTATTTTCTTTACCATCCACTCGCTTTTGAAAAACAAATTGAATTAAATCTGTGAGTAAAGATCCAATTTGTCCAGCGTTATAACTGTCATCAATCATTGATGATTCATCAACAATAAAAAGTGTGTTTTTGTGTAAATTTGGTGCAAGCTGCATGCGCAAATCAAAACCTATTGCAGATTTCTTTCTGTATATTTTTTTGTGAATTGTATAAGCTGTTTGCCCGGCGTAATTTGACATGACTTTAGCCGCGCGACCTGTCGGAGCCAACAATACCGTTTGCATCTTGAAAAATGGCATACTTTTAACGATTGCTGCTACACAAGTAGTTTTACCTGTTCCAGCAAAACCACTCAACACATATACTGGTTTTTCTGAATCCTGAACTAAAAATTTGCTAAAACACGTAAAGAATTGAGTTTGGTCAGGACTAGGCTGAAAAGGAAAATTGTTATAAAAAGTCTGCACCAAATCCATTTTACAAATATGCAATGTGAATGTATTAGAAAAAAGTATATTTTTGTAAAAGATGAGTCAACTGCAAAAAATAATCTGTCTGGATCCTAATTTTAGTTGGGAAAATGAAGAGAAATTGGATTTTTATATTCAAATTTCCTCAAATGCGATAACTTATTCGCTATATAATCCAGCAAGTCAAACTTTGCTAAAGCTAGAAAACTGTATTCATGTTAAAAATATTGAATTTGAATTAAAGCAAATATTTGATGGAGATATTGATTTTTCCAGAGTAAATGAAGTAAACTTAATTTATCAAGCAGAAAAGCAATTTAATATCCCTGCTGAGTTAGATAATGAGCTATATTTCAATAGCCATTGGGAATTACTAAAAATTGACCAGGAACATGAAGTATTGAGACAAAATAATGAAAAAATTAATCATTTATTTTCTGTTCCAAAGTCACTCATTAACTTAATAAATGAGCGTAGTTCTGCAGTTAATTGGCATAATTTTAATGAAGCTCAGCTAAATATGGTGCATTCAAATTTAGCGCCATATTTAAGTATAGACTTTGGGCACAAAGGTTTTCAAATTCTCTATAAATCAATTAAGGGTTTAGAATTTCAAAGAGCATTTGAAATGGATAACTTAGAAGAATTTGCTTATTTATTGCAAGTTTGTTTAGAGACGCTATCCATTGATAAACATTCAAAAGTGTTTGTTTCAGGCTTAGTTAATGAAAATGATAATTTTCATGAACATTTGAAAAGCAAATTTAATCAAGTTGAGTTTATCCATCCATTGTTAAACAATGCATCTCTCCAAATATTACAAGACTATCCTTTACACTATTTTAGTCTTCTGACAAGCTTTCTAAAATGAGAATTATTGGAGGGCAACTTAAGGGGAGAATATTCCGAGCACCAAGTCATTTACCTGTAAGGCCAACTACAGATATGGCTAAAGAAGCGTTATTTAATATTTTAGGCAATCAATATGAATTTGATTCTTGTCGTGTATTAGATTTATTTAGTGGTACAGGAAGCGTAGGGATTGAGTTTGCATCAAGAGGTGCCATGCATATTGATTTAATAGATAGACACCCTGCTTGTATACATTGGCTAAAAAGTCTGTGTAAAGAATTCAATTTAAATCAGATAGAAATAATAAAAGCAGACGTTTTTAAATGGCTAAAAAATAAATGCCAAGAACCCTACGATATTATTTTTGCCGACCCACCTTATGATTTAAAAAATTTAGCCGATATCCCGAAGCTAGTTTTTGAAAACAATTATCTTAAATCAAATGGATTAATGATATTGGAACATCCTAGTTATTTAAAATTTGATAATTTGAGTAATTTTAAGGATAAAAGAAAATATGGAAATTCCACGTTTAGCTTCTTTAGCGATTAAATTCATCTAGAACATTATATTTGAATATGAAAATAGCCCTTTTCCCAGGTTCATTTGATCCAATTACTATTGCCCATGTTGATATTATAGAAAGAGCTTTACCCCTCTTTGATCAGATTACCATTGGGATTGGTTTAAATAGCGCTAAACAACATTTTCTAAGCCCTGAAAAAAGAATGGAAATGGTGGCTCAGGTTTTTAAAAACGAACCAAAGGTTGTTGTTACTACTTATTCTGGCTTAACAGTTGATTTTTGTAAAACTATTGGCGCAGACTTTATGCTAAGAGGTATCCGTACGGCTTCAGATTTTGAGTACGAAAGATCGATCGCTCAAATCAATCAAACCATGATGCCTGAAGTTGAAACTATTCTTTTGCTAAGCAAACCTGAATATTCGGCAATTAGCTCCACCATCGTGAGAGACATTCTAAGAAATCAAGGAAATGTGAGCCTATTTGTACCTCAAGAAGCACTTAAATTTTTATAATTTAAACCTTAGATTTTTTAAATACCCTTAGAATGGAGGAATAAGTGTTAGACTTTACCATTTCTAAATCCTGAGGATCTAACCACATGACTTTTTCAATTCCCTCTTCGATTTGAGGCACCAAGTCAAAATTAACATTCACCTTCATTTTATACCAATTCGTTTGCTTTAAACAAACTTTTTGGTGATGTTCATATACGTGGTAGGTCTTACAAATTAATTTTCCTCGTTTTGCGATTTTAACACCGCATTCTTCTTCCACCTCCCTCACCGCAGTTTCTTTAATTTTTTCACCTTTTTCAACTTTACCTTTTGGCAAATCCCACTTTTTATTTCTGTATATCACCAAAATTTCACCATCCAAATTTCTTACTAAACCACCTCCAGCTAAAATAAATTCACATTGTGCTTGAATAGTTTTAAACATTGATTTTGGATCTGGACAAACTAAAGCATAAGTTATGCCCTTATTATTTGTCATATTCACATAAAATGTTAAGAAATCAAAATTCTGATAATCAATTAATTGAACATTTTCAGACTCATTTAATACTTTAGATGTGATAAACAAAGTACTATGGTTGATATAAATTCTGTATTTTTGGGGCATGTATAATAAAAGTGATATTGAATTAAAAGTAGCTGAATTTTTATTACAAATTAAAGCAATTAAATTGCAACCTAATAATCCATTTACATGGGCCTCGGGTTGGAAATCCCCAATTTACTGTGATAATCGTATAACATTATCGCACCCTGCTGTTAGAACTTATATTCGTCAAAAATTATCTCAACTTATACAAGAAGAATTTGGGACAGTTGATGTTATCGCTGGTGTAGCTACCGCTGGTATTCCTCAAGGTGTATTAGTTGCGCAAGAATTAGGTCTTCCATTTATTTATGTTCGTTCTAAAGCTAAAGAGCATGGAACAGGAAGCTTAATCGAAGGTGAAATTATTGAAGGTCAAAGAGTAGCCGTAGTTGAAGATTTAATTTCTACAGGTAGTAGTAGTTTGAAAGCTGTAGAAGCTTTACGCCAAGCTGGTTTATCTGTAGCAGGTATCGTTTCAATTTTTTCTTATGGATTTGATAAAGCAGAGGAAAGCTTTGCCGAAGCTAAATGTAGATACGCTTCTTTATCCAATTATAATACTTTAATCAGATATGCTGCTGAACAAGGATTTATTATGCAAAATGATTTAGATTTACTTAATCGTTGGAGATTAAATCCAGCAGAATGGGGAAATAATTTAAAATAAAAATTTAAAAAGATGACTTTAATTGAAAGTAGTACTATTATAAATAAACCAATAGCAGAAGTTTATCAGTTTCTATTGGATTTAAATAATCATCAGCAGCTAATGCCTAGTAATATTTATAACTGGTCATCAACGAGTGATGAAGCTAGTTTTACTATTCAGAACATGGCTAAATTGTCTATTAAGATTTCTGAAAAAACAGAAAACAAAGAAATTATAGCTGTTCCGACTGAAAAAGCGCCATTTGAATTAAAGTTAAAGTGGGAAGTATCCTCTAATGCAGATCAAACAACTACAGCTAAACACGTAATTGAAGCCGATTTAAATATGATGATGAAAATGATTGCATCGGGACCTTTACAAAAACTGGTAAATTACGAAACAAATAAACTAAAAGAAGTATTGGGTTAATTTAGATCAGCTAATAAAAAATATAAGGGAAACTTCGGTTTCCCTTTTTTTTGCGACAAATTGACGCGCAAAACCCTTTTATCATGTCAAAATTTCAGAATGCCACTTGATTTTCTAAATGGCATTTGTTTTGACCTAAGGCTAATATGAATTTTAACAATTATACGATTAAAGCTCAAGAAGCTATTCAAAAAGCAACCGAAATAGCCATGGCAAACCAGCAACAAGCTATTGAAACAGCTCATTTGCTCAAAGGAACGCTATTGGTTGATGAAAATGTAATCAGTTATTTATTCACTAAATTACAAGTCAATCAAGATCAACTAAAACAAAAATTAGAACAAATTCTAAATGGTTTTGCAAAAGTAATTGGGGGCAGCCCCTATTTAACTTCGACAACGAATAGTACGTTTGTTAAAGCTGAACAGTATGCAAAAGAGTTTAAAGATGAATTTATTACCATTGAACACCTTTTATTAGGATTACAAGCTCAATCCGATGTAATTGGAAAGCTATTAAAAGATGTAGGAGTAAAGGAATCCGAATTAATTAAAGCGATTAAAAACCTTAGAGGAAATAATACAGTGAAAAATCAAAATGCGGAAGCTACTTATCAAGCGCTTGAAAAATACGCAAGAAATCTAAATGAATTTGCTGAAAGCGGTAAATTAGACCCAGTAATTGGACGTGATGAAGAAATCAGAAGGGTCATTCAAATATTATCGCGTAGAACAAAGAATAATCCAATTTTAATTGGAGAGCCAGGTGTAGGAAAAACAGCTATAGCCGAAGGTATTGCCTTTAGAATTATTAAAGGAGATGTGCCTGAAAATTTAAAAAGTAAAATTGTTTACTCTTTAGATATGGGTGCATTAGTCGCAGGTGCTAAATATAAAGGTGAATTTGAAGAGCGTCTAAAGGCTGTAGTCAAAGAAGTAAGTGACTCAGATGGAGAAATTGTATTATTTATTGATGAAATTCACACCTTAGTTGGGGCTGGCGGCGGTGAGGGCGCCATGGATGCGGCTAACATTCTTAAACCTGCACTTGCTAGAGGTGAATTAAGAGCGATTGGAGCAACCACTCTGGATGAATATCAAAAATATTTAGAAAAAGATAAAGCTTTGGAAAGAAGGTTCCAGAAAGTATATGTTGATGAACCAGATACCCAAGATGCAATTTCTATTTTAAGAGGATTAAAAGAAAGATATGAGAGTCATCATAAAGTGGTTATCAAAGACGAAGCTATAATTGCCGCTGTAGAAATGTCTCAACGCTATATCTCCGATCGTTTCCTACCAGACAAAGCTATTGATTTAATGGATGAGGCTGCATCAAAATTAAGAATGGAGATGGATTCCGTTCCAGAAAATGTAGATGCACTTGATCGTGAAATCATGCGATTAGAAATTGAAAGAGAGGCTATTAAACGTGAAAAAGACGATAAAAAGGTCGAAGAATTAGCTAAAGAAATTGCTAATTTAAGTGCAGAAAGAGATCAACTTAAAGCTAAATGGCAAGGCGAAAAAGATCTGGTTGATCAATTTAATGCGGCACTTGAAAAAATAGAGAACTACAAGCTTGAAGCACAGCAAGCAGAAAGAGCTGGAGATTATGGAAAAGTAGCAGAAATCAGATACGGTAAAATCAAAGAAACTCAAGATCAAGCGGATCAACTTAAAGAAAAACTTCAGAATTTACAGCATGAAAGTCGCATGCTTAAAGAAGAAGTTACGGCCGATGACATTGCTGGTGTTGTAGCGCGATGGACTGGAATTCCGGTAACTAAATTAATCTCTAGTGAAAGAGAAAAGTTATTGCATCTAGAAGATGAATTGCATAAACGTGTAGCTGGACAAAACGAAGCCATTGAAGCTATTTCAGACGCCATAAGACGTTCTCGAGCTGGCTTACAAGATAAAAAGAAACCTATTGGATCTTTCATATTCTTAGGAACTACGGGAGTTGGAAAAACAGAATTAGCCAAGGCCTTAGCTGAATTCTTGTTTAATGATGAAAATGCCTTAACACGTATTGACATGAGTGAATATCAAGAAAGACATGCTGTTTCACGTTTAATTGGAGCGCCTCCGGGATATGTAGGATATGATGAAGGTGGACAATTAACAGAAGCTGTTAGAAGAAAACCATATTCTGTAGTTTTATTAGATGAAATTGAAAAAGCTCACCCAGATGTATTTAATATTTTATTACAAGTTTTAGATGACGGAAGATTAACGGATAACAAAGGTCGAGTAGTTAACTTTAAAAACACGATCATCATTATGACTTCAAATATAGGTGCGCACTTAATTCAAGATAAATTCAAAGACTTAAATGAGTTTAATTATGATGAAGTTTTAGCGCAAACTAAACACGCCATTTTTGAGCTTTTAAAGCAGAGTATTAGACCAGAATTCTTAAATAGAATAGATGAGCTGATTATGTTCACCCCATTAAGTCGCCATGAAATAGCGGACATTGTAAATATTCAATTTAAGCAAGTTCAAAAAACATTAGCGGAGATGGGAATACAAATGGATGCCTCTAAAGAAGCACTGGATTGGCTGGCCGAATTAGGTTACGACCCACAATTCGGAGCTAGACCATTAAAACGTGTCATTCAAAAGCGAATTTTAAATGAATTATCTAAATCTATCTTAGCTGGAACAGTAAATAAAGACAATAAGATTAAATTAGATATGTTTGATAAACAATTCATTTTCATTAACGAATCCTAATATAAAAGCCCCGCTTGCCTTGAAGGCAAGCGGGGCTTTATTTCTTATTCCCTACACAAATTTAATTAAGCTTTAAAGAAGCTTCACGGATAGCTTTAAACTCAGAACCCTCTTTCCAAGATGGAAATTTAGATTCTCTTGAAATTTTATAGCCAACCTCATATAAAAGCCTCAAGTCAGCAACCATCCCTGTAAAATCCCAATTTTCTTTATCGAAATTATCCCCAGGCGCATGATAACGTGAAGTATTATAAGCTTCCTTCCTAGCTCTTCCGAATTCAACGCCTTTGGTGATGTGGTCTTCCCCAGTTTCAGTATAGAGTGCTGGAATACCTACTTTGGCAAAATTAAAATGATCTGATCGGAAATAAAACCCAGCCGAAGGATTTCTATCTTTTACGACTTCCCTACTTTGTCTCTTTGCGGCCTTGATTAAATAATCTTCCAATTCAGATTGTCCATAACCAACAGCAATTATATCTTTAGTTAATCCAAAGGCATGCATGGCATCCACATTGATATTAGCTACGGTTTTTTGAACAGGTATTATTGGATTAGTCGCATAATACTCTGAGCCCAATAAACCTTGCTCCTCAGCTGTGACCGCTAAAAACATGATTGAACGTTCAGGAGCTATTTCAGCATGCTTAAATGCCTTCGCTAAAACTAATAAAGCAGCTGTCCCTGTAGCATTATCAATGGCTCCATTATAAACACGGTCACCATTTACAGCCTCTCCAGTTCCTAAATGATCCCAATGTCCAGAATAAATGATATACTCATCTGCTTTTTTTGTACCCGGAAGCACAGCCACAACGTTTTTAGAAACTGAACGCTTAATTTCATTCTTAACCGAAATAGACAGGCTTGCTTTTAAGTCAACAGGTTTAAAGCCTTTTTGTTTAGCCTTATCCATTAATGAAGCATCGTATCCAGCCAATTTAAAAAGCTTTAAGGCATTTTCTTGAGTTATCCAGCCTTCGATTTGACTACGACTTTTATTCTCGTCAGGAGCCTCTAAAAACAATTTAGATTTTGACCATCCACTTCTTACCACTGCCCATGGATAAGATGCCGCAGCGGTTTCGTGAATGATTAATACGCCGGTAGCACCTTGACGGGCAGCTTCTTCAAATTTATAAGTCCATCGACCATAATAAGTCATAGTCTCCCCTTTAAATAAAGACTTGTCGGCAAAACCTGGATCATTGATCATCACCACCACAGTCTTTCCTTTCACATCCAAACCCTCATAATCATTCCATCCAAATTCAGGAGCTACAATTCCATAACCTGCAAATACTAATTTTGAATCTTTTACATTCACTTCAGACACCAAATGACGACTTGCAGCTACAAATCCATCTAAATGGTCGAAGCTTAATTCATTATTTTTAGCTTTGATTAACATTTTAGCACTTGGCGTGGATTTCACATCCACCATAGGTACTTCTTGAAAATAGCTAGAACCGTTACCCGGTTCTAAGCCAATTTCTTTAAAAGATTTTTCTAAATAATTTAAAGTTAATACCTCTCCATTAGTAAAGGGTTTACGTCCCTCAAACTCATCAGAAGCTAATTGTCCAATGTGCAAGATTAAAGCTGAATCATTAATCAATTTTAAGGCCGTAGAATCGGCCATAATATCGAAATTACTAGCTGAATCCTTAGTTTGACATGAACTTAAGCCCCCTAATATCAAGGCTAAACTTAAAATTTTACTTAAATTTATCATCGCTTCTTTTCTATTTCTCTTTGTAATTCCATCATATCTACTTCTGAAGATTTAGAAAAATCTCCTAACAAATAATTGTTAAAGTAATCCCCCAATCTCCAGAACATATATTCAGTCATATCGCCGAAAGCATGTCTTTGACCAGGCACAACTACATATTCAAAACGTTTACCAGCCTTTATTAAAGCATTCGCCACGCGTACAGAGTTAGCTGGGTGAACATTGTTGTCAATATCACCATGCATTAACATTAAATGACCTTTTAAATTTTTAGCTAAATCTGGATTTTTATCAATTGAATATTTAAACGTAGTATCTCCTTTTGCTGTTACTACTTCTGTTACTCCATGATGCTTTTCACTCCACCAACGATTATATATACTATTGTCGTGATTACCAGCAGCCGATACAGCTACTTTAAAGAAATCAGGATAAACTAACATCGCAGCTGTCGACATAAATCCACCACCTGAGTGCCCTGTAATACCAACTTTATTGATATCTATAAAATTATGACGATCAGCCAATTGCTCAATAGCCGCTTTTTTATCTGCTAATCCGTAATCCCTTAAATTACCATAACCATAGGTATGATACCATTTAGAACGAGCAGGATGACCTCCTCTATTGCCAACTGTAATAACAATATAGCCAAATTGAGCCAAACGATCTACTCTGTCCATACTTCTTCCAAAAGCTTTATTAACTGCTTCTGTTTGTGGACCAGGGTACACGTAAGCAATTATTGGATACTTACGATTAGGATCAAAATCAAATGGCTTGTACATGACACCGTAAATATCGGTTACCCCATCGTCTGCTTTAACTTTAAATGGCTCTGGAAATTTATAGCCAGTTTCCATTAATAAAGACAAATCAGCTGTTTCAAGTTCCATAATTTGATTCCCTAAATTATCTCTTAAAACTGCTTTAGGAACGGTGTTAACACGCGAATAATTATCTACAAAGAATCTACCTTCATCATTTATATTTACCGCATGATCAAAATCTCCAGGATTTAACAATTTCATTCCTGTACCATCAAAATTAATTCGGTAAAGATGCATGTAATATGGATCTTCTTTGGGTTCTAAACCATTTGCCGTAAAATATAACACTCTATTTTTCTCGTCAATATTGATGATATTTTCACTATGGAAAGAGCCTTTTGTAATTTGATTTTTCAATTTTCCTTGACCATCAAATAAATAAAAATGACCCCAACCATCTCTTTCACTCCAATGAATAATTTCTTTACCCCCATTAACTAAACCAGGACGTTGAACTTCTACATAAGTGTTAAAACGCTCTTCAATAATAGTATTGACTTTTCCTGTGGCTAATTCAATCGTACAAATATCAATACGCTTTAAATCTCTAGAAGTTCTAGAAAAATAGAACTTTTCATTATCTCCTAACCATACTGAAGGCCTGAACTCATTATCCCTGTCCTTATTTAAATTTGGTTTACCCCAAACAGCAATCGATTGATCTTTAAAAGCAGTGGTATTAATTACTTTATGGGTCTTAGCTGCAAAATTGAAAAGCACAAATTCGTCAACTGGAGCTTCTTTTTCTCCTGGCATTTGATATTTATAGGTTTCTAAAGTTGGTCTGCCTGGAGCCACACTGTTAATTACCCATAATTCTTTAACTTTTCTAGAATCTGTTCTTTGAATCAC
Source organism: uncultured Pedobacter sp. (assembly GCA_964592575.1). Lineage (GTDB taxonomy): Bacteria > Bacteroidota > Bacteroidia > Sphingobacteriales > Sphingobacteriaceae > Pedobacter. The sequence continues at coordinate 127,230 of CAZQFF010000003.1, forward strand.
AAAATGCTTAGAATCTGGTGACCAATACACAAAGGCACCTCTACGCTTTTTTTGGTTTTTTTCATCTTCCATATCGTCGTTTCCAGCACCTGAACCATATGCATAAAACTTAACGCCATCAGTTGTTAATTGATGTTCTACAATTGTAGTATCATTTTCATTTTTCACGGCTTTCAAATAATTGGCCTTGTCCATCCAATACAAGTTGTAATTTTTTGAAAAAATCACAGCAGAAGAATCTGGCGCTACCGAACCCCAATTAGGTTTTGGCTTAGGACGAGAAAAATTCTTAATCTCTGTTAATTTACCCGAAGCTATTTCATATTGAAAAGAAAAGATTTTTTTCTGCATAGAGTCCGCCGCTTTTTTATCTTTTCTATCTGGTTTAACTTCATCTATGGTACTTCTAATTTCAAAACTTATACTTTTCTCATCTGGTGTAAACTTTAAATTTTCGATGGGTAAGTTTTGACCATCAAATGGATCCCTAATGATCGTTGTAATTTCCGCAGCCAAACGAGCAGGGTCAAACATTTTAGATTTTGTTTTAGCAACAGGATCTACGATATACCAGTTTTTACCATTAGGTGTTTCATACTGATACCAAAACCGGTTAGTCAATTTTAACCAATGTGGATCAACTGCTGTCGAGAAAATAATTTTTCTAAGTTTACTAGGTGAAAATCTTGCCGCAGCCTGATAATTTGCCTTTACTGGAGTAGGTCCCTGCTCCGTAATGGTAATGGATCTATTTTGAGCTTGCGAAGAAAATACTGAAGCACAAAACAAGCCTAAGATTAGTAATTGTTTTTTCATTATGAAAGAATTGGTTTATGTTGCTAAAATATTTAATTCCCTTGTAAATACATCAGATTTTTTATTTCCTTTGGTAAATAGACGGTTACGATTACATATTTAAGCTGTCTTTTATTCTATTTATAAATAAATTAGATTTGTATAAAGAACTTATTATGAGCATTAGAAACACCCTACTTTACACTTTACTTAGCTTTTTTCTATGGTCTTGTCAATCTAATCAGGCCAAGGATAATAAATCACTGAACGATTCCATTCAGGAAAACACAGTGGAAAACAAATCCAACACGGAAGAAACTGATCCTGTAGCTTATCAAAATATAAAAAAAGCAGATGCTCAAACTATTTTAGCTCGTAAACAAGTACCCATTTTATGCTATCATCAAGTTAGAAATTGGTTACCGCGTGATGGCAAAGTAGGCAAAGACTATATTGTTGAAGTTGAAAATTTCAAGAATCACATTAAAATGCTAGCAGATTCTGGCTATAATACCATTTTACCAGATCAATTATATGCTTATCTAAACGAAGGTAAGCCCTTACCTGAGAAACCCATCATGATTACCTTTGATGATACCGGATTAGACCAATATACAACGGCCAATCCTATATTAAAGCAATATGGTTATAAAGCCGTTTATTTTATCATGACCGTTTCCATCGGTAAACAGGGAAAATTTGTCAATTACATGAGTGCTGAGCAAATCAAGGAATTATCTGATGAAGGAAATGTCATAGGTAGCCATAGCTATGATCACAAGAACTTCAAGAAATACGAAGGAAAAGATTGGGAAGAGCAATTAGATAAGCCAACTAAACGATTGGAAGAAATAACAGGAAAGAAAATTACCGAATTCGCCTATCCTTTCGGATTATGGAACGCGCAAGGTATTCCAGAACTTAAAAAAAGGAACTTTAGAATGGCCTTTTCTTTAGCCGATAAGCGTGATGAAAATGAACCTCTTTATACCATCAGAAGAATTATTGCAAGTGGTCATTGGAGTCCTAAAACATTACATAACAGCATTATTAAAAGCTTTTAATTCCGCCCTTATATTAGTTCCTGAATTATAAAAGAATTACCCATAAATTCAAATTGATTACTTGGATGTTTGCCTATTAATACCTTACCCAAAGGAGAATGGGCAGATATCAACATATAGTTTTGCTCATCAATAATTAAGCTACCTAAAGCAACACTGATAAAGAAAATTCCTCTATTGGTTTTAACTAAGGAACCCAACTTTATAAAATCACTAAAAGATGGTGAAATATTCAAGGATTGTAACTGAGACAATTGTTGAGTCAACTCGGTCATGACATTACGATTCCTCGCAATTTCTTGTTGGGCCATTTCCCTTCCTGTTTCAAATTTATCCCCAGCCGAACTTTTAGTATCAGACCACAAAGCTTCTTCAGCTAAATTTATAGCAGCCTGAACTTCATGAATTTTTTGTTGCAATCTATCAACGCCAACTTCAATAAGTTTATATTTTATTGTTTCATCCATCTTACTTTCCCTTCTATACTGGTTCTTTTAGCTTCTGTAGGTTGGTTTTCATGATAACCCATATAGAATAAGCCTAAACATTTTTCGTTTTCACCTAAGCCTAAAAATCCATCTAAATGATTAATCAATGTAGGCGAACTCCAATAGGCCCCTACTGCTAATGAAGTTGCCGTTAAAGCCATGTTCTGTACAGCCGCTGCCACCGCTGCCACTTCTTCCCAAGCAGGCAATTTTTCTGGATGATACTGAATACAAATAGCTATAATACAAGCAGCTTGACTTGTTTTAGTTATAAAGCTTGCTTGTTTCTTTTCTAAGAAGTTTTCAGGAGAAGTTAATTCTTGATAGCGTATAGCTAATTCTTGCCCTAATTTTTCCTTCGCCTCACCTTGGATAATTACAAACCTCCAAGGTTCTGTAATTTTATGTGTAGGTGCATAATTAGCACTTTCTAAAATTGCTTTTATAACCTCTTCAGGAATAACTTTTTCGAGATATGACTTTGGGTAAATACTTCTTCGATTTTTTATAATGTGCTGAAGGATTTCATATGCTGTATTCATACCCAAAGTTAAGGATATCTTTTCAATTGCTTTTTAATCATTTTAACCTTAGCAAAAAAAGCAATACTTTCTTTTTCCATTAACCAATCCATCACTTCTTCTAACTGCGCTTTAATCCAATCTTCATACCAACAAACATGAGCTAAAAAACTAATCGCTTGCGATTTTACAGCTACTTTTATTTTTTCATCCAACAAATCCTGAAAGGCTAAATTAATTAGGCTATCCCATGCATATGACCTAATTAAGTCATTAAAATAAATCTTTTGCTTTTTGGCTGTTAACCAAGCTAGAATTTTATAATAATGCCTCATGGAGGAATCATTCCGCTGTTGAGCAAAATGATCTAAAAAATCTAACACATTGGGTTTAATCCATTCTGGGTCAGATAACATCATATTCTCTAAAACCCAAGAAGCTCTAAAAGCAATGCCTTCATTGGAAGATAACGCTAATTCCTTGATGAAAATATAAGATTCGTTTTTAGTTTTAAGTTCCTCACAAATACTTAAAATCTGATTCTTATTCAATGTAGCTTCAAAACGCTCAAATGGGATTAATGTAGGCATGAATCAAATTTAGAGAAATCCTTTATATTAAAGAATTTAAGCGTACCTTTGCATTTTATTTTTCAAGCATGATTTCAGTTTCAAATCTTTCCTTACGTTACGGAAAACGCACATTATTCGAGGAAGTAAATTTAAAGTTTACCCACGGTAATTGTTATGGTGTAATTGGTGCAAATGGCGCCGGTAAATCCACCTTTTTAAAAATCCTTTCAGGCGATGTAAATCCTACTGGAGGTTCTGTGGCTTTCACTCCAGGTGAAAGAATGGCCGTACTTAAGCAAAATCACTATGAGTTTGATGAGTATTCCGTCATAGAAACTGTCATGATGGGTTATAAAGAACTTTATGATATCATGAAGGAAAAAGACGCCATCTACATGAAAGAAGATTTTACAGAAAAAGATGGGGAGCGTGCTGGTGAATTGGAAAATCTTTTTGCCGAAATGGATGGATGGAATATGGAAAGCAATGCCGCTACTTTATTGAGTAATTTAGGCATTAAGGAAGATTTACACTATAAACTTTTAAAAGAGCTTGATGGTAATCAAAAAGTAAGAGTTTTGTTAGCTCAAGCCTTATTTGGTAACCCTGATATCTTATTATTAGATGAGCCAACCAACGACTTGGATATTGAAACCATCGCTTGGTTAGAGAACTTTTTAGCAGATTACCAAAATATAGTTCTAGTAGTGAGTCACGATCGTCACTTCTTAGATGCCGTATGTACCCATATCGTTGATATAGACTTTGGCAAGATGAATATCTTTACAGGTAATTATACCTTCTGGTATGAATCCAGTCAATTAGCCTTAAAACAACGTGCTGATCAAAACAAAAAGTTAGAGGACAAGGTTAAAGAGCTACAAGAATTTATTCAAAGATTTAGTGCCAACGCATCTAAATCTAAACAAGCTACTTCTCGTAAAAAAGCCTTAGAAAAAATCGATATCTCTGAAATCAAAGCTTCCAGCCGTAAATATCCAGCTATTATGTTCAATAATAATGGTAGAGAAGCTGGAGATCAAATTCTACAGATAGAGAATCTTAGCAAAAGTTTAAATGGGGAGGTTTTATTCAAAGATGTTAACTTTATGCTTAACAAAGGTGATAAAGTTGCTCTTCTTTCAAATAATAGTTTAGCCACCACTGCGTTTTACCAAATATTAACGGGTAGAGACACCGATTATACTGGCAGCTTTAAATTTGGAGTTACCATAAATCCAGCAGATATCCCTAACGACAATTCAGAATACTTTGAGAACAAAGATGAAAACTTAATCGATTGGTTAAGAACCTATTCTGCTACGGATGCGGATGAACAATTTGTGAGGAGTTTCTTAGGACGTATGCTCTTTTCAGGAGAGGAAGTATTAAAGAATGTAAAAGTATTATCAGGAGGAGAAAAAATGCGCTGCATGTTCTCTAAAATGATGCTCCAATTAGCCAACTTTTTAATGTTTGACGAACCTACTAACCACTTAGATTTGGAGTCAATTACCGCATTAAACAATGGCATGAAAGATTTCAAAGGTACTATTATGTTTACCTCTCGAGATCATGCCTTAACAGAATCTGTGGCAAATCGAATTATTGAAATTACCCCAAATGGAATTATTGACCGCATGATGAATTACGATGATTATATCACTAATCCTGAGATTTCCGCTATGCGTGAAGCTATGTATAAAAAATAAGTCTAATCTATAAGCCTATAAAGCATGAATTTTAAAGAATTCATGCTTTTTTTTATATCTGTAGTAGCAAATACTTTACACGATAAACCTTTTTAATTAAATTAAGCTGATTATTTTTGAAATAAGCTATACAACATGATTCGATTAGAAAATTTAAAACATCATTATCCTGGTCAGAATGCTATTCAATTTCCACATTGGGAAATAAAAGATGGTGAAAAATGGTTATTATCGGGTCAATCAGGTAGTGGAAAAAGCACCCTATTACACATTTTAACTGGTATTCTGCGCCCAAGTCAAGGCCAAGTTATTATGGATAATGTTTCCTTATATGAATTATCTGCTAGAAAATTAGATCAATTTAGAGCTAAAAAAATTGGAATAATTTTTCAAAAAGCACATTTCATTAAAAGCTTGACGGTAAAAGAAAACTTATTATTAGCCCAATCTTTTGCAGGCATGAAAGAAGATAGCAAGCGAATTGAAGAAGTACTTCTATCTTTAGACATTGCCCAAAAACTACATGCTTATCCTGATCAATTAAGTCAAGGACAACTACAAAGGGCTTCCATTGCCAGAGCTGTTATAAACAGGCCAGCCTTATTAATAGCGGATGAACCAACTTCAAGTTTGGATGATACAAATGCCATGTCTGTATTAAACCTATTGAAGTCACAATCTGAACTTTATGGATCTACCTTAGTGGTAGCTACTCATGATAATCGTGTAAAAGAAGCCTTTAACTTAAGTTATAATTTGATATGAGTCCATTGAAAATAAGTTGGAAAAGTATTTGGTCTAAACCCCTCACGGCAAGTTTAAATATTTTGCTCATTGCGTTTGGTACAGCCATCTTAAGTGTGCTCCTATTAGCGTCAAAACAAATTGAAGATAAACTAGAAAAAAACTCAAAAGATATAGATTTAGTAGTTGGTGCTAAAGGCTCTCCTTTACAATTGATTCTTTCTAGTATATATTATATAGATTTTCCAACGGGTAATATTCCTTTAAAAGATGCGCAGGAAATCATGAAAAACCCCTATGTAAAAAGGGCTGTTCCTTTAGCACTGGGTGATAATTATGAAGGTACACGAATTGTGGGAACTGACTCTAGCTATGTAGGATTATATGAATTAAGTACACAAGAAGGTAAACTCTGGGAAAATGATTTTGAAGTCACTATTGGCATTGAAGTTGCTAAATCTTTACAATTAAAAGTTGGCGATACGTTTCATGGATCACATGGCTTAACCGAAACTAAGGATGTGCATGATCATTTAGATTATAAAGTAGTCGGTATTTTAAAACCGCAGCAAAATGTAACTGACCACCTCATTCTTACTAGCGTTAAAAGTATTTGGAAAATGCATGGTGATGAAGAAGTAGAAGAGCATGAGCATGATGAAGATAAAGAGATAACCGCTCTCCTCATTCAATATCGTTCTCCGATGGCTATTGCGATGTTTCCAAGAATGGTCAATCAAATGACTAGTTTACAGTCCGCTTCTCCTGCTATGGAAAGTACACGACTTTTTTCTTTAATTGGTGTAGGCGTAGAAACGCTGGAGTGGTTTGCCGTATTAATTATGTTAATTGCTGGCATAAGTGTTTTCGTCAACTTATACAATTCCTTAAAAGAAAGACGTTATGATTTAGCTATCATGCGAATTTTAGGAGGTTCTAGAACACAACTTTTTGCTATTGTTATCCTAGAAGGTCTATTGTTAACCATAGTAGGCTCGATTCTGGGTGTGGCTTTGGGACACCTCTCCTTAGAACTAATAGCTAATTATCAAGATAGTGAACAAGCTAAACTAACTGGAAAATATTTTATTCAAGAAGAATTATACATTGTAGCGATTGGCATATTGATTGGACTAATCGCCTCAATTTTACCAGCAATACAAGCATACAAAGCCAATATTTCAAGAATTTTATCTAAAAATTAAGTAACTAAGCTCCGATATGAAAAAACTAAGTTTAATTTTATTCTTTACCCTAGGCTTCTTTTGGAATGCCAAAGCTCAACATGATCCAAATGACCAAATATTTTCCGCTAATTGGGAAATCATTGGAGATATTGACTTTAAGACAGTAAAAGAAACCGAGATGTATGCCATTTTTAATAATGAAATTAAAAAACATGCCAACAAACCTTTCGAATTAGAAGGTTATATCGTACCAATTAAAGATGGTATGAAACAAAGTAAATTTATGTTATCCACTTTACCCATCAACCAATGCTTTTACTGTGGTAAAAATGGTGTACCTATTATGGTTTTAGTCGAATTGACTGAACCGGTTAAATTTACTTACCAGACTATTAAAGTAAGAGGAACTTTGAAATTGAGTACTGCAAATGCCATTGATGTTCCACCAGTAAGTTTAATCGCTGGAAAAGCACTATAACCGGATATTAATCTATAAAAAAGGCTCAATTTTCTAATGAAAATTGAGCCTTTTTTATATACTCATTTATTTGATAAAGCTAGTTCTAGTGACCAGCGTGACCATCTACACCATGAGCATGACCATGATTCAACTCTTCTTCTGTTGCCGGCCTAACTACTAAAATTTTACCAGCAAAAATTAAGTTTTTACCAGCCATTGGATGATTTAAATCTACAGAAACAACAGTTTCAGAAATACCAGTAACACCAGCTCTAAAATGATTTCCTTGATTATCTTGCAAAGGAATTACATCCCCAACATTTGGCATTTCGCCTGCATCACTAAACATAGCAATTGGAAGATCTACATGCGCACCTGGATCTATATCTCCGTATCCCTCAGACGGGCTAAGTTCGAAAGCATATTCATCACCTGCTTTTAAGTTTGCTAAATGTTCTTCAAATTTAGGCAACATCATACCTGCACCATATAAAAATACAAGTGGATTTTCTTCATTTGCTTTCTCAACAAATACTTGTTGACCTTCAAAATTTGTAGTGTGCAGTTCATAAGTTAAGGCCACTACGGAATTTGGACTAATATTCATTCTATAATTATTTATAAACAAAGATACCTTTATTATTATCTTAACAAAGAAATCTTTGAATTGTTGGAATAGCCTCGGCTACAGTTTTTACCGGAAGCTGACATCGATGATTATGACAAATATAAATTTGTGTTTGATCCGTAGCTTTTCCATTTAACAGGGGAAGATTCTCTTCCACACCACCCAAGAACAAAATTTGTGGAAAATAAAAACCTTGAAACTCTTTTAAGGTTTCCTTAAATTCCTGTCCTAAAACAGCTACTTCAACTATCCCCTTATCTATTTCCATCATTAAAATACCCCAATTAGGATACACAGAAGGATATTGTAGTAAATGAGGCATTATAGAAGCTAGCATCTGTTCAGCCTGCATTTTATAATCTTCTCGATCAAAGTAAATACCTAAGCGCCATAAATTACTAGCCATAATCGCATTTGAACTTGGAATCACATTATCCATAATCTCCAGTTTCCTTGAAATCAGTTCTTCATTGCTATTTGGTGTATAATAAAACATCGGACTTTGGGTATCGGAGAATAATGATTTCACCTTCTCTGTTAAAATCACGGCTTTATCCAAATAACTCTTATCAAATGAATAGGTATAAAGACTTATAAGCGCCTCAATATAAAGTGCATAATCATCTAAGAAGGCGGATATTTGAGGCTTACCATGCGCATAATTTCTCCAAAGCTCATGATCAGATTTACGCATATTATCCCAAATAAAGTCTGCCGCTTTTGCCGCTAAATGAAAATAATCAACCCTATCAAAGGTAAGTGCTGCATCTGCTAAACCTTTTATGGTTAATGCATTCCATGATAAAAGACATTTATAGTCTAAACCTGGTCTAACCCGTTTATTACGATAAGCTAATAGAATTTCCCTTGAACGTTCTTTAATCAATATCCATTCCGATAAGTCTAAATTATGCTGCTGTGCGAACACCTCATCATCCCAATTTTTCCTTAACACATTTGTTTCTTCTTCTTCCCAATTCCCATGCTCTTTTATATCATAATATTCAGCCATAAAAGAAGCATCTGCTCCTAAAAGCTGATCAAATTCTTGTTTGTCCCAGGTATAAAACTTACCCTCAACCCCTTCTGAATCGGCATCTAAAGCCGCAAAAAACAAACCTTCTGGCGATAGCATTTCGGCTTTTAGCCAATCAATGATATGATGAACAATATTTTCAAAATCTGGATCCTTATATGCTTTATATGCCTCCGCATAGAGGGATATTAATTGTCCATTATCATAGAGCATTTTCTCAAAGTGCGGAACATGCCAATCCGAATCTACACTATAACGGCAAAAACCGCCTCTCAATTGATCATAAATACCCCCAAAGGCCATCTTTTGTAAAGTCTGATGCACCATAAAATGTGCAGCATCATCTGTTTTTAAATGCGCAAATCTAAGCCAAAAAGTCCATTGATTAGGCATTGGGAATTTTGGAGCTCGATTCCAACCTCCTTTTAAACTATCAAATTGGCGTCTCCATTTAGCCAAAGCTTCTTCGAATTCAGCTATTGGAAGCTTATCTGGACTTTCTAAATGAACGACCTGCTCCGCTTTCTCAATTCCTTGATGAAGTCGATCTGCATATTTTTCTAACTTATCAGGATCACTTTTCCACCCCTCTGCCAATTGCATTAAAATATTTATCCAATCATACTTCTTAAAATAAGTACCCCCATATACTGGTTTTTGATTCGGCAAACAAATAGCATTTAAAGGCCAACCTCCTTGCCCCGTCATCAACTGAACCGCTAACATATAAATTTGATCAATATCCGGGCGTTCTTCTCTGTCCACTTTGATGCAAACAAAATACTTATTCATAATTTCTGCCACCTCATAACTTTCAAAACTCTCTCTCTCCATAACATGGCACCAATGACAAGCAGCATAACCAATGGAAACAATAATCAATTTATTTTCCTCTCTAGCTTGTTTTAAGGCAGCTTCCGACCATTCCTGCCATTGCACAGGGTTGTATGCATGTTGTTGTAAATAAGGAGAACTAGAATGGATTAGTGCATTGGCTTCTTTCATATGCGAGGTTTTAAGATTTGAAGTAAAAATAAGGAATCTATCGACAAAGCTTTAAATAATACTAAATTGATTAAATTAGTCTTATATTTAGATAACATGAAAATTACTCAAATCGACATCTATCGCTTCAGCATTCCCATGGAGCCATTTGTGATTGCAACTGGTACAATGGATTATGCCCAAAATGTTCTCATTCGTGTAAAAACTAATGATGGAATTTATGGATTAGGAGAATGTTCCGCTTTCCCTATGATTGTTGGCGAAACGCAAGAAACTTGCTTAGCCATGGCTAAAGATTTTGCAAAAATTTGGATTGGCAAAGATCCCTTAGATATTCCCAGTCGAATGCAAGATTTATTAGCATATGCTGATCATAATGCCACCATTAAAAGTGCATTTGATATGGCCTTATTTGATATATCGGCTAAAGCCGCTAAACTCCCACTCTATCAATTTTTAGGTGGTGAAAAAAGGAGCATAGAAACCGATATGACAATTGGTATAGCTAGCCCTGAAAAAATGCGAGAAGCTGCGCTATATTATCAGTCAAAAGGATGTAGGATTTTAAAAATAAAACTTGGAAAAGACGTTCATGAAGACATCAAACGCGTACAAATGATTCGCTCAGCAGTGGGGCCTACAATGAAAATACGATTAGACGCCAATCAAGGCTGGAGCTTTGACGATGCGCTCCTAGCTTTAGGTACGCTAGCTGATCAGGATATAGAATTTTGTGAGCAACCTATGCGCACTTGGTATGATGATCTTTTACCTGAACTAAAATTAAATGTCCCTATTCCTATTATGGCAGATGAAAGCTGTTATCATCATCATGATGCTAGACGATTAATAGAAAGTGATGCTTGCAGTTATTTAAATATAAAGTTTGCGAAATCTGGAGGTATTCTTGAAGCTCAAAAAATACATGAAGTGGCGCTTATGCATGGCATGAAATGTATGATAGGAAGTATGTTAGAATCTAGATTAGCTTTATCCGCCAATCTTCACTTTGCTCTTGCTTCTCCCAACATTCAATATTTTGATTTAGACACCTGCTTATTAGGCCATTTATTAGATCCAATTGTTGGAGGATTAAGCTACACGGGCTATGATCTACATGTACCGGAAAGCCATGGAATTGGAGCAGATGTAGATCCATCATTCCTAGACACTTGCGAACATTGGAAAGTATAAAAACAAAAAAGAGGGAATGATTAAAATTCCCTCTTTTTTTATATCTCCAAGCTGAAAACTAAGCTTTACTCAATTCAGCAAAATATTTATGAAATAATGGTAAAGTCTCAATGCCTTTATAGTAATTGAAAATATCATATTTCTCATTTGGAGAGTGCAAGGCATCACTATCTAAACCGAAGCCAAATAGAACGGTCTTAATTCCTAATACATCTTCAAATAAAGCTACAATTGGAATAGAACCTCCACCTCTAGTTGGAATAGCTTTCTTACCAAAAGAATCCATAATCGCTTTTTCAGCGGCCTGATAAGCTATACCATCCGTAGGAGTTACCACAGGCTCTCCACCATGATGAGGTGTAACTTTCACTTTTACACCTTTAGGAGCAATACTTTCAAAGTGCTTTGTGAAAATTGCTGAAATCTCTTCCCAAGTTTGATTAGGCACTAAACGCATAGAAATTTTTGCATTAGCTTTACTTGGTAATACCGTTTTAGCCCCTTCTCCAATATAACCACTCCAAATACCATTTACTTCTAAAGTAGGTCTTACTCCAGTGCGCTCTAAACTCGTATAACCTTTTTCACCCCAATCTTCTTCAATAGCCAAATCTTTTTTGAACTCATTTAAATCAAAAGGTGCTTCATTTAAAGCTTTTCTTTCCGCTTCATTTAATTCCACAACTTTATCATAAAATCCTGGAATGGTAATGTGATTATTTTCATCATGTAAAGAAGCTATCATTTGGCATAAAATAGTTGCTGGATTAGCCACTGCTCCCCCATAAACACCTGAATGCAAATCACGATTCGGCCCAACTACTTCTACTTCCATATATGCTAAACCACGTAAACCTGTTTCAATAGAAGGATGCTCCATAGAAATCATGGAAGTATCTGAAATCAATACGACATCAGCTTTTAATCTTTCCGTATTATTTTTAACGAAAGTGGCTAAATTGTTTGACCCAACTTCTTCTTCTCCTTCTATCATAAATTTGACATTGCAGGCTAAAGTATTGGTCGCCATCATCAACTCAAAAGCCTTCACATGCATATAGAACTGGCCTTTATCATCACATGCTCCACGTGCATAAATTTTACCATCTCTTATCGTTGGTTCAAATGGCGGAGTTTCCCATAGTTCCAATGGATCAGGTGGTTGAACATCATAGTGTCCATAAATTAAAACTGTAGGTAAACTGGCGTCAACGATTTTTTCCCCATACACAATTGGATATCCAGCTGTCTGACAAACTTCAACTTGATCTGCTCCAGCATCCTTTAACTTTTGTGCTACGAATTCAGCAGTTTTTAAAACATCGCCTTTATATTTAGGATCAGCACTTACAGAAGGAAAACGCAATAATTCAAATAATTCATCTAAGAATCTTTGTTTATGCTTTTCTACATAATTCTTTATTTCTTGCATAGCATTAGATTTTAAACAAATATAACGAATGTTGATTATATTTACCATGTTTAAAACGCATTAAAATAATTCATAACCCGCTTATTTCGCATGGAAACACCTTTTAAAAATGAACTTATTTTACCTGAAAACATAAGCCCTTATGAATCTTTACCTTTAGTTTCTCCAGATCCAAAGTATTGGCATGTTATCCGGATTAATTTATTAATATGTGGTTTAATATTAATCGTTGCTATCGCTATGATGAGTTATTATAGCCCTTTAGAAACCTATCAAAAAATAGGTATAGGCAGTTTAGCATTAATAACTTATGGGCTCACTTGGTGGCTCTATAAAATTAGTTTCAGCAGAAGAGGTTATGCCTTAAGACAAAAAGACATTGTCTATAAATCAGGATTATTAATAGAACGCACTTCTGTCATTCCAATTAATAGAATTCAACATATTGGCCTTGAAGAAGGTTTGTTTTTAAGAATGTATGATTTGGCTAATTTAGTCATTTATACCGCAGCTATACATGGTAGTCCTCTCACGATTAAAGGTCTGCCGAAAGAACTCGCATTTCAAATTAAAACAGCTTTATTAGATCAATCGCCATCATCAGAAACGCTTTAAACATGACACCCAATTTCCATTTACCACAAAAGCAATCGGGATTAGGAATTGTCGTCCTATTTGTAGAGTTTACCATAAAATTATTTAGAGCCATGCTCTTTCCAGCGATTATATTTTTAGTCAGAGGAAGTTGGAGCTCATTAGGGGTGATGGCCCTCATCCTACTCAGTATTTTTTTATTGGCATTTATTAATGCTTTTTTATCCTATAAATACCTTAGTTTTTATATTGATGCCGACAAAAAAGAGCTGATACTTAGGAAAGGTTTTCTCAATAAAGAGCAAATCACAATTAAGCTTGAAAAAATACAACAGGTTAATTTGAACCAAAATTTTGTACAAAAAATATTGGATTTATACGCTGTACAAATTGATACGGCTGGAGGAGACTCTGCTGAAGTAAGTTTAAAAGCGCTGGAAGAACCTGTTGCTTTAGCTTTAAAAGCTGCATTGCTCGAAAATCAAAGTGAACAACAAGAAATCTTAGCTGATTCTCCCGTTGATTTAAACAACACCACTACTGAAGCAAAATCTAATTTTATTAAACTAGATTTCCCGACACTGTTTAAGATAGGAATTAGCTCCAATTATAGAAGTTCCATAGCTATACTTCTTGGTTTCTTAATTACTATGGCTAATCAAATACAAGAATGGAGGGAATTAATTCAAAATGAAGAAGAGACACAAACAGGCTTTAAAGAGTTTCTACCCCTACTTTCAACGGGTTTATTCTTTTTCATTGCCTTTATTTTATTGATTGGCATTCATGTATTTAGAACATTTTACAAATTTTCAAACTTTGAAATCTCTCTCCGAAATCAAGCTTTGCATTTAAGTTCAGGATTATTTAATAGAAAAAGTACGCATTTACGCCCTAGAAACGTACAAATCACCGCTGTCAGTCAAAACTATTTTCAAAAGTTATTAGGCTTTTTTCAAATTCAACTCAAACAGGCTAACGGTATAAAACAAAGTGAAAAAGAAGAAGCCAGACAAAGTAACTTAGAAATTCCAGGAGCTAGCCCAGCAGAAAAAGAAATTATTTTAGACTTGGTCTTTAAAGATCAGCCCCATACAAATCTTAGCCTTAGTGCTAATTTCAGATATATGTATTTTCCTATCCTGCTTTACATCCTTATTCCCTTATCCATTTTAGCTGGTTGGAATTATTTTAATGAAAATTTAGGAAAATATAATTTGTTGGCCATCCCATATGTGCTATTATGTCTTTGGATGATTTATCGTAGTTATAAAAATCATCAACTTGGCTTATCAGAACATTTCATTATTTTACAAACAGGTGCTTGGGATGTTACGGAACATATGCTGCTTCCAGAAAAAATTCAAAGTTTAGATGCTTACCAATATCTATGGCATAAAGCCTTAAATATCGGACATCTAAACATCCATACTGCTGGAGGCACTTTACGTTTCAGATTTGGAAACTTTTCTGATATTCAAGAACTTAAAAATTACTGGCTTTACAAAGTAGAACAAAGTGCAAGAGATTGGAATTAAGCCATCAGAAATGCTTAACTTTGCCTATTGAAAAAAGCTTATTATTTTGGACTATTTAGAAGGATTAAACCCCCAACAACGTGCTGCTGTAGAAAACACCGAAGGACCTGTCATGATCGTTGCGGGTGCTGGATCAGGGAAAACAAGGGTTATCACTTACCGTGTAGCTCATCTTATTCAAAAGGGAGTTGATCCCTTTAACATCTTAGTACTGACATTTACCAACAAAGCCAGTAAGGAAATGCGCGATAGAATTTCCAAGGTAGTTGGCGATGAGGCTAAAAATGTATGGATGGGAACATTTCACTCCGTTTTTGCAAAAATCCTTAGAATCGAAGCGGAAAAAATTGGCTATCCTTCTAATTTCACTATTTACGATACCGATGACAGTAAAAGTCTGATTCGAACTATTTTAAAAGAAATGCAGCTCGATGATAAACTGTATGCACCTAATATGGTTTACAATCGTATTTCATCGGCAAAAAACAATCTTATCTCCTATTCGGAATATCAAAGTAACGATCAAATACAAGCCGAAGACATCAGTACCAAAAGGCCCCTGCTAGGTGAAATTTATGAAACCTATGTAAAAAGATGCTTTAAAGCTGGAGCAATGGACTTTGATGATTTATTGTTTAAAACTAATGTATTATTAAAAGATCATCCCGATGTCTTAAATAAATATCAGCAAAAGTTTCGCTACCTAATGGTAGATGAGTATCAGGATACCAATTTTTCTCAATATATCATTGTTAAAAAACTAGCGGCAGCTCATCAGAATATATGCGTGGTTGGCGATGATGCCCAAAGTATTTATGCCTTTAGGGGAGCAAACATTCAAAATATACTAAATTTTGAAAGAGATTATCCGGATTTAAAAGTCTTTAAACTCGAACAAAATTACCGCTCTACGCAAAATATAGTGGAGGTAGCCAATAGTATAATTGCCAATAATAAAAATCAATTAGAGAAGAAAGTATTTTCGGCTAATGAATCTGGAGATCGCATTAAAATTTCTAGAGCCTTTACAGATAATGAAGAAGGGAAAATCGTAGCAGAATCAATCGCTCAGGAATACGCTCAAAAAGGATTAAGATACAAAGACTTTGCTATTTTATATCGTACAAATGCGCAGAGTAGAGCGATGGAAGAGGCTTTACGTAAAATCAATATTCCTTATAAAATTTATGGAGGATTATCATTTTACCAAAGAAAGGAAATTAAAGACTTAATTGCCTATTTCCGCCTGACTTTTAATCCAGCCGACGAAGAAGCCTTGAAACGTGTCATTAACTATCCAAGAAGAGGTTTAGGCGATACGACCTTAGAAAAATTATCGGTAGCTGCTGACAAACATGATATCACCATGTGGCAAGTGATTTGTCAACCTCAAAGCTATTTAGAAGGTAGAATCCCCAATCAATTAGGAGATTTTGCCCTATTAATACAAAGTTTCATGGCAGAATCTAAGAAATTAGATGCTTATGAAACGGCTTTATATATAGCTCAGCATACGGGTATTTTAAAAGAACTTCATAGTGATGATAGTGTCGAAGGCCGTTCTCGCTATGAAAACATCTTAGAACTATTAAATGGTATTAAGGAATTTGCCGAAAGAGAAGATATAGAAGACAGAAGTTTAGCTTTCTTTATGCAAGATGTAGCTTTACTAACCAATGATGACCGAGAAAGTGATAAAAACGAGGATACCGTGTCACTTATGACTATCCACTCTGCCAAAGGCTTAGAGTTTAAAAATGTCTATGTTGTAGGTTTGGAGGAAAATTTATTCCCATCCCAAATGTCGGTTAATTCCCGTTCCGAATTAGAAGAAGAACGCCGTTTATTTTATGTAGCCATAACGCGAGCAGAAAAAAAATTAGTGCTAACCTACGCAACTTCTCGCTACCGTTGGGGTACATTAACCTCATGCGAACCTAGCCGTTTTATCAATGAAATTAATCCTGCTTATCTCGAAATAGAACAGCTCAAAGTAAATCGTGGAGAATTATTTGATACTGGTTTTGAATCCGAGAGAAAAAACTGGTCACAGAAACGTACTTTTATAAATAAAACCGGATCAGCAAGCAAAGCTAGTCCAGACACCGATTCTTTTTCAAAGCCTAAACCCAAAACGACATCCTTACTTCCTAAAGCCCATATACCTAGTCCTGGCTTTTCACCAAGCCCAGCCTCTGAACTTAAAATTGGTATGGAAGTAGAACACGAAAAGTTTGGATTTGGAAAAATTATTAACTTAGAGGGGAATTTACCTGATATAAAAGCCACTGTATTTTTTCAAGGTCTTGGAAACAAACAACTATTGCTTAAATTTGCTAAATTGCGGATTGTAAATTAATCTTTATCTCTTTTACAAAATCACCCTAATCAGCAGTAAATTAGTATTTACATACATGAATTTTGACTACAACACCACCAGAAGCAAATTAATTTTAGCCGAATATGGCCGAAATGTGCAAAATATGGTAAAATATATTATCGATCTTCCTACAAAAGAAGAAAGAAATAAATATGCGCAAGCGGTTATTGATTTAATGGGCTTTTTAAATCCCCATTTAAGAGATGTAGCTGATTTTAAGCATAAACTTTGGGATCATTTACATATCATATCAAATTATCAAATTGATGTAGATAGTCCCTATCCAAAGCCTAACCCTGAGGACGAAGAATTTAAGCCAGCTCACATTGGCTATCCACACCAATCTATTAAGTATAAACATTATGGTAAAACCGTTGAAAAACTGATAGAGAAAGCGATGGAAGAAGAAAATACAGAGAAAAAAGCAGCTATGGTGCAAGGAATTGCTAATTTCATGAAAATGGCTTATGTGCAATGGAATAAGGATAATGTAGCTGACGAAACGATCTTAAAAAACTTAAAAGATTTATCAGGTGGAGCTTTAGTATTAGAAGAAAATGTCAATCTAAACAAAGTAGAGTTCAGACCTCAGAATAATCGTCAAAACAACAACAATAATAATCGCGCTCGAAATAAAGGTCGTCAAAATAATAACAATCGAAGCGGTTCTCAACGAAATAACACGAAACAAAGACATTAGTCAATTAAAATTAAAGCGTAAAACACAGCATATACATGAATGCATTTGAAATTGTAGGAGGTAAAAAGTTAAAAGGTGAAATTACTCCACAGGGAGCTAAAAATGAGGCCTTACAAATTATATCCGCCGTATTATTAACGGATAAAAAAATGACCATTAGTAATATCCCAGATATTAAAGATGTAAATAAACTCATTGAACTATTAGGTGATTTAGGGGTTAGTATCGAACGCATTAATAAGGACACTTACACTTTTGAGGCCAAAAACATCAATTTAGACTTTTTTCAATCTGCTGCATTTAAATCAAAAGGAGGAAGTTTAAGAGGTTCTATTATGATTGTAGGACCACTTTTAGCGCGTTTTGGAAAAGCGGCTATCCCTAAACCTGGAGGTGATAAAATTGGTCGCCGTAGATTAGATACCCACTTTTTAGGTTTCGAGAAATTAGGCGCCAAATTTGTATATGATGCCAAAAAATCTTTCTTTAATGTAGATGCCACCAATTTAAAAGGAGCCTATATCCTTTTAGATGAAGCTTCTGTTACAGGAACCGCTAACATCGTTATGGCTGCTGTATTAGCAAAAGGAACGACGACCATTTATAATGCAGCCTGTGAACCATATTTGCAACAACTATGCAAAATGTTAAATCGCATGGGGGCAAAGATTTCTGGTATTGGATCTAATTTATTAACCATTGAAGGCGTTAAAAAATTAGGCGGTACAGAACATAGAATGCTTCCAGATATGATTGAAATAGGATCTTTCATAGGATTAGCCGCTATGACGGAATCTGAAATCACCATTAAGAACGTTCAATACGATGAATTAGGTATTATTCCTGAGGTATTTAAAAAACTTGGAATTAAATTAGAGAGAAGAGGAGATGACATTTATATTCCTTCTCAAAAGAATTATGTCATTGATACCTTTATTGATGGTTCTATTTTAACTATTGCAGATGCCCCATGGCCAGGTTTCACGCCTGACTTATTGAGTATTGTATTAGTAGTCGCTACTCAAGCACGTGGCACGGTATTAATTCACCAAAAAATGTTCGAATCCCGATTATTCTTTGTCGATAAACTAATTGATATGGGTGCACAAATCATTTTATGTGATCCACATCGTGCTACCGTTAATGGAATCGACAAAAAGTACAAATTAAGAGGTATTAGCATGACCTCTCCAGATATTAGAGCCGGAGTTTCATTATTAATTGCGGCATTATCTGCAGAAGGCACCTCTACCATTTACAATATTGAACAAATTGAAAGAGGTTATCAAGATATAGATGCTCGTTTAATTGCTCTTGGAGCACAAATTAAACGAGTTGAAGGTTCAGGCCCAGGTCATTAGGCTTATTTAATAAAGGAACAGCATAAAAAAGAGGGAAAAATTCCCTCTTTTTTTATGCCAAAAAACGAATGTTTTTTAACCAGAAATTGCTTCTATAATATCATATTGCGTGATAATGCCAATTTTTCCTGGCTCATATTCTACTAAAACCGCCGCATTATCTTTATGAATCATGCTCGATATTTTATCTACTGAAGTATTCACGTCTACAAATGGAAAAGATTTACTCATAATATCTTCTACTGCAGAAGACTTTAAAGATGGATTTTCCAAAAGCGCAGTTAAAATATCAGACTCCGTTACCTTTCCAATTAACATGCCTTGTTGTGTAACAGGTAATTGAGAGATATTTAAGGTTTTCATCATATTGATTGCCTCCAATACTGTTTTTTTACCATCTACACTTAATACTTCAGGCTCATTACGCTTAGCTAAGATTGATTTTGCGGTTAATTTTTCGTCCACTAAAAATCCTCTTTCTCTCAACCAATCCTCATTGTACATCTTAGCCATATATCGGCTACCATGATCATGAAATATAACCACAACTACATCTTCCGGTTTTAATTTATCTTTGAGTTGCAACAGACCTGCAATAGCCGAACCTGCTGAATTACCCGCAAAAATCCCTTCCCTTCTAGCTATTTCTCGCGTCATTAAAGCCGCGTCCTTATCCGTCACTTTTTCAAATAAATCAATCACTTCAAAATTCACATTTTGAGGTAAAAAATCTTCTCCTATACCCTCAGTGATATATGGATAAATCTCATTTTTATCAAATATTCCAGTTTCCTTATATTTTTTGAAAACAGAACCATAGGTGTCAATACCCCAAACTTGAATATTAGGATTTTTCTCTTTTAAATATTTTCCTGTACCAGAAATCGTACCACCAGTTCCAACACCAACTACCAGATGCGTAATTTTACCTTCAGTTTGCTCCCAAATTTCCGGACCAGTTTGCTCATAATGTGCTTGAGAATTAGCTAAATTATCATATTGATTAGGTTTCCATGCATTAGGCACTTCCCTCTCCAAGCGAGATGAAACGGAATAATAGGATCTAGGATCTTCAGGGTCCACATTAGTAGGACAAACAATTACTTCTGCTCCAAATGCTCTTAATGCATCTACTTTTTCCTTAGATTGTTTATCTGTTGTTGTAAAAATACATTTATAACCCTTGATTACGGCGGCTATAGCTAAGCCCATACCTGTATTTCCTGATGTACCTTCAATGATAGTACCTCCAGGCTTTAAGGCTCCTGATTTTTCGGCCTCCTCAATCATTTTCAGAGCCATTCTATCCTTGATAGAATTCCCAGGATTCGTCGTTTCTATTTTTGCTAAAACTGTTGCTGGGATACTTGCTGTAATTTTATTTAATTTAACCAGTGGGGTATTCCCAATAGTTTCTAAGATGTTATTATACCACATGCCGCAAAAATACACAAAATTTAAGGCAATTGATAAAATTTACCTGGCATGCTTAAAATCAATCCCTCCAGCTCTAAATTCAATAAAATTAAAGCTAAATCACTTATACTCAATCCCGATAAATAAAGTAATTCATCTATATGCCTGGCTTTACTTTTTAAAAAATCATACACCCGCTTTTCTTCTTCTCCTCAAACTTTATGTAAGGCCAATTGAGTTTGTACCTGGGCAGATTCTATATCATGCCAGTTCAAAGCTTGAATAACATCTATAGCCGAACTAATTAAATTAGCTTGATAGGTTTTAATCAAGTATAAACAACCCGCAGATAATCGATCATCACAACGACCAGGAAAAGCAAAAACTTCTTTATGGTAAGAATTAGCGAGACGAGCGGAGATTAAAGCCCCCCCTTTTTCTGCTGCCTCTACCACAATTAATGCATCACATAATCCCGCAATAATTCGATTCCGCTTGGGGAAGTTTTCCTTTCTAGCGGCCGTATGTGGTAAATACTCCGTAATTAATCCACCTTTTTGAATCATCCTTTGCGCTATATTGTAATGCATCACGGGATAAATTTTATCCAAACCATGAGCTAAGACTCCAACGGTGTCTAAACCCAAATCTAAACTCGCTTGATGCGCATAAATATCTATACCATAAGCTAAACCACTTACCACTAAAATATTCGATGCCTTAAAGTGCTCTAAGAAACTAAAACATAATCTTTTCCCATATTCAGAGGCCTGTCTTGTCCCAACTATAGCTAAAACTTTAGCAGTATTGAGATTAGCGGTTCCTTTGTAATACAAAATTAAGGGACAATCTTCACAAGCCTTTAATCTTTTCGGATAATCTGCGTGTAAATAATAAAGGATTTGAATCTGGTGGTCTCTAGCATAATCCAGTTCTAATTTTGCTTGAGCTAAATTAGGTCCAGCACACAAAATATCAGCCAATTTGGCCTGCATCCCTTCCAATTGCATTAATTGATCATAACTTGACTGAAATAAATTAAGCGCTGAGCCAAAATGTGCTAATAAAGTTTGTCAAACTGTAGGCTTAATTGTTGTTAAAAAACTCAAAGCTATTCCATGCAACAATTCTTCCTCTGCTATTATTGAATCTTGAAATTTCATAAAGTAATTTGCGAAGTCTTCAAGAAACTAACAACAGAAACAATTAAATCGACTAATTATCAAGTAAATACGTTATAAATTTTATTTTTTTTGCAAAAAACTACTAATTTAGTTGCTAAACTAAAATAATAGTTATAACTTCATATTAAATTATTCCGCACCATAAAGAATTCTAATTTTTAGCAGACAATCTCACCTTAACTGGTGTGCTATGATTAGAAAAAAAGCCGACTCTTCGGAGTCGGCTTTTCTTATTTATCGAGGTATATAAACCACGTACTTGGTTTCAAAAAACTCTTCTTCAAAATAATCAGAAAGTGGAAAAAGTTGAGCTTTTAATTTAGACTCTTTAATTTCTTCCGTTAAATCCCCTCCTTTTAGATATAAAATCCCATTGGGAATCGCGTTTTTACTGGTCTTACTAAATTTATCTTTTATCCAAGGATAAAATTCGCCTAATCTAGTAACAGCCCTAGACACCACAAAATTAAAACCAGGATCAACCAATTCGGCACGCAGATGATGAGCTTCAACATTTTTTAAACCTAAAGCTTTAGCTACTTCACGCACCACTTTGATTTTCTTTCCAATAGAATCTACTAACATAAAATTCGTTTCTGGAAACATAATTGCTAATGGAATTCCAGGAAAACCTCCACCAGTTCCGACATCTAAAACCCTCTCTCCAGGTAAAAACTTACAAAATTTAGCAATGCCTAAGGAATGTAAAACATGTCTTTCATACAGCTCCTCAATATCCTTTCTAGAAACCACATTAATTTGCGCATTCCAGATTACATATAAGGCATAGAGTTCTTTAAACTGTTCCTGCTGTTTCTCCGTTAAATCAGGAAAATACTTTAAGATGATTTGATGTTTATCCATGTTTTAAAAAATAATTGAAATTTACTTCCACTGCACTTTTCGCACAAACAATCCAATAAATCCTGTTAATATTAAGAATAATAAATAAAACAAGTCTAAAATAGGGAAAAACCACTTGAGCTCCCCATAACTCATTTTATTATACAGTCGAGGATAAATGAAAACCTTGATCAAATAAAAAAGTACCAAGAAAGCTAAGGCATAGAGTCTAGAAGGTTCCCATATAATAGCCGCCAAACTCGTACCAAAGAAAAAGAATCGTAATAAGTATTGAATGGTTAAAGTTAAACGATGTTCATTTTTATAAGTTGTACCAGCCCTTTGATGACGTTTTTTTTGCTTGATATAATCAATCCAAGTAGTTTTAGGCGCTGACCAAAGCAGACTATCCATAGCTATAACTATTTGTGTATTTTGGCCATTAGCTGCCTGATTAATAAATAAATCATCATCTCCTGAAGGAATATGCATATGAGAAGCAAATCCTTTGTGCTTAAAAAATAAACTCTTTTTATAGGCTAAATTTCTACCAACACCCATATAAGGATTCCCTGCTAAAGCAAAGGATAAATAATTAATGGCCGTTTGAAAAGTTTCATAACGAATCATCCAATTCAGAAAGCTACCCTTCTTAAAATAAGGTGAATAACCTAATTTTATTTCCGTTTTACCATCTTCTGGATCTTGCATATAGCTTAACCAATCGGCTGAGGAAACCACACAATCTGCATCCGTAAAAGCCAGCCAATCGTGTTTAGAGGCCTTAATACCCATCGAAATGGCAAACTTTTTACCAGCAATGAACTTATCATTATGCGTAATATTAACAACGCGTAAATGAGGATATTGAGCCTGAAGCGCTTTTAAAACCTCCTCGGTTTGATCCCAAGAGCGATCATTAACGACCACCACCTCATAATCAGGGTAATTTTGAGTTAAAATTGCGGGTAAATAGGCTTCCAAATTAGCCGCCTCATTTCGAGCAGCCACTATCACGCTAATCGGTTTAAAGGGCAAATCAGCAGGTGAGGTTGCCGAGATTTCCAAATCTTTAAAGCCTAACAATCGGGCATGTTTAAAACAAGCAAAATAAAGATCCCAAATTCCAAACAGGAATAAGAGAGCTAATAACAGGTATTCGATAATTTCTAAGTCCACATGAATTCGATTCTTACAAATCTCACATTTTTATCTAGAATACAAGGCTAATGTTGATAAAATTTTGGCTATTTTTGCCCCTTATTTTAAGATATACCCTTTTATGGAATTTGAACTCCAAGCCCAAGACCCTGGGAGCAAAGCTAGAGCAGGAAAAATTACCACCGCTCATGGTGAAATACAGACACCTATATTCATGCCCGTAGGGACAGCAGGCACCGTTAAAACCGTACACCAAAGAGAATTAAAAGATGATATTAAAGCTCAAATCATTTTGGGCAATACTTATCATTTATTTCTTAGACCAGGTTTAGATATTTTAGAACCTGCCGGAGGACTCCATAAATTTATGAATTGGGACAAACCTATCTTAACCGATAGTGGTGGTTATCAAGTTTACTCTTTAAGTAAAGTGCGTAAAATCAAAGAAGATGGGGTTACCTTTAGATCACATATTGATGGTTCCAAACATCTATTTACGCCTGAAAATGTAATGGATATACAACGTAGCATCGGAGCAGACATTATTATGGCCTTTGATGAGTGTACGCCATATCCATGTGACTATAAATATGCAGCCAATTCTTTGCAAATGACACATCGTTGGCTAAAAAGATGTTGTGAACATTTTGACCAAACTGATCCAAAATACGGTTACGAACAAACCCTATTTCCTATTGTACAGGGATCGGTCTATAAAGATCTTAGACAAAAGTCAGCAGAATTTATTGCTAGCATGGACAGAGAAGGAAATGCCATTGGAGGACTTTCCGTTGGAGAACCTGCAGAAGAAATGTATGCGATGACCGAAGTCGTTTCCGATATCCTTCCAAGCTCCAAGCCACGTTATTTAATGGGTGTAGGTACACCAATCAACATCTTAGAAAATATTGCTTTAGGTATAGATATGTTCGACTGTGTGATGCCTACTCGAAATGCCCGAAACGGAATGCTGTTTACGCGTCATGGCATCATCAATATTAAAAACAAAAAATGGGCAAATGACTTTAGTCCAATCGATGCAGAGAGTGATTTATTTGCTGACCAAGTGTATAGTAAGGCCTATTTAAGACATCTAATGCATTCTCAAGAAATGCTAGGCGCTCAAATTGCCTCTTTACACAACCTTCATTTTTATTTATGGTTGGTCAATGAAGCTCGAGAAAAAATTATTTCAGGTGAATTTTACGCTTGGAAGAACAAAATGGTTAGTATATTAGGCAATAAATTGTAGATGAAGTTTTTCCGAAATCGTTTAAAAATAATTGATAACTTTATTATCGGCAAGTATTTAGGTACATTCTTTTATACCTTAATATTATTTGTCGTAATCATTGTTATTTTCGATTTATCGGAAAAGCTCGACGATTTTTTAAGCAATAATTTAAGTGCATGGGATGCCTTTAGACTCTATTATGTAGGCTCTATACCTTTCTATGTGAATATGCTGTCTCCCTTAATCAATTTTATTTCCGTAATCTTCTTCACCGCTAAAATGGCCGATCAAACGGAAATTGTACCTATTTTAAGTGGCGGAGTTAGCTTTAATCGATTCTTAAGACCCTATTTAATATCTGCTAGCTTAATATTTTTATTGACCTTAGGATCTAATTTATTCATCATCCCGCATACCAATAAAATCAAAAACAAATTTGAGAATGAGGTAGTTAAGAAAAATAGTCCCTTTATAAAAGAAAAAGTACATATCAAGCTAGACAGCAATACCTATATCTCGATTGATGCGTTTGACAATCGCTCCAATATTGGCTATCGTTTCACATTAGATCAATTTCAAGGCGACATTTTAAAGAAAAAAATATTCGCCCAAACCATCAAATACGACTCCACTACAACTAAATGGCTGCTAACTGATTACTCTATTCGTACCATTGATGGGCTAAAAGAGAAATTCAGAAGTGAACCTGTTATTCCGAAGGACACTACTTTGGATATGCGTCCAAATGATTTTTCAGCTTATGACAATGTTTTCTCTAGCTTGATTAATAAGGAGTTAGAAGAAAAGATTGAAAAAGAAAGAGTGAGAGGAACTGGAGTCATCAACGATCTTTTATTTGAACGCTATAAACGCTGGATACACCCCCTTTCTGCCTATGTATTAACCTTAATAGGCGTAGCTTTATCGAGTAGAAAAGTAAGAGGGGGCGTTGGATTACCTCTTGGAATAGGTATTTTCATCAGCTTTGTTTATATCGTTTTAAATCACTTTGCCTTTATATTCTCAATTAAAGGTGGATTTTCACCTTTTATGGCCGCTATTGTACCTTCAATTATATTTGGTCTTCTCGGATTATTCTTGCTCAAAAGAGCCCCTAAATAATGGAAAAAACACCAGCACAAATTGCCCGTCAAAATTTATTCATCTTACACCTAACAGTATTTATTTGGGGTTTTACGGGCATATTAGGCGCTTTAATTAGCATCGATGCGGTACGCTTGGTTTGGTTTCGTGTTTTGATTGCTATTATTAGCTTAGGCCTCTATTTTCTATGGCAAAAAGGGTCTATAAAAGTCAATAAAGAACAGTTTTTAAAGTTTTTCTTTACTGGAGGTATAGTTGCCATGCATTGGATATTTTTCTTCCATAGCATCAAAGTTTCCAATGTTTCCGTAGGTTTAATTTGCCTATCCTCTGTTACCCTATTTATATCCATATTAGAGCCTATCGTTAAAAAACACGCTATTTCCAAAGGAGATATCCTCATTGGATTAGTGATCATCTTAGGCATTTATTTAATCTTTAAATTCGAAAGCAATTATACCGCTGGTATCATATTTGGTCTTTTAGCCGCTTTGGCCGCTAGTATCTTTTCAACAATAAACTCAACTTTTGCGGTCAAATATAAACCCAGTATCATTGGATTTTACGAACTCATAGGCGCTTTTTTTTGGATCAGTTTATATCGTTTAGGCAGAGGAGATCTAGCTTTAGAGTCCTTTAAATTAAATCTAAATGACTGGATTTATCTTTTTATTTTGGGGAGTATTTGTACAGCAATGGCCTATGTTGCGGGGGTAAAAGTTATGCAAACTATATCGGCTTTTAAGGTCGCATTAATTACCAATTTAGAGCCGCTTTATGGGATCGCTATAGCCTATATTTTGTTCGGAGAAAAGGAGCATATGACTGGCGGATTTTACCTCGGATCTAGTCTAATTTTAGCCGCTGTTTTTCTATATCCATTATACAAAAAACAACTCGCCAAACAGCATAACAAATAAGCATTACGACTTTCATTTTTGTATACAAGTCTTCAAAATTTTAGCAAAAACTTGCTAGAATTATCCGGATATTAGTGTAACTTAATCCCCGAAATAAGCCAGAAATTAAAATTATTTAGAGGCTATTAATGGTGAACAAAAAATAAGCTAAATGGCTCTATTTTTTCAAAAAACAAGAAGTATATACAAGAAATAATAATAAATATAAACGACTGTAAATCAATAATAAAAATATAAATATTTAATTTATAAGTTAAACAAAAATCCACCACTTAAAAGCTTTGATACTAAAATAATTAGCAATCCTTATTTTAAGCCATGATAAACAAGTATAAAAATATAAAAATCAGTATTTTATCTTTATTTATTTTAATAATAACTACACCAATAGCTTTTGCTCAACTTTTTTACCACCCACAAAACCCACTTAGTGTAAAATGGAAGCAACTCAAGACACCTGAACTCCATTTGATCTATCCTGAGGAAATCGAACATCAAACCTTACTTTTAGCTGCTAAAATCAAGGCCTTTAAAAAGCCCCTATATCAAGACCTAAACCCTCAACCAAACCGCTACCCTACCCTGCTTCAAAACCGAGGAATAAACTCCAATGCTTTTGTTCAAATTGCCCCACGCTTATCCCATTTTTACACCACTCCAGAACAAGGCTTCGACAGCCAAAATTGGTTAAGTAATTTAGCTATCCATGAACTTCGACATATGGTTCATTTCGACTACTTAACCAAGCCTCAAAAATTCCCACTTTTACAAGAACTAAAACTAGCCTACCTTGGGATCCGAATTCCCTTGTGGTTTTTAGAAGGGGATGCTGTTTTCCATGAAAGCTATTTAACCCAAGCCGGAAGAGGAAAGCAAGCAGAATGGATCATGCCATTCAGAGCCACCTTGCTCGAAAAAGAAAAACTATCTTATACCAAAGCTTTTTTTGGATCGAACAAACATCATACACCCGGTTACTATCAACTAGGCTATCTCATGCAAAGCTTAATGGTGGAGCAACATGGACCCGAAGTTATTCCGCAAATTTTTCAAGACTTAGCTCAAAACAAGGTGGAATTATTTCAGTTCTCTAAAAGTTTAAAAAGAAGCACGGGTTTAAATCGAGAGGAATGGTATAAAAAGAATTTAGATACACTTTATGCGCGTTGGAGCAAACAAGCAGACTCCAATACCATACAAGCCTCAGCACAAGACCTTCCACAAGCCAAACCTAAACCTATTAGCGCCCCTTCTAAATTCGCAACCGACTATTTATTCCCATTCCCCATAAACCCCACACAAACGCTTAGTTTAAAACAAGGAAAAAACACCATCCCGAGCTTAGTTTTACTGGGTCCTGAATTAAAAGAAGAGCATCTAAGCTATATTGGATTCCAAGAAAAAGCATGGATACACTATGCCGCCGGAAAAGTAGTGTGGGCAGAACGCAGAACACACCCCCGTTATTTACAAGAAAGCTATTCGGTTATTTGTATTTACGACCTAAAAAGCAAGAAAACCAAACAAATCACACACAAAACACGATACTTCTCCCCCAGCCTATCCAGTGATGGCAAAAAAATCGTCGTTGTGGAGCAAGATTTAAAATTACAAAGTCATTTAGTAGAAATATCGAGCAGTACAGGCCAGGTCATTCAAAAACATAGTCCACTTCCCAATTATCATTTAGAAAACCCTAGCTATGACGAACAAAATCAACGTCTGGTTTTCTTAAGCGTAAATGATCAAGGCCGATCCATTGAAATACTCCAATTAGGCCCACAATCCGCAAAATCACAACGCATATTTGGACCGGCGCATTGGCAAATTAGCAATCCAAAATTTAATCAGGATAAAATCTATTTTAACAGCCATTTAAACGGCTTAGACAATATTTATGAGTTATCCCTCCAAAACTCAGAAATATTCGCACTGAGCGCCTCTAAATACGGCGCTTTCCACGCCCAAATATCCGCACAGCAAGATAGTTTAGTTCACAGCAATTACGATTTTATGGGCTATCAGATTCAAAAAGCAGTCTATCAAAGGCAGCCTGTTGGAAAAAACTACTTTGTAGCGCTAGCTAAATCCAATACCCCCATCTTTAATGACGAATTTTTAAAACAATTCGACACAACTAATTTAACTTGCTTCAAACAAAGCACAAAACCTTATTCAAACTTCCAAGATCTTATTAAATTTCATAGCCTTAGCCTCAAACAAGAAAGACCTAGCCAAAATCAACTTATTTTAAGGTCAGAAAACCTATTGAACACCCTTTATTGGGAAAATGGAATAGCTTACGAAGGCGATATGCGTCAATTCAGCTATAAATCTGAATTTAATTGGCGAGCATTCTATCCCATTATTCAACTGCGCTACGATAATCGTCCCCGTCAATCTAGCTTTGAAAACAAGTCCCTTGAAAAAGATGAGACAAAATACTTATTAAATGCCGACTCTTGGAGAGAAAATCGCATCCAATTCGGCATTAATTTACCACTCAGATTTTATCAACAACAAAGACAATTCGCTTTTAACCTAGAAATCCAAACCAGCTATACCAAACGCTATCGCATTCAGCAGGCTGACCCAGATTTTTTAAGACAGATAGCTTTCTCAATAGCATACACCTTAAATTTTAGCCATGCTTGGAGAAAGTCAAGCGCAGAAATCGCCCCTAAATTTGCTCAATCCATAGCGTTAAAATATGCGCACCAGCCATTTTCCAAAGTTTTAAAAGGAGAATTATACACCTTTCAATCCAGCTTTTATTTCCCCGGAATTTTAGCCCGACATAGCTTTTCTTTGCACGCCAATTTACAGAGAGGAAGTGGTCTTTGGTCTAATCAAGTTGAAATCAATCCTATTTATGGCTATTATCAAAGCTCCAGACAAAAACCATTAAAACAGGTGCTATTGATGCATTATCGATTCCCTGTAGCCTACCCTGATCTAAACCTTTCTAAATTAGCTTATATCAAACAAATTAATTTAGGATTATTTAACCACTATGAGAACCCAAGCCAAATAAAAGACCTTACTCAACCGCGCAGTTACGGCCTGGAAGTACTCACCAAGATGCACATTTTAGAATATCAACCGCTCATTGATTTCGGAGCAAGATTAATTTTTATTAATCAAAGCAAAAAACAAAATCCTATCTTAGAGTTTACATTTAATTACAGCCTTTAATAAAATTTACAAAACCTTATAAAATGAGCTTTAAAAACCTTTTCATTATTTTTTGCACGGTAATCTTGACCATTTTTCTAACAGTAAACCGTGACGCTGTTGAATTCGACTTTTTGATAGGTGATCCCGTACCCGTATCTAAACTATTAGTAATCGGTATTTGTATCTTAATTGGCTTTATTTTAGGCTATATAGCCGGAAGACCAAAGCGCGTAATCGCCTCTTTAGACAACGAACTAGATCATAATCCAAATCAATCGAACAGCAACCCACAAAGCCCTTCCAACGAATTGAGCGAAGAAGACAGAAACTATATCAGTTAATTAAATTTTATGGCGCGCTTGACTTATATCCGCCAATATATCATCGATATGCTCCAAACCAATAGATAATCTAACTGTTCCTGGCTCAATACCAACTTCTAAACGTTGCTCCTCTGTTAATTTAGCATGCGTGCTACTAGCTGGATGTGTGGCGATAGAACGTGTATCCGCTAAATTTGCTGAAATAGAAAACATCTTTAAGGCATCCATAAAGTTTCGAGCCGCTGCTAAGCCTCCCCTAAGCACAATAGTCACCATACCCCCACCTAAACGCATTTGTTTTTTAGCGATAGCATATTGTGGATGAGAGGTTAAGAAAGGATATTTAACCTGGGTTATTTTAGGATGATTTTCTAA
Source organism: uncultured Pedobacter sp. (assembly GCA_964592575.1). Classification (GTDB taxonomy): domain Bacteria; phylum Bacteroidota; class Bacteroidia; order Sphingobacteriales; family Sphingobacteriaceae; genus Pedobacter. Next base: position 158,378 of record CAZQFF010000003.1, read on the forward strand.
ATACTCCGCTACTTTTAGCGCATTTTCACAATGTCTTTCCATTCGAATAGCCAAGGTTTCTAAACTTTTAGACAAAATCCAAGCATTAAAAGGAGACATCGAGGGCCCACTATGTCTAGCGAAAGCCACCACTTCCTCTATTAAACTTTTGTTTCCTAAAACTATACCCCCTAAAACCCTTCCTTGTCCATCAATATATTTGGTAGCCGAGTGAATAGAAATATGCGCTCCCAAGGCTAAAGGCTTTTGTAAATAGGGTGTAGCAAAGCAATTATCTACCACTAATATTAAATGATGTCGGCGAGCTAAATCCCCTAAAAACTCCAAATCAATGATATCGATACCTGGATTGGAAGGTGTTTCTACAAAGATTAATTTAGTTTTTGCTTTAATTTTCCCCTCCCACTCTTCAGGCTTGTCTAAATCCGCATAAGTATGACTAATACCCCATTTTTGGAATACATTAGTCAATAATTGATGTGTGGAACCAAAAACAGAACGACTCGACAAAACATGATCTCCCGACTTTAAAAAGGCCCCAAAAACCGTAAAAATAGCCGCCATACCCGTTGCCGTCGCAAAACCATGTTCAGCGCCTTCTAAAAGACACATCTTCTCAATAAACTCAGTCGTATTGGGATTAGCGTAACGACTATAAACATTCCCCTCTTTTTCATTGGCAAATAAGGCCCGCATATCTTCAGCATCGTCAAATTTATAGCTCGAAGTTAAATATAACGGCACAGAGTGCTCCTTTTGAGCAGAACGCTCTAATTGCGTTCTAATCGCTAAAGTTTCAAAATGCGTAAAGGCATTTGGCGAATCTAAATTTTCCATAGGTATCTTATTTTAGAGGTAGAATTTCATACGTGTAGCTGATCGAAGCTGTGGCCATCAATATTTTAGCCACTGAGCAATATTTATCAAAAGTAAGTTGCAAGGCCTTTTCCACTTTATTCGGATCTAAATTTCCAAATAATCTAAAGTGAATTTGTATCGACTCAAAAATTGCAGGCACTTCATTTTCTTTTCGCTCAGCCTTAATGTCTATGGCTATATCTTGCAAATCTGCTTTCTGCTTATGCAAAATATTAACCATATCAATACCCGAGCAACCACCTAAACCAGCCAATAAGGACTCCATAGGTCTAAAACCCATACCAGCGCCTCCTATAGAAGGATGAGCGTCCATCGACAATAGGTTTCCACTGGCATTTTCCGCTTCAAAATGATAGAATTGATTTTTACGGGTAATATGAATTTCCATAATCTTCATTATTAACGAAATAAAATATTGTGAAATACAAAACTAAAGAAAAGATTTAAATTATAATTTTATTTTTTCACAAAAAACAAAATTATAATCCTCAAAACTTTGCAAATTAGGTTCTTCTTTAAATAAAGCAAACATTGTTGATCCACTCCCGCTCATAGCCGCATAAATCGCACCTAAAGCATAAAGCTCTTGTTTAATCGCCGCCAATTCCGGAAATAAAGAAAATATACCCGGCTCAAAGTCATTCACCAAATGATCCCGCCATTGCTCAATGGGACGATTCAGTACCATCTGCAAAGATTCATTTGGAAGGGCTGGCCTAACTTTACCATAAGCCATAGCCGTTGAAACTTGAAGGGGAGGCTTAATCAAAGCCAAATAAAATTCAGCTACAGGTAAAACCACAGGTTCAAATTGATCACCTATCCCTTTCGCTAAAACCGACTTATTCTCAATAAAAAAAGCACAATCTGCTCCAAATTCAGTAGCATAGGCTTGTAATTCTCCTACAGATAAGGCCAATTCAAACTTTTCATTCAATAACTTGATTAAAAATGTCGCATCAGATGAGCCCCCACCTAAACCAGCCCCCATAGGAATATATTTATGCAATAAAATTTTCTGCGCAGGAAGCTTAAACTCACTTTGAAATCTCTGAAAAACTTTAAAAAGCAAATTATCTTCCAGCTTTCCAGGTATCGATAAGCCAGAGAAATGAAAACTTGTTTCCTTCGCATCCACAATTTCCAGTACATCATAAATAGGAATCGGAACAAAGACCGTTTCTAAGTCATGATAACCGTCAGGGC
>CAZQFF010000004.1:0-104192 GCA_964592575.1 uncultured Pedobacter sp.
TATATTGAGCTTGGCCGATTTCCAATTGGTGCTGAGTTAATCCACATACTAAAGAATGAGTATGGCTTAAATCCTGAATGGTTACTAGAAGGTAAGGGCCCACAAACAATTGACAAAAAATCTAACACGTTAACCGATATATCAGCATTAAAAGATCAGATCGATACGCAACAAACGCAGATCACCCAAATGCAAAATGATATTAAATATATGAAGCGATTAATATCAGAATTGGTGGCAAAAGTGAAGTAAAACTGAAAGTTACGCCACACATTTTGACACACAAAAATAAAAAACAGCCTCTATTAATCATAAAAGCATATGTTTGTACCCCCGCCCCAGGTACAAAAAGCTTCTAATAAAATTAGAAGCTTTTTTTTTGCCTAAAATTTAGAATATAGTTCGTACAAACTTCACTACTGCATCAAATATCATGGGGTTATTCTTCGCTAAACGCCGAACGAAATCCGACTCTACTTCGACTCTACTCCGAAGCTAAAGCGAACTTTAAGGGAATTAAATAATAAGGATGGGAATGCTACTGATTCTCAAAAGATTCAGCTTTCAATTTCTTGTCCACCCAAAAAGGAACGAAAGGAACTAATGAACTTAAAAAGATTAAAAAGACTTTGATTAAACTCCATTTCCTTTCTTGCCAAGCCATGAACAAAGTAATCATATAAGCCACAAATAGAACGCCGTGAATCATCCCAACATAGCTAACTGCTAAAGGTTGATCGGCCAAATACTTTAAAGGCATGGCAACAAACAACAATAATAAATAAGAGATAGCTTCGATAATAGATACTTTGCGGAAAATATTTAAGGAACTCATGAATTTAATTTAGCAACTTGGTCTTTTATACGGGTTAAGTACTTATTTCTATAATATAAATCTTTAATGAGCTGCATGGTTTCGGATGAAGCCTGACCTGCATCATAGGCTTTTGTTGATTGCTCCATTTGAGCCAACAATTCACCTTCAATTTGGGCTATTTTAGGAAGTATTTGGGACATGGCTTCTGAATTAGGTTCAAACTGCAACTCCATTAATTGCTCATTTATATCCATCATTTCCATCAAAAAATCGGGATCTAAATTATAGTTTTCTCCTGGCACCAAAATCCCCAGTAATTCCAAAACGTAAGGTAACCTTAAAGCCTCGCTTTTCAAAGTGTTAAAGGCCTTATTGTTAAAACTTGACAATTCTAATACTTCGGCTTGCTCTGCCTCACTTGCTGCAATATAAAAGTCGGGATGATACTTTTTACTGAGCGCATAAAACTGTTGCTTCACTTGATTTTGATCAGGATGAAACTGTACAGGCAATTGGTAAAACTCGAAGTAATTTTTCATCTATGCTATTTGCTATTCTGACAATTTTGGTTTAGATACCAAATATTTTTAAAATATCATTTCCAAACGCAAAAATCATCAAGCCCATTAAAATGACAAAACCTGTTATCTGAGCGTATTCCATAAATTTATCACTTAGAGGTTTGCCTTTAATCATTTCAATGATTAAGAACACCACATGTCCACCGTCCAGGGCTGGAATTGGCAATAAGTTCATAAATGCTAAAGCCATCGAAATAAGTGCGGTTAATCTCCAGAAATTTATCCAATCAAACTCAGCACCATAAACTTTAGCTATTCCAATTGGACTGGAAATATTACGTGCAGAAACTTTGCCTGTAATCATTTTCCAAATCCCTTTACCATTATCACTAAAAGTAGTCCAACCTTTTTGCGTACCCACGACAAGTGACTCAAAAAATCCGTACGAAGTATGCGCTGTAGGCAATGCAGAAAGAGCAATAGAAATACCGATTGTTCCTTGTGGACTAACTAATGGATTTAAAACAAGTTCTTCTCCATCTCTCCAAATCTTAACCGCTACAGTTTTATTGCTTTGTCCAGAAATAATTGAGGTAAACTGATCCATATATTTAACCGGACTTCCATTTACACTAAGAATACTGTCGCCTGCTTTAAAACCCGCATCATAAGCACCATGATATTTTTTTCCATCTTCCTGAAGCGGTGCTTCTTCTGGACCAACAACCTGCATGATTTTGTAAGCCTCCATACGGGGTTGCATAAATTCTTCGATTCCAAGCTTGGTAATACGATTTAAGATGGTATCAGGAACAGAAATATCTATAGCTTGTCCTGATCTAGAAATGGTTAATTTAGGGCCACCTAATAAAACCTTTGAAGAAATCACATCGTCAAATCGAATTAATTTTTGACCATTGATAGCTAATAATTTATCACCAGGCTTTAAGCCAATTTCTTTACCAACTATTCCTGGATTAATTCCATGACTTAATTTTTGATTTGGAATATAGGTTTCTCCATATTTAAATGTCAGCATCCAAAAGATAAAAATACCGACAATGATATTCACAATAATACCACCTAACATCACAATTAAACGTTGCCAAGCTGGTTTAGAACGGAATTCCCAATCTTGAGCCGGTTGTTTCAATTGCTCTGTATCCATCGACTCATCGATCATACCCGCAATCTTTACATATCCTCCTAAAGGCAACCAACCAATTCCATATTCCGTTTCTCCTATTTTAAAACTGAGCAATTTTACTCCCCAAGCATCAAAGAATAAATAAAACTTCTCTACTTTAATCCCGAAAGCCCTAGCGGCTAAAAAATGTCCTAACTCATGTAAAATTACTAAAATTGATAGGCCCATTAAAAGTTGACCTGCCATAATCAGTCCGTCCATATATAATCTCTTTCTTTAGTTTATTTTGTAATTGGATATGTTCTTTTTTATTTTGTTACGATGTTGCGCGCAAATATACGGGCTTGTTCATCGCTTTCTAAATAATTCTGTAAATCAGGATTTGCACAATAAGGTATTTGTTCCATACAGGCCTCAATAATATCACTCATTTCTAAGAATTTAACCTTTTCTTGTAAAAAAGCCTCCACAACTACTTCATTGGCGGCATTTAAAATACTAGGCATATTTCCCCCTTGTTGCATAGCTTTATAAGCAAGTGCCAAATTCCTAAAGCTTTCTGTATCGGCTGGAGCAAAGCTTAAATTTGGATAATTTAAGAAATTAAAGCGTTCAAACGAAGTAGCTACTCGATTAGGATAGGCGAATGCATAATGAATAGGAAGTTTCATATCTGGCAATCCCATTTGAGCCTTCATAGAACCATCTTCAAACTGCACTAAAGAGTGTATAATGGATTGAGGATGTACAATAACATCAATTTGAGCTGGATCTAATTGAAAGAGCCATTTAGCTTCAATAGCCTCTAATCCCTTATTCATTAAACTTGCCGAATCAATAGTGATTTTAGCGCCCATTACCCAATTAGGATGCTTTAAGGCTTGTGCTTTCGTCACCTCAGCGAGTTCTGCCCTAGTTTTACCTCGAAAAGGCCCTCCTGAGGCTGTTAAATAGATTTTCTCAATAGGATTGTGGTCTTCTCCCACTAGACACTGAAAGATAGCGGAGTGTTCAGAATCCACAGGAATAATTTTAACACCTTTTTTTTGAGCTCTAGCCATCACTAACTGCCCTGCCATCACTAAAGTTTCTTTATTTGCTAAAGCAATATCCTTTCCGGCTTCTATAGCCGCTAAGGTTGGCTTTAAGCCTACAGCTCCAACTAAAGCAGTTAAAACCAAATCAACCTTGGGATGTGCAGCAGCTAAGGCTAAACTAGCCAAACCTGTCTCTACCTGTGTATTCGGTAAAGCGGCTTTTAATTCCTGATATTTGGATTCATCTCCAATAACGACCAAGTCTGGTTTAAACTTTTTGGCCTGTTCAATTAATAAATCAACATTTGCATGGGCCGTTAAAGCGCTTACACGATATAAATCTGGATGCGCATCAACGACTGCTAAAGCCTGGGTACCTATTGACCCTGTGCTACCCAATATAGCTATATGTTTCAATTTTTCTTTCAATTAATTATGTCAGCTGGCACGATAATGCTATTGGATATATTTGATCAATACATCGGCAATAGCTCTATCATTACTCAATCTCGGCACTTTGTTCTGTCCGCCGAGTTTACCTAAGGATTTCATGTATTGCACAAAAGAATCAGCTGGTAAACTTCTAATGATTAAAGGCCTCAGCACTTTTCCCTCAATGAGGTCAAAATAGTAAATATTTTTCTTTTGCAAAGCTTTATCAAGCTTTTCAGCAAAGATTTCTACATCCCTCGGACATTTATCAAATTCTATAAACCACTCATGATAAGGTAAGCTACTATCCTGTGGATTCACTTGAGGAGCAACCGTAAACTCCGTAATGGAAACGCCTTCGGCCTGAGCCACCTCTAAAAGCGCAGCTTCCACCTCCTCCCCAATCACATGCTCTCCAAAAGCCGAAATAAAATGCTTAATTCGACCGGTTACTTTAATTTTATAAGGATTTAAAGAGGTAAATTTAATGGTATCCCCTATGCTATAAGCCCATAAGCCCGCAGAAGTACTCATCACCAAGGCATATTGCTTGTTAAGTTCAACTTCGGCTAAAGATAATCTTTTAGGCTCGGCATCGTAATAACTTTCAACAGGTATGAATTCATAGAAAATTCCCGCCTTCACTAATAATAATAAACCTTGATCTTCTTGGCTATCTTGATAAGCGATGAAGCCTTCAGAGGCTGGGTAAGTCTCAATGCTAGGAATACTACGCCCAATACTTTGCTCAATTTTAGCCCGATAAGGTTCGTAATTAACTCCACCATAAACTAAAAGCTTAAAGTTTTTAAAGATATTTTGAATTTGAGCTTCTCCGGTTTTAGTTTTGAGCTTATCAAAATACATCTGTATCCAAGGTGGAATTCCAGAAATTAGGCGCATATCTTGATGATAGGTTTCTTCAACGATGGCCTCAACTTTGCTTTCCCAATCTTCTATACAATTGGTTTCATAAGAAGGAAGTCGGTTTTTCTGCAAATAGTTTGGAACCATATGCGCAACTATGCCCGACAAGCGTCCCACTAAAATTCCATTCTTTTCTGTTAAAATTGGACTGCCTTGTAAGAATATCATTTTTCCATCCACGAAATCGGCTTGGCCAGTTTCATGAATATAGCTTAACAAAGCATTTCTCGCTGCCTTTATATGTTCAGGCATAGATTCTTTAGTTAAGGGGATATATTTTACGCCCGAGGTGGTACCTGAAGTTTTAGCTAAATAAATGGGTTTATCAGGCCATAAAACGTCGGCCTTACCAGCCACCATCTCCTCTATATAGGGTCTTAAAGCTTCGTAATCTCGAACAGGTACTTGTTTTTTGTAATCGGCATAGGTTTTAATCTGCTGAAAAGCATGATCCTTGCCAAATTGTGTATGTTTTGCTTTTTGAATGAGATATTGAAACGTGTCCTCCTGTGCTTGTAAGGCATGTTGTTTCCATCGATTAATACCCCGCATCACATATGCGGCAAATAACTTACTTAAACTAGCCTTCAGTCCCATAAGTCAATTTATTTAAACAATATTATCTAATAATTCTGGATCAGCAGAACCTTTATACTCATCTATTAATTTACGATAAGCAACGGTAAGGGCCACACTGGATAAAGGAACGATTAAAAAGGAACTTACAATATTTACGACAAAGGCGATGATTGGCCATTGTAAATAACTCAAAACCAAGTATAAAATATAAAAACCGCCTAAAACCACCAACATCATTACAATTTTGGTGAAATTACCTTTCGTTGTCGCTAAACTTAATTTAATGGATTCCCAAGCCGTAGCATTTCTATCAATGATAAAAAACGGAAAAAAGGAAATCCTTATCCAAATAAAGAAAATGACTAAAACTGCAATACCCACAGCAATTGAAATAATAATATTTGCGGCATCATCAAAATTATTTATCCAACCAAATGACACTAAAAAACGAACAATAGGATCTAAGACATAAAGAACAGGCATTAAAAAAATACCAGCGATCAGGATACAGGCACTAAAATAAAGTGTAGCTATCGTGAATCGAATAATCTGACGTTTTGTAGGTAAAGTGTTTACAATGGTAACCTCAGCATCTTCATCATCCAATAGATGAAAGATATACTTGAAAAGTGAAAGATTGATGGTAAAATAAAGTAATACAAATACAAAAGCCATCAAAGTACTCAGCCCTTTATTGACATCTTTTAAAAAGAAAGCCATTAGGCCAGAAGCGTTGGAAGTAATAAATAATAAAAAGCACAGCGTGGCAATAGAAAAATAATGCTTTTTGGTTACTTTCCAAGCCTTATCGATAACTTCATTTACCGCAAATGTACTTTCCTTTAAGAATTCTACAAAAGCTCTTTGTTTTAGAAACTCTATCATGATGATTTAAATATAACTCTTTTCCAATAATCTTGCATAAATCCAAGCCCATAAGCCACTAATTGGATAAAGGCCGCAGCTATACTTAAAATAGCTATTTTTAAGGATTTATTAACCAGCAATGCATCTAGGCCTATTAATCCAAAGTAAATTAAAAACAAGCTGCTTAAAATTGGCGCAATTGGCGGATAAATCCAAAAGCTTAATAAGGTGAATAGCATGCCCAAGGTAGCCATAGCAGGAAAAAAATGAATCAGCTTTAATGTTTTTGGAAAATGCTTGTAAATATTTATTCGAGCACGACCAAAAAAATGTAATTGTTTATAAAACTGTTTAAAATTTGTCCGACGTTTATGATAAACTATAGCTTCTGGAATTAATCCTATTTTAAAGCCATTCTCGTGGATTCTAATGGAGTATTCAATGTCTTCCCCTAATTTGGTTAGGATAAACCCTCCAACTCGCTCATAAACCACTCTAGAAACTCCCATATTGAAGCTCCGCGGATGGAATTGTCCGATATGCTTTTTATTACCTCGAATGCCTCCGGTAGTGAAAGGGGAAGTCATCGCATAAGAAATTGCTTTTTGAATAGGGCTAAAACTAGCATGAGCTGCATCAGGCCCGCCATAGGCATCTAATGGATTTTGAAATAGATAATTAGAGACCGTTTCAAAATAATGCGAAGGAATCAAACAATCAGAATCAAATATCACAAAATAATCCCCCTTAGCTCTCTCAAAACCAAAGTTTCGACTAAAGCCTTGACCCTCGTTCGGCTTGTAATAATAATGCAGATCCAGTTGATCTTTATATTTTTCCACAATAGATTTAGCGTCCTGTGTCGAGCCATCTTCAATGACCAGCACTTCAAAGCGCGTATAGGTTTGATGGGTTAAACTTTCTAATAACTCATCAATTTCTTGTGGTCGATTGTAAAGGGGAATAATAACCGAGAAAAACATATTAATTTACCTCTTCCTCAATTAAATATTGATTTCGCTCTGGCGCATTCCGTGTCACCAGTTCACCGATAAAACCAGCAAGGAACAATTGTACACCCAGAATAACAGCAGTTAAAGCCAGATAAAATAAAGGTTGATCAGTAACTTCACGATATACGGTATTCGTGGCAATATGATAAAGCTTGGTAGCAATTAACCAAATAGCCATTACGGTTCCTAAAAAGAAACTTAAAAAGCCTATCGCCCCAAAAAAGTGCATAGGACGTTTCCCAAATTTACCTACAAAGAAAATTGTACATAAATCGAGAAAGCCGTTAATAAAGCGAGATAAGCCAAATTTGGTTTTACCATATTTTCGAGCTCGGTGCTCGACTACTTGCTCGCCTATTTTTGAAAAACCTGCCCATTTAGCGATAACAGGAATATAACGATGCATTTCTCCATAAACCTCGATCGTTTTAACTACATCTCTACGGTAAGCTTTTAAGCCACAATTAAAATCGTTTAATTTTATGCCACTCATTCTGCGCGTAGCTGCATTGAAGAGTTTAGTAGGAATAGTTTTCGAAATGGGATCATAGCGCTTGGCCTTCCAACCTGAAATCAAATCAAAACCTTCTTCTTTAATCCCTTTATACAGGGCTGGAATTTCGTCTGGACTATCTTGTAAGTCGGCATCCATAGTAATCACTACATCTCCCAAGGCGGATTCAAAGCCTACATTCAAAGCCGCAGATTTACCATAATTACGGCGGAATTTAATCCCTCTGACTTGGCTATATTTCGTTTTTAAATCCTGGATAACTTGCCATGAAGCATCTTTGCTCCCATCATCTACAAATATAACTTCGTAGCTAAAGGAATTAGCCTTCATGACCTCATTAATCCACTCCATTAATTCTGGTAGGGATTCTTCCTCATTGTAAAGTGGTACGACTACGGATATATTCATGATATATGACCTGAACAAGATTTAAATCGATGTAAAAAAATAACGTGCAAATTTCATCATTTATGTGGATAAAACTTGCACGTTTAATAATTTTTATTTTGGATTAAGAATTGGCATTATTTTCTTCCTCTAAAACGTCTTTCCATGGATTTGGATCACTACGCTTAAAGATAGCCGCAAAAATCAAAGCGCCTAAAAAATAAAAAATAGAAGTTAAACCAAATCCTGAAATGGCTTGAGATAAACTAGGGTTAAACTGCGCTTCAATTTGCTCCTCTTGCTTCGCCATCACTTCTTCCATTTGAGATTCATCTATACCTAAGGATTCAAAAATAGCGGCACTTTGTTCCACGATAATTTCTCTCATTTTAATCGGGTAATTTGTATCGATATATTTACCAAATACAATAGGGAAAATGTAATAAACTATACCCGTTAAAATAAAGGTGACAAATATGGGCCACAAGGCTTCACTGAATGTCCAATAGCCTCCTGCTTTAGTTCTTAAGTCTTTACAGAAATAAACAGCTAAAACAATACCGATGGCAAGCTGTAAAATATAAAACCATGTTTTACCTAAAGCTTCAGGCATAGCGTACCAGCCCACTAAAAAAAGCACAATATTAATGGCACCCCAAATCAGTCCATTTTTTAAGGCTTCTTGTTTTAAGTTGAATTTCGTAGAGTTTTCCATCTTCGTTTAAATTAGTTTGTTTGGTTAAATGTACTAATTATTGCGTAAACTCCAACATCAAAACCAGGGTTTTTACTGTGCTTAGCTAGCTCTAAAAGAGATTTTTCAGTAGCCATTGGTTGATAAAAGAAAGTCATAAAAGGAATAAACAAGTCTTTCATCTCTTCATTTAAATCTAAATTTTGAGCTTTACGACAAATGGTTTCCATATTGGTTTCAATTAAAGCCTGATTAGCAATCAATTCTTCATAAATATGAAATTCATCTTGAAATTCATCTTCCTCCACCAATAAAAACTCTTTTAAAAAGTCATCTAAACCTGGTTTAATCTTTTCATCATGACACTCATTGAGATACAATAGTAAATTTAAGAGTTCAGTACCGCGTTCAATGGTATCTTCTTCTATTTTCAACCATTCTGGCGAATCCAGATAGTCTGCTTCTAATTTATTGACATCATTAGAGAAAAAATTAACCATTAATAAGTCAAATGCTATTTCTCTTAAATCTTCAAATTTTGGATGATTATCAAAGGCCGCATCAAACTGCTCTACTTTGAGCAAAAAATTATCATTTGATGCAAATATTTGTAATAATGTGTTTTGAATCTCTTCAGCATCCAGACTATTTAATTTCGAATAGGCTTGAATTCCTGCTTGTAGAGCTTGAGCTACTTTAGTGTTCATTTCGGTAGATTTTTGAATGATTTATAACCAATTTTATTTTCCCTTGTAGGTCTTGACCCAATAAAGGCGTATTGGCCGATTTTGAATAATTATTTTCTTTTTGATAGCGCCAAAGCTCTTGCGGATGGTAAGCTACGGCATTTGCCGATTCTCCTACCCCTATTCTTACTGGAGCTAAACCTAATATTTGGCGTGGATTAATGGACATTTTTTCTGCAACAAGAACTGGATCTAGGCCCGCTTTTAAGCAGTAATGCAAGCTACTTTGTAAGCCAATAAGGCCATAAGCTGCTTGTTCAAATTCCAATTTTTTAAATTCTATTTCATGCGGCCGGTGCTGACTTACAATAACATCTATTACGCCCTCTTTCAAGCCTTGTAATAAAGCCTTTTGATCAGCTTTGTCACGAAAAGGTGGTTTAACTTTAAAATTTGAGTCAAATCCACTATTAACCTCCTCCGTATAACATAATTGATGAGCTGCGACTTCACAACTTACTTTTATACCTTCTTTTTTAGCTTTTTTGATAAGCGCTACCGAACCCGCTGTACTGATAGTTTGGATATGAATAGGCGCTTGATGATATTGGGCTAAACTAAGGTCTCTAGCAATTTGAAGTTCTTCTGCAATTGGCGCTAAGCCTTTCATGCCCATTAAGATACTATGTGCACTCTCATGAATTTGTGATTTTCCCGCTAAAGATTTATTCTCTGGGTACACGAGTAATTTAGCCTGAATTCCATTCGCATACTGTAAAGCTCTGCTCATAAAGCCATCATCAGCAATAGCCTGATCACTATCTGAAAAAGCTAAAGCACCTGCTTGTTGCATATCGAACATCTCGCTAAGATATTTTCCCTCATGATCTTTACTCATAGCTCCTGCAGGATAAATATCCACCAGTTTGCCCGCTGATTTTTTTAGAATATAGTCAACTTGAGCTTTACTCTGTATAGGAGACTGTTTTTGTGATAAATTCAATAAACCTGTATATCCACCAGCTTGTGCAGCTTGTGCGGCTGTATCTAAATCCTCCTTTGTTTCTAATCCTGGATCGCCAATAAAGCAATTCATATCAAAAAAACCAGGCGATAGTACACTACCCGTTAAATCTATCTCTATATCGTTTTTTTGAGGCGCTATTTGATCCCCAATAGCTTGATACTTGCCAGATTCAATTCGAATATGAACTGTTTTTCCATTAAATTCACTGTTAGGGTCAGCTACTTTTAATCCCCTTAAAAAGAGTTTCATGTTGGTGTATTAGTTTTAATTAGAAAATATCTTTTGCTTAAAGCTTCGAGCGATGTTATTGGGAATGCTCTAGATAGCCATAAATGAATTAGAGTCGGAATAAGAACCGATATTGATGCAAACAGAAGGCCTGGATACAAGAATTTCATTAAAAATCAAAGGTAATAAATTTCTGGATTATCTGTAACATTCTTCTTTTTAAAGTTTAACATACTTTTTTAAGGCATTCCACAAGATAGGATCATAATCATACACATCTGCTCTGATTTGCAGTTGTCCATTTTGCATCCAGGCCGTTCGATAATCGGTAATAATGAGAATATTTTTCCGCGTAGCAAACCAAGTTGGTTTTAGTTGATATCTTTTTAAGGTATCTGACTTCTTGGCTAGTATTTTTTGGTATTTATTCGTTTTAGTGGAGTCTAAAGGAGGTAAGCTTACTTCCATACGTAAATCATCATAATGCGATTGACTTTTTACGAGCAAAGAGGCAAATTTTAAGGGATCCTCTACACGAACACAGCCATGACTAATAGCTCGCATTTTTTGCGAAAAGGCCGCTCGGTTATTCGTATCATGCAAATATATACTAGATCCATTTTCGAATATAAATTTAAATTTACCTAAGGCATTCCCTTCACCTGAACCTTGCTTAAATTGGAAAGGTAGTTTATCTCGTCGGTATTTTGACCATTGAATGGTGTCAGGATCATCCACTAATTTACCTTTGTAGTAAACCTTCATATTATTGTTAGACAGATAATAAGGATCCTTTAGCGCTTGATAGTAAATTTCTGTTTGTGCGATACTAACAGGAATATTCCAGATCGGATTAACTTGAATGGCATTGAATTCACTAAACAATTGAGGCGTTTCATAATTTTTCGGCTTATCGTCTAGCTTTTTTGTTTTTGCATAAACCTGAATCTGCGTTTCGTAATCCGCTTGTCGACGTGCGCCCACACAAACTTTCATATGCGCTAAGGTATCCGATGCTTTAAGCCAAGTTAAGTTAAAATCGGGAATATTAACCCGAACTTCTTCTTCGCTATTTTTGGGCATTTTCCAGCGAGCTCTTTCTAAATTAATTAAGAGTATTTGTTTTATTGATCCTGCCGTAGGATCTTCGTTTGTATACTTACTAAGCTCTTGCTTTAAACTTTGATAATCTTCACTTTGATTTTCCGCTAATCTCAATACCTGCGCTAAATCTCTTTCCCTTAATAAAGAATCTAAATACTGGCTATCGGGCCTTAAATTAGGTATGAAATAGCGATTTAAGACACGTCTAGGTTGTATACTTCCAAATTTCAGAAAAGTATGATATTTCAAAAAATTAGAGGCTAGTCGTAATTCTAATTCAGCTAAGACCACATAAGTGGAATCTATTTTTTTAGCTTTACTCCATTGATCTAACTTTTGTTTTAAATGGCTAATCCTTTCGTAATCAAAGGTCTCTGGCTTAAATCCATGCGTATAACTTTGCTCCAAATAAATTAAAGCCTTATCCCAAGCTTTTTCTTGAAACAAACGCGTGGCTAATGTAGCTTTATTTGACTCCCCAGCATAGAATGCCCCAATCACCTTAGGATTTAAAAAGTTAGGTGATAATTCCTTCCATTTCTCTTCCCAGTGTTGATTGAATTGAGCTGTATCAAACTGCTCATATTGTTTGTTTTGATAGAATTCTGCTAAAGCAAGACCCGCTTCTGGTTTTTCTACAAAATAATTACAGCTTGAAAAAACAAGCACAGAAAGGACTAAAAGTAAGATTCTGTTCAAAATAGACTATAGTTTAAATAAATTTTAATCGAAAAATACAAAATTAATATCTTTTATTTTGTGGATCTGAATTTGGACTTCTATATTTGCAACCATTCCTCTACAAAATTAAGGAAAGAAAATTAGAATGATTCAACTTTTAAACTTTCACGTACATTTCCATCATCGCCGTCATGGCGATAGATAAGGTTATGTTTTGCACGCAAAACAGTTTAAAATACGAATTACATTTTTTCTTTTACTTAATTTTTTTCCCTTGAAAACATATAAAATTGCTATCCAAAAATCGGGTAGACTTAACGAAAAATCCGTTGAATTATTAAAGCAATGTGGCCTACAATTTGAGAACTACAAAAGTTCACTTATTTCTACCGTCCGCAATTTTCCCTTAGAAATCTTATTTTTAAGAGATGATGATATTCCTGAGTACGTTCAAGATGGAATTGCCGACTTGGGTATTGTAGGTCAAAATGTCTTATTAGAAACTGGGGTAACAGTAAATACACTACAGCTATTAGGTTTTGGTAAATGCAATCTGAATATCGCGGTAAAGAATGGTTCACCAATTGCAAAGCCTGGAGATTTAGCTGGCTTATCCATTGCGACATCCTACCCAAATTTATTAAAACAATTTCTAGCGCAAGAAAAAATTGAAGCTCAAATTCGACACATATCTGGCTCTGTAGAAATAGGACCAGGACTAGGTTTGAGTGATGCTATTTTCGACATCGTTTCTACTGGAAGCACCTTGAAGAATAATGGTCTCAAATCCGTATTTACGGTTATGGAATCAGAGGCTATTTTAATTGCCAATGACAGCGTTGCTATTTCCCCTGAGGTCTTAGATTTAGTGGCTAGAATACAATCGGTATTACGCGCCGCAAACACAAAATATGTCGTACTAAATGTCAAGAAAGACAATTTAGAAAAGATTGTTAACCTATTACCCGGTGTAAAAAGTCCAACCGTTATTCCACTTTACGAAGAAGATTGGGTTGCCGTTCATTCCGTTATTAACGAGCGAGATTTTTGGGAAAAAATTAATCTCTTAAAATTAGCCGGCGCACAAGGTATTGTTGTTATGCCGATTGAAAAAATCATCACCTAAAAGAGAATTGATAGCTTAAAATGACCTAAAAAAGCATATTTAGCTATTAACTAATAATTAAATATTAATTTTATTAATATGGAAATCAAATATTTAAAAGACTTAAATAAAGAAGAAGTTAAATCACTCTGTAAACGCAGTCAGGATAGTGATTTAGAGCTTTCTTTGCGCGTTCAAGAGATCATAAAAGAAGTTAGATTAAACGGTGACGCGGCCCTACTCTCCTATGCTAAGCAAATTGAAAATAAAGAATTAAAAAGCCTATTGATTAGTCAAGAGGAAATTAATGAGCTGGCTTTACAAATCAGTCCATCGGTAAAAAATGCCATAGACCAAGCTTATTCCAACATTTGGAAATTCCATGAAATGCAATTGAAAACGGAACCTAAAATAGAAACAAGTCCGGGTGTTTTTTGTTGGAGAGAGGTTCGGGCAATTGAAAAAGTTGGGCTCTATATTCCTGGGGGTTCTGCCATTTTACCTAGCACATTATTGATGTTAGGCATACCTGCAAAACTAGCCAATTGTGATCAGATTGTAGTCTGCACACCAGCCAATGAAAGACGAAGTATTAGCCCTGAGATTGCCTATATTTTAACTCGACTAGACATTCCTCAAATCTATTTAAGTGGAGGCGCTCAAGCCATTGCCGCGATGACCTTTGGAACAGAGACTATTCCAGCGGTGGATAAAATATGTGGCCCAGGCAATCGCTATGTTACCGAAGCTAAAATTCAATTGCAATCTTTTGTCGCTATTGATTTCCCAGCGGGCCCTTCTGAGGTTTTAATTATTGCCGATGACACTGCTGTGCCTGCTTTTGTAGCAGCGGATCTATTAGCCCAAGCTGAACATGGGCCCGATTCCCAAGCCATCTTGGTGAGTCCGAGTTTAGCACTATTGAAAGCCGTAGAAGTTGAACTTCAAAAACAAATTATCGAGCTTCCTCGACAAGAAATAGCTTTGAAAGCGTTATCTAACTCCTATATGTTAAAAACGGATACTTTAACGGAAGCGATAAACTTCAGTAATCGCTACGCGCCAGAGCACTTAATTTTATGCTGCGAGGCATTAACACAAATTTCAGCAAGCGTAATCAATGCAGGATCTGTATTTTTAGGAAACTATAGTCCTGAAAGCGCCGGAGATTATGCTTCAGGCACCAACCATACCCTTCCAACCAGCGGATTTGCCAAAGCTTATTCCGGTGTCTCTGTAGATACATTTGTTAAGAAAATCACTTTTCAGCAAATCGACAAAGCAGGGATTAAAAATCTTGGACCTACCATTGAGATTTTGGCTGCAGTAGAAGAGTTACAAGCGCACAAAAATGCAGTAAGTATTAGATTATCTGCCTTAGAAAATATTTAAATTTAAAGCTATTATGCAAATTGAAGATCTACAAAGAGCGCATTTAAAAAACGTTAAAGGCTATTCTACAGCTCGAGATGAATTTAAAGGAGAAGCTCAAATATTCTTAGATGCCAATGAAAATCCATATGGCAGTCCCTTATTTGATGAGTTTTATAATCGATATCCAGACCCTCTACAGCTGGATTTAAAAGATGCTTTGAGTAAAATAAAAGGAGTCCCCATTGAAAATACATTTCTAGGAAATGGAAGTGATGAAGCTATTGACTTATTAATTAAAGCGTTTTGCGAACCAGGAGAAGAAGAAATCATGGTCTTCCCACCAACTTATGGTATGTACGAAGTGAGCGCGGCTTTGCATAATGTTGGCATCAAGCGAATTCCTTTGTTAGCTAATTTTCAACTAGATTTAGAAGCTATTGCAGAAGCTATCAGCCCTAAGACTAAGCTGATGTTTTTATGCTCACCCAATAACCCAACAGGCAATTGCTTAAATAGAGAAGATATGGAAACTATTTTAACCAATTTCAAGGGTTTAGTGGTGGTTGATGAAGCGTATATTAATTTTGCAAGGCAGCGATCTTTTATTCAGGAATTAACAGAATATCCCAATTTAGTTGTTTTACAAACTTTTTCTAAAGCTTGGGGCCTGGCAGGCTTAAGATTAGGCATGGCTTTTTCTTCTCGCCCGGTTATTGATATCTTAAATAAAGTTAAAGCACCTTATAATTTAAATATTTTGACGCAGCAAAAAGCCTTAGCGGCTTTAAACAACCTTGCTCAAGTGAATGATTGGATTAAAGAAACCGTACAACAAAGAGAATTACTCAGCGCAGCTTTAAAGCAATTAGCTTTTGTAACACAGGTCTATCCTTCTGATGCAAATTATATCTTGGTTAAATTTAAAGATGCCACTAAGATTTACAACTATTTAATGAATGAAGGCATTATTGTGCGCGATCGTTCAAGTCAAATAGGCTGTGAAAATTGTTTGCGAATTAGTGTGGGCACTCCCGCAGAAAACGAACGCTTACTTGAAAAATTAAATGCCCTATGAAAAGAGTTTTATTTATAGACAGAGACGGAACTTTAATCAAAGAGCCTGCTGACGAACAAATTGATAGCTTTGAAAAGCTCATATTTTATCCTCAAGTTTTTCAATACTTAGGAAAAATAGCCAAGGAATTCGATTATGAATTGGTAATGGTGAGTAATCAAGATGGCTTAGGCACGGCAAGTTATCCAGAAGAACGTTTTACAGCCATTCAAGATTTTATTTTAAAATCTTTGAGTAATGAAGGCATTAATTTTAAAGCTATCCATATTGATAAAAGTTTTGCGCATGAAAATTTACCCACACGTAAACCTAATACAGGTATGCTAAACCAGTATTTCGACCCGAGCTACGACTTAGCCAATTCCTTTGTCATTGGGGATCGTTTAAATGATGTGGTTTTAGCTAAAAATTTGGGAGCCAAATGTATTTATTTAAATCAGAACCCAAGTTTAGGGGCTCATGAAAAAGATAATCAAGTTAGCGACTTGCAAGCTTTTATTGCCTTAGAAACTATCCAATGGCAAGATATTTATGCCTTTTTAAGAAAACAAAACAGAAAAGTAAAACACCGTCGCCAAACCTTGGAAACAGAAATTAATATCCAATTGGATTTAGCCGGCACAGGAGAACATCATATCCAAACAGGCTTGCACTTTTTTGATCATATGTTGAGTCAGCTGGCCAGACATGGTTTATTAGATTTAGATTTAATAGCCAAAGGTGATTTACATATCGATGAGCACCACACTATTGAAGATACAGCTATTGCTTTAGGAGAAGCCTTTCATTTAGCTTTAGGCAATAAATTAGGATTAGAGCGCTATGGTTATTGTTTACCAATGGATGATTGCTTAGCGCAAGTGGCTATTGATTTTGGGGGGCGTAATTGGCTGGTATGGGAGGCTAATTTTAAACGTGAGAAAATTGGAGATGTACCTTGTGAAATGTTTATGCATTTTTTCAAATCTTTTAGTGATGCCGCTAAGTGTAATTTGTTTATTCGAGCAGAAGGTGAAAACGAGCATCACAAAATTGAAGCCATATTCAAAGCTTTTGCCAAGGCTATAAAAATGGCTATTAAGCAAGATCCTCATCACATGGTACTTCCTAGTACAAAAGGCGTTTTATAATGGTTCAATCGGAGAAAAAAATTGGTATAGTTAAATATGGCGCAGGAAATTTATTTTCCTTGTGCGCTACTTTAGACCGAATTAACATCCCCTATGGTTTTGTTAATCAGGAAGAGGATTTAGAAGCCTTTAGTCACTTTATAATCCCCGGAGTGGGACATGCAGCCAGAGCCTATGAAAAACTACAAGCTTCAGGCCTTACAGCCAGCATAAAGAAGTTAAGCAAGCCTGTGTTGGGAATTTGTGTGGGTATGCAGCTTTTAACCGCGCATTCCGCGGAAGGCGAAGTTGATTTATTAAATATTTTTCCACTTCAAACTAAAAAATTTCAAAGTGATTGGCAGATTAAAATTCCGCATATGGGTTGGAACAGAGTCTTTTTTAAGGATAAACCCTTATTCAAGGGTCTGAGTTCGGGTAGCTATTTTTATTTTGTACATTCTTATTTTATAGAATATAACCCTAAATTTGATATAGGCTATTGTCAGTATGGAACTTCATTTTCTGCCGCCATAGCTGATCATAATTTTCACGGGGTACAATTTCACCCGGAGAAATCTGGAGCTGCCGGAGAGCAGTTATTAAAAAATTTCTTTAATCTTAATTAAGCTTATGTATATAATACCCGCAATTGACATCCTGGACGGAAAAGTTGTTCGTTTAACTGAAGGAGATTATGATAAAAAAACAGAATATCCTGTTTCTATTGCCGAGATGATTAATTTGTATCAGGATCATGGCACGGACATGGTTCATATCATTGATTTGAATGGCGCAAAAGGCGATTTTTCTAATCAAGAGGAGCTTTTTAAAATTATTAAAAGCACCGACATGAAAGTTCAGTATGGTGGAGGAATCCGGAGTATTGAGCAAATTAACCAATTGTTAGACGCGGGCATTTACCGCGTTATTGTTGGCACTCAAGCGATTAAAGAACCTGATTTTTTAGATCGATTAAGCGAAGCTTTAGTAAAAAAAGGTGATTATGCCAATCGCATTGTGATTGCTATTGATGTATTAGATGAAGTTATTAAATATTCTGGTTGGATGGAGAGTTCCCCTATCCAGCTCATGAAGTATGTAGATAAATGTTTAGCCCTTGGATTTTTCAGATTTCTGTGTACTGACATCAGCAAAGATGGTAAACTAGCTGGCCCTGCATTGGAACTCTATCAGAAACTCCTCGATCACTCTCCTTTTATAAAATTGATTGCTTCGGGAGGCGTAAGTTCAATGAAAGATATCGAAGCCCTTAATCAACTTAAAATTCGAAGTGTGGTAGTGGGTAAAGCTATTTACGAAAACCGTATAAAAATAGAAGAAATAAAAGCATGGAATCTAAAGACTTTAAGTTCGCTGTAAGCTCTCAAGAGGACAATAACGCAAAAAAGCGCAATTATTTAAGCAAAAGAATTATTCCATGTTTAGATGTTAAAAATGGGAGAACGGTAAAGGGCGTTAACTTTGAAAATTTAAAAGATGCCGGAGACCCTGTTGAATTGGCTGCACAATACGCCCAACATGGAGCCGATGAACTTGTATTTTTAGATATTTCGGCTACCCTCGAAAATAGAGGTACGCAAATTGAAATGGTTAAATCAATTGCTCGAGTGCTCAACATTCCTTTTACTATTGGGGGTGGGATACGATCAGTTGAAGATGCGGGATTACTCTTAGAAGCTGGAGCCGATAAAATCAGTATTAATTCGGCTGCCATTAATGACCCTAAATTAATTGAAGACTTAGCGCAACAATTTGGGGTCCAATTTGTTGTGCTAGCCGTTGACAGCAAGTTTACCCAAGGAACTCACCAAGTATTTAAGAGTGGAGGCACTATAGCGACTGGTTTGGAAACTATTTCTTGGATTAAGCAGGCCTATGAATTAGGAGCTGGCGAAATCTTACTGACTTCAATGGATAGAGATGGCACTAAAGCTGGTTTTGACAAAGAACTACTTTTAGAAGTTGGAAAGGCAGTACCACTTCCCTTGATAGCTTCGGGAGGAGCTGGCAAAATGGAAGATTTTAGAGATGCCTTTTTAGAGGCGCATGTTGACGCTACTTTAGCGGCTTCAGTTTTCCATTATGGAGAAATTAGCATTCCAGCCTTAAAGGCTTATTTAAATCAAGAAGGTGTAAGCGTGCGATTATAAATAGAAATTATGACATTAGATTTTAATAAAGATTCGGGCTTAATTCCCGTTATTATACAAGATTATCAAAGTTTTGAGGTTTTAATGTTAGGCTATATGAATGAAGAAGCCTATCAAAAAACGGTAGCTGACCAAAAGGTTTGTTTCTTTTCTCGTTCAAAAAATAGATTGTGGGTAAAAGGAGAAACTTCAGGCAATTTTTTGTGGGTTAAGGATATTCAACAGGATTGTGATGCCGATGCCCTACTAATTCGGGTGCGAGCAGAAGGTCCAACTTGCCATACAGGTGCTAGAACATGCTTTAAAAAGGAAACGAGTAGGAATTTTATTTTTGAATTGGAAAATATTATTCAACAACGTTTAAATCAAGGCGAAGAAAGCACTTCGTACATCGCTAGTTTAAAGGCAAAAGGCTTAAATAAAATTGCACAAAAAGTAGGCGAAGAAGGTGTAGAAACTGTTATTGCTGCTTTAAAAGAATCGGATCAGGATTTCATTAATGAGAGTGCTGATTTGTTATTTCATTTAATGGTTTTAATTCAAGCTAAAGGTTTAGAACTAAATGATATTAGCCATTGTTTAGCTTTACGTCATCAAAAAAAATAATTTATGTTAAAACTTAAATCCATTCTAATTGGGCATCAAAATCCAATTTATAGTTTAGCCCTTTCTCCTCTTGAAAATCGTTTGTTTAGCGTTGGAGCGGATAAGGGTGTAGTGGAATGGAATCTCTTTGAAGGCAGTTTTAAAGCTGTAACAGCTCCAATTCAATTAAGCAGTTACAGCCTACATGCCTATGACCAATATTTAGCTCTGGCTGAACGTCTAGGTAAAATTAAAATCTTGGATATCGTACAAAACAAGGTACTTGCCGAGAGTCAAGTTGGTGAAAAAGCAATTTTCGGATTACAATACCTGGCTCAAAACAATGAGCTTTGGGCCATTGGAGAGGATGGATTTATATATATACTCGATGCGCAAAAGGCCAATCTAATAAAAAAGGTAAAAATTACAGAACAAGCTTTAAGAGGCATAAGTTTGCATCGCGATCAAAACTTGATGCTAATTGGAGATAAATTAGGAAATATTCATCAGGTATCCACTCAAGACCAGCAAATTATTCAGGTTATTCCAGCTCATTCCATGGGAATAACGGCTTTAAGCTTTGCGCCTAAAGGAGATATTGTATATTCAGGAGGCCGAGATGCGCAATTAAAGATATGGAATTACCCATCCTTTACCATGCAAGCGCAAATCCCCGCCCATATGAACAGTATATATGGCATTGCTACACATCCGAATTTACCTATTATAGCCACGGCCAGCCAGGACAAAAGCATCAAAATTTGGCATGCCGATGATTATCGTCTCTTGAAAATTTTAAGTATAGATAAAAATGGAGAAGGCCATAAACATACGGTTAATTCACTTTTATGGGATAACACCGGCAAATACTTAGTAAGCGCTGGGGATGATCGGCAAATTATAGTCTGGGAATTTACAGATTAAACGCTAAACCTCTTCCCCTAATAAATAGGTTTTTAGCAATTTATCCTCTTTAAACTGAATAAAATTAGCCTTTGCCCCTTCTTCCAAATGTCCCAACTCTGTTTCACCTAAAAGCTCGGCTGGATATAAATTAGCCATACGCAAAGCTTCATCTAAGGGAATATCAGCATACTTAACGGCATTCATAAGCCCTTGAAATTGCGTTAATGCTGAACCCGATAAAACACCATTAGGCAGCGCATAATGATCTCCATTTAAAACGTGGATATAAGGGCCTGTTTGGGTGGGCGCAACAGCGTCGGTGATAAAAAACAATCTTCTTCCCAATAGCTTTTTAGCCAATTTTAAAGCCGCATAACTCACATGAATTCCATCAGGGATAATACTGGCTACAGCCCTTTGATGTGAAAAAACAGCCCCAGGCAAGCCAATGTCCCTATGATGAAAACTAGACATCGCATTGAATAAATGGGTGGTGGCTTGCAGCCCCATATCAAAAGCTTTGGTAGCTTGCTCAAAGCTTGCATTACTATGCCCAGCTGATAAAATCACACCAGCATCCAACAATTGTGCTATTACCTCCCTGCTATTACATTCTGGGGCTATGGTTAGCATTTTAAGTCGTCCTTTGGCATGGGTTAAAAGTTCATCAATTTCTGCTTGACTAGCGGGATGAATGCAAGATTCTACATGCGCACCTTTTTTTTCTGGATTTAGGAAAGGACCTTCAAAATGAATACCTAATAAAGCCGGATGTTTGTATTGAGCTTCTATGTCAATCGCTTGCTCAAAAATAGCCGCAGTATTTGTAGCTAAAGTTAACAAAAAGCTCGTGGTACCTGTGGCTACAATACCTTTAGTCATTTGATCCAAACTAGCTAAGGAAGGCTTTTCAGAAAATAAGACACCCCCACCACCATAGATTTGCACATCAATTAAGCCCGCAGCTAATTGACTACCTTGCACATCAACCAAATGATATTCAGCTGGCACCTCATTGGCCTTCACAATTCCTTTTATCCGTTGATCTTCAACCAATAAAGCATGTGCTGAATAGATGTATTCTTTGGAATAGATGGTCCCGTTAATATAGGCTTTACGCATAGTTTAAAAAAAGATTTAAGGCAAAAATAGGCTATAAGATTATTTTACACAATCTTTACAGCCTATCTAATTTTTAAAGCGGTTATACCCCAGCAATTCTTGATTTATAAGTCGCTAAAGCTTCCTCTAAACGTTCTTTGGCCGTAGTATCTCCTGGCACATTATGAGATGGGTGAATATGCAGTTTAAATCCTCTTTCTACTAGAATCTCCCCTACTGTAATTACCGTTAACCAAACACAAGTTACAAAGGCTAAAGTAGATACCGGACCTAATTTATCCTGATGCCCTTTAATGGGCACACTAGCGTCCTCAATTGGAGCACATGAATCAACCACAATATCAGCGATATCAAAAATTGTTTTTCCGCTAGAATGTCTGGTTTGTTTTCCTTTTGCCGCTTCTGCTGATCCAAAGGCAATTACTTTCATTCCTTTTTTCTTAGCTTCTAAAGCCACATCAATGTTTACATTATTAATTCCTGAATGAGAAAATACCCACATGGTATCACGTGTATCAAAATTATAACCTTTCATAATTTCAGTACCATAACCTTCTACTCTCTCCAAGAAAACGAATTGATGTACACCCATTTCTCCTGTGATACGCGTGAAAAAAGTTAAAGGTAATTCCACCATTGGGTGAAACCCAACAAAGCCTCCGATACGAGGATACATTTCTTCCACAGGGATTGTAGCATGTCCACAACCGAAAGTATGTACCCATCTTCCTGCTTCGATACTATCAGCCATTACTTCAGCTGCTTTTTTGATGTTTTCTAATTGAGTTGCCTCAATTTGATCCATTACATTTCTGGCATTGGTAAGCCATTGTAGTGCTAACATATATTTATTTTTTAATATTGATTTGTATTTATTTTGTTTTGTTTTGTTTTAAGGATAATGCGAAAAATATAGCCATCAAGACGATTTGTACATAACAGGCGATAAGCAAGCTTTGAATACCATAATGCTGAATAATAAGGCCCATTAAGAAGTTAATCAGAATGTTTCCGAGCAAAGCTATCGTGAAGGCTACGCTAAAAGCTTTTCCTGCAATTTCAGCAAAACACTCTCCGATTAAGCCTAACATAGCTGGAAAACCAGCGGCTAGTCCGGCTCCAGAAAGAATTAAACTGGTAAATAATCCAACTTTACTTGATAATATTTGCATCAACAATACCCCAAGAAATATAAGACTTATACTCAACCACATAATTTGAGCAATATTCCATTTGCGCATAATTGTACCTAATAAAACTCGCATTAGAATCATTCCGGCCATATGTAAAGAAAGCGCATAAAGGGCATCTTCCGCTTTCATTCCATGTTGCTCACTAAGAAAAGAGGTGGTCCAATTATTAATTACGGCTTCCAAACTACTTTGAAAGAATAAAACCATACTAATGAGCAACAGTAAAGGGCTGCTTAACTTTTTCCAGTTGGAAACTTCCGTTTCAACTAAAGTTGATTTAGCACTAGGAAATGAAATACTGATATAAAATAAAAAGACCAATAAGGTTAAAACCCCTACAGCCGCCACTATGGTAAAGCTATCTGTTATCGGTTTAAACAAACCAATGAGCAAAGGCATACCGATAGCTCCAATTCCAAAAAACACACCTAAAATAGCTAAATTTGCCCCTTTATGTTGATTAGAAATTTCCGCTACTAGGGCGTTGGTTCCTGTATTTATAATACCTCCACCCAAACCAAATAAGAAAACGGAAAGGTAAAGTAAGTTTAGTTCTTGTGTAAAGGCAATCCCTTCAAAACCTAAGCACATGCTTAATGCCGCTAAGCTCAAAATAGATTTATACCCTCTTTTATCGGCTATTGGCCCAAAAACAAAAGACCCGATGAGGATACCTATAGGCAGAATAGAAAATAGGATCCCTGTACCCTTGGCATCTAATTGAAATCGCTGTGTTAAATCAGGTGTAACTGAGCCTAAAGTAATGAGTGTTATACCGAACAATAACATGCCGGCACATGCGGCTATAAAAAGAATCTTTTTATTGAGGATTGGATACATAGGAAATCCCATTTTTAGCTAAATATGCTGCTCCTAGTAAGCCAGTTTTAGGGGCGGTACTCGAAGCTAAAATTTCAACTTGCTGCATACTTAGGGGTTGAGCCCATTTTTGAGCTTCTATTTTAATTTCTTCTAAAAAATACTGTGCTGCGCCAAATACACCTCCACCAAAGATGACTTGCTGAGGGTTAAATAAGCTAATTAAATTGGCCACGGCCATCCCCCACATTTCGACAGCTTGTTGCAATATATATTGCGCGACTTCATCCTCTAGCTTATACTGATTAACTAATGTACTAGTGTTTAAACTAGCATCCTTAGCACGGAAATAGCCATGATAATTCGGGTGCGTTTGTATATAGCGATTAATTTCTCTTTGAAGCCCACCACCAGACGCATAGGTTTCGAAACATCCACAGACCACATAGCGATCCTGATGAGGGCGATTTAAAGCCATCCAACCAATAGCCCCTGCGATATCTCCATATCCTCTTATCAGTTGTCCATTGGCTAGGATGCCTGCACCAATCCCTGTGCCCACCGCAATAAAAATAGCATCCTTTGCATCTTTTGCTACGCCCTTCCATTTTTCCCCCATGATATAACAAGCGCGATCACTTTCAATAACTATGGGTAGATCAGGTGCAATTTCTTTTAGTTTTGCCTTTAAAGGATAATTCTCCCATCCTGGTATGTTAGGTGCGTAAACTGTTCCATTTTGAAGATAACTTACCCCAGGAATGCCAACGCCAACCGCATCGAGGCTTTGCCTCTCTTTTTTAAGAAAATAGATGGCTTGTTGCAAGAAATCTTGTAAGAGTTGAGCAACCTCATCTCCCTGACGACCTTCTAATAAAGCGTAGTTTTCCCATAAAATATCTGCAGTTTCATTGAAAATAGCTGCAGATATTTTAGTTCCTCCTAGATCCAGAGCGAGAATATTCATTTATTTTTTTTGCTTTAATTTTTAAGCCTTCGCCTTCTTTAATAGCTAGTAAATAAATTAAAGAGGCAGTACCATCCATAGTCGGTTCATTGGTACTGTAATCTCCATAATCATCATGATATACCACTAAATCGCTTTGAAATTTAGCATAACTATCAGGTTTGGTTAATTGAATTCCAATTAAATTTTTAAAAATACTAGTATATACTGGTCCGTCAACTAATCCGCCATTGATAGGATATTTTTTAATATTGGTGAATGCAGAATGTGGATCTACTGGGGTGTCTCCATGTGCTGGCAAGCCATAAACCATACTCGTTCCCCATGGATTACATCCAAATAACCAATCAATATTAGCTTGTTCTAACTCGGTATAAGTTTGATCGCCAGACTCTTGTCTATACCAAGCACTTTGAATAGCAAATGCTGTAGTTAAATTATTTGAACACCAAATAAATGGAACCCCTCGATAGAAAGCATTTTGACTAGCTCTAGCCCAAACTTTTTCAATTCCATCTTTATAATATTGAAGAACTTGCGCCTTCTCAGCTCCTTTTAAACGCTTAACTAATTCAAAGTGTCCCAAATTAATAAATGGATAATACTGATAATGATTAGCCGTATCTCTCACCATCCAAGGTGTAATTGGTTCTTGTTTAGCGTAATCTAAGGCTTCATTTATTCTACCCGTCATTACAGAAGCTAATTCCATATCATCTACCCAGTTATCTTCAGCATAGATATAAGGCGATTTAACAGATGCCGTTTGCGTAACTCCTGGTTTTTTTAAGGCATATTTATAAGCTGTTTCTGATTTTTCTTCTAATAATGAAGCGAATTTTGAATCTATTGGATTAAACATCCCTGCACCTAATTTAAAAGACGAGGCAAACTTGGCCGCAGTTGAAGAGGTTCCTTGGGTATTATTCATAAACTTACCTCTAACTTGTGGTTCTCCACTAATGAAATAAACTGGGCGTTGAAATCCCTTTCCATATTGATCATCCATACCTGGCATACGCATAGAAATATGATCTCGGTCGTCAGCAATTTGATTAAACATCCAGTCTGCACGAGGATGCATTTTTAATAACCAATCTAAACCCCATTTAGCCTCATCTAAAACATCTGCAATTCCATTCTTTCCATCTAAACCATTAGCTTGTTTAAAATCAGTGAAAACTTCAGGGTAATCTCTATAAGCCATTAACAAATGGAAAGTTGCATTGGCAGAAGTTGTTGAATATTGCAGATAATCACTAGCATCATGCCATCCTCCTACTACATCGATATAAGTACTATCTGGAATACCAGCAGCTTGACCATACAATACGAAACCGTCTTGGGTATGACAACTATCTTGTAAATAAGGATTGAAGCCTGTTCTTTGCTGTCTCATATATTGTAAAGCAAAATCAGCCGTACCTTTATATACATCAGCTCCAATAGCAAATATTGGAGATTTCACTCCTCCTGCTTTTAAATAATATTGACCAGCTTCATTGAATTTTGAAAAATTTAATCGATAGGATTGCTTAAAGGGACCATAAGCACCGAATGCTTTACCGGCTGAACCTTTTGCCACCACTTTGTGGGTGTTGGCATCATATAACTCCCAATTAGAAATTTGATTATTTTCGGCGCTAACCCATACCGCTACTTTACTGGAAGTAGGTAAATAACCAAGTTGATTAATTCGAATCCAAGAATTATCATCTGATCGAAAAGTAACCCATGCTGCTGACGTACATAGTATAACCACCAGTACGGCAAGAAGATTAAATTTTAATTTCATATAGTTTGCGTTTTTTTGCGTCTTTAATTTGCTAAAATAATAAAAATGCAATATAACGCAACATTAAAAATAAATTTATTTATTTTTGCCTTTCTAGCTGTATTTATAAATTTGAATCATTAATCATGCTATATGCTTAGAGAAGAAAGGCAACATGTTATTCTAGAACAACTGCAAATAAATCAACGGGTTTTAACGAATGAATTAACCGCTTTATTAAATGTTTCTTTAGACACCGTTAGAAGAGATTTATCGGAATTAGAAAAAGCAGGAAAACTAGTAAAAGTGCATGGAGGCGCATTAGCTAAAGATTATCAAATTCCTTTTCAGCCAACCATGGTTTATAAGCAAGATGAAAAAATTCAAATTGCTAAGAAAACGATTGACTTAATACAAGATGATATCAGTATTTTGCTTTCAGGAGGCACGATTATTTTAGAAGTGGTTAAATTAATCCCAAAACATTTTAAAGGTTTAATTTACACGGTGAGTCCATTAATTGCTTTAGAGTTAGCCCAAAGAACTGAAGCTAAAGTAATCCTTTTAGGAGGGGCAGTGACGAAAGATTCTTATATCTGCACCGGAACGGCCGTTATCTTACAATTAGCTAGCTTGCAAGTTGATTTATGCTTATTAGGTGCCAACTCCATTTCATTACAAAAAGGCTTAACGGAGTTTGATTGGGAATTGGCGCATATCAAACAGGCTATGATTAGCGCTTCTAAAAAAGTAGCTGTGCTTGCGCTTTCAGAAAAATTAGAAGTTATTCAAGAAGTTAAAGTTTGTGACTTTAAACAGATTAACTATTTAATTACCGAACTTAAACCAGAGACCCCAAGTTTAGCCAAAATTAAAAAGGCTATAGATCACTTAATCTAATTAAACGGCTAAACGTTTTATGATGCGCAATTTATGTGTATAACGCCCTAATTCCTTACTATAAATACCTTGATTATCGATAGGATCTATATGCACACGACCAGCTGCATGGATGATTTCATGATTATTGAGCATAATACCTACATGGGTAATACGGCCTTCTTCATTATCAAAAAAAGCTAAATCCCCTAGCTGCGCATGCGCCAGAAAATCGACTAATTCGCCTTGTTCCGCTTGCTGATAGGCGTCTCTAGCCAAAGCTATTCCATTTAGTTTATAAACTATTTGACTAAATCCAGAGCAATCAATACCGAACACATTTCGACCTCCCCACAAATAAGGTGCATTCAGAAAAAACTGAGCTATAGGGGCAATGTTTTGATAAAACTGCTGCTGTTGAGGAATTATAGGTTCAAAATTTACTTGAAAACTTAAATTGCCGATTTTACAATTCCCGTCTTTATAAAAAGGTAAGGTACTTCCTGGACTTAAATAAAGCGGATGACCATCAGCATCTATTATTTTATTAAGTTCTTGTGCAGGGCTCATATATTGATACTGATCCTCTTGATGATACTCCGCTTCCGAAAGCTCAATAATTTGCTTCTCATCTAGCCATCCTTCATAATGATCATGATGTGTCTTTATTTTGCACCATTTATCTCTTCTTTCGATTAACTCTACTCGATCTCCAAATAAAAGTTGAGTAATGATTTCAGATTTATCTGAGGCTTCAGCTCTAACAACTGATACCGCAACTCTACATGCAAAAAAAGTTATCATAAAAATTTATCAATTTATTTTGTAAATTTAGATAAATCTGATGAAGCATTTATTTAAATATTTAATAAAATGAAAGTTGAAAAAGTATTGATTGCAGTAGATAACAGTGTCTGCTCGGAACAAGCCGCCCAAAAAGGCTTTGAAATAGCCGAACTTTTTAATGCCGAAATCGCCCTAATTAATATTGTAGTTCCCGCTCCTGCGGTTGTTTCTGCCGATTTTCCAGTTGGCCCAATGCTCATAGAAAACTACGATCAGGCTAGTGACAATAGTCATTATCTAATGGAAGAGATTGCCAAAAAATTTGCTAAAGGCAAAGAAGTAACTTTTTTAACAGTCATTGACACCGCTTCTCATGGAATTACTGAACAAGCCGATCAATGGGGAGCCGACCTCATCGTAATTGGAAGCCATGGCCGTGGTGGTCTTTACAATTTACTGATTGGAAGTGTTTCTGAATCGGTTAGTAGAAAATCTACTTGTCCAGTATTAATCATACCATATCGAGAAAAAGAGGCATAAAAAAAGGCTTAAAATAAGCCTTTTAAATTTTCAAGAAAAAATTTTAGCCTTAGTTTAGGCTTCTTGGTGTAACCAAGCTTTCTTCTTTAATAATTCTTCTTCTGTTTCTCTAACGTCTTCATCATCAACGCAACAATCTACTGGGCAAACTGCCGCACATTGAGGTTCATCATGAAAACCTTTACACTCTGTACATTTATCAGATACGATAAAATAAACTTCATCAGAAATTGCTTCTTGAGCAGCTTCAGCATCAATTTGAGTATTTCCAAAATCAATGATCCCTTTTAGATTGGTTCCATCCGAAAATCTCCAAGCTGTTCCTGCATCATATATAGCATTATTCGGACATTCTGGCTCACATGCGCCACAATTTATACATTCGTCTGTTATTTTAATTGCCATTGTTGTTAAAATTATAAAGCTACTTTAACTTTGTGCCACAAATATACGAATCTATCGTTTAAAATTATTCTAAATATGTCAATAAATAAAAAGGAAAATATCCTAAATGCCTATATCCAATTGGGTCAGTTTTTATCTTTAGATGCTCCGGAGCTAGAAAATATAATGGCAAGAGCTGAACGAGAAAATGCTTGGTTCCAATTTACAGAGATTAAAAAATCTATAGAGGCTTTGGCATATATGCTAAACGAATCCGATCTAAAAGCTTGGTTTAAACAAATTTCTATTACTGATAAACCTAAAAAGGTTGGATTAATCTTAGCCGGGAATATTCCTATGGTAGGTATTCACGATGTTTTATCTGTTTTAGCCACAGGTCATATAGCCTTAATTAAACTATCGAGTTCGGATAACGTTTTAATTCCATTTTTGTTAAACAAATTAGTGGAATTTGAAGATTCCTTAGCTACACAATTTATGTTTGTTCAAAGACTTCAAAATTTTGAGGCTATCATTGCAACAGGCAGTAATAATTCCTCTCGATATTTCGAATATTATTTTAGTAAGGTTCCTCATATCATTCGAAAAAACAGAAATAGTGTTGCTGTATTAACAGGAGAAGAAAATGAAGCGCAAATCAGGGAATTAGGAAAAGACATTTTTGATTATTTTGGTTTAGGCTGTAGAAATGTTTCCAAAATTTATATCCCAGAAAACTATCCCATAGAGAAGTTTTTTGGACCTTTACAAGCTTATAAAGCTATAATCGACAATTTTAAATACCAAAACAATTACGATTATAACAAGTCTATTTACTTAGTTAACTTGGTAGAACATTTTGACAATGGTTTTCTCCTTTTAAAAGAATCCAGCAGCTTAAGCTCTCCTTTAGCGGTATTACATTACGAATACTACTCAGATTTAGAAAGTGTAGAACATTTGATTAACAACATTCAGGACGAAATTCAATGTGTGCTGGCCGAAAGCCCACTGAATATAAATAAAGCCGTTTTAAATTTTGGAAGTAGTCAAAAGCCTAAGCTTTGGGATTATGCGGATAACATCAATACGATTGAGTTTTTGAATAATTTATAAAATATCCATTTATTTATAGGCTTATCGTTTAGAAATAGTATTTTTGAAGATATGTATATCATCAAAGTAAAAGGCATCGCAAAAATTCCTGATTACGTTCAGCTTAGGGATGATAAGTTTACCTTATTGGCCTACTTTAGAGTGGACAGACCTGATAAATCACTGGAAAAATTGGGTTATGGTGATAGACAAGAATATATTATGAATTTTATTCAGGAATTACCCTTTGGGCAAATTGCTAAAATAGAAATTTAAAGCATGTTAGGAAAATCAGTCATTAATCTGCAAAAAGTAGATGTTTTTCAACAAAAACATTTGGTTTTATCGCAAGTAGATTTAAATATAGATAAAGGCGAGTTCGTTTTTCTCATTGGACAAACAGGTTCAGGTAAAAGTAGTCTATTAAAGATTATTTATGGCGAATTGCACATTGGAAACGGAAGTGGTAGTGTAGCTGGCTTTGATTTAAAAAAGCTTAGTGACAAAGAAATTCCCTTTTTACGTAGAAAATTAGGCATCGTTTTCCAAGACTTTCAATTGTTGAGCGACAGAACGGTAGAGAATAATCTTGAATTCGTTTTAAAGGCTACGGGATGGACAGATGAAAAACTTATTCAGCAAAGAGTTCTAGATGTTTTGGATAAGGTTGGCTTAAGATCCAAAATTAAAAAGATGCCGCACGAGCTTTCTGGTGGAGAACAGCAACGCGTAGTTATCGCTAGAGCGCTTTTAAATAATCCTGAAATTATTTTAGCCGATGAGCCAACGGGCAACTTAGATCCAGAAACCTCAGAAGAAATTGTTTTATTATTAAAACAAATTGCTCAAAGTGGGACTGCAGTGCTCATGGCTACACACGATTATCATATGATCAGAACTTTCCCTTCGCGCATCATTAAATGCGAAAGTGGCTTAGTTCATGAGGATGTTAAAATTGTCTAATTAATCTGCCAAACTTACTTTGTCAGTCAATCTGTTAGTGTTTTTCAAAAATAACTGACAGGCTGACTGATTTTTTTATAATGGCAAAACTTTTGTGAATACCCATAAAACTGTAAATAAATCATGTTTAATAAGAGAAAAAAGAGCGAGGAATCAATTATGGAGGAAAAATTAGAGGGCCAGTTAGAACCAGAAATGAATACCGAAAACAACAGTTCTAATGAGGACACTAAGCCAGAAATGAATGCGGATACATATGCTGATACGGAATTAGATAAATTAAAATCAGAAAACGAGTTATTAAACGATAAATACATCCGTCTTTTTGCTGAATTTGATAATTTCAAACGCAGAACGCAAAAAGAAAGAATTGAATTACTGCAAACAGCTGGTAAAGATGTAATGGTTTCTTTATTGCCTATCTTAGATGATTTTGACAGAGCGTTAAAAGCTACAGAAGGTTTAAAAGACAATGACCCTGTTAGAGAGGGTATTGTTTTAATTCACAATAAATTAAAATCTACATTAATCCAAAAAGGATTAAAAGAGATGGAAAGCATAAATGAAGTTTTTGATACGGATTTACATGAAGCTATCACGAACCTACCTGCACCAAATGAAGATTTAAAAGGTAAAGTACTCGATGTATTGGAAAAAGGCTACTTTTTAAATGATAAAGTAATCCGCTTTGCCAAAGTTGTGGTAGGCGCATAAATAGCTAACAATCCATTGATTTTTCTTAAAAAAAAATGAGTAAAAGAGATTATTATGACGTTTTAGGGGTTAGCAAAAGTGCTAGTGCTGAAGAAATAAAAAAGGCTTATAGAAAACTGGCCATAAAATACCATCCGGACAAAAACCCAGATGATAAATCTGCTGAAGATAAATTTAAAGAAGCAGCAGAGGCTTATGAAGTTTTAAGTAACCCAGAAAAGAAACAACGATACGACCAATTTGGCCATGCCGGTGTTGGTGGTGCCGCTGGAGGTGGCTTTGGTGGCGGAGGCATGAATATGGAGGACATATTCAGTCAATTTGGGGATATTTTTGGTGGCGGAGGCGGTAGTCCATTTGATAGTTTTTTCGGTGGACAAGGTAGCCGAGGTGGCCGACGTGTAGCTAAAGGCACGAATCTTCGTATCAAAGTTAAGCTTAGCTTAGAAGAGGTTGCTAATGGCACAGAGAAAAAGATTAAAGTAAACAAACAAGTTTCTTGTAAATCCTGTGATGGAAGTGGTGCTAAAGACAGAAATTCGGTTAGTACCTGCTCTACCTGTGGAGGAAGTGGTGCGGTGAGACGAGTGACCAATACTATACTTGGTCAAATGCAAACTTCAGCAACCTGCCCTACTTGTCATGGATCTGGCCAACAAATAACGGCTAAATGTAATTCATGCCATGGCGATGGTGTAGTAAGAGGAGAAGAAACCATCACAATCAATATTCCAGCAGGTGTTAGCGAAGGCATGCAATTGAGTATGTCAGGAAAAGGAAATGCTGCACCAAATGGAGGTATCCCTGGCGATTTAATCATCTTAATAGAGGAAATCCCTCATGAAACCTTAAAACGCGAAGGAAATAATATTGTTTATGACCTACATTTAAGTTTTGTAGATGCCGCTCTTGGCGTGAGTGTAGAAGTACCTACTATAGACGGTAAAGCTAAAATCAAAATTGATGCAGGAACGCAAAGTGGAAAATTATTACGTCTGAAAGGTAAAGGTATCCCAGAAGTGAACTCTTATCATAAAGGTGATCAAATTATTCACATCAACATTTGGACACCAAAGGTTTTAAATAGTGAAGAAAGAGATTTATTAGAAAAACTTCGTCAATCTCCTAATTTTAAGCCTCAACCAGGAAAGAATGATAAAAGCTTCTTTGAAAAAATGAAAGAGTATTTTGAATAAGTAATTTTTTTAATTTTTAAAAGCCCAGAAAATCTGGGCTTTTTTTTTTAAATTTATTTTTAATAAAAAGCAGAGGCACTCGTAACAAAACCGTCATTACGGTATCAAAAACCAAACAAAACAAATCATATTATGCTTGAAATTAAAAACATTGTAAAGCAGTATTCTACACATAAGGCTTTAGATGATGTTTCCATGACAATTGAAAAAGGCAAGATATTTGGCCTATTGGGGCCAAATGGCGCTGGAAAAACCTCTTTAATTAGGATTATTACACAAATTACGGCTCCTGATAGTGGAGAAGTTTTATTCAATGGTAAAAGACTAAGCAGTGAACATATTAGTCAAATAGGCTATCTT
This sequence comes from uncultured Pedobacter sp., assembly GCA_964592575.1. Classification (GTDB taxonomy): domain Bacteria; phylum Bacteroidota; class Bacteroidia; order Sphingobacteriales; family Sphingobacteriaceae; genus Pedobacter. Next base: position 33,782 of record CAZQFF010000004.1, read on the forward strand.
CCAGAAGAACGAGGTTTATATAAAAAAATGGAAATTGGAGAGCAAGTATTATATCTTTCCAAATTAAAAGGTCTTTCATCTGCTGAAGCTACCAAAAGAATTAAATACTGGTTTGAAAAGCTAGACATGAAGGATTGGTGGAGTAAAAAAGTGGAAGATTTGAGTAAAGGGATGCAGCAGAAAGTTCAATTCGTAGCTACGGTGCTTCACGAACCAGAACTTATTATCTTAGATGAGCCTTTTTCTGGATTTGATCCTGTAAACGCCGATATTATCAAAAACGAAATTTTAGAGCTTAATAAAAAAGGTTCTACTTTCATTTTCTCTACGCATAGAATGGAAAGTGTAGAAGAGCTTTGTGATAATATAGCTTTAATTAATAAGGCTAAAAAAATTCTGGATGGCTCGGTAAAAGACATTAAACAGAGTTATAAAAACAACTCTTATCTAATAAATTTAGCGGGGAACAATCCCATTACGGATAAACCAGACTTATTTGAAATACTATCAAAGGAGATCAATGAAGATGGTCAACATTTACAAATTAAATTAAAAGACAGCCACCAAATCAATGAAGTAATTTCGCATTTCATGCCATTTGGTCAAATTCAAAAAATTGAAGAAGTAATTCCAACAATGAACGAAATATTTATTAGAACAGTGAAAGGAGAAAACCATGGATAAGATTTTACTAATTATTCAAAGAGAATACCTTTCAAGAGTTAAGAAAAAATCATTTATTATCATGACTTTTTTAACTCCCATATTAATTGCTGGAGTTTACGGACTTATTGGATATTTATCTTATAAAGGCATAAAAGATAGATCAGATAGAATTGCTGTAGTTTCTGAAAATAAATCCATTCAGGAAAACCTATTAAGCGACGATAAAATAAATTATGCCTATTATAATGGTAATTTGGATAAAGCGAAAGCAGCCTTGAAAAATGAAGAGTTTGATTTCGTATTATATATCCCAGACTTCGACATTAATGCAAAGCCAATAGACATTCAACTTTTTGGCTACAAACAAGCTAGTATTTCTGTTGAAAGTAGAATTTCAAGAGATTTAGAATCTTTGATTAAAAATCAAAAACTAATATTAAGTGGTATCAATCAATCTCAATTAGATGCCTTAGAAACTGACGTTGACTTATCTATTGTTAAAATTGGCGAAACAGGTTCAGAAAAAGGGGCAAGTGCTGGAGCAAGTGCTATTATTGGCGGTAGTATTGGTATCTTTATGTTTGTATTCATCATGCTTTATGGGGTACAGGTGATGCGCGGTGTTATTGAAGAAAAAACAAATCGTATTATCGAGATTATGATTTCTTCTGTTAAACCTTTCCAATTAATGATGGGTAAAATTATTGGTATTGGATTGGTTAGTTTAACGCAATTTTTATTGTGGATTGTGCTAACGACAAGTCTTTCTGGGGCAGCTGTGAGCTTCTTTGCAAGTAAAGACAAGAGTTTAAATCAGGTTGAAATGAGTAATCCTGAATTAAATAAAGAGATTCAAGCGGAATTACAAAAAGCTGGCTCAAACCCTGTTATGGACATACAAAAGTCGCTCAGCGGGATTCCATTAGGGAAAATTGTGGCTTTATTTATTTTCTACTTTTTGACAGGCTATTTATTTTATAGCGCCTTATATGCAGCGATAGGCTCGGCAGTAGATAATGAAACAGAAACACAGCAATTCATGATGCCCGTCATGCTTCCCTTATTCTTTAGTTATTTCCTATCCCTAACGGTAGTTAATAATGATCCACATGGAAGCTTAGCTTTTTGGTTATCCATGATTCCATTTACTTCTCCAATTGCTATGGCTGTGAGAATACCCTATGAGGTACCTACTTGGCAATTAGCTCTTTCTATGGCTCTTTTAGTTGTTGGCTTTATTGCTACGACCTGGTTAGCGGGTAGAATATATCGTGTAGGAATTTTAATGTATGGTAAAAAACCAACCTTTAAAGAATTATTTAAATGGTTAAAATATAAATCATAATTCATCGATTTTAAAATCCTCTATTTGGCATAGAGGATTTTTTTATTTATTATCCTTATGAAAATAGGCATCATTGATATTGGCACTAACACCTTTCATTTGCTTTTAGCAGACACAGTTGTAAAAAATAATCCTGTTTTTTTTAAAACGCAATCTCCTGTAAAACTTGGTGAAAATATTTTATTAGAAAATAAGATTATTCCTGCCGCCTATGAAAGGGGCATAAATTGTTTAAAAGCCTTTAAAACTATTTTAGATGAACATCAAATCAATTTTTGTTATGCTGTAGCAACAGCTGGCGTAAGGACTGCCCAAAATGGCTTAGAATTCATATCAGATGTAAAGCGTGCCACTCAAATAGACATCGAAATTATCGATGGAGATGCAGAGGCTCAACTTATTTATGAAGGTGTAAAATGGAGTGACGCGATAAAGGGGCCATCCTTAATTATGGATATTGGTGGAGGTAGCACAGAGTTTATTATTTGTGACACGAATAATTTTTACTGGAAAAAAAGTTATCCAATTGGAGCATCCAAATTAATGCAGCGCTTCTTTAAATCCGACCCTATTAATCCTACAGATAAAAGCAATTTAATTCATTATCTAAAAGATACTTTAGCTGATTTATTTGCTGAAGCCAAGAAACTTAATCTTCAAAAATTAATAGGCTCTGCAGGCGCCTTTGAAAGTTTTGCAGCTTTAACTGACTTAAATACTGTGGATCATTATGAAAAGATTGATTTAAATCGATTCAAACTATTAGCTAAGCAATTAGAAGAATCTTCGCATCAAGAGCGTATGCAAATTAAAAATTTAATACCCTTGCGCGTTGACATGATTGTAATGGCCAGTATACTAACCGAATTAGTCATTGATGAAATTCAAATCAAAGACCTATTCATTTCTGCTTATGATTTAAAAATGGGTTTATTAAAAACTAAAATGTAAAATAAGCTTTAAGTTTGGAATATAAAGATTCCGTAGGCAAACCCATTACATTGGTATAAGAACCTTCTATTCTGGCCACGAAATTAACACCCCACCAATCTTGTATACCATAGCTTCCTGCTTTATCCATAGGATTAAAATTATCAACATAATAGCTTATTTCAGCCAAACTAGCCTCTCTAAAATATACCTCTGTTTTTTCTACGAAGGAAGTATTAAGCGACTTACTTTTTAGACAAACACCAGTATAAACGGTATGCTTCTTACCCGCTAAATTGGATAGCATAGCTATCGCTTCATTTCTATCTTTTGGTTTACCTAATATGGTATTTTCTAAAGACACAATAGTATCGGCGGTAATTAGTAAAGCATCTGTAGGGATTTCAAAGGCACTGGCTTTTTTCTCAGCGATGTATAAAGCTATTTGAGGAGCTTCTAAATGAGCTGGATAACCTTCATTTACCTCTTTTAAGTCTAAGGTGAACGCTAGTCCCATTAATTTCAATAGTTCTTGCCTTCTTGGAGATTTTGACGCTAAGATTAGCTTTAGATTCGTTTGCATCAGCTATATCGGTTTAAATAGATGGCAAAACTAAGGAAATAAAAAAGGTATCCCTAAGGATACCTTCATAAAATTAATATTATTGACCACCTTGAGGCCTGCCTCTTGACTGTCTTTGTTCGTCTAAAAATGCTTTGTATGCCGCTTTTTGATCATCTGTTAAAAGTGCATTGATTTTAGTTTCTGTATCAGTAGTTATTTTTTGCATTTTCTTCATCATTTCCTTTCTATCACCACCTTGACCAAACTCTGCACGCATTTTAGTTTGAGCTTCAATTTGAGCCTTGATAACCTCTGTTACTTTCACTTTTTGATCGTCCGTCAGTTTTAATTTCTCAACTAATTGATCGGTTTGTCTCTTAATTCTTTCTTCTGGAGTCATTCCACCCATTCCACCACGTCCTGCGCCACCGCCTTGTTGGGCATTTGCCATTGTTACTACACTGAATAACAAGGCTACAATCATTAAAAATCTTTTCATGTTTTTGAATTTTATTTTTAGGTTAAAAACAAGTTTTAGATAGCTAAATCAAACATTAGTTTAATCCCAACTATGTAACATAAACATGACGAATAATAAAATAAAACGTAAAATTTATTGCCCAGAATCAGAGGCCTTTGGATGTGGATCGAACCACTTTCCTTGTAATTTCATAACCTTTTCTATCACATCTCTAACGGCACAATTCCCGCCAACAAAAGGTGAAATATAGGTTGATATAGATTTTATTTCAGGAACTGCATCTTGCGGACAAGTCGGAAGACCTACAAGTTTCATGGCTTGAAAGTCAGGAATATCATCGCCCATGTATAAAACTTCGTGTAAGCCTAAGTTATGAGCAGCTAAAAACTGTTGCATGACTTCCACTTTATCCCCTACCGAGAGATAAATATGTTGAACACCTAAAGCTGAAAATCTTTTTTCGACAGACTCCCCTTTACTTCCAGAGATAATAGCTACAGGGTAACCTTTTTTAACGGCTAATTGAAGCGCATAACCATCTTTAATACTAAAACTTCTTAATAATTCACCAGAGGCTGTAGCAATGACTTTACCATCAGTAAATACACCATCTACATCAAAAATGAATGCCTTAATCGTTTGAAATTGGTCTAACACGCTTTAAATATATTTAAGGATTATTGATTATCTCTCCACTCATATACCCATGCCGATTGAATTTGCTCTAAATGGCCTTCATTACACTCTTCACGCGTGCCTTTAAAGTTAGGCAAGGATAGTACCCATTCCATTAATTCGGTAAAACGAATGCGATATATCTTAGCTTCATTAAATTCATCCCCAAATTTCTCATACAATTCTAAAGCGATATCTTCGTAATCGTTCCAGTATATGGGTAAGGCAAATTTTTCCGTATTCATGCTGTATTATTATAAATAAAAAATTTTAAACTAGGTGCATTTGATTTTTAATGACCTAAAAATTCAGATTGGTCTGGAATAGTAATTTCAATATCACCATTGATAACGACACACTGACAAGCGAGTCTAGAGGTAATTTTTGGACGAACAGCTCTATCAATAAAGTCTTCTTCTTTATCAGAAATTTCTTGAATGTTATCCATTCCCTTGGTCACATAAATATGGCAGGTACTACATCCACAAACACCTCCACAATTATGTTGAAGTTCAATACCATTATCCAAAACTACATCTAATACATCTTCACCTGCGGCAATAGGAAGTTCTAAACTCGCCTTATCGGCTTCCTCGAAGTTTATCTTTAATTTATAAATGCTCATATGATTTACAAAAGTAAGCAGGATTAAACAAAAAACCTTCTAATTGTGCTTCTTTTTAATACTGGAACTCAAAATTTGATATATTTTTAACATATCTCCATGACCAACAAGCATATCTTCATGATTTTTGAGTGTCTGCTCATCATTCCTTACAGCAGGACCAGTTTGCACTTGAGCAGGATCATTCCATCGAATTTTATCGGCTGTTTCCAAAATAAGTGGTTTGAGCATCTCAAAACTCATTCCTGATTCTTCTAATAAATCTTGAGCTAAACTATATAAGTGATTAGGGAAATTACAAGCAAATACTGCTGCTACATGCAATACCTTTCGCTTTTGACTGTCTAGTACCCAATACTTTTCAACCAATAACTTGCAGAGCTGCTCTATTCTAGTCAGTACATCAACAGAATTGGCTTCTAAGAATAAAGGAACCGCTTTAAAATTCAATTCCTTTTCTTTAGAAAAAGTTTGAAGTGGGTATAAAACCCCGTAACTATTTAATTTGTCCTTAAATACGTCCATAGAAATGGCTCCGGAGGTATGCACAACTATACAGTCGGGGGACAATAAATCACGGTGTTGTTGAAGGCTTTGAGCTATTTCAGCAATTGCATCATCCTTTAATGCAATGATGATTATATCCTGATTAGAGAGGAGATCCTCAAAGCGATCTACTGGATGAAGTTTAATGGTATAAGCAAGCTCAGATAGGGATAGCTTATTTCTACCCCATATCTGAAGTTTAATAGCATCTATTTTTGAAAGTGCCTTTGCAAAATGAAAGGCAACATTTCCAGATCCTATTAAACCAATATTCATAAGCTAAGCTTTCTTAATTTCCCTTTTCCTACGTACAATAGAGATGATAAATCCTACGACCATAACAATGGTACCCGCCCAATATAAATTGATATAAGGGAACTCAATAGATTTGAATACAATCCAATCTTTACTGGTTTGAGGTTTTTCATACATATATAGTTCTACCTTATTGGTTTCAGGAATAATACGTGTTAATCTAAACCTTAAGCCCAGCTCATCGATATTTCTTGGGAAATCAAATGTATTATTACCCTTAATCAAAAATACTGGCTCCGCTTTGTAAATTTTACCGCTTACATCAACCTCGATTGGTAATCCTACTGCTAAATCACTTGGCTCTAATTTCAAGTCTTTTAACTTAGGTTCTGTGTTTAACGGTTTTATAGTTACCACACCACTATTCGTTCTTAAGGTATCACCAGCTGATAAGGTTACAATACGTGGAGCTTTGTAATTCTCTTCTTCCGTATGTCCTTCATGTGGCTCATGCTCATCTGGATCAATTGCGGCTGAAGTAATATGCGTATAAATATCTGAAGTTAGATAATGCTTTGTATCAGGAGAAGCAATTAAGCCCATTTTTCCATTTTCTTGAATGCTTGGGTTTATATCAAATTCTTCTTTTAATTTACCCGATTTTGCATCATACTTTTTAAAGTTAATTTTATAATAAGTATTTGGTGCAATTATCGTATCACTAATATATGTTACGGTATAATCCCCCATTTGTTTAGGTTCATTTTTATATAACATAATATTCTCACCTGGTTTAGACGCCTTTTCAAAATCTTTAACTGGAATAAAATTCGTGTTATTGATTGAAATCGTTTTGCTTGTTGCCGCAGCTACTAAAGCCCCTAACAACATAATAGCGAAACCAATGTGCGATACGGCAGAACCTGTTAACTTACTTAGTTTTCCTGTTATACCACCTGTTAATAAACGTGCATTAGACAATACAGCGAAAATACAGCTAAAGCTTAGGATGATATACATTAAGTTAGAGTAAACGCCTGTGATATAAACAAATGCTCCTGTAATAACTACCGCAAATACAAAGGAAGATATTAAGCTGCTATAAAACTTCCTTGGATCGGTTCTTTTAAATTTCAAGTATTGAGCAAAACCCGATATTAAGGTAATTAATACAGCAAAAGGTGCTTGCCATTTATTATAATATTGAATCGCATTAATTGGCGGCGAAAACTTAGTTCCAAATGCTTTATTAAATACGGGAACGGAAGTTGTAAAGATAACTTGTAAACAGGCTACTGTTAAAACTAATGCTCCAATAAACATCCAAAACTCTCTGGAATAAGTTTCTTCATCTTTGTGGGTAATTGGCAGTTGCTTCCATCTTAAAATGATTAAAACCAAAGGCAATACCAAGAATACTAATATATAAAGTATCAAATGGCCAAACATACCCATATCCGTAAAGGAGTGCACTGAAGTTTCGCCTAAAATTCCGCTTCGAGTTAAGAATGAAGCGTATAATACTAAGATAAAACTTACGAAAACAAGAACAATAGCCGTAAAATAAGCATGTCCAGTGTTTTTGAAAGCAATCATTACATGGACAGCCGCAATTAAGGTAAGCCATGGAATAATAGAAGCATTCTCTACTGGATCCCAAGCCCAGAAACCACCAAAGTTTAAGGCTTCATAAGCCCAGAAAGACCCCATAATGATACCTGCACCTAAAATCATCACTGCAAATAATGCCCAAGGTAAAGCTGGTACGATCCAATCTTTATATCTTTTCTCCCATAAAGCTGAAATAGCGAAACCAAAAGGCACAACCATACTGGCAAAACCTAAGAAAAGAGTAGGTGGATGAATAACCATCCAATAGTTTTGTAACAATGGATTTAAACCATTACCATCGGTAATGAAGCTCAAATAATTTCTAAGATTATCTGGATTTGAAAATACAACCGGAGCAAGGCTTTGCAAGTCTCTTGCTTCTCTTAATAAAATAAAAGGTGAACTTCCAATACGAATACCTAGGATTTCAATCCCTAAAATCATAGAGGCTAAGAAAACTTGAGAAAGAGACACCACAGTCATCACTCCATTTTCCCAACTCTTAGATTTCCAAATTAAAATTACTCCTAATAATCCTTGCCAAAATGCCCATAGCCAGAAACTTCCCTCTTGACCTTCCCAAAATGCAGAAATCACATAATAGACAGGAAGAGATTTGGAGGAGTGAACATAAACGTAGTTATATTCAAAGTAATGATTTAAAATAATATAAAATAAAACAACACCAATGCCTATTACGGAAAGGAAATTAATCCAATAACCAATTCTTCCTAGATTTCTCCAAGAATGATCATTAAGCGCCCGATATTTAACAGCAAAAAAATAAGAGATTGTAGAAAGCAAAGCTCCTACAAAACTTAAAACAATAAAAAACTGACCAATTTGTCCGGGAAGGAGTCTCTCTCCTATATACTGAATCTCACTCATTATGTGTTTTATAGAGGTTTTACTTGGCCATCAGCCTGAACTTCAACCAAATTATCATTGTATTTAGATGGGCACTTCATTAATATTTTTGATGCATAGAATACATCATTATTCATTTGACCAATAAGAACTAATTTCTCTGAACGCTCAAAATCTTGTGGTTTAGTTCCGTTTAAGACAACTTTCTTAACGGTACCCTCTTCATCTTTCATATGAAACGAAAAGTGATTTGGATCCACTTCAGCATCATAGTACAAGCCCTTTTCTTTATACCAATAACCCATTACATGCTCTTCTTTGTTTGAAGAAGCAGCATCGGTAAAATTAGAATACGTATTTGTGTCAGCATTTAAACTAACTAAAAATCCAATACAAATGGCAATTGTTAATAAACCTATTATAGCACTCTTTTTCATGAGCTTAATATTTTAATTATTGTAAGCAAAGATAAAAAAACAATAAACTTCACACCATTTAAAATTTTTAGAAATCCAATCTTGACAATTATTTGATACAATTTAAAGCTATTTAGAATGGATATAGTTATAAATAAAAAATCCTGCCTGTTTAACCTTTAGCCAGTCAAACAAACAGGATTCCGTTTTCTAAATTATAGAAGGCTTATGGCCAAACACCTAAGTTCATATAAGAGATAGCAATTTTGTCAATTGAATTAACAAATGCAGCTGTTCTTAAAGTTTTAACCTCAGGTTTATTGATTAAAGTAGATCTAATTTCATGATAAGAGTGAATCATCGTATCCTCCAAGCCAGAGTTTACTAATTCCATTTCGGAAGCACCTTTAACTAACATTAAGCGATGTTCAGCTGGTAAAGATTTACCAGTTAAACTTTCTAAGGCATTAATCAAATTTGCATTCGAATTTTCTGCATAACGGTTTTCCATTCTACCAAAAGCCACGTGAGATAAGTTTTTCAACCACTCAAAATAAGAAACGGTTACACCACCTGCATTACAATACATATCTGGAATAATTATACCACCCATTTGGTAGAAAATCTCTTCAGCCTCTGGAGTACAAGGACCATTTGCTCCTTCTGCAATAATCTTAGCCTTAATATTTCTAATATTAGCTGCTGTAATTTGATTTTCTAAAGCTGCAGGAACTAAAATATCACATTCTTGTTCCAAACCCTCAGCAGAGTTTTTAAAGTCAGTTGCACCAGGGAAGCCTAAAATAGAACCCGTTTCTTTGCGATGTGCAAAAACCTCATCAATATTTAAACCGCTTGCTTTGTAGATCGCACCTTCGTATTCACAAATCCCAACAATTGTTGCGCCAAACTCTGCTAAGAACTTTGCAGAATGATAACCCACATTTCCTAAACCCTGCACGATAACACGTTTATCAGCTAATCCTGCCTTTAAACCTAATTTAGCCATGTCTTCAGCGAAAGAAACACATTCTCTAACGGCATAAGCTACACCACGACCAGTAGCTTCTTTACGACCTCTAATACCATGAAGCGCAATTGGTTTACCCGTAACACATCCAAGTGCATCTAAAGAGCCAGGATTCATGGTCATATAAGTATCGGCAATCCAACTCATTTCACGTTCTCCAGAACCATAATCAGGAGCAGGAACGTCAATACCAGGGCCAATAAAATTCTTTTTAATTAATTCAGTTGTGTATCTACGTGTAATTGTCTCCAATTCTGCAACCGTGTAGTTTTTTGGATTAATACAAATACCACCCTTTGCTCCACCAAATGGCACATTAACAATAGCACATTTGTAAGTCATTAAAGCGGCCAAAGCCATTACTTCATCCTCATTTACCATATCCGAATAGCGAATACCGCCTTTTGTCGGACTCATGTGATGAGAATGCTCAACTCTCCAAGCATCAATTACCTCAAAACCATTTCCTCTTCTAATTGGAAATTGAAAACGATAAACACTGTTACATGCTTTAATTTGCGCCAATAAACCCGCTGGATGATTGGTAAATTGCGCAGCGCTATCAAAATTTTTGCACACATCGGCAAAAAAACCTGTATTATTTGCTGAACTAGCCATTATATATAATTTTTTTTTAGGATTATCTTTTTAAAATTTTGGCACTAATTTGCAGTAAAATTATGGACTCTTGCAAATGGAAAATATCTTAGTGTAAGTTAAACACTAAAATAAAAGCGAAAAAAATAATGTTAGACGCAATTTAAACTTAGTTTTTTTGCGATTCTTTTTTTTCTAACATTTTTAATCTTCTATCAATAGCGAATAAATACACAATCATTCCTACTAAAATAATCGCCACACAAATCACTACTATGTAGATTTTACCATTGGCTCTAAGTGTATCCGCCATTTCTACTTCAGCACCTTGAGCAAAGCCTGAAAGAGATAAAAGACTAAATAAGAAAACGAGTAAGGTACTTTTCATTTTTATTGATTTTTATAAATAATTGAATGAAGACGATGTCTTAAATTATAAACCCAGAAGCCAATTAAAATCCATCCGATACAAGCTGGATAGAATACAGCTCTCATTCTAGAGTCCAGATCATACATGTTGAAACCTGGGTTACCCCCATTACCTGGATGAAGTGAATCTTGTAAACGAGGCAACACAAAAATTAAAACGACCATCATAGGAAAAGCAAAAATATTATAGACAGCAGAAATTTTTGCACGCTTTTGATCCTCTTCGATAGCCGAACGAAGTATTAAGTAAGCAAAATATAATAGCATACTAATAGCTGAGAAATTTTGCTTTGGATCAAAACTCCAATACTGACCCCAAGAAAACTTTGCCCAAACCATACCTGTCAAAAGGCCTAAAACACCAAATAACAAACCTACATTTACGCTCTCCACAGCTTTTATATCATCAATTGGCTTTCCACCAGCTAAATATTTTATACTATAAATTATAGAATTTGAGAATAAAGCGACCATCGTGAACCACATCGGAACATGATAATAGAGATTACGTATGGTTTCATTTAAAATAGGTAACCTAGGCACGCCCATTAAGAGCCCATAGGTAAAGGAATAAAACACTAAGGCTACTGCCAAAATTTTCCACCAATTACTTTTCATTTTATAAAGAATCAAATTATGATAGGCTCTACTTAATCTCTCCACAAAAATGGAAATAATATACTAGCACAAGCTATTACCATAACATTTATAATTAACAATAAACCAATTTCATCATAACTTACACTGGGATCTAAACCATCAATAGCGTTCTTAGCTAATTTTATTAAGACAATCAATACTGGGATAATAATCGGAAAGCTTAAAATTGCCATCAGCATTCCGCCATTCCCAGCTTTGGCTGCAATAGCCGAAACCATAGTAAATATGGTTCCAAAACTAATACTTCCCAACAAAACGGCAATAGTATATAAACTAAAATCAATCTGATCAGGAATATCAAATACTAAGGTATAGAAACCTAAAGCTATTACGGTTAAAAACAGCATCAAAATAATATTATAAACCGTTTTCGCTAGAATAATAGCCATAGGACTTGCCAACAAATAAAAATAAAGCTGTCTTCCTTTGCTTTTTTGCAAAAAGCTTTTGGCCACCGCATTTATAGCAGCAAATAACATGATAATCCAAAACAAGGCATTCCAGGTTAATTTTTCAGGAATAGTAATGAAAGACATGTAACATACAAAAATGGTGGATACCACATAAAGCAGTACGCCATTTAGTGCATATTTAGCCCTCCACTCTAATTTAAGTTCCTTCTGAACCAAATATTTAACCTGTGAAATTAATTGCATAGGATAAATTAAATTTTAAACATTTCTGCCTTTTCTAACGCAAGTTAAGAGCAATAAAGCTCCGACTAACAAAACAATCCAACCCCACTGATAATTAATAGTTTTAGCCACAATTTTATCAAAAAATTTAGAACCAAAATAATTGGTACTTTTAAAATAAACGGCTGCACCCATAATTAAATTCCAAATAAAAAACACCCAGGCAGCCTTTTTAAAAGCACCTAATTGTCTTACAAATAGACTCAATCCAAGTATACCTAATAAGGCTAAAGAAATAAAGAATAGTCTAGCGTCCGTTTGATATAAATTCCAGTTCCCTTTTAATGGCACTTTAATCATCGGTGTAATTAAAATGGCTATCAAGGATAGAAGCAAACCTATATAGGCGTTAATCTTATTTAAAACCAACATATTGCGTAAATGAATGAATATTTAATAAATTTTAATCCTTAGAAATTATTTTCTGGTGTCAATCCCCATTTTATCAGCAAAGTGCGCACAATAATCCCTTAAATCCTCTACGATAGCTTGCTCACCTGTCGCTCTTTGAAAGGTATCCCCTAAAGTTTGTAGCGTTTCATAGAAAAATCGCTTCATTTCATCTACAGGCATATCTTTAGTCCATAAGTCAATTCTCATGGAATTTTTATAATTGTGATCCCAAAGGGCTAGAAACATAGATTTAACAGGCACTTGATCAGAATTTTTAGCATCTGTACTTTCCCAAAGAATTTCCTCTGGCATATTTTGATCGTCCAAACTAACGGTAACTTTAATTTCTGCTTTTCTCATAATTAAAAATCTCTAAAATTTAAATGTTATGTTGCAAAGCTAAATCTAAAAATTAAGAATAATAGTATGGTTAAAGCAATAAAAACAATTTCTATTAGCCAAACCTTAGACATCATTTTAAAAATTATTCTGAATATAAAATCAGTAATTAAAGCCACTAAGAATAAACAAAAGAACAATACCTGAAATAACACACTCACTTCTACCTTCAAAATAGCCATAGCATGGTTCGATGGGAAAAAGCTGAATATGAATAACATAAGGGCCATAGCGGCCACTAAATTTAAAGGTGTAAACTTAATATTCTTCATTATTTTGATTATGGACGACCTTTGGTTGATCTCCCTGGTTTTCGAGACTTGCCCGAACTGGATCCTTTTTGTTGTTTAGCTTTTGCCGCTAATCTATTTTTCTCCGCTATATATTGCGCATTTTTCTTTTCATGGAAAGCCCCTTTAAATTCCGGATTTTCTTTACGCTTCTGCGCATCAATTTCTCTTGCAATAGCTTGTCTTTCGTCATAAGGAGTCTCTTCTACAAAAACTTCCTTAGGCAATTCTGCGCGAGGAATACTTTGCCTTATTAATTTCTCAATCTTTTGGATATAATATTTTTCGGCTTCATTACAAAAAGTTATCGCATCCCCTTTAGCAAAGGCACGACCAGTTCTACCTATCCTATGCACATAATCCTCAATAATGATAGGGACTTCAAAATTAATAACATGACTAACTTCGGAAACATCAATACCTCTTGAAGCGACATCTGTAGCTACTAAAAATCTTATATGACCTTCTTTAAATTGTTGAATGGAATTAATTCGAGTGTTTTGCCCTTTGTTAGCATGTATAACTCTAACCTGTTCAGCACCAAATTTTCTTTCTAAAAAGGCATGTAAAGCATCTGCAACAGTTTTGGTTTTGCAAAATAGAATTACCTTATGAAAAGACTCCTCATCTTTAAGTAGATGTTGAAGTAAATTAATTTTTGTTTTAAAGTTTGGCACTACGTAAAGTAATTGACTTACATTACTTGATGGCGTAGCTTGCGGGGCTACTTCGATATAGGTAGGGAATTTCAAAAAATCTCCAGCAATCTTTTGAACCAAATCACTCATTGTTGCAGAGAACAATAGATTCTGACGCTTCCTTGGTACAATTTCCAAAATCCTATGAATAGAACCAATAAAGCCCATATCCATCATCTTATCAGCCTCATCTAAAACAAGGACTTTTAAATTGGACACCACTAAATCTCCTGATAAATAAAGATCTAGAAATCTTCCAGGTGTAGCAATTAGTATATCAATTCCCTTAGCTATGGTTTCTTTTTGCGTTTTAGGGCCTATTCCGCCAAAAATTACGGTAGATCGTAGATCGGTATAAACACTAAATTTTTTAACCTCTTCCCCTATTTGCATAGCCAACTCACGTGTTGGCGCTAATATTAAAGCACGCGGATAATAACCTTGAGCATATTTTAATTGCATTAATATAGGTAAAACATAGGCAGCAGTTTTCCCTGTACCCGTTTCTGCTATACCAAAAATATCTTGTCCGGATAAAATAGGTGAAATTGTCTTTTCTTGAATTGGCGTAGCCTGTACATATCCCGCTTCTTCAATGGCATTTAAAATTTGTCTATTCAGTTTAAACTCTTCAAATAATTTTGGCATGTAGCAAAGATACAAAAATAGAATCTAAGCCAACTTGGTTTTAAAAGCTAAAAACACATTTGTATATTTGAATATGTCAAAGTCATTCCTCATTAAGCAAGCCCACATCGTAAACGAAGGGCAGATTCAAGTTTCCGATTTATTAATAAAAAATGGAAGAATCGAAAAAATAGCTCCTCAAATCCAAAATGAAAGTGCTATAGAAATTAATGCCGAAGGAAAATATCTTTTACCAGGGATGATTGATGATCAAGTGCATTTTCGTGAACCGGGATTAACCCACAAAGGGGATATTTTTACGGAAAGTATGGCTGCTGTTGCAGGAGGAATAACCTCTTTCATGGAAATGCCTAATACAGTTCCAAACACCTTAAGCCAATGCTTACTACAAGATAAATATGATATAGCTTCAACTTCCTCCTTAGCGAATTATTCATTCTATATGGGAGCAAGTAATGATAATATTGACGAAGTTTTAAAAACTGATCCTAAGCATGTTTGTGGTATAAAAGTGTTTATGGGCTCATCAACAGGCAATATGCTAGTGGATAAGGCCACAACCCTAGAAAATATATTTAAAAATGCGCCGATATTAGTGGCAACACATTGCGAAGATGAGAAAACCATTCGAGAAAACTCAGCCAAATTCAAAGCCCAGTGTGGTGATAACCTTAGTATAGATATGCATCCTTTAATACGAAGTGCTGAAGCTTGTTATCTTTCTTCTTCTTTAGCGGTTGAATTAGCCAAAAAACATAATACGCGTTTGCATATTTTACATATATCTACAGCAAAGGAGTTAGACCTTTTTGACAACAAAACTCCTTTAAAAGATAAAAGAATAACGGCTGAAGTTTGTATTCATCACTTATGGTTTAATGACACCGATTATTCAAGAAAGGGGAATTTCATCAAATGGAATCCAGCTATTAAGACTGCGCATGATCAATCTGAAATTTTAAAAGGCCTATTAAGCAATAAGATTGATGTTGTGGCTACGGATCATGCACCACACACCTTAGCTGAAAAGGAACAAGACTATTTGAATGCCCCTTCCGGAGGACCACTTGTACAACATGCACTCAATGCCTTATTAGAACTTCACCTAAATGGTAAGCTAAAACTAACAGATATTGCAGAAAAAGCAGCCCACGCTCCTGCTGTATGTTTTCAAATAGAGAAAAGAGGCTTTATTAGAGAGTCTTATTGGGCCGATTTAGTTTTAGTAGACCTAAATGATCCTTTTATCGTTACCAAATTAAACAGCTTCTATAAATGTGCTTGGTCACCTTTTGAAGGAGAAACCTTTAGAGCTAGTATCACACATACCTTTGTCAACGGTGAGTTAGCCTATGAAAAGGGTAAATTCAAAACCAGCAAAACGGGAATGCGATTAGCATTTAATCGGTAAATATGAAAAATAGGAAAGTACAGCTTACACTGATTTTGACTATTATCCTATTCAGTTTAATGCTATTACCTGCTTTTCCTAGCCTATTTAATAAGCTTTACCAAAATGGATTTTTTCCAGCCTTAACTTGGTTCATCAGGTTATTCAGTGGACTTTTTTCATTTGCCTTGAGTGAAATTATCTATTTATTACTCCTCATTTTTCTACCTTATCTTTTATTTAGGAAAATTAGAACTGCGGATAAGAAAAACTACTTCAATGTTTTATACCCACTCATAATTACCATTCTAATCCTGCTAATCATCTATAATTTAGTTTGGGGATTGAATTACAAAAGAGATAGAATTGGCTTACAGCTTGGATTAAAAAAAACGGAGATCAATCAAGAGAAATTAATTTTATTAAACCAATTCTTCATAAAAAAGACAAATGACTTATATGCCAAACAAATTCGAATAAATAGGGCGCACGAAGATTTAGTTCAAGAAACAAAACTTAGCTATATGGAATTAGCAAAAATCTATGCCCAATTTAACTACACTAACCCAGCTATAAAAGCCACACTTTTTCCAAAATTATGGAGCAACTTAGGCGTAGAAGGCTATTATAACCCTATAACAGCTGAAGCCAATATCAATTCCTCGATTAAACCTTGGGTAAAACCATTTGTCATGGCCCATGAAGTTGCGCATCAATTTGGTATAGCCTATGAAGATGAAGCCAACTTAATAGGCTATTTAGCTTCCAAGGAAAATCCTAAGCCAGACATCCAGTATTCTGCTTATTATTCCATGTTGAGATATTTACTCATTGAAGTTGCTAATCACGATCCTGAAAGCTACAAAGCACTTTATTATAGTATTGATCCAGGTGTTTTAGCACACTATGAGCAGGAAAGAAAGTTTTGGGAGAGTCATAATGAAAGTTTATCTCAGGCGATGAATATAACTTTTGACAACTTTTTAAAGTGGAATAATCAAGATGATGGGATAAAAACTTATGCTCAAATCACACAATGGTTATGGGACATCCATAAAAAGGAGATAGAGAAATAATTGACATATCATTTCAAAGTTACAAAACTAAACTTTTTAGGGAACAATAAAAAAACTGCGTAAATTTGTAGCTATGGCAAAAATCTCAATTAACTTAGCAACGGGATCCCTTCAAAAAGAAGAAATTATAGTCGGCATAGATTTAGGTACAACCAACAGTCTAGTAGCTTTTATAAACCCGGAAAAGCAAGCTCAAATTATAAATGATACTGGTAAAGGCAATTTAGTACCATCAGTAATTCATTTTAATGAACAAGGAGATGCCAGTATTGGAAACGAAGCTAAATCCTTTTTAATTGAGGATCCAACGAATACCATATTTTCTGTTAAGCGACTTTTAGGCCGATCTTATAAAGACGTAAAAGATCATCAAGATTTGTTCAGTTATAAAATTATTGATGATGAAACAGAATCTCTTGTAAAAATTCATGTAGGAAATAAATTTTACAACCCCATTGAGTTATCTGCCGAAATTTTAAAAGAACTTAAAGCCCGTGCAGAACATGCCTTAAAAACACCTGTTAATAAAGCGGTCATTACAGTTCCAGCCTATTTTAACGATTCTCAACGTCAAGCTACTAAGGACGCAGGAAAATTGGCTGGATTAGATGTTTTAAGAATTGTTAATGAACCCACTGCGGCTTCTCTAGCTTATGGCATAGGGCTAAATCCCAATGAAAACAAAATCATTGCTGTTTACGATCTTGGTGGCGGCACATTTGACGTTTCTATCCTAAACATTCAACAAGGAATATTTGAAGTACTTTCAACACATGGCAATACTTACCTTGGTGGAGATGACTTTGACAAAGCCATTGTAGATTATTGGATAAAGCAAAATAATCTATCTATAGCTGAACTGCAAAAGAATCATGGAAAAATGCAACAGCTAAGACTCTTAGCTGAAAAAGCCAAAAAAGCCTTTAGCACACAAAACTTATTTAATGAAAAATTAGATGATATTTGGTGTAGCCTAGATAAACAAACTTTTGAACAACTTATTCAAGATAAAATTCAAGAAACTCTTCATGCCTGTGAACTAGCTTTAAAAGATGCCAATTTAAAAGCTAATGAAATTGATGAGATTGTATTAGTTGGAGGTTCAACACGCATTGATGCCGTAAAAAATGCAGTAAAAGCATTTTTCGGGAAGGCAGCTCACGATCAATTAAACCCAGATGAGGTAGTTGCCTTAGGGGCAGCCATTCAAGCTGACATCTTAGCAGGGAATCGTTCAGATATTTTATTGTTAGATGTGACCCCATTATCGCTTGGAATTGAAACAATGGGAGGCCTAATGGACGTGATTATAAGCCGAAATAGCAAAGTACCAACTAAAGCTGGAAGGCAATATACCACCTCAGTAGATGGGCAAGTCAATATGAAGATCTCCGTTTATCAAGGAGAAAGAGATTTA
Source organism: uncultured Pedobacter sp. (assembly GCA_964592575.1). Taxonomy (GTDB): domain Bacteria; phylum Bacteroidota; class Bacteroidia; order Sphingobacteriales; family Sphingobacteriaceae; genus Pedobacter. The sequence continues at coordinate 52,486 of CAZQFF010000004.1, forward strand.
GTTGCTGAAAATCGAAAGTTAGCCGAATTTGAATTGAAAGGCATACCCGCTATGCCAGCAGGACTTCCTAAAATTGATATCAATTTTCTGTTAAATGCTGATGGAATTTTGACGGTACAAGCCATTGAATTACGTTCTGGAGTTAAACAAGAAATTGAAATAAAGCCAGCCTATGGATTAGATGATGCTACCGTAGAAAAAATGTTAATTGATAGTATAGAAAACGCTGAATCTGATATTAACAAAAGAATGATTATTGAAGCCCGAGCAGAAGGAGAACAATTAATCTATACGGCAGAACGATTTTTAGAAAAAAATCAAAACTACTTGAGTCCAGAAGAGGTTCAACAAACGCAAACTCATATTCAAAACGTAAAAGAGGTCTTAGACTCGAATAATAAAGACCTGATATTAAACAAAGTTGAAGAACTTAATGAATATACCAGACCATTCGCCGAAAGAGTAATGGATATAGCCATTTCCCAGGCTATGAAAGGTAAAAAGTTAGAATAAAAAAGAATCCCCTGCTCTAAGAGCAGGGGATTCTTTTTAAATACGCTATGTTAAAAAAATATTATACATTAAATCTAAAATGCATAATATCTCCATCTTCAACGATATAACTTTTTCCTTCTACAGATAGTTTACCTGCTTCTTTGCAAGCATTCTCAGAACCCAAAGTAATAAAATCATCGTATTTTATTACTTCAGCTCTAATAAATCCTTTCTCAAAATCCGTATGAATTACTCCGGCAGCCTGAGGCGCTGTAAATCCATTAGTAATTGTCCAAGCTCTCACCTCTTGAACTCCAGCCGTAAAATAAGTGGCTAGATTCAATAATTTATAAGCTGCTCTTATCAATTTATTTACACCTGACTCATTTAAACCCAAATCAGCTAAGAACATTTCTCTTTCTTCATAGGATTCCAATTCGGCAATTTCTGACTCAATTTTTGCAGAAATAATTAAAACCTCTGCATTTTCATCAGCAACAGCCGCTTTAACTTGTTCTGTATAAGCATTCCCAGAATTAACTGAGGCCTCATCTACATTGCACACATACATCACGGGTTTTTGCGTCAGTAAACCTAAATCTTTGATATATTCAAAGTCCTCTTCAATTACTCCCGCACTGCGAGCCGATTTACCTGCTTCTAAATGACTTTTAATGATACTTAAGATATCGAATAACTTTTTGGCATCTTTATCATTTTTAGCCATCTTTTCAACCTTTTGAATACGTTTTGTAACGGTATCTAAATCTTTAAGTTGAAGTTCAGTATCAATAATTTCTTTATCGCGGATTGGATTTACAGAACCATCCACATGGATTACATTCCCATCGTCAAAACAACGCAACACATGAATGATGGCATTGGTAGTTCTAATATTACCTAAAAACTGATTACCTAAACCTTCTCCTTTGGATGCGCCTTTAACTAAGCCTGCAATATCAACTATTTCAATTGTATTAGGCTGAACTTTTTGAGGCTTTACTATTTCAGCCAATTTTGTTAAACGGTGATCAGGAACTGTTATTACACCTACATTAGGTTCAATCGTACAAAAAGGAAAGTTTGCCGCTTGAGCTTTTGCGTTTGATAAACAGTTAAATAATGTAGATTTTCCAACATTAGGTAAACCTACAATTCCACATTGTAATGCCATACTATTAAAATTTCGGCAAAGATATTAAAATTTAGGGCTTTCCCCAATTATAAACTAAGGAGATTCCAGGAAACAAAAAAAGGTGCCCCAAATGGAGCACCATCAAAAAAATTATTCATTTACGCTTATTTATCTAAAGCAGCAGTAATTCTATCTGCTAAATCAGCCAAATGATATTTAGTTAAAGTATCAGAAGAATTTGCTGATTTCATCGTAGCATGTAAGTCTCTTAATTGACCTTTAACTACAGAAATCACATCACTTTGATTTACGTTTAATCCGCTCGCACCACCAGCAGCTCTACCTGGAGCCGCAGCAGCCGCAGCAGCAGGTGCTGGAGCAGGCTTAACAATACTAATTAAACGATCAACGTAAGCTTTTTGTAAGTTACGACGATAAGCATCAATAGCAGCATTTGATTTTAACTCAGAGAATAAACCTGAATTTAAATCATTGAATAAATCAGTGATTTTATAAGCACTTGGGCCATCAATTACTTCAGCTGAAATTAATTTAGTTAAAGTACTGGTTCCTAATAAACGGCTAAGCGTAGCGTTTTGCAATCTCATCACAACTTCCATTGGGTTCTCACCAATGTTGTCTAAGATGTTTTTCTCTAATAACCAAGTTGGTGTATTAAACAATTGTGCGTTTAAGAAATCCATAGCTTGTTTTTGAATAGCTGCTGGAGTACGCTCATAAATTGTTCCACCTTGATCAACCATTTTAGGGTTTTCATAAATACCACCCACGTTTTTAGCCACATGACCCATGTAACGACCAAATTGTGCTGTTAATTGACCATACATCGTTTCGAGGTTTTCATAACCTTCACCTTTAACTTTTGTCCATTGAGGTAAACCTTTGATGATAACTTTTAAGTTTTTAATACCGTACTCAGAAGCTAACATCGCATTATTACCTAAATCCTCATTTTGAGAGTTTGGATCATCAGGGTTGGTTTCAGTACCAAACCATAAACGTCTGTTTTTAGCCGCTTCAGTAGTCATTTTATCTAAAATAACTGCATCAGATTCAGCTGTTTTGCTATCTGGGAAGTAACGATAACCCCACTCGATTGCCCAATTATCATAATCTCCAATACGAGGGTATAAACCTTTGATACCAATTTTATCTTCAGGTTGAGCAACATAGTTAAAACGAGCATAATCCATGATAGATGGCGTATGACCATTTTCTTCTACCCATTTTTTATTTCTCAAGTTTTCTACTGGTACCGTTGAACTTGAACCATAGTTGTGTCTTAATCCTAAAGTATGTCCAACTTCGTGTGAAGAAACAAAACGGATTAAATCACCCATTAACTCATCGCTGAATACCATTTGACGAGCACGTGGATCAACCGCAGCCGTTTGAATCATATACCAGTCACGAACTAATTTCTGAACGTTGTGGAACCAGTTAATATGACTTTCTAAGATTTCACCAGTTCTAGGATCTGAAGTAGAAGGACCAGAAGCATTAGCAATCTCTGATGGTTTGTAAACAATAGCTGAGTTTCTAGCATCGTCTAAACTCCAAGTTGGATCTTGCTCTTTAGTTGGAGCAACTTTACCAATTACTGCATTTTTAAATCCTGCTTTTTCAAAAGCTTTTGCCCAGTCATTTACCCCAGCAATTAGATATGGCACCCATTTCTTAGGAGTTGCTGGATCAATATAGAATACAATTGGTTTTTGTGGTTCTACTAATTCACCTCGCTTATATTTAGCTACATCTTCTGGTTTTGGCTCTAATCTCCAACGTTTAACCAAATTCATGTTTTTAACACCTTGAGGATTTTTGTCAAAATCAATATAACCAACTGTAAAATAACCTACACGTGGGTCAAAATATCTTGGCTTCATAGGATCTTTAGGTAAAGCTACAAATGAAGACTTTAATTCAACTGTTGCTGTTCCAGTAGCAGCACCGCCACCACCAAAACCACCAGCACCAGGAGCACCAGCTTGAGCAGCACTTAAACTATAAGTTTTAACCGCAGTAATTTCCACATTATTAGGGAAAGCCTTAACATCAGTAATATAGCTTCTATCAGCTAATTGATTACCTAAACGGAAACGAGTTTTAGCCGCTGGAGAACTGAAATACATGATATCGTTATCCGATGCGATATAATCTGTCATATCTATCACTACTCCTTTATTACTCGGACCAAATGCAGCAATATTGAATGCTTGTGCAATTGGTTGAATATTAGAGTTTTGTAAGTTTTGATACATTTCAGAAGTAGAATCAGCAGAATAAGCTCTGAAACTTACTTTACGCAAAAATACACGGTTATTTGGGCCTTTATCAAAACGAATTACACTGCTTCCAATTTGGTCGCCAGCATAACCTTGAGCCGCACGTACATCAGCACCTGATTTATGAATACGATTTACTACTAAGATATCACGACCAATCATATCCTCTGAAATTTCAAAGAAATATTTATCATCAATCTTGTGCGTAGTAATCATCCCTTTACTTGTAACCGCTTTGTCAGTGATCACTTGGTTATAAGGTCTAGGTTGAGGTCTTTGAGCAGACGCTCCAACTCCAGGAGCTGCTCTACGCGCCGTATCGATAGAACCAGGTGCACCTGTTCCACCTCCTGGGCGTGTTTGCGCATTAGCCACAGCCATAGTAGCAGCGGCTAACAATACAGTTAGTAATTGTTTTTTCATTATTTGAACTTAGATTTTTTTTGGTTGACCAAATTATTGTTTGGATAAACAAATATAGAATTCAGGAAACTAAAACGTATCCAACGAGTATAACTTTATAGTTACAAAAAAGAGATCTATTTAGCTCAGGATTTTAAACACCAACTCTTTTAGCAAATCTCCTTCACTGGTATGGTTAGTACTTTCCACACCCTTACTTTTCAAATCATAAAGACGTAAATCCGCAATAATTTGCATCGTTTTAGCGTAAGGGAATGCTCTCGCTGCTTGTTCATAATCCTTCACAAAATAAGGATTTAAACCCAGTGCCTTAGCGGCTTCCGCTTTGTTAGGAAGGTAGTGGTATTTTAAAACTTTACTAAAGAAACTATTCAAACTAGCTAACACTAAAACTAAAGGGTTAGCCTTTGTGTTTTGACCAAAGTAATTCACAATTTGAAAACACTTAAAAGCATTTCTTTGCGTAAGTGCCTTCTGAAGTTCAAACACATTAAAATCTTTACTAATACCAATGTTTCGCTGAATATCATCCGAATTTATTATAGCATTAGCCGAAACATTTAAGCATAATTTATCTACTTCATTGGCTATTTTAGATAAATCTGTACCCAAATATTCTCCCATTAATGCTGAGGCTCTAGGATCAATTTTATAGCCTTTTTCCTGCACATAACTTTCAATCCACGCACCAATTTGATTTTCCCGAATGGGATCAGATTGAAAAACAAGACCTTGATTTGAAAACAGTTTGAAAATCTTTTTACGCTTATCAAATAAACTATATTTATAAGCAAAAACCAGAATGGTACTCGGCACCGGATGTTCCAAATAATGCATTAAAGCCTCTATCTCCCCACCCCCAGTATCAGATTCTTTACCCCATTTTAACTCATGCGCTTCTTTAACTATGATAAGCTGATATTCTGACATCATAGGATATCTTTTAGCCGCATTTAAGATACTGCCTAAATCACTATCCTTTCCATAAAGTACGGTCTGATTAAACCCCTTCTCCATATCATTTAAAACATGTTGCTCTAAATAATTGACTAATACATCAATATAATAAGCTTCTTGCCCATGAAATAAATACACAGGTTTAAATTTCCTTGCTTTAAAATCTTTTATTAAATCAGATGCACTCATTTCCGATAAAAATACGATTTTTACCTTTAAAATTGCTTTATTTACGGAAAAATCCTATCGCTTGAAACGATGAATAAACTTCAGCCACTAAATTTAAAACCTTATCCTTTTAAAATTTCTAAGGCGGATGATAAATTATTCATCTTTGATGAAATTCGTAAAAAACTATTATTCCTAAGTCCTGAAGAATGGGTAAGACAACATTTTATTCAATTCCTTATTCAGGAAAAAAGAGTGCCTTCTACCCTAATACAAATTGAAGGAGGGTTGAAACTCAATAAGCTCCAAAAGCGCAGTGATATCTTAATATTAAATCGATTTGGAAAAGCCTTAGTATTGGTAGAATGCAAAGCCCCTCAAGTAAAAATAACACAAGCTACACTCGATCAGGCCGCCCGCTATAACAGCATTTTAAAAGCACCCTTTTTAATTGTAACAAACGGCTTGATGCATATCTATGCTACGATCAACCATTCCGATTCTACTTATCAATATTTAGCAGATCTACCATCGTTTAACGATCTAGAACTCGCTAGTCAATAACTTTAGTTTCAAAAATATTAAAGATATAGCTTCCCAAGGAATAGCCTTTAAACTGACCCACTTCAATATATTGAATCTGTGCACGTTTTCCCTGTTTAAAGAGATGACCTTTTAAATAATACGCACGATCTAAAGTTAAATCTTTTAATTGAGCTTCAGATACAATGCCTTTAATCTGAAGCTGCATCACATTTAATAAGGAATTTTCAGCTCTTGTTGAATCCGAAAAAGTTTCAAAATAAGCTAATTTCACATCTTTCCCATTAACATTAGAATCGACTAATTTTTTATATTTAAACGGAAGCCCTTCTAAAAAAGATTCTTCGTTACTCCAATTGATAACTCGATGTCTAAACTTTTCCGTAATTCTTTTCTCCGTATCCTCATCAGCATTCCAATTCGGATGTATAGCCACAAATTCCGCTAACTCCCTTTCTAAGTAAATGGTAGACTCCACTTTTTGCTCCTTTGGAGCAGAACAAGCTAGTGCTAGTAATACGGATAAGATTATAAAAAAGTACTTCATCTTTTAGTTTAAACTTTTTAAATTTTCTTTAAATATTTCCAATTTAGAAAGAGCATCAGCTTGTTTGTTTCGCTCATTCTGAATAATTTCTAGTTTAGCATTTTGAACAAATTTTTCATTGCTCAACTTTGCATTTACTGATATAAGAAATCCTTCTAAATAGGCAATCTCTTTTTCCAATCTAGCTTTTTCAGCTACAGGATCAATTGTGTCACCTAAATCTACAAAAAACTCATCTTTATTCACCAGTAGGGTATTGGCTCCACTTACTTTTTCAGCTACTTGCTCAAATTTTTCGATAAAACCTAATTTAGAAATAATTGCTGACCAGCTGGAATAAGTAATTTCACTATTTACTTTATACTGCAAATTCAAGGCTTGTTTTGGCGCTATTTGCTTTGCGTTTCTAAGATTTCTAATTTCAGAAATCAAATCTTTAACTTGAGCACCTTCTAGTAAAACCTGCGCATTCACTTCCTTTACAACTGGATAAGCGGCCACAATACAGCAATCCATTTCATCTCTTTCTCCAAAAATATCATCGTGATAAAGCTCTTCTGTAATAAATGGCATGAAAGGATGTAATAATCGAATAATTTGATCAAAAAACTTCAAAGTTTGTGCTTGAGTTTCTGCATCAATAGGCATTTGGTAAGCAGGCTTAATCATCTCTAAATACCATGAGCAGAAATCATCCCAAACTAATTTATACACAGCTGTCAACGCCTCTGACAAACGATATTGTTTAAAATTATGATCAATTTCAATTAAAGCCTCTTGGAATCTATTCTTAAACCAATCAATGGCCTGTTGATTTGAGCAAGCTAAATCTTGCTTTACCTCCCAACCTTTAACCAATCTAAAGGCATTCCAAATCTTATTTGCAAAATTTCTGCCTTGCTCACAATAAGCCTCATCAAACATTAAGTCATTTCCAGCTGGAGAAGACATTAACATCCCCACACGTACGCCATCTGCACCATATTTTTCGATTAAAGCTAAAGGATCAGGAGAATTACCTAATGATTTAGACATTTTACGACCAATCTTATCACGTACGATACCAGTTAGATAAACATTGGTAAAGGGTTTAGCCCCAGCAAATTCATGCCCAGCCATAATCATTCTAGCTACCCAAAAGAACAAAATCTCAGGGGCAGTCACTAAATCTTGAGTAGGATAATAATATTTAAAATCCTTATTGTTTGGATCCTTAAATCCATCAAAAACAGAAATAGGCCATAACCATGAAGAGAACCAAGTGTCCATTACATCTTCATCTTGACTCAATTTTCCTGCAGCTTGAACTTTAAATTGCGCTTTTTCTTCGCTTGACCAATTAGCTCTTTGCGGATGCGTAGATATTAATAAGTCTAGCGCATCTTCCTTAGTTTTTGCTACTACTGGGCTCTCATTTTCATAGTACCAAGCTGGAATTCGATGTCCCCACCATAATTGCCTGCTAATACACCAATCTCTCACATTTTCCATCCAATACTTATAGGTATTGATGAATTTATCTGGAATAAGTTTTACCTCCCCATTTAACACATCTTCTAATGCAGGCTTGGCCATTTCTTCCATTTTGCAAAACCATTGCATCGATAGCTTAGGTTCTATTACCGCATCGGTACGTTCAGAAAAACCTACTTGAGATTTGTAATCTTCAACCTTGTCTAAATGATTTTGCTCTTCTAAAAGCTTAGCAATCTTTTTGCGTGCTACGAATCTATCTTCTCCAACTAAAATGGTAGCCGCCTCATTTAAGGAACCATCATCGTTTAAAATATCAATTACGGGAAGGTTATGCTTAATACCTAATTCGTAATCATTCAAATCATGGGCCGGCGTTACTTTTAAACAACCCGTACCAAAATCCATACTCACATACTCATCCAAAATGATTGGAATTTCTCGATCGATAAGTGGAACCCTTACCTTTTTACCATGTAAATGAAAATAACGCTCATCAGCCGGATGTATACAAACAGCTGTATCAGCCATAATGGTTTCAGGACGTGTTGTCGCAATGATAACTGCATCTGGGTGTCCAGCAACCGCATCCACGATTTGATATTTTAAATAATATAATTTTGAATTAACTTCTTTACGTATTACTTCCTCATCCGAAACGGCCGACTTCGCTTGAGGATCCCAATTCACCATTCTTACCCCTCTATAGATTAGGCCTTTTTTATAAAGATGAATGAAGCTATCAATAACCGCATCCGACAAATCTGGATCCATGGTAAAACGAGTTCTCTCCCAATCACAACTAGCACCTAGCTTTTTTAACTGGTGTAAAATAATACCACCATATTTTTCTTTCCATTCCCAAGCATGACGCAAAAACTCTTCTCTACTGATATCTTTTTTATCAATTCCTTGTTCTTTCAACATCGCCACAACCTTTGCCTCTGTGGCAATAGAAGCATGATCTGTGCCTGGTATCCAACAAGCATTCTTGCCCTGCATCCTAGCTTTACGGATTAATACATCTTGAATTGTATTATTCAACATATGCCCCATATGCAACACACCCGTCACATTCGGAGGTGGAATTAATATAGTATAAGGCTCTCTGTCGTCTGGTTCAGAATGAAAAAAGTTTTTAGATAACCAATAGGAATACCATTTATCCGCAGTTTCTGCTGGATTATATTTTGTGTCTAAGCTCATGAATCGATTGTATTATGGCAAAAATAGGGAAATATAGCTAAACCTGAAAATGATTAAGCAAACTCAAATTAGTATAGCCTAAAATAAAATCAAAAAAATGCGCTTTTGCTGCATAAAACATAAACATGAAAACTTTTAGATTTTCAATTTGGAATAATACACTATTTCAGAAATTTGGACTTACCAAATTATTGGGCTGGTTTAACAAATAAAAACTAGGATTCTCCCCAAAAATCAATAATTTGGTATGCTTAATTAATTTTATACGCCAAATTAACATGAAGAAACCTTTATTTTTCAAAATTACCTTATTGGGTTTATTACTATCTAGCTCCGTGAGCTATGCCCAATCTCCAGCTAACAAAAAGTTTATTGATTCTGCTAATATGGACTTCAGTGTAAAACCTGGAGATGATTTTTATCAATATGCCAGTGGTAATTGGATCAAAAACAATCCAGTTCCAGCTAAAGAAACAAGATGGTCATCTTTTAACTTACTCCGTGAGTTTAATGCCCAAGCTGTAAAAAGCATTATCCAAGAAGCTGTTCAAGATAAAAATGCTGCAGCTGGCTCAATTGTAAAAAGAGTTGGCGACTTTTATGCTGCAGGGATGGATAGTATAACCATTGAAAAATTAGGATATAGCCCGATTCGTCCTGATTTAGAAAGAATTGAACAAATCCAAAATAAAGCTGATTTATGGAAAGAAGCTGCTTATTTAAGAACAGAAGGTATTGCTAACCCCCTATTTGGCATTGGCATCGGCCAAGACCGTAAAAACGTTACTAATCAAGTGGTTAATTTATCACAAGGAGGAACTACCTTATCAGATCGTGACTATTATTTAAAAAATGATCCACAAAGCAACAGAATTCGAATAGCTTACACCAAATATTTAGAAGACTTATTTGTACTCATTGGCCATAGCAAAAGTACGGCTCAAAAAAAGGCCATCACAGTTTTCTTAATTGAAAAACAATTAGCTGAAGCTCAATTCTCTAGAGTAGAAATGCGCGATCCCTATAAAACCTATAACAAATTTGCACTTCGTGATTTTGATCAAGTAACACCAGGTATAAATTGGAAAAATTGGCTAAGTCAATTCCAAATCAATGGACAAGACTCCGTTATCGTGAATGCTGTACCATTTTTCGAGAAACTAGCTTATATGATGGGTGAAATATCGCTGGAAGAGTGGAAAACATATCTAACATGGAATGTATTAAAATCAGCAGCCCCACATTTAAGCAGCCAATTTGTACAAGCTAATTTTGCCTTCAATCAAGCCCAAACTGGACAAAAAATTCAAACTCCACGTTGGCAAAGAATGACAAGTTTAACCGATGGCACTATTGGCGATTTATTAGGCCAATTGTATGTGGCTAAACACTTTAAACCAGAAGCCAAACAACGTATGGATGAAATGATTGAAAACCTACGTAAAGCCTTTGAAATCCGACTTAAAGAATTGGATTGGATGAGTGAGGAGACGAAAACTAGAGCCTTAGCTAAATTGCATGCCTTTGTACCTAAAGTTGGCTATACCACGAAATGGCAGAACTATGATGGTCTAGAAATAAAACGTAATACTTATTTCCAAAATATTCGAAATGCCGCTAAATGGAACTATCAAGAAAATATTAAGAAATTAGGACAACCAGTAGATAGAACACGTTTTGGAATGACGCCTCCAACGGTGAATGCTTATTATAGTGCTACTTTAAATGAAATTGTATTCCCAGCTGGAATTTTACAATTCCCTTTCTTTGATCCTGAGGCTGATGATGCTATAAATTATGGTGGAATTGGAGCCGTTATTGGACACGAAATGAGTCATGGCTTTGACGATTCAGGAAGTCAATATGATAAAGATGGAAATTTAAGAAACTGGTGGACAGAAAGTGATCGCGCCAAATTCTTAGAAAAAACAAAGCAGCTTGGAGCACAATTTGATCAATATCGCGTATTAGATTCCATTCCAGTGAATGGCAAATTAACGATGGGTGAAAACATTGGAGATTTAGGTGGCTTGAACATGGCTTATACTGCCTTTAAAATGACTAAACAAGGGCAAAGTCAGGATAAGATCGATGGCTTTACACCTGATCAAAGATTCTTTTTAGCTTGGGCACAAATTTGGAGAGGTAATATTTTACCAGAAACTGCCGCGCAACTGATCAAAACCGATACCCATTCGCCAGGTCCATTTAGAACCATTGGAGCACCGGTTAATATGGATGCATGGTATGAAGCATTTGATGTAAAACCTGGAGATAAACTCTATAAAAAACCAGAGGACCGAATTAAAATTTGGTAATCTTAAAATAAAAACTCTATTAAGCGCCTTTTCTAAAGGCGCTTTTTTTTTAACCCTTAAAAAGCATTTAATTCCGCAATAGTCCTAATTTTGTAGCATGAATATTTTAAAGCAAACAGCCGATGGAAGTTATACCTTTTTTAATGAAGAAATTGGAGAACATTATCATTCGGCGCATGGTGCTTTACAAGAAAGTAAGCATGTTTTTTTAGAAGCTGGATTCGTAGCTAACCATCAGCTTAAAAAAGCTAATAGCTATGCCATTTTAGAAATGGGGTTCGGGACAGGATTAAACTTCTTGATCAGTGCTGCCTATGCACAATCCTTGGCCCTAAAATTGAATTATGTAGGAATAGAGGCTTATCCGCTTTGCATAGAAGATATTGCTCAAACACAATTACAAAACCAAATTCCTACAGCGCTATGGAATGAATTCACTGAAAATTATGCTAAAAGTATAACATCTATTGCAGCTTCTTCATTAGAAAGCCCCTACCCTTTTGTTGACATCAATAAAACGCTTCAATTGGCCGTATTAAAAAACCAATTAGAAGAACTTAGCTTTCGCCCTCAATTTGACCTAATCTATTACGATGCCTTTTCGGTCAGACATCAGCCAGAACTTTGGACAACTGAAGTCATTACAAAAATATGTGAAGCCCTATTACCTGGTGGAATTTTTGTAAGTTATGCGATTACAGGTAACTTAAAAAGAGCGCTGCAAGCTGCTGGTCTAAAAACAGAAAAACTGCCCGGCCCTCCGGGGAAAAGAGAAATGATTCGAGCGCACAAATTATAATTATAAAACTTAGTCAAATGCCAACACCAATTCCTCCCTACCAAAATCAACCTGAACAAGCTTTCAGAAGATTACTAACTGTTTTAAACACCTTGAGAACAGAATGTCCTTGGGATAAAAAGCAAACCATGGAAAGCCTAAGACATTTAACCATTGAAGAAACTTATGAGCTTTCCGATGCTATCTTAGAAGGTGATGACCAAGAAATAAGAAAAGAATTAGGTGATATCATGATGCATTTGGTATTCTATGCCAGATTAGGCGAAGAAAAAAAAGCCTTTGATATCGTTGATGTGCTCAATGGTGTATGTGATAAGCTTATACATCGTCATCCACATATTTACGCGGATATTAAAGTTGAAAACGAAGAAGATGTAAAAAGAAATTGGGAAGTTCTAAAATTAAAAGAAGGCAATAAATCAGTATTAGAAGGAGTTCCTCAATCTTTACCAGCTTTAGTAAAAGCCTATCGCATGCAAGAAAAAGCCAAAGGTGTTGGTTTTGATTGGGAAGAAAAAACCCAAGTATGGAAGAAAGTTGAAGAAGAATTAGCAGAATTCAAAGCTGAATTTAACTTAGATAATCACCAAGTCATAGACCATGAAAAAGCAGAAAATGAATTTGGCGACCTTTTATTCTCCTTAATTAATTATGCTCGTCACTTAAATATCAATCCAGAAACAGCCTTAGAGAAAACCAATAAAAAGTTCAGAAAAAGATTTCAATATTTAGAACAACAAGCCGCATCAGCGGGAAAGTCCTTATCTGAAATGAACTTGGATGAAATGGATGTCTATTGGAATGAAGCTAAGAAATTCTAAAGCTAGAAGAAATTAAATTGCGCATGAAATATGTAATCTGCATCCTTTTATGAATATTACCCTTTAAAATCCAATCTTGGGGATTTTATGCCCATCGAAAAATTACCCAAATAGCCATTTATAGTTTGCCTGAGCCGCTATTTAGTTTTTATAAAATTCATGAAAAAAGACTAATCAAGGATGCCGTAAATCCAGATAACAGGCGCTATGTAGATAGCCTTGAAGGATCCCGACATTTTTTAGATGTAGAAAATTATCCAGACTCTATACCTCAAATGCCAATTTATAGAAGTCAAGCTATTCAAAAATATGGAGCAGCCTTTCTAAATCAACATGGACAATTACCTTGGCAAATTCAAATCAGCTATTTAAACTTAATTAAAGCCTTTTATGAAAAAAACATTAAGGCTATATTAAGACATAGTACAGATTTAGGGCATTATTTAGCCGATGGGCATGTGCCATTACACACGACGGAGAATTACAATGGTCAATTAACTAATCAAAAAGGCATACATGCCCTCTGGGAAAGTCGATTACCTGAGTTATTTGCCGATCAATATAATCTATTTGTTGGAAAAGCACGTTTTATCCCTAATATAAACCTTCACACTTGAAATATCATAAAATCAAGTCATTCTGCTCTTGATTCTGTATTTAAACTAGAAATCTTAAGTCGTCAAAGTACCCAGCCACTGAATCAATTTGAGTACTCCAGAAGAGGAAATATTTTACAAAAGCAAGTCTCTAAAAAATTTGCTAGTATTTATCATCAACATTTAAATCAAATGATAGAAAAGCGTATGCGGAGCTCCATATTAGCCATTTCCTCCTACTGGTATAGTGCTTGAATAGAAGCCGGGCAACCTAAGCTGAATTAAGCTTTACTTTTTTTGAATTTTGCAGCTAATGCAGCATAAATAGCCGGTAAAAAAGTCACCACAGCTATAAAAATAATAACTAACTCAAAATTATTTTTAAACCATGGAATTTGACCTAATAAGTAACCAGCAAATAGTAGTCCTGCAATCCAAGAGACACCACCCACTATATTAAAAAATGTATAGCGTGCGAATGGCATTCTTGCAATACCAGCCACAAATGGGGCTATTGTTCTGAAAATTGGCAAGAAACGGGAGAAAATGATAGCCTTGCCCCCATGTTTTTCAAAAAACTCTTGGGATTGATGATAATACTCTAATTTCAAAATCCGATTCCCCTCTTTAAAAACACCTGCGCCAAAGAAACTTCCCAATTTATAATTAACAGTATTACCCAAAATAGCGGCTACAATTAAAACTCCTGTCATCATCCAAATGTTCAAACCTGTATTTCCACCTGCAATAAGTGCGCCCATAGCAAATAATAAGGAGTCACCTGGCAAAAAAGGAGTCACCACAAAACCAGTCTCGGCAAAAATAATTAAAAACAAAATCCAATACGTTAAGGTATGATACTCATTAACTATTTCTGCTAAATACTTATCTACGTGAAGTAAAAAATCTATAAGGGTGTTGATCAGTTCCAAAATATTATCAATTAATTGGGGTAAAAATACAAAAAATCAACCATGTTGGTTTAGCCAAATCATGGTTGATTTATCATTTTTATATAAAATTTATAAGAAAATTAAATTATAGGATTAATAAGCGTTATTCAACATAACAGGCATCACCAACATCAATACATCTTCATTCTCATCATTAGTTTGTGGAATTAAAAGACCAGCACGATTTGGTGTAGATAACTCAAGCGTAACCTCATCTCCTGATAAATTGTTTAACATTTCAATTAAAAATTTAGCATTAAAGCCAATTTCTAAATCTTCACCTTGATATTGACATCCCAAACGCTCATGCGCCTCATTTGCAAAATCTAAATCTTCAGAAGAAATATGTAATTCACTACCAGAGATTTTTAAGCGAACTTGATGCGTAGTTTTGTTAGCAAAGATCACAACCCTTCTTAGCGTATTTAAGAATAAGGCTCTATCAATTGATAATTTATTAGGGTTATTTGTTGGTATAACCGCCTCATAATCTGGATAACGTTCATCAATTAATCGACAAACTAAGCTGATATTATCAAATTTAAAGAAAGCACTTGTGGCATTATAATCTACTACTACTTCCGCATCTGAATTTGGTAAAGCTGCTTTCAATAAAGTTAAAGCCTTTTTAGGTAATATAAAGCTAGAAGATTTATCAGCTTTTGCATCCATTCTACGGTAACGCACTAATTTATGTGCATCCGTAGCCACAAAAGTAATATGCTGAGGAGATAACTGACAGAAAACTCCAGTCATCGCTGGTCTTAACTCATCATTGCTAACCGCAAAAATAGTTTTCGTAATCGCTTCTGACAAAACTGAAGCGGGTAAACTAACGGATGAGGCTTGATCAACTTGCGGAATTTTTGGGAAATCATCCCCATTTTCTCCACTTAATTTATATTTACCATCTCCTGCATTGATTTCAATGGCAAAAGTAGTATCATCAAATAAAAACGAAATCGGTTGATCCGGTAAAGTTTTTAAAGTATCTAATAATATTTTAGAAGGTACCGCAACTTTTCCCTCTTCTTTAGACTCCACAGCTAGTGAGGTAGTCATACTAGTCTGCAAATCCGTTGCGGAAATAATTAATTGACCCTCTTTAATTTCAAATAAAAAGTTTTCCAAAATAGGCAACACAGTACTGCTACTAGAAGCTCCATTTACGGTCTGTAAATGCTTTAATAAGGTCGAAGTGGATACTATAAATCTCATGATTAATTTTGTCTATTTTCAAAAATATAAAAATTACTTGGCATACCTATACTTAGGCCTATAATGTTGATAAATCACTAATTTAATTAACATTAAACTAGCAAAGCAAAATTAAAAAATTGTAAAAGCTCAAGCCCTTATTTTTTTAACAAAGGAATAGCAAAAGCAGCTCTAATTCCTATAAAATGACTATAAGAATCAATATCCAATAACCAATTTTCATATTTAGCCGAAAGCTGTAGCTTTGACTTTTCGCCAAGTGGAATATAAGTACCTAAACCTATGGAATATGCAAAAGAAGTAGTACGTGTAGAATCTTTTGCAAGAGAAGCTCCAGCATCAGCTTGAAAATATAAATTTTCCTTCCAATTGTATTTCAAACCTGCTTTAACTGGAAAAAACACCCCATCTTTAAAGGTATAATCCCAAGGCTCCCATAAATCCTTATATAACTTTGCTGGTTTGGTTACAGCATAAGCGCCCGTTAGTGTAAAATCAAATTTTGGCTTAAAATGATAGATAACTTGAAGACTACCCGCATAGGACAGATTATTTGTCCCTGCAGTTTCCCCAATTGGTATTAAAGACTCTGGGCCTAAATTTATTTCAAGTTTATGCGATTGAGCTTTAGTTTGATTAGGCAAATAGCCCAAAATAAAAATAAATACAATGAAATATAGTTTGTTCATATTATGTTATACTAAATAGAATAAAAAGCGTTCAACAATCAACCAAATATAACTTTTTAATTAAAATTACAGCTTAAAATTATAAGTTAGTCTAAAAGAAATAAATCCAAAGGTTACATACTTTCCATTTGCATTCATCAGCCTTTCTTTTGTCCAACCTTCATAGCGCAATCCTAATTCAAGAAAATTATCTTGACTCCTAGAACCTAAAGGAGAACCAAAGCCCAAGGCCCAAACCAAGGAATTACTTTCTGTATCATTTTGTGGCATATTAGCTCCCAAATTCCCTTCTAAATAAAATCTAGGATCAGTATAATATTTAAGTCCAACTTTTACGGGCACATACTTTAAATTATTACTTCTTGTCCCAAGATATCTTCGACCAACAAACTGTTGATAGCCCACTGATGCTAATAAACTAACTTGATCAGAAACTTGAACTTCAGCCCTTCCCACAAGGCCACCACCAATTGCGCTGACATTAGATGAATTGCCTGATGGAAATAATAACTCAGGACCCAAGCCTAATCTAAACTCTTGCGCATAACTCGCAGAGCTTAGCCCCAAACTTAAGCTCAATACTAGCCCAATTCCAATTAAAAATTTATTCATAAGCATAGGCCTTCAATTTTAACTTCTTTTCTTCTCTAAATTGATTAAAATCGCGAGCTGCCAATTCTAATTCATCCGTCGAAATAAAATCCGCACCTTTTTCTAAAATTCCTTTATAAACTTTCTGATCTAGATTAGCCACAGCACTTCTATCTAAATTCCCCATCGTTCCGATAATACAGGAAATACCTCGTGCATGAAAACGCTCAAACAAAGCCTTATCTGGAACCGCTGTACCTACAAAAGCCACCATTCGATTATCTGGAACACCCATCTCATTCAAACGGTTCAAATCTTCTTCAGTGCGAGCAGAAACCGAAATCATTAGATTAGGATTCAAGCGATGTACTTCATGTGCCTGATTCGCATTATAAGTAATTACCATGGTATAACGCGCTGCCCCTACCTTTTCAATGGCTTCCACTACTTTTTTAAATGGAACACCTCTCTTAACATCTACCGTATATAATACTTTGTCCTTGCCCCAAACTAAAACTTCTTCTAAACTTGGAATTCTATACTTAGTTTCCTTTTTTCGACCATTTTTTAATTTTAACTGACGAAGCTCTTCAAAAGTAAAATCACGAACTAAGCCTAGTCCTGTAGTTGTACGATCCAATTTATCATCATGCATTAAAACTAAGACCGAATCTTTCGACATCGTCACATCAAACTCAATGATTACAGGTTGCATTAATCGAGCATACTCAAAAGTTTCTATGGCATTTTCAGGAAAATCATCTGTAGGTCCACCTCGGTGAGCACTAATCAATGGAAATGAAGGCCCCTTTCTATTCAAAAATGCTCTAAAATCTGATTCATTTTTAAAAGAAATACTATGCTTTTTTTCAGGCGGAAAACAAGACCAAAAAAGCAATAAAAGTAAGGGAGACCAAAGCAATAATTTTTTCATGTCCAAAAATAATTAATAGAAATGATATATTTGCCTCATTATGGCTAAAACAAACGACGATAGTTTAAAAAATGTGATCTCACACGCTAAAGAATATGGCTTCGTATTTCCGAGCAGTGAAATTTATGACGGTCTAAGTGCAGTTTACGATTACGGGCAATTAGGCGTTGAATTAAAAAACAATATCAAGACTTATTGGTGGAAAGCCATGGTTCAAATGCATGAGAATATTGTCGGTATTGACGCCGCAATTTTTATGCATCCAAAGGTTTGGAAAGCTTCCGGTCACGTCGATGGATTCAACGATCCTATGATTGACAATAAAGATTCCAAAAAAAGATACCGTGCTGACCAACTTATAGAAGACAGAATTACGAAATACGAGAAAGAAGGTAAAACCCAAAAAGCTGCGCAATTACAAGCAGAAATGGATGCTGCCTTGCAAGCGGAAAACCTTGCTGAACTCAAAAATATCATTGAAAATTACGATATCGTATGTCCAATAAGTGGTACTAAAAATTGGACTGATGTACGTCAATTTAATTTAATGTTCAGTACGCAGTTTGGTGCCATGGCTGAAGGTAGTGAAGAAGTGTATTTACGACCAGAAACCGCACAAGGTATTTTTGTAAACTTCCTAAACGTTCAAAAAACGGGACGTATGAAAATTCCATTTGGGATTGCACAAATCGGAAAAGCCTTCAGAAACGAAGTCATTGCCCGTCAATTCATCATGCGTATGCGTGAATTCGAACAAATGGAAATGCAATTCTTTGTACGCCCAGGTGAAGACCAAAAATGGTTTAACTATTGGAAGGAAACTCGTTTGAAATGGCATCAAAAACTTGGCATTTCAGCCGACAAATATCGTTATCATGACCATGTTAAATTAGCTCATTATGCTAATGCCGCAACGGACATTGAATTTGAATTCCCATTTGGATTTAAAGAAGTAGAAGGTATTCATAGTCGAACCGACTTCGATTTAACACAACATCAAAATTACTCTGGTAAAAAAATGCAGTATTTTGATAATGATTTAGACGAAAGCGGAAAGCCTTATGGAAACTATGTGCCTTATGTTATTGAAACCTCTATCGGTTTGGATAGAATGTTTCTATTAACCTTAATGAGCGCCTACGAAGAGCAGGATTTAAGTACTGCAGAAAAACAAGATAGCCGAACAGTTTTAAAATTACATCCAGCTTTAGCTCCGTATAAAGTGGCGATATTCCCTTTAACTAAAAAAGATGGACTTCCGGAAAAAGCACGCGAAATCATGGATTTATTAAAATTTGATTTCACTTGCGTGTATGAAGAAAAAGATGCTATCGGAAAAAGATACCGTCGTCAAGATGCCATTGGAACACCATTCTGCATTACCATTGATCACCAAAGTTTGGAAGACAACACCGTAACCATCAGACATCGGGACACCATGGAGCAACAAAGAATTGAAATAAAAGAACTAGCCACGATCATAGAAGCTAAGGTCAACTGGAGAAATTTGTTACAATAAAATTAAAAACCGCTGCCTCAAAACAGCGGTTTTTTTGCATATTTAGGGAATTACGAAAAACATATGGAAATAATAAACAAATTAAGATTGCCAATCTGGACGATAGTCTTACCCGTTTTTGCTGGCTTAGCCTATTTTTTTAAGCCAGACGAAACTCAAACCTTATATACCTTATTATTAACTGGATTTCTTATTACCTGCGTGTTAGCCGCAGTACATCATGCCGAAGTTGTGGCACATAAAGTAGGTGAACCTTACGGAACTTTATTACTCGCCTTAGCCATCACCATCATCGAAGTCGCGCTGATCGTTTCCTTAATGCTCACAGGTGGGCCAGAAACTACCGCCTTAGCTAGAGACACCGTATTTGCTGCAGTCATGATTATTCTCACCGGTATGATTGGCCTCAGTTTATGTGTTGGAGGAGCCAAATTTCATCAACAAATATTTAGTTTATCTGGCGTTAATGTAGCCTTAGTAGCTTTAACTGCTATTTCTGTCATCACCTTAATCTTACCCAATTACACTAGCAGTGCGCCAGGTCCATTTTTCAATGAAGTTCAATTAGGCTTTGCCGCTATAGCCTCCCTAGTCATTTATCTGGGATTTATTTTTGTTCAAACCTTAAGACATCGCGATTTCTTCTTACCTCCGGGAAAGGATGGAGATGAAGAAGTACATATGGATCCGCCAAGCGGATTAACCACATTCATTTCTGGCACAATGCTATTGGCCTGTTTAACCATGGTTGTTTTGTTAGCTAAATCCTTAGCCCCTTCTATTGAAAATGCCGTGGTAGAAGCTGGAGCCCCTAAATCACTTGTTGGAGTTGTCATAGCCTTTGTAGTACTTTTACCAGAAGGCTTAGCGGCCTTACGTGCCGCACGTTTAAACCGCGTGCAAACCAGTTTAAATTTAGCTTTAGGTTCTGCCTTAGCCAGTATTGGCTTAACTATTCCTGCAGTAGCTATTGTATCCTTGATGACAGGTATGTCCATTACCTTAGGTATTGACATGAAATCTACAGTCTTGTTGCTTTTATCTTTATTTACTGTAATGTTGTCAACCACAACCGGCAAAACCAATGTCCTTCAAGGTATTATTTTATTAGTTATATTCGCCGCTTATCTCTTAACTATAATTGCACCTTAAGCTTATGGCTTTAAAATTTAAATCGGTTTATAGTTTACTGGTATACCAATTTATTGCTCTATTAGTGCTATATGCCCTATGTAGATTAGGCTTTTATTGGAGTAATTACATCAATTTCAAGCATTTAGATACCATAGAATTAATGCACATTTTTGGGGGAGGGATGCGCTTTGACTTAGTATCTATTATTTATTTAAATAGTTTGTATCTCTTAATGCAGACTATACCTCATCCCTTTTTAGCGCGCAAAAAATATCAATTAACAGCTAAATGGGTATTTTTTGTGACAAACCTCATAGGCTTTATTAGCATTTTTATAGATTTTGCCTATTATCCATTCACCTTAAAGCACACTACAGCCAGTGTCTTTAAGCAATTTGCCAATGAAGAAAATCTTGGACGCTTAAGTATTGATTTCCTTTTAGACTACTGGTATATCAGTCTAATCTTCTTAGTTTTTGTCTTTGTTTTTTATAAGTTTACTTTTAGTACTCAGCTTCAAATCAATGCGCCTAAAAGTCCACTTAATTATAGTCTAAGGGCTGTTGCTTTTGTACTTATCATTGGCTTATGCATTATAGGGATTCGAGGAGGATGGAGACACAGTACACGTCCACTAACCATGAGTAATGCGGGTGATTACGTAAAAAAACCCGAAGATATGGCTTTAGTGATCAACACCCCTTTTTCTATCTTAAAGACCCTCAAGCGTTCGGGATACAAAGCCGTAAATTATTATACTCCTGAAGAATTAATTCAACTTTACCATCCTCTACAAAAAGCTCAAACTAAAGAAGCCTTTAAACCCCTAAATGTTGTATTCTTAATTATAGAGAGTTTGGGTAAGGAACATATTGGTGCTTTGAATAAAAATATTCAAAACGGACAATATAAAGGCTATACCCCTTTTATCGATTCACTAGTCGAACATAGTTTTACGTCTAACTACACCTTTGCCAATGGCCGCAAGTCAATAGATGCCCTTCCCTCCATTATATCCGGAATTCCATCTATCCAAGAACCCTTTGTATTATCCGCTTATTCTTCCAATCGAACCCAATCTATTGCACAAATGCTTGGCGAAAAAGGCTATGAAACTGCTTTTTTCCATGGAGCACCCAATGGCTCAATGGGCTTTTCGGCCTACACCAATTTAGCTGGAATAAAAAGATATTATGGAAAAGATGAGTATGGAAACGACGATGATTTTGATGGTATGTGGGGTATTTGGGATGAACCATTTATGCAATTTATGGCCAAAGAATTAAACCAATTGCCACAACCCTTCTTTGCCTCTTTCTTTTCTGTATCCTCACATCATCCCTTTAAAGTACCTAAAAAATACAAGAATAAATTCCCAAAAGGAGATTTACCGGTACAAGAACCTATGGGTTACACTGATATGGCGCTTAGAAAATTCTTTGAAAGTGCCAGCAAAATGCCTTGGTACAACCAAACTTTGTTTGTTTTATGTGCCGATCACGCCACCGTATCCTATTTACCAGAATACCAAAATGCTAATGGTCATTTTGCTATCCCAATTTTGTTCTATTACCCAGGCGGTCATTTAAAAGGAAAAACTAATAGATTAATTCAGCAAATTGACATTATGCCTACAGTGCTTCACTTTTTAAATTATGATAAAGATTTCTTTTCTTTTGGCTTCAATGCTTTAGATGAGCAACAAGATAATTTTGTCGTTAATAATAACGATGGTACTTTTAATTTTTATTACAAGAACTATCTGCTACAATCTAATGGCGAAAAATCAAAAGGACTCTATCTTTACCAAAGCGATATCTTTTTAAAGCATAATCTCCTTAAAAAAGACTTAAAAGCTAAAGAAATGCTGGAAACCAAATTCAAGGCATTCTTACAACAATACTATAATAGAATGATTAATAACCAATTAAGCCTTTCCACAGATTCATGAGAAATTTAGCCTTAAAGTTTATTGATTATTTCTATCCTCCCTTTCGAAAATGGGTTAACTTAAGTACTTTTAGATATATCATTTCGGGGGGCATAACAGTTAGCACGGGTATTATTGCCTATTTTATCATTTATAATTTTGTACTTAAAAAACAAGATATAGAAATTGGTGAATATTTAATTACGGCGCCCATTGCTGCACTTTTCATTGAGTCATTTGTCACTTTTAGTATTGGATTTTTACTCAACAAGTATTTAGTTTTTACGCAATCTAACTTAAAAGGAAGAATCCAATTATTCCGATACGCTACGGTTTTTGGCACCAACATTTTATTAAACTATGCCTTGATGAAAATCTTGGTCGAAGGCTTTCATTTTTATCCGACGATAGCCAAGGCCTGTATAACTTTTTGGTTAGCCTTGTTCAGTTATTTCTCGCAAAAATACTTTAGCTTTAAAGTTCGTAAAAACCCCTAAAAAATCATCATTTTTAGGTAAAAGCAGGAGCATTATTTTGGATTAATGCCCCATTTAAGTACATTAGCAAATTCCAAGAAGATAGCTAACCATGAAAGACTTTAACGATTTTAATAATGCTCAAGTAGCCAAATTACCGCAGCATTTAAGACAATTTATAGTCCCTCAAGATTACGAAAAATACACCCCTATAGATCAAGCCGTTTGGCGTTATGTCATGCGTCAAAACTACTCTTATTTAAAAAAAGTTGCTTATTACCCTTATATCAAAGGCTTAGAAAGAGCAGGCTTAAGTATTGAGTACATTCCTGATCTACAGACTATGAATGATAACCTGGGCAAAATTGGCTGGGGAGCAGTTACCGTTGATGGATTTATTCCTCCCGCGGCCTTCATGGAATATCAAGCTTATAAAGTGTTAGTTATCGCCGCTGATATTCGTCAGCTAAAACATATAGAATATACCCCTGCTCCAGACATTATACATGAAAGTGCTGGTCATGCGCCTATTATTGCCGATTCAGATTATAACAACTATCTAAGTTATTTTGGTTCGATTGGTGCTAAAGCCATGTTTTCAAGTAAAGACTTTGAACTTTACGAAGCCATTCGCGTGCTATCCATTTTAAAAGAAGCTCCTGATGCCAGCCCTAGTGAAATCGCTAAAGCTGAAGAAAAACTTCAGTTTATATCTGATAATATGGGTGAACCTTCTGAAATGGCTTTATTAGGCAGACTACATTGGTGGACTGTTGAATACGGATTAATTGGCAGCCTTGAAGACCCTAAAATTTATGGGGCCGGCCTTTTATCCTCAATTGGGGAAAGTGCGAGTTGTATGCGCCCAGAGGTTAAAAAATTATGGTATAATTTAGATACAATAAACTATGCCTACGATATCACTAAACCGCAACCGCAACTTTTTGTCACGCCAACTTTCCAAAATCTAATTGATGTATTAGAAAGTTTTGCAGATACCATGGCCTTTAGAAAAGGTGGGGCTGAATCTGTTCTCAAAGCTATAGAATGTAAAAATCCAGCTACGGCTGTTTATAGTTCCGGATTGCAAGTAACTGGAGTTTTTACCGATTTAGGTGTAGATAGAGAAGGAAATCTTAGCTTTATCAAGTTAAGCGGACCTTCAGCTTTAGCTTATGCAAACCAACAATTAGCAGGTCATGGAAAAGATTACCATCAACATGGATTCTCTTCTCCTGTAGGAAATTTACTAAATAGTCAAAAAAATCTAGAGGATTACAGTTTAGCGGAATTAGCTGAAATCGGCTTAATAAAAGATCAATTTACCGAACTAACCTTTAGCAGCGGCATTCAAGTTCAAGGTAAACTCAGCCAGATCTTATACCAAGATGGAAAATTAATCCTATTAAGCTTTGAAGATTGCTGGGTTAAAGAAAATAATGGTCATATCTTATTCCAGCCGAATTGGGGAACCTATGATATGGCAGTAGGGGCTAAAATTGTTTCTGTCTTCAATGGAGCTGCCGATAAAGATGCTTATGAAGAAATTACATATGTAAGTCAAGCACAAACCCATAAAATTCAATACGATGCGCAAACTTTGCGTTTACATGGAATTTACCAAGCGATTAGAAACATCCGCAACCAAAAAGAAAGCGCAGAGCAATTGCCACAATTATTTTCTACTTTAAAAAGCGACTTTAGGGAAGATTGGCTTGCTCCATTAGAAATTCTAGAACTCGCCCATCAATTAAAAATGGATAAAGATTTTCAAAAAGAAATCAGAATTTATCTAGAAATGAAGCAAGGTCATGAAGCAGAATTGCAAAAACTGATTGCGGATGGCTTACATATTATAGATAACCAATAAGATAAATTATGAATATTATACTCACGGGGGCTAGTAGTGGTATTGGATTTGAAGCAGCCATCGAATTAGCCATGGATTCAAAAAACAAAGTAGTTTGCTTAGCGCGTAACGAAGCAAAACTACGCAAGCTTTTAGAAATTGTACAAGGCATCAATCCAGATTGTCAGCTCTATCCTATTGCGTTTGATATTGTAAATGATGATTACCAGCCGCTCATACAATTCCTTAAAGATCATATTGGTGAAATTGACATTTTGATTAATAATGCTGGCGCTTTAATTAATAAAGCTTTTATCGATACGTCACCCGCTGATTTTGCACATATGTTAGAGACCAATGTAATCGGTCATGTACGCATGATTCAAAATACCTTAGCCTTGATGAAAAAAGGATCTCATATTCTAAACATTGGAAGCATGGGGGCTTTCCCAGGAAGTGTAAAATTTAAAGGCTTAGCTGCTTATTCGGCTAGCAAATCAGCACTGCACACCTTAACCGAATGTTTAGCTTATGAATTTGCTGAATTAGACATCAAAGTAAATTGCTTAGCCCTAGGCTCTGCCCAAACAGAAATGTTAGAAGAGGCTTTTCCTGGATATCAAAGTCCAGTAATGGCATTTGAAATGGGAAAATATGTAGCTGATTTCGCCAGAACAGGAGCTAAATTCTTCAATGGCAAGATATTACCTGTGGCCGTTACCACACCATAAGATTGGAGTTCAAAGAAATTTTATGTAAATTGCCTGCTATGATGAAAAAAATTGTACTTATTTCTTGTTTAGCACTTTTATTCTCTATAAAAGCCGAAGCGCAAATAACACAAAGCCTTCCTCAAAAATATCAGGAGATGATGGCGGGGCTCATCAAAAACATTCCAAACACCAATACGGCGCCTAATGCCATGTTGGAATTTGCCAAAACGCTTATTGGCACACCTTATCGTTATGCATCTAAAAATCCCAAAATAGGTTTTGATTGCTCAGGCTTTGTTAGCTATGTTTATGAGCGATTCGGTTATCAAGGAGGAGCACGCTCTTCTATAGATTTTGCCAATAAAGGCAAAACAATCAAACTAGCTGACGCTAAAGTAGGTGATTTATTGGTCTTTACTGGAACCAATCCAAAAATCAGAAAACCAGGCCATGTAGGCATTATCTACGAAAAACAAGCAGACGGAAACATTAAGTTCATTCACTCCTCTTCTGGAAAAGCCAAAGGAGTGACGATTAATGAACTAGAAGGATATTATAAAACACGCTTTTTAAAAGCCGTTACTATTCAAGAATAAAACTTTAATCCTTTAAAATAATAGTACTTTAAGTGCCTTCTCAATCTCCCCTTGAGCAATGAGCTGCTTGGCATAAACTTGAAGTTCTCTTTGTCGCAAGTCAGCATCTCCTATTGTAGCATCACATATTGACTTTAGCTCTGGATCTAAAGCTATAGCTTCTATAGCTTCCAAATCAGGAAGATGTTCTAAATTACCTAATTGACCTAAATCATTGCCACTTAATATAGTCGAAAGACGTACGGCTTCAGGTAAAGCATCTACCCCAATACCTAATGTAGTCAAAGGCTTAGCTACTTTAAACAAATTATCTGCCGTAACACGGCAATACCAATCCCCACCTAATCGGGCCACTAAATCAATCTTAGCCTGATCTATTACGCCATCGTTATCTAAGATATGCTCATGAATATGTATTTTAACGATTTCTGCAACTACTAAATTCCCAGCCCCATGTTTATCCCCTAATGGAATAACTTGTTTTACTATACACTCTAATTGCACAGGAGACTCCGCTACTCGAGGCGGCTTTACGTATTCCGATTCAATTGGTGTAAATCCAGCCTTAATAAACTCATTAACGCCTTGAGCATATTCGGTCGAGGCTAAGCTCATTTGCTGAACCATATCGTAGTTCACGACGTTAATCACACATTCCGCCACTTCCATCACATTATCTAGGCTATGCTTAGTCGTATTGTCACGTACCCTTCTTGCCGGCGAAAAAACACAAGTAGGCGGATTAGAGCCCACGAGATTAAAAAAACTAAAGGGGCTTAAATTCACTTCTCCTTTTGCATTGATGGTACTAGCAAAACAGATAGGTCGAGGCGCAATCGCATATTGCAAATACTTTTGCAATTGCATTGGATTGAGATCCTTAGTATCTAGGCTTAGCATTTGACTTATTTTTTTAAAGCTAAAATGGAAAAGTCAGTATCTTCTTTAGTAATGATATTGGTCAAAACGCCTAAACCTGTAATCTCCATTTCCACCACATCCTTATCTTGTAACCACTGCACTTTATAATTTGGATCATTTAATAATCCTGTGCCATTTAATTCTAAGAAACATCCTGTACCCACAGTTCCCGAACCAATCACATCCCCAGGTAAAATATCTACACCATAAGCACAACGCTCAATGATTTCTGCGAAAGTCCAATCCATATCTTTCATGTTTCCAGAAGATACTTCTATTCCATTGACACGGCAGGTCATTTTTAAATCGTAATTATTACCCACATGATTCTCTTTCGCTGGCACTAAATAAGGTGCTAATTCATCAGGCGTAACCAACCAAGGGCCAATAACCGTAGAAAAATCTTTACCTTTAGCAGGGCCCAAATTCAAGAGCATTTCTTCCATTTGTAGCGTTCTAGCACTCATATCATTCATAATCATGTAACCCGCAATATATTGATCAGCATCTTTAGCTCGAACATTTCTTCCTTTTTTACCAATCACTACAGCCACCTCTAATTCAAAGTCTAATTTCTGAAAATGATCTGGCATACATGGAATTTCTCCAGGGCCTTGAATAGCATTATGATTAGTAAAATAAAAAATAGGATAAGAATCAAATTCTGGTATCATATCAACCTTTCTGTTTCGACGAGCAGCGGCCACATGTTGACGGAAAGCATAACCATCACGGCAACTCGTTGGGTGCGGAACCGGGGCTAGCAGCGTATAAAAAACCTCCTCTTTCGGCTGAATAGCGCCTGATAATATCGCCGCATTAACTTGTTTAGCTCGGTCCATTAATTCTTCTCCTCCTTGTAAAAAGTTTGCCATATTATCTGGAATTAACTTATCACAAGAATTCAAATTATAAATATGTCCATTTACATAAACACCTAAATGCTCAGTAGATTCGGTTAGATAAGATACTAGTTTCATAGATTAAACAATTTTTATTTAAATTTTGAATGATTCAAAGCTATAAAAATTATTCCTGCTTATCTAAATTAAGCTGAAATAATAAATTGGAATTCTTTAATAAATAGCTTAATTTAGCCTCACGATGACAGTAATTTATCCATATCAAAATCAAGAAGCCATGGAAGTAGGTATGGCTTATCGATATGCTATGTTGTCTAAAATCATTTTTGCCCAATATTCATTAGGCTTATAAATATTTATGCGTTATTGGACTCGCCATTTCAAAATGTCCAACTCTCCTTATCATTTACAATTTAATATTCTAAAGATATGCCGATTTATCATAGTTTAGGAAAAATACCAGCCAAGCGTCATACCGTTTTTCGCAAGGAAGATGGAAGTCTTTACGCGGAAGAATTAGTTTCAACGGAAGGTTTCTCCAGTTTATATTCTTTAGTGTATCACTGCCATCCCCCAACCATCGTAAAAGACTTGGGTGAGCCTTATAGTGTTGAACCTAAAATTGCTCGTGAAAAACATTTAAAACACACCAGCTTATTGGGATTTCAAATTCAGCCAGAAGCTGACTACCTGAGAAGTAGAAAACCAATCCTAGTCAATTCTGATTTACATATATCATTAGCCGCACCACAACAGTCTATGACTGACTATTTTTATAAAAACAGTCAAGCGGATGAGGTTATTTTCATTCATGAAGGAAGCGGTGTCTTAAAAACTGGATTTGGTCAAATTCCCTTTGAATATGGCGATTATTTAGTCATTCCAAGAGGCACGATTTATCAAATACACTTTAACGACACAAAAAATAGACTTTTCATCGTCGAGAGTTTTTCTCCAATTCGTACCCCTAAGCGTTATAGAAATGCTTTTGGCCAAATGGAAGAACATGCTCCTTTTTGTGAAAGAGACATTAAGCGCCCTAGTCAGCTAGAAACCTTTGATGAAGTTGGAGATTTTAAAGTACTGATCAAGAAGCAAGGTATGATGTATCCTTATACCTATGGCACACATCCGTTTGATTTTGTAGGTTGGGATGGCTTCCATTACCCATGGGCCTTTTCTATCCATAATTTCGAACCGATTACCGGTCGTTTACATCAACCCCCTCCAGTTCATCAAACCTTTGAAGGACATAATTTTGTAATCTGTTCCTTCGTACCTCGTCTATACGACTACCATCCATTAGCGATACCTGCGCCTTATAATCACTCTAACGTAGATTCAGACGAAGTTCTTTACTATGTAGATGGCGACTTTATGAGCCGTAAATCTGTTGTTAAAGGACAAATCACATTACATCCAGGAGGCATACCACATGGTCCACACCCAGGAACTGTAGAAAAATCTATTGGTCAAAGTAAAACCGAAGAATTAGCGGTCATGATTGATCCTTTCCGCCCTTTAATGCTAACCGAAGATGCGGTAGCTATTGAAGACGAAAGCTATCACAAAAGTTGGCAAACAAATTTATAAACACACGAAAAAATAATAATATGGCAACGCAAACCTTTGCAGAGAAAATCGCAAAAGCACAAGATTTTTTACCTATTAACGGTACAGATTATATTGAATTTTACGTGGGAAATGCTAAACAAGCAGCTCACTTTTACAAAACAGCCTTTGGCTTTCAATCGGTAGCTTATTCCGGACCTGAAACAGGTGTTCGTGATCGAGCTTCTTACTTGGTTCAACAAGGCAAAATTCGTTTAGTATTCACTACTGCTTTAAAATCAGACCATCCTATTTCTGAACATGTAAAAAAACATGGTGATGGGGTTAAAGTTTTAGCCTTATGGGTAAATGATGCATATAGCGCTTTTGAAGAAACGACAAAGCGTGGCGCTAAATCTTATATGGAGCCTGTGACCTTAAGCGATGAGTTTGGTGAAGTAAAAATGTCAGGCATTTATACTTATGGCGAAACTATCCATATGTTCATTGAAAGAACAAATTATACTGGACCATTTTTACCTGGCTTTAGCCAATGGAAATCCGACTATAATCCAAGTGAAACCGGTTTATTATATATCGATCACTGCGTAGGTAATGTGGGTTGGAATCGAATGAACGAAACGGTGAAATGGTATGAAGAAGTGATGGGATTTGTAAACATCCTATCCTTTGATGACAAACAAATTAATACCGAATACTCGGCTTTGATGAGTAAAGTGATGAGTAATGGAAACGGTTATTCTAAGTTCCCTATTAATGAACCGGCAGAAGGCAAAAAGAAATCTCAAATCGAAGAATACTTAGAGTTTTATGAAGGGGAAGGTGTACAGCATATTGCCGTAGCCACAAATGATATCGTCAAAACAGTGAAAGAACTGAAATCACGTGGTGTAGAATTCTTATCCGCTCCGCCTAATGCCTATTATGATATGATGGGTGAGCGCGTTGGCGAAATTGATGAAGAAATCAAACCTTTACAAGAACTAGGTATTTTAGTTGACCGCGACGAAGAAGGTTATTTATTACAAATTTTCACCAAACCCGTAGAAGATCGCCCAACTTTATTCTTTGAAATTATTCAAAGAAAAGGCGCTCAATCTTTTGGTGCTGGTAACTTTAAAGCCTTATTCGAATCCATTGAAAGAGAGCAAGCTCTTCGAGGAAACTTATAAAAGTCAAAGTTCTTATACCTTAAATTTATCCCTAGGGCCTTCTTTGAAGGCCCTTTTTATTTCCAAATTAAGTCGCTCAATTGAGAAAAATTTACTACATTCGATATTCCTTAAAATAGATACGCTTTGTTCCAACGATTAGCAACCTTTGCGCAACAACTCAACGCAGCTCTTAAACTATTGCAAAAGAACGATCCGCTAAGACTAGCTGGAGCAACTGCTTTCTTTGCTAATTTTGCCTTGCCGCCTATCATTTTAATGATTATTCAACTCTTTGGATTTTTCTTTGATAAATCCCTCATTACCGACCGCCTATTTAATCGACTGGAAACTTTATTAGGTGATAGTTCAACCACACAAATTAAACAAGTATTAGGAAATATTAAAGGTTTTGATTCTCAAATTTGGGCTACCGTATTAAGTTTTATATTCTTTTTATTTGTAGCCACTACCTGCTTTAGTATTATTAAAAACTCCTTAGATCAAATCTGGAAAATACGGTTAAATGATAAACCAGGTATGTTGATGAAACTTCAACTCCGTTTACGCTCCATAATTATTATTCTGCTAGCTGGAATTTTGTTTTTATTCGGGTTTTTAACCGATTCTATACAAGGGGTTATTGGCACTTATTTAAAAAACAATGCGCCAATCTTTGGCTCACAAATTTTAAAAATATTAGATGAAATCAGCTTTATGCTGATTCTTACCATTTGGTTTTCTGTCTTATTTCGCTTTCTAACTAACGGAAGACCAAGCTGGCTCATTTCTTTTAAAGGCGGTTTGCTCACCGGTATCTTATTCACTTTCGGCAAACACCTTTTACGAATATTACTACCCATGAGTAATATTGGAAATATTTATGGAGCCTCAGGCTCTATCATCTTGATCATGCTCTTTGTCTTTTACTCCGCACTAATTTTTTATTTCGGAGCCTGCTTTGTCAAAGTCATTTCAGCAGCCAGTCATAGTCAAATTAAGCCGATTAAAGGGGCCTTTGAATATGAACTAACTGCTGTACAAAAAGATCATTAAGCCTTTAGAATATTCTGAAGCCAATACCTAGAGTATATAAATTTAATTTCGTCGTTGGATAGCCCATCGCTGAATTAATTTCACTTAAGCCGGATTCATATCGTCCATCGATACTTAATTTTCCAATATCGAAACCTAAGCCAAATTGCCAAGCTATAGCCGTATGTTTAAATTTTCCATCAAAAACATCTGAAGCCGCTTGGGCAAACTTTTGCTGTTCATCTAAGACAAAGGTAAAGACAGGCCCCGTGTTCAATCGAAGTCCAAAATCAGCTGTACCTAATTTAGTACCCACTAAAACCGGCACATCTAAGCTAGTAAATTCTACTTTATTCTCTTGGCCAGTTAAGGTAATAAAACTAGAGTTTTTGCCGCTTAAATAAACCTCAGGCTGTAAATGAAGACCTCCCGCTCCAATTCTCATCCACAATCCCCCATAATATCCACCTCTGTTTTCTGTATCAAACAGAGTACCATCGGTTTTAAACTTGGCTATATTTAAACCACCTTTAGCTCCAAATTGGAAGCTAGGCCCTACTTGTGAGAAGCCCGAAAATGCAAAAATACTACATAAAGCAGCTAAGAATAATTTTTTCATAAGTCTTGTATTTCAAAATATATGCCAAAACTAAATACTTATTTGATTGATAATTAAATATTTTTAAAAAATATTAAGATATTTGATTGAAACTTAATACCAAGTAAAACCCTTTTATGGATTTAAACTTTAACCATTTAGCCCTTATTTCCATAATCGTTGGAAGTTTGTCTATTGGTTTAGCTTTTATTTTGGCCAAAAAAGGTGGAAAAGCGGTGAAGTGGTTTAGCTTTATGATGGGCGCTAATGGACTTTGGTCAATTAGTTATGCGATTGAGCTAGCCAGTGCTAATTTGGAGCAAATCTTTCAAATTATCTGTATAGAATACCTAGGCATTGCTACCATACCCCTGTTTTGGTTCCTATTTTGTATACATTTTAGTGAAAGGGAAAAACTCCTAGAGTCTTTATGGGCTCGAATCTTGTTATTTGGAATGCCGCTATTAACTATCCTAGCGGTTTGGACAAATGATTACCACCATCTGCACTATCAAGATATCAGCCTAAAAAAAGTAGGTGATATCTATTTTGCTGATATTAAACCAGGCTATTGGTACCAATTCTTTACGATTTACTTTTATACCTTATTAGCCATAGGTTGTTACCTACTTTATCTTAAAGTAAAACAGGCAGATCGAATATTTAGAAAGCAAAATATCAGTATCATTATTGCCGCTATTATTCCATGGTTAGCAAATATTGCCTATTTAGCTGGTTTTCGGCCCTATACTTATTTGGATATTACCCCCTTTGCTTTTTCTATTACTTGCTTACTCATTTTCTTCAGCATTTATCGCTTCGAGCTCTTTAATATCATTCCTATTGCCAGAGAAAAAGTACTAGAACTGATGTCTGATGGTTATCTGGTACTGAACCAAAACTTAGTTTTAGTGGATTATAATAAAGCCGCCACCCCCTATTTACCTCAAGCTATGCAAGGTAAATGGATAGGGCGCTCGGTTTTCGAACTTTTCCCACAGCATCCACAACTCTTAGCCCATTTGCAGGATCAGTATTCCACTAAACTAGAATTAGTTTGTAAGGATCATGAGCAAGACCATTATTTAGAAGCTGAACTTATCTTTTTAAATGACAACAAGATCTATACAGATTTCTGTCTAATTAAGGTGCAAATCTTAACCGAACAAAAGAAAGAAGCCGACCGATTTAAAGCCCAAGCGGAAGAGTTAAAAAGATTAAATGAATTAAAGGATAGCATTTTCTCCATTATATCACACGATTTAAGAGGTCCTTTTGTGAATTTGTCCGAGGTTTTAAAATTAGTGGCTAAAGAAGAAATTAGCCATCAAGAATTTAAAGCCTTAGCCCCAAGCCTTAGTAAAAACATTATTTATACCACTGATCTCCTAGAAAATATCTTACATTGGTCGAGAAGCCAACTCAGTGGTTTTGGCATTAAGAAAGAAAACTTTAATCTGAGAAATCTCATATTAGATGAAATAAATTATCACTCCCCGGCAGCAGAATTGAAAGCCATCAAAATATATCATGATGTATTTCCGAATGCCCTTGTCTATGCCGATATGATTATGATACAAATCGTGATTAGAAATCTTTTAAATAATGCCATTAAGTTTTGTGAGGAAGGAGGAGAAATTCAAATTAATTCAAATTTCAACGGTACTGATGCTTTCCTTGTAAATGTGACAGATAATGGCAGGGGAATGGATGAGGTACATTTAAATAAGATATTTAATAAACAAAACTTTAGCTCAAGAGGCACCAAAAATGAAAAAGGCACGGGTTTAGGGCTTATGATTTGTAAAGAATTTATCGAACAGAACAATGGTAGCATACAAGTTAAAAGTGTACTCGATAAAGGAAGTACCTTTACCTTAACTATACCAATTAGCGAATAAATCCCAAAAATTTGTATAGTTAGCCCCGGTGAAGTAAGCGTGCTACATATTTCCCAATAATATCAAACTCCAAATTCACCCAATCTCCAGGTTCTAATTGATTAAAATTGGTAAATTCATAGGTGTATGGAATAATATGCACGGAGAATTTGCCTTCTTGGGAATCCACAACGGTTAAGCTAACCCCATTTACACAAATGGAGCCCTTTTCAACCGTTACATGTCCAGTTTTAGCATCATAGGCAAAAGTAAAAATCCAGCTACCTTGATTATAACTTTTATTAACCACTTGAGCCACTTGATCCACATGACCTTGTACAATATGCCCGTCTAATCGAGCATTCATCTGCATACAACGCTCTAAATTTATCTTATCCCCTGATTTCAAATGATCCAAATTGGTTTTAGCTAGGGTTTCTGCAATAGCCGTAACGGTATAATGCTGATCAGTTTTAGCCACGACCGTTAAACAAACACCATTATGCGCCACACTCTGATCTATTTTTAGTTCTGGTGTTAAATTTGACTCTACTTCTATATGTAAATTACCTTCTTCACGACGAAGATCAACTACTTTTCCTATTTGCTCTATAATTCCTGTAAACATCAGTGACTCCATTTTCTATTTTTATACCAATTGCTAGATTCCACTGTTGCCGATGTGTTGGCTGCACTTTGTCCTTGATTTAATAAATCAATAGCATAGATAGCCGCTAATAAAGCTTCTTGCTGATCGGAAGTACGTAATAGTTCTGGCTTAAAGTATTTACCTACAAAATGCGTATCAAACTGCCCCGACACAAAAGCCTCATGCTCCATCACAAATTTCCCAAAGGAAAGCGTAGTTTGAATACCCGTAATCTCATACTCTTCTATTGCCCTAATCATTCTTTGAATAGCCTCTTCACGCGTTGCACCAAAGGCAATAAGTTTGGCAATCATTGGATCATAATAAATAGGAATATCCATCCCTTGCTCAAATCCATCATCTACACGAATTCCATTGCCTTGCGGCGCTTTATAAGTTTGCAAATTACCAATATCAGGCAAGAAGTTATTTTCAGGATCTTCTGCATAAACACGAAGTTCAATCGCATGTCCATGAATTTCTAAATCTTCTTGTGTATAGCTTAAGGCCTCCCCACGTGCAATTTTAATCTGCTCCTTCACCAAATCTAATCCCGTAATTAACTCCGTTACCGGGTGCTCTACCTGTAAGCGCGTATTCATTTCTAAGAAAAAGAAATCTAAATGCTCATCTAAGATAAACTCTACGGTACCTGCTCCTACATAATTTACTGATCGAGCTACATCTACAGCACATTTTCCCATACGCGCTCTAATTTCAGGTGTTAAGACCGAAGAAGGAGCCTCTTCTACCACTTTTTGATGCCTTCTTTGAACCGAACATTCTCTTTCAAAAAGATGCACCACATGACCATGCATATCGCCCAACACTTGTATTTCTATATGTCGAGGTGAAGTTACATATCGCTCAATAAAAACGGATCCGTCTCCAAAAGCCGATTGCGCTTCGCTGACAGCCAATTTCATTTGCTCTTCAAAATCTTCTACCGCATTAACCACCCGCATACCTTTTCCACCCCCTCCAGCAGCCGCTTTAATCAAAATAGGAAAACCTACTTCAACCGCTCTTTGCTTAGCTTCATTAACATCTTTGATGGCCTCTTCTGTACCTGGCACCATAGGAATTTGATAAGCTAGGGCGGCCGCTTTTGCCGACAATTTATTTCCCATAATTTCCATCGCTTCCGGGCTAGGGCCTATCAAAATTAAACCCGCTTGTTCGACCGCTCGAGCAAAGGCTGCATTTTCAGATAAGAATCCATAACCAGGGTGAATAGCTTGAGCACCTGTTTTTTTACAAGCATCAATAATTTTATCTATCACCAAATAAGATTGATTTGAGGCAGCAGGACCAATACAAATCGCTTCATCTGCATAACGCACATGTAAAGCCTCTCGGTCAGCCTCAGAAAAAACAGCCACCGTTTTTATGCCCATTTCTTTTGCAGAACGTATAATTCTACAAGCAATTTCCCCTCTATTCGCTATTAAAATCTTATCAATTGGCCTAAGCTGCATATATCCTTATTCTTAATGTTATAATTTAATTTTCTTTAAAATTACAATCGCTTCATCTATGGCGGTGCTATTCAAATCTAAATGGGTTACAAATCTAATACTTTGAGCGGAAGTGGCATTGCATAAAACACCTTTTTCTGCTAAATCCTCCACCACTTTTTCGGCATCTAGGCCATTTCTTAACTGTATAATGACAATATTAGTCTCTACAGGCATAACGCCTTGAACCCAGTCTAATTCATTTAGGGCTTCTTCCAAAGCTTTAGCATGCGTATGATCCTCAGCTAAACGGTCAATGTGATGATCTAAAGCGTAGATTCCTGCCGCCGCTAAATAACCGGCCTGACGCATGCCACCTCCCATCACTTTACGAACTCTTTTCGCTTGATGGATGACATCTTTAGAAGCTAAAAATACCGAACCCACAGGAGCCCCTAAACCTTTAGATAAACACACCGATATCCCATCAAAATACTGTCCATAATCTTCCGCCTTTTCGCCTGTAGCCACTAGCGCATTAAAAATACGAGCCCCATCTAAATGTAATTTCAAACCTTTCAGAACCGACAAAAAATGGATGGGCGCAATATCCGAAAGCTGATAGCATTTTCCACCTCCTTTATTAACTGTATTTTCTAAAACAATTAAGCTGGAATTTGGATAATGAATATTCTCTGCATTGATTTCAGGCTCAATGAGTTCAGGTGTTACAATTCCTCTTTCACCATTTAACAAACGTACCGATGCACCAGAATGAAAAGCAATACCCCCACCCTCATAACGATAAACATGGGCGGTTTGATCGCAAATAACCTCATCTAATGGCTTGGTAAAACATTTAATGGCAATTTGATTAGACATGGTTCCAGAAGGACAAAACAGTCCGGCTTCCATATTAAACATTTCGGCTAATTTATCCTCTAAAGCTGATACCGATTCATCCTCTCCAAACACATCATCCCCAACTTTCGCTGACCACATGGCTTCTAACATGCCTGCTGTTGGCTTGGTTACCGTATCACTTCTAAAATCTAAGGCTGGCTTTTTCATGCGATAAATTTACATTTTATTTTATCAAAGTAGAAGCCCCAAAAAAGGAGGTTCTTGGTGTAAAAAATACACTCCATTAAAAATTCATTATAAATTCCAAAAAAAAGCAATATATTGGGACCAAATTAACACGATTAACCTAATACAAAAGACATGATACTGATAGCCGATGGTGGATCAACCAAAACCAACTGGTGCTTAATTAACGAAGCAGGGCGGAAAATTCTTTTTAATACCGAAGGATATAACCCCTACTTTTCGGACAGTGCTTATATTCAAAATTCCTTAAATGAAAGTCT
The DNA here is from genome assembly GCA_964592575.1 of uncultured Pedobacter sp. Classification (GTDB taxonomy): domain Bacteria; phylum Bacteroidota; class Bacteroidia; order Sphingobacteriales; family Sphingobacteriaceae; genus Pedobacter. Next base: position 90,371 of record CAZQFF010000004.1, read on the forward strand.
TCCAGATTATTTAGAGCGCCAGAAAATTCAAGAGGTTTTCTATTATGGAGCGGGTTGTTCAACAGATGGAAATCGAAAAATTGTAGCGGATGCCATGCAACAAATCTTTCCAGAGGCTAACATTCAAATCGGTCACGATTTATTAGCTTCATGCCGTGCCTTATTAGGAGATGAGGCTGGATTTGCGGCTATTTTAGGCACAGGCACAAACACCTGTTTATACGACGGGAAAGATATTAGTTTAAATATCGATTCTTTAGGTTATTTCTTAGGTGATGAAGGCTCAGGTTCTTTTATTGGTAAAAAGCTATTGGCAGATTATATGAAAGGCTTTATGCCCGATGAATTGAGCAAAATATTTTATGAGACTTATAAACTCAGCAATGAGGATATCTTTGATCATATCTACAATAAACCACTGCCTAATCGCTTTTGTGCTAGTTTCAGTAAATTTATTTACGATAACAAGGAACAATTCAAAGAATACAGTGATGCCATTGTAGATTATGCCTTCACCGCTTTCTTTGAAAATTTAGTGATTCATTATCCGAACTATAAAAACTACCAATTGAACTGCGTTGGTTCAGTGGGCTATAGTTTTAGAGATGTATTAAGTGTAGTGGCTGATCGATATGAGATGGGCATCGGAAAAATTATTCGTTCTCCTATAGATGATTTAGTCAATTATCATTTGAGTAAACGATCTTAAATATAAAAGGCTTCTGAGAAGCCTTTTTTTATGTCTAAACCACATTACACCGAAAATTCGCCAATATAAGTGCTTGGAGCAGCATTGCTATAATCCTCACTTAATACCGTTAGGTAGACATGGAATTTAGCATAGGCCTTTTCAAAATTCAATGGAAAAGTAAAGCCTAAATGCCCACGTCTAGCCACACAAGTGTCGGCCTCAAAATAATTCGCCTCTGGGCACCAAGCCATAACCGCCACAAAATCTAAAGCCTTGGCTTTAATAGCTTGTCCCCTTTGCCAGGAAAAATGTAGATGATGTGTCGCATCCTTATGCACTTGTAATTGTTCTAAAGGCGCTAATGTACCCGAACTGATACAAAGATGTTTAGGTTCCAAATAATAATCTGGATACTGCCCTTGAACTAAGTCTTTATTAAATTGATGAGCGGCATTTTGAGGACTTTTCAAATGCCTAAAATTTCGAAAGGTCATAGCAAAAAATGCCGTAAAAGTACTTCGCCAATTTTGTAATAATTTAAACCTAGCCCTATTGGCTAATTGCGCTATACTTGGCGCTTTTGTTATTTTGCGGGGTAGGCCTTTGATAAAATATTTACCTCTTAATTTGTAGCCTATGACTGATCCAGCCTTGCCAGAAAAACCACCCAATGCCCCATGATTAATTTGAGCCATCTATTCATAATTAGTTGATTTTCTACAATATAAGAAAAAATATTTAGATTTAAAAAAGATTTTTAACCCCAAGCGAAGAAAAAGGCAAAAGCTTCGGTAAAAAAATAATCAGGTCTATATAACACTCCGAAATTCTTCCGAAGCTCCTCTGAAGTTCTACTAGGCTTGGCCTTTTAAATTTTTAGAACGAAAATTCTTTGCCATATAATTTGGCATATTTTCTTTTGTCAAACTTATACAATGTTGCTGCTCTAAAAGACACCCCCTTTTGTTTTTCATTCAACTCTTTAAGCACACCAAAACTCAAGATTTTTTTACGGAAATTACGTTTGTCTAATTTCTTGCCCAAAATGACTTCATACACATGTTGCACCTGAGTTAAAGTGAACTTCTCAGGTAAAAGTTCAAAGGCAATAGGCAAGTATTTTATACGGCGCTTGATTTTTTCCAAGCCTTTATTGAAGATATTTAAATGGTCAAATGCCAAAGTTGGCAATTGTTCCACATTAATCCATTGCGCATTTTTAGCAAAACTGGAAATAGGCTTTAAAGATTTCTCATTACTTAAGCGGAGTAAAGCGTAATAAGCTACGGTAATTACACGACCTTGTGGATGTCGGTCTACCTCGCCAAAAGTATAATATTGCTCCATGTAAATATTGCTCAAACCCGTTAATTCGTGCAAAATACGAGAGGCCGATTGATCGACACTTTCATCTGCCAAAACTAAATTTCCGGGTAAGGCCCACCAATCTTTAAAAGGTTCTTCGTTTCTTTCTATCAGGAGAATCTTGAGTTCACCTTCATCAAATCCAAAAATCACACAATCTATGGAAACCGCCGAATTAAATTTAGGAAGTACTTCTTTCAAAACTTTAACGTTTTATTTACTTTACAATACTTTACAATTTTAAAACAAATAAAGTACTCTTTTGTACATTTCGTCAAAATATTTTAAAAAAAACTACTTAGTGTAAGAAATACACGCTATATTCGTATATAGAAATGAATGCAGATATCAGAAATATTGCCGTTTTAACTTCAGGAGGTGACGCTCCAGGCATGAACGCCTGTATCCGTGCCGTTGTTAGAACAGGAATTTACCATGGTAAAAAGATGTTTGGGGTAACCCAGGGCTATCAAGGCTTAATTGATAATCAAATTTCCGAAATGGATGCGCGCTCGGTAAGTAATATTTTACATTTAGGCGGAACCATTTTAAAAACGGCGCGTTGCCAAGCCTTTAAAGAGGAACAAGGCATGCAAACTGCCTTTGAAAACTTAAAGGCTCAAGATATAGATGCGCTGGTGGTGATTGGCGGAGATGGCACATTTACAGGCGCTAAATTGTTTTACGAAAAATTTGGTATTCGTGTGATGGGCATTCCAGGCACGATTGACAATGATTTGTACGGTTCTGACTTTACTTTGGGCTATGATACGGCGGTAAATACCATTATTGAGGCTATCGATAAAATTAGAGATACGGCGGACTCTCATGATCGACTTTTTTTCATCGAGGTTATGGGTAGAGATTCTGGATGTATTGCCCTTAGAACGGCTGTGGCCTCTGGAGCAGAAGCGGTCTTGTTACCAGAGAAAGAAACTTCTTTAAAGCATCTTATTCAAAGCTTAAAAGACGGAGCTAGTCGAAAAAAATCCTCGAGTATCGTTATTGTTTCGGAAGGGAACAAATTTGGTGGCGCTTATGATATCGCTAAAAGTGTAAAGCGCAAATTCACGCATTATGATACCAAAGTAACTATACTAGGTCACTTACAAAGAGGGGGTAGCCCATCTGGATTTGACCGAGTATTAGGAGCACGTTTAGGTTATGCTGCCGTGAACGCTATATTGGCTGGTGAAAGTGGTAAAATGGTGGGTTTAAGAGGTAATCAGATTGCCTTAACGAGTTTAGAAGAGGCATTAACCGGACATACTTATAAACTAGAAAGTGATTTATTAGAAATGACTGAAATTTTATCGATATGATAGCCGTAGTATATAGTGGATCAAAATCAGCTTTTTGGAAAATTTCTGCGCATGGTAAATTGATTGCGGAATGTACTGTACCGGGTTTGAATCCTTGTTTTAATGATACCAAACAAATTCAATCCTATTTATCAAAAAGTAATACCATCATCAACCACGCGGAACAATTAAAGCGAATTTATGTCTTTGCTGCTGGTGCGGCTTCGCCCGACCGTCAAAATGAATTAGCTTTTGCTTTAGGTACCTTTTTCAAGAATAGTAAAATTGTCGTTCGAGACGATATTTACGGCGCATCCTTGGCGGCTTGCCACAACGAAAAAGGTATTGTGGGTATTTTAGGCTCTGGATCAAATTGTGCCTATTTTGATGGAAAAAAACCAGAACAAAATAATTTTGGTTTGGGTTTTATTTTAGGTGATGAGGGTTCTGCCAATGATTTGGGAAAGATATTATTAAAACGTTATCTGGAAGATAAACTTCCCGCTGATCTTAAAAAGAAATTAGAGAAAAAATACAATTTGGATCGCCCTAATATATTAGAGCGTGTTTATAAAAAGCCTGGCGTACAGCAATATTTAAGTAGTTTTTTAGATTTCTATATCGAGAATCGAAATCATAAACAAATTATTCAAATAATTGATCAAGCCTTTGATAAATATTTCAAACTATACATCCTACCTGTTCAAGAAAAACATCCCCAAATGCCGCTACATTTTGTGGGCACTGTGGCGGGTAATTTCCAAGATCGTTTACGTTTAGTTGCTGAAAAAAATAATTGTCAAATTATTTCTATCATCAAAGAACCGATATATAGTTTATTAAATTATTACACTAATTAAAAAAATATGAAAGTAGGAATTAACGGATTTGGCCGAATTGGTAGACTAGTATTTAAAGCTGCCTTAGATAGAGGCTTAGATATTGTAGCTATCAACGATTTGATCGATCCTGAATATATGGCCTATATGCTGAAATATGATTCAGTACATGGGAAATTTAAAGGTACCATCGAAGTAAAAGATAAACATTTAGTAATCAATGGAAAAACCATTCGCATTACTGCAGAAAAGGATCCCGCTCAATTAAAATGGGATGAAGTTGGAGTCGATGTCGTTATCGAATCAACTGGTTTATTTTTAACTAAAGCGGATGCACAAAAACATATTCAAGCCGGCGCAAAAAAAGTAGTTTTCTCTGCACCAGCTAAAGATGATGATGTACCTACCTATGTAATGGGTGTAAATCATCAAGATTTAACGCCTGATCAAACTATCGTTTCCAATGCTTCTTGCACAACGAATTGCTTGGCGCCAATTGCTAAAGTATTGCATGATAAATGGGGCATTCTAGAAGGCTTAATGAGTACCGTACATGCCGTAACAGCTACGCAAAAAACAGTAGATGGTCCATCGGTTAAAGATTGGAGAGGCGGGCGTGCTGCGTATAATAATATTATTCCTTCTTCAACTGGAGCAGCAAAAGCTGTAACGAAAGTAATTCCTTCCTTGAAAGGTAAATTAACAGGTATGTCTTTTCGAGTACCAGTAGCTGATGTATCCGTAGTTGATTTAACCGTGCGTTTAGAAAAACCTGCTACTTATGAGGAAATCAAGGCCGCTATGAAAGAAGCTTCAGAAACTTATTTAAAAGGCGTTTTAGGCTATACTGAAGACCAAGTGGTATCTACCGATTTCATCGGAGATGAACATGCTTCCATTTTCGATGCTGGAGCTGGTATTGCTTTAAATGATAATTTCGTGAAGGTAGTATCTTGGTATGATAACGAATGGGGTTATTCTTGCGCCTTAGCTAAATTTGTGGAGTATTACGGTAAAATCTAATCTCAATTATCAAATTATAGTCAGAAATTTAAAAAATACTTAGTGTATATTTTACACTTTAAAATAATTTACCTTATATTTGTACCATAAAATGCTATTCAAGATTTCTAATATCCATTGAATTTACATTTTTAGGTTTAAAGCATAACCCGTTCATACAGGTTTATATTTGGTTAGAGAAAGAGATGCATCTGGATAGAGCATCTCTTTTTGTTTTATAGCTAAATTTTAAAGTATACTTTAAAGGTAGTTCCTTGCCCAATTTCACTTTCTAATTCAATTTTACCTTGCAGAGCTTCAATTTGATTTTTAGTTATAAATAAGCCATATCCTTTAGCGTCAGGATTACCGTGAAAGGTTTGATACATGCCAAAAATTCGATCTCCATTTCTATTTAAATCAATACCTAAGCCATTATCGCTAACTTCTAGCACATAATAACCCGACTGCTCATTTCCTTTAAATTGAATAAAAGGTTTTTTATGAGAGTCGCTATAGCGAACAGCATTTGAACATAAATTGAGTATAATGCTTTCCAGATAAGCAGGATGGTGTTCAATAAATAGCTCTGGATCAACCTCATTGATAATTTGAATTTGCTTATCTAGAATTTGCTTACTCAGTATTTTTATGTTCTTTTCGATCACTTCACGTACTGAAATAGGTTCAATGTTCACTTGAAACTCATTTTGGATATTAATCACATGATTCAAATTAATTAGGGTCTCATTTAAATTATCCACTACATTTTTCAATAATCCATAGAGTTCTTGACGTTCGGCAGGATCTTCACTAGAGTCAATTAAATGTGTAATCCCCTGCATATTGCTGGCATGAGAGCGCAAATTATGCGAAACGATATAGGAGAAATTTAAGAGTCGCTTGTTTTGTTCCGTTAAAATTTCAAAAGAGTCGCTTAATGATTTTTCCGCCTGCTTTTGCTCGGTAATATCAATCATAATGCCCCTTAAGCTTATAGGTTCGTCATTTTCCTCGATGACGGTGACAATATCTCTAAGCCATACAATATTTCCATTTTTATGGAAAAACCTATACTCGGAAACAGCTTGCTTACTATTTGCAAGCGTATAATTTAATACCTCTATCATTCTATCCTTATCTAAAGGATGAACTTTTTTAAACCAAAAATGTTTATCGGCTAACCATTCTTCCGGTGAATAACCCAATATATCTATAATCTTTTTGGAGATAAAAATATTTTCAAAGGTTTTAGCATCACTTTCCCAAACGATTCCATCAATCGTATTAATTAGGGATTGTACTTTTCTTTCCGACTCAATAAGGATATCGGCAGCCAGCTTACGCTGAGTGGAATCCTCTACAATAATGATATGCTGATCGGGGTCCGCTCCTGATTCCCAGAGTGGGCTTAAGGTCACTGTAGCCCATTTTATTTCACCAGAGCGATGAATGTATCGATTCTCTATTTGAAATTCAGAGATTTCTCCCCGAATAAACTGTTTAAATAAAAGTGTATCGGCTTTGAGGTCGTCCGGATGAATTAAACTCTTAATTTTCATATGCGTCAACTCCAATGGACTATAACCTAGAAATGAGCAAAGATAATGATTCACCTCAACGAGCTGCCCTGTTTTAGAGTCAATTCTGGCAATGCCTACCGCAGCGTGATCAAATATCTTTTTATACTTGGTTTCTGTAGAATTCAACAAGCGTCCTTGTTGTTTGAACATATCCTGTAAATCGTTCTGCTTAATTATTAATCGATTTAACAGATAGGCAGATATAATAACTAAGCCAATTCCAAAAATTAAGCTTGGTAAAAGTTCTTTCCAAGCCTGGCTCGGTTTGGTATAAAAAACCGAAAGATTCCAATCTCCATCATCTATTTTTAAATTCTTAGAATAGGAAAATACATAATCACGAATTTCCGGCAGAAAGAATTCTTCCTTTTTTAAGACGGTATTGTATTTTGAGAATTGAAATTGAAAATCAGCATAGCGCTTATTATCTACCCCGACCATTTTAAAAAAATTATCCAAATTGATGACGATGGCTACAAATCCCCAAAACTCATTCTCAATAAAAATCGGCAAACGCCCAATTACGCCAGGGCCTCCTTGTATTAGTTCTTGAGGGCCTTGAAAATACATTTTCTGTTTCTCCACTGCTTTCCTGGCCTCTATTTTATTAATTTCACTTCCACTAAATAAATCACGGCCAATCACGGCCTCATTTCCAGCCAACGGATAAACCTTAGTAATTATACCTTTGGGTACCAACTGCACACAACGTATCTGTGGATTATTCTTGATGATTTGTTCCGCAACCGATTCAAAACTAGGACTCCCCCCCCTTTCGTCAATAGTGAAGGCCAAGGTTAAAGCGACATTATAATAGGATTTTACAGCTTGCTCAATTTTAGCTTCAGATGCACTTAAAATTTGGCCCATCTCCCGATCCTTAGCCTCTTTAAATAACTGGTAGCGCTGAAAACCAATTAAGCCTACAAAACTTAGCAGAAAGACTGAAAATATAAAGCTAGTGAGCCTTGGTTTACGCAAAAACCAATTCGCTAAGGCGTTAAACCTTTTCACTGTTCTTATTTGCTCGTTCAAAATAGGTAAATAGTTTGGTTAGAATTCTATGTATAAATATATAAAAATTTAAGCCTTCTGCACAAAAAAAGCTTGTTATCCTAAAAAGATAACAAGCTTTTTTATAGAGGTTTATACAATCTATGGGTTGTACGCTAAAGATACATAGTACATAGCGCCCACTTGTGGGTTACCATATGAAGTAATATAGTATTTGTTCAATACGTTTGAACCACCTATTTTAATCATAGATTTCAAACTAGGCACTTTAAAGTTCACTTGGGCATCAACCGTTCCAAAAGCAGCTACTTGTCCACCAGCAAAAGAGGAATTCCAAGTAAATTTATCTTGCCATCTGTAGTTTAAGTTATAACCTACATTTTTGATGATTTCACGGTTACCGAAACCTAAGTTAAAACGAACTTCAGGTGTATTAAAATCATTTTCATAATCCGTAGGAATACTACCTAACTTGTTGAAAGAAATATTACCTGTGATATTATATTTTCCAATGATATAATCTAAACCTAATGCACCACCATAACTTTTCACTTTACCTTGTACGTTTACTGGAACCCCGTATTTCACGAAAGCGCCATTTACGTTTTGATAAACATTTACCGAAGAAATGAAATCTTTAAACTCATTCATATAACCATATACATCTAATAATAGATTTTGGTTTAATAAAGACTTAAATCCTAATTCATAAGCCACTACACTTTCAGGGCGAACGCCTTTTGGATCAAAAGTATATTGCTTTAATAAAGTCGCATTACCTGTTCCAGTTGGAGAAGTAATAACAGAGTTTAGATAAGCTCTGTAGCTATCTTCTGTAAATCCTTTATTGGTAAATAAATTATATTTTGAGATAAACTCAGGTAAACCCCCAATTAAACGTTGACTACCTCCACCCACTGACAAATCAATATATTGATTTTGCGTTGTTGGATTACGGAAACCGGTTTGGAAGGAAGCTCTAATGTTAGAATTAGGTGCTACGGTCCATACCCCAGTTACACGTGGTGTGAAACGACCTTCGAAGTTTTTACTCTTATCATAACGACCAGCAAGTGATAATTTGAAATTACCAAATTTTCTAGCCATTTGACCAAATACAGCAGATTCTCTGATATCAATTTGACGATTTTTATCATCGAAAATGGTACCTCCAGAATTTAAATCATAGTTTCTGGTTGAGGCTCCAACTTGAAACTCTACCGCATTGTTCAATAAACGCGTTAAATTATACATCCCTTCATAGTGATATAAATTCGACTTATCATTGAATTTAGCACCATAAATGCCTTTTGAAAAATCAGAATCACTGATAAAGGTATTTTTAATTTTATCTGTTCTAGTATTGAATTCTGGACTTCCAGCCGCTACACGTGTAGCATCAGCTTGTGCTCTAGCCGCAGCATGCGCAGCTTCTTCAGTAGCACCTTGTGATTTTGCTGTTGAATAAGCAATAGAATAGGTTGGGAACCAAGTTGTCGCTGAACCTGAAGTTACTTCATTTACATAACTTCCTAAGATAGAAGAAATGTAAGAATCTCCAGAACGTTCTTGGGTCGTATAACCTCTCACATAGAAGTCTTCCCCTTTTAATTCTAATTTGTATAAACCGATATTAAAGTTACGTAAAGAATAACGATCTGATCCTGTATATACTGAAGTTCCAGTTCCCCAATTCGCTTGAGCAACTAATTGAACTTTATCTGTGATATTATAATAGAATCCAGTAGATAATTTTAAAGACTCTGTATCATAATCCACTAAATCTAACTCATTATAACCTGTTCTAGATACAATTTGATTAGAAGTGGTGTTTTTAGCTAAACTATACATCACACCTAAATAAGGTAAAGCTGGTCTTAAGCCTGCATAAGCTGGGTTACCATTAACCGTACCCACAATTTGAGGATAAGTTAAACCTGCTCCAATAAATTGTCCAAAAGCGGCATAAGCTGGAGCACTAGCAGGATTCGTTGCAAAAGCATTAACTACAGCTTTTGACACCCCTAAGATGCTTGAATTTACTTCGTCACCATAAACGTTAACCCCATCATATCCTGGATCAGAAGCACGAGTTCCTGACTTAGGACGATTGTTAATACGGTCAAAGTTTGAATAATTTGTGCCGAACCAATCTCTAGCTTGTAAGAAAGAGAAAGCAAATTTTACTCCAAATTTGTTGTTCCATGACTTAGCCATACGCATATCAAATTGATTGAAAGGCTTAGCTGAAGTGTTAGGATCATCAACGTGGTTAATACCTGTTTTGTATTGAGCACTTACACCTTGATAGCGGAATGGATCTTTAGAAGTCATCAATAAAGTGCCACTGATACCTCCTGCTCCATATAAAGCTGAAGAAGCTCCTGGTAATAACTCTACGTTCTCTACATCTAACTCCGTCATACCTACAATATTACCAACCGAGAAATTTAAGCCTGGAGCTTGATTATCCATACCATCAATTAATTGATTAAAACGGGTATTTCCATTGGCATTAAATCCACGGGTATTGTAAGAACGGAAGGTTAAACTTTGAGCACTCATTTCCACCCCTTTAATATTTTGAATCGCATCATAAAATGATGGAGCAGCAACCTCACGAATTTGGGCTACACCCATACGCTCAATAGTTACTGGTGATTCTAATATTTTTTCTGGAGTACGAGAAGCGGATACTACTACTTCCTGACCTAAAATCGCTTCTGCTTCTAAAGCAAAGCTCAGATTATTTACACTTCCTGTAATTTCCTTTTCTACAGATTTATATCCTAAGAACGAAACCACGATGGTAAATGGTGATGATTGAGTGGTACTAAAGCTAAAAGTTCCGCTTTCATTTGTTGTTGCACCGGTTGTTGTTCCTTTAATAACAACACTTGCTCCAGGAATAGCTTCTGAAGTAAGTTTATCCGTTACTTTTCCACTCACTGCGATGTTTTGTGCGAAACTCACTGTCATTGAGCTAATTAACACAATCATCGAGAGGATGATTTTTGTAAACAATTTGTTCATACGCATTTTTTAAGTTTATATTTAAGTTAAACTTAACTACAATATTTGATAGATACAAATACTATTTGGAGTTAAAAAAAAAATCAAAAATGATATTTGGTAAGTTTTGAATATTTTTATTCTAAATTGCATTGTAAAATCTTAAACTGAAATGAACAAAATTAAAGCTTTAATTTGCTTATTAATTCCTGTGGTTTTGGCCTTTGCTGGCCATACTAAATTTGGAGATACGCCGCCACTTTTGAAATTTCTTGACCCTTTTCATGGTTTTTGGCAAAATGCTGAGGTTTTAGAAGATAAAGCTTCACAAGAAATCCAATTGAGTCAAACAGAAGCTGAAGTTGAAATTGTTTTTGACGATAGGATGATTCCGCACATTTTCGCTCAAAACGATCATGATTTGTATTTTGCGCAGGGCTACGTTACGGCTTTGCATCGTTTATGGCAAATGGATTTCCAAACCCGCTTTGCAGCAGGCAGAATCTCTGAAGTGGTTGGTCCCAAAGCGATTGAGCTAGATCGCTATCAAAGACGTATGGGCATGTTATATGGGGCGGAGAAATCTTTAGAAGGCATGATGCAAGATCCTGTTTCAAAAAAAATGATTGAAGCTTATACTGCGGGCATCAACGCCTATATTGCTTCGCTTAAACCTGCCGATTACCCGATTGAATATAAAATATTAGATTTTAAACCAGAACCTTGGACGCCTGTAAAATGTGCCTTATTATTAAAGCAAATGTCAGCTGTTTTAGCGATGGGTTCTGATGAGTTTTATATGTCCAATATCTTAAAAAAGTTTGGACCAGAAATCACACAAAACTTATTTCCTGATTATCCATTTTTAGAAGACCCTATCATTCCAGTTGGAACCAATTGGAATTTTAATCCGCTACCTCGTCCTGCTGTTCCAGCATCCTATAAAAATTTAGATTATTATAGTATTGAAACGCAGCAAAAAATCGAAGGTATTGGAAGTAATAACTGGGCTTTAAGTGGAAGTAAAACAGCGAGTGGATTTCCTATCTTAACTAACGATCCCCATTTGGATTTAACCTTACCTTCTATTTGGTACCAAATTCAATTACATGCGCCAGGTATCAATTCCTTTGGCGTTTCTTTACCTGGAGCACCGGGTATCATCATTGGCTTTAATCAAGATATTGCTTGGGGCGTGACCAATGTGGCTGCTGATGTTTTAGATTTTTATGATATTAAATTCCAAGATGAAAGCTATCAAAATTACTGGTATAATAATGCTTGGCATAAGACTAAGCCGCGTGTAGAGCAAATAAAAATCAGAGGGGAAAAAGATCTATTAGATACGGTTCAATATACCCATCATGGGCCTGTGGTTTATACCCAAAAACCCGATTTTAGCAAAGCAAATAACGTTCCTACCGGAAATGCTTTAAAATGGATAGCCCACGAATCTTCTAATGAATTGAAAACGTTTTACTTACTTAATCGTGGTAAAAATTATGAGGATTACCGAGCGGCTTTAACTCATTTTACGGCCCCCGCACAAAATTTCATTTTTGCTAGTAATGACAATGATATTGCCATCACGCCAAACGGTAAGTTTCCATTAAAATGGACTAACCAAGGAAAGTTTATTTTAGATGGTAGTGATCCGGCTTATGATTGGCAAGGTTATATTCCAGCAGACCAGAATCCGACGGTTAAAAACCCGCCTAGAAACTTTGTGAGTTCGGCAAATCAATCTTCAACCGACCAAAGCTATCCTTATTATATTAATTGGGAATTCGCACCTTATGAAAGGGGTGCTAGAATCAATCAACGCTTAGGTGAAATGAATAAGGCTAATGTAGATAGCATGGTCAATTTATTACAAGACAATTATGGTCTTTTCCCGAAAAACTTATTGCCTTTAATTTTACCTTTAGTGGAGGCTAATACTCTAAATGCAACGCAAAAAGAAGCTTTAAAATTAGTGCAAGATTGGAAATACTTTTATAATGCGGATGAAATTGCCGCTTCAATTTTTGATCTCTGGGCAAAGGAATTAACAAAAGCTATCTGGGCCGATGAATTTACAGTAAAGGGTATACCGATGCGCTTCCCTAATCGAGATAGAACGATTGAATTGATTAAAAACGAATCTCAAGCCATTTGGTTTGACAATGTCCATACTCCTAAAAAAGAAACCTTAAAAGATTTAGTGAACACTAGCTTCAAGTTTAGTACAGACAGCTTAGCACGCAAATATGGACCTTTAGGAAAAGATTGGGCTTGGGGCATCGTGAAAAATACGCATGTGCCACATTTAGCTAAAATACCAGGATTTAGTTCGAAGACTTTAGCTATTGGTGGAGCTAAAAGTACTGTAAATGCCATAAGCGAAACCAATGGCCCTTCTTGGCGAATGGTAATTGAGCTAGGTGAAAATCCAAAAGGATTTGGGGTTTTCCCTGGAGGACAATCTGGTAATCCAGGCAGTAAGTACTACGATAATATGGTGGATTATTGGGCTGAAGGCAAGCTCTATGATTTATATTTCATGAAAAGTGCGCAAGATAATTCAGCTAAAGTTGTTTCTCGTTTAAAAATCAATAAAAAATAATTAAAATGATATTTATAGTTCTAATCATAGCGGCTTTTCTATTACAGTCATTTTTACCTTGGTGGGTAATTTTAATTTTAGCTTTTGTAGCTAGTGCTATAGTGAGCAAAACAGGTAAAATTGCATTCTGGCAATCCTTTTTAGCCATTTTCCTTTTATGGCTGGGGATGAGTTTATTTAAAAGTATGCCTAACGATCATATATTAGCTAATCGAGTGGCCCAAATGTTTATGGTAAAATACCCAATGGTATTAATGACGCTTACCGCCTTAATTGGTGGTTTATTTGCTGGAATTAGTGGTTATTGTGGCTACCATTTCAGAAAAGCATTATATAATCAGAAAAGCTAAAAACCTTGTTTTAATTCTTCGTATTTTTGCTTTGTGAAATATGATTTTAAGGATTTTTGG
>CAZQFF010000004.1:104202-112025 GCA_964592575.1 uncultured Pedobacter sp.
GGAGAATAAAAGCCGCTTCTGACTTTGAAGATGCGGCTTTACAAGTATTTGATTTTCAAGCTCGGCATAATCCAATTTATGCCAATTTTTTACATCATTTAGGTTTTTCTAAAACGCAATTTGCTAAGATTAACCAAACAGAGCAGATTCCATTCTTACCCGTTTCATTTTTTAAAGAACAAAGCATTTTAAGTTCCGACCAGGCTGCTCCTTCTATTGCTTATACCTTTAGTAGTTCAGGCACTACCGGTATGACACCTAGTTTACATCAGGTTTTGGAAATTAGCTTATATGAGCAAAGCTTTTTAAAGGGATTTGAACATTTCTATGGTCCTGCCGAAGAATTTTGTTTTCTGGCCTTACTACCCTCTTATTTAGAAAGATCTGGTTCATCTTTAATCTACATGACAGAGGCCTTGATCCAAAAATCTAGATATAAACAAAGTGGCTTCTTTTTGCACAATTTAAGTGATTTAAGAACACAGTTAACCAATAATAAATCACAACATATCCCGACCATTCTATTGGGCGTAACTTATGCTTTATTAGATTTTGTGGAATTAGCTCCTATCGATTTTCCAGAATTAATCGTGATGGAAACCGGAGGTATGAAAGGCCAAAGAAAAGAAATGATTCGAGAAGAATTGCACGCTGTCTTAAAAGCAGGTTTTGGCGTGAAACAAATTCATAGTGAATATGGCATGACGGAATTACTCTCTCAGGCTTATGCAAAACAAGATGGCTTATTTCAATGTCCTCCTTGGATGCAGGTGCGTATCAGAGAAACCAACGATCCATTTTCTTATGTAAATACACAGCAAAGTGGAGCCATCAATATCATAGATTTGGCCAATGTTTATTCCTGCGCTTTCATCGCTACGCAAGATCTAGGAAAGCAGTATGCAGACGGCTCTTTTGAAGTGCTAGGCCGATTTGATCATGCCGATCTGAGGGGCTGTAATTTATTGGTTCAGTAAATTATTCGCAGCAATAAGCTTTATTCCGCTTTTAACAAATAATAGTTTTTCTTTCCTTTCTGAAAGATTAAAAACTTGTTATTTATCAAATTTGAGCTATTAATTAATGTAGCTGGGCTATCCAATTTTTGACGATTTAAACTCAAACCTCCACCTTGAATGGTTTTCTTCACCTCTCCTTTTGAAGGGAAAACAATGGTTTTTTCTGCTAATAAGCTAGCCACATCAATACCTTCAGCAAGTTCAGCTGAGGAAACACTAAATTGAGGTACACCTTCAAAAACTTCTAAAATTTGAGCTTCACTTAAATGGTTAAGAAAACTCAAATCACCAGTTCCGAACAAGAGTTCAGAAGTTTTAATAGCCATTTCTAGGGCTTCTTGTGAGTGCGTACGAATAGTAATATCTTCAGCAAGAGCTTTTTGTAAAATCCTTAAATGTGGGGCTTGATCGTGCTGTTGTTCTAAAGCCTCTATTTCCGCCTGAGTTTTTAAAGTGAAAATACGAATCCATTTTTTCACATCCTCATCAGAAGAATTTAACCAAAACTGATAGAATTTATAAGGTGAAGTTTTCTCTGGATCTAACCAGACGGTACCCGATTCTGTTTTTCCAAATTTAGTTCCATCAGCTTTCTTGATCAATTGCGTCGTGATAGCATAGGCTGTACCGGCGTCTTTTCTACGAATTAACTCCGTTCCAGTTACGATATTACCCCATTGATCCGAACCACCCATTTGAACTTGGCAATTATGGTGTTTCCACAAGTAATAGAAGTCATAGCCTTGAACTAATTGATAAGTAAACTCGGTAAATGACATGCCTGTTTCACCTTCCAAACGACGTTTAACACTATCTTTGGCCATCATGTAATTAACCGTGATATGCTTACCAACATCTCGGATAAAATCTAAAAAGCTCATGTTTTTAAACCAATCCGCATTGTTCACCATCACTGCTCCATTTCCTTGATCATCAAAATGAAGAAATTTGGCTAACTGTTTTTTCATGCCAATGAGGTTGTGCGCTACCATTTCTTCTGTTTGAAGATTTCTTTCATCCGATTTGCCAGAAGGATCACCTACCATACCTGTAGCCCCACCAACCAAAGCAAAGGGCTTGTGGCCTGCATTCTGAAAATGAATTAGAGTCATGATTTGGGTCAAGTGCCCGATATGTAGGGAATCAGCGGTAGGATCAAAGCCTATATAACCGGACATCATTCCAGCATTTAGTTTTTCTTCGGTTTCAGGCATGATATCATGTAGCATACCTCTCCAACGCAATTCTTCTACAAAATTCTTCATCGTTTTCAGGATTAAAACGCAAAGATATATTTTTTTATATCTTTAATTCATGAATTTTTTATCGCATTTTTATTTTGAGCAGACTTTAGATAATAGCTATCAATCTTGTGGTATGCTTTTGCCAGACCTTGTTAAAAATGCGCATAAATCCTTCAATATCTATCCCCAAAAAAGAGTAGAGCATTTTCCTAATACAGTAAATATGCAAGCTTTTTTAAGGGGTTGGAAAAGGCATTTAGAAGTCGATTTAGTTTTTCATCATTCCGATTTTTTTTATCATCATACCGCTGAGCTAAAGAAATCAGTGCTACCGCTATTGGATCTAAGTCCAATCAGACCTTCATTTTTTGCTCATATTGGCTTAGAACTTTTACTAGATCATCTTTTAATTGTAGATGAAAAAATTGAAATCGATACTTTATATGGACATTTAGACGATATAGACGAGCAAGAGTTACATCATTTTTTAACATTATCTGGGCTAAATAATCCGCCACTATTCTTTAACTATTTTGAGCAATTCAAAAAGAATAGATACCTTTTTGCTTATGAAAAAATTGAGAATTTAAGTCATGCTTTACGTAGAATATGTTTACGCTTATGGCCTGAAGATTTCCCGGAATCTAAACTACCGGATTTAACAGCTATTTTAAAGGACTATTCAGCGGTTTTAAGAGCAGATTACCAGCATATTTATGCGGAAATTGAAAAGAAATTACTCCGTTTAGAAGCATAATTTTTTGATTGCTTTAGCTATCTTTGTTCATGGCCCTTGAAGAAGTAAAAGCACACATGGACGCCTTAAAGGCGGAAATTGATCAACATACTTATCGTTATTATGTTTTGGCAATGCCAAGCATTTCGGACTTTGAATTCGACCAAAAGTTAGCGGAACTCATAGATCTGGAAAAGCAATATCCAGAATTAGCTGATCCGGACTCCCCGACTCAAAAAGTTGGGGGTAGTGTAACCAAGGAATTTAAGACCGTTCAGCATCAATGGCCAATGCTTTCTTTAGGCAACACCTATAGTGAGCAAGATTTAAGAGACTTTGATGAAAGAGTGCGCAAGGCTTTAGGTGGCATTGCCTATCAATATGTTTGCGAACTTAAATTTGATGGTTTGTCGATGAGTCTTACCTATGAACATGGCAAACTGGTTCGCGCGGTAACCCGTGGGGATGGACGTCAAGGTGATGAGGTTACGGAAAACATAAAAACTATTCATAGCATTCCCCATCAACTTAAAAAGGCCAATTATCCCGATCGATTTGAGGTACGTGGAGAAGTGTTTATGCATTTGGCTGCCTTTAAAAAGTTAAATCAGGAAAGAGAGGATTTAGGAGAAGCTAATTATGCTAATCCGCGAAATTTTGCAGCTGGCACAATTAAAATGCAGGATTCTAAAGAAGTAGCTAAACGCCCTTTAGATTGTTTTTTATATGCCTTATATAGTGATAAAACTCTATTCGACACGCACTGGGAATCAATTCAAGCACTTAAATCCTGGGGCTTTCAAGTTTGTGAACATAGTCGGATTTGCGGAGATATCAATGAGGTTTTTGACTTTATTCATTACTGGGAATTAGCCAGACATCAACTGAGTTTTGACATCGACGGCATTGTGATTAAAGTGAATGACATTCACCAACAGGAAGAATTAGGCTTTACAGCCAAATCTCCACGTTGGGCAATTTCATATAAATATAAAGCCGCAGAGGTTCAAACTATTTTAGAAAGCGTGAGTTATCAAGTAGGACGCACTGGTGCAGTAACGCCTGTAGCTAATTTAAAACCTGTTTTGCTAGCCGGCACAACTGTAAAAAGAGCGACACTTCACAATGCTGATGAAATTGCCCGTTTAGGTTTGTGTGAGCAAGATACGGTAATTGTAGAAAAGGGCGGGGAAATTATTCCTAAAATCATTTCGGTTAATTTGGAAAAGCGAAAACCAAATGCCCAAGCTATTCAATATATTCAGCATTGCCCAGTTTGTCAAAGTAAATTGTATAGAAACCCGGGAGAAGTAGCCTACTACTGTCCGAATGAAACGGGATGTGCTCCTCAGATAGTTGGTAAAATCCAACATTTTAGTGGACGCAAAGCCATGAATATTGACGGCTTAGGCGATGAAACGATTGATACACTTTTTCATAAAGGTTTAATTAGCAATATTGCCGATCTTTACCAACTTGAGGAAAAGATAGAGGATTTAAGGCAATTAGAACGTTTTGGTGAAAAGTCTATCGATAATTTACTCAAAGGTATTGAAGCTTCTAAAAACATGCCCTTTGAAAAGCTTTTATTTGGATTGGGGATTCGTTATGTAGGTGAAACTGTAGCTAAAAAACTAGCCTTTTCCGTAAAGAATATCGACCAATTAAGGCAAGCGAGTTTGGAAGAATTAGTCGCTATTGATGAAATTGGTTTACGTATAGCTGAAAGTATTCAGCATTACTTTAGTAAAGCAGATAATTTAGCTCAAATTGAACGTTTAAAAGCTGCTGGATTAAATTTTTCGGTTGTCGAATCAGAAATGTTGCCATTTAGTGATAAACTTAATGGAAAAACCTTTGTAATTTCGGGGGTTTTTGAAAAGCATAGCCGAGAAGAATTAAGTACCTTAATCGAACAACATGGTGGCAAGATGGTTTCAGGCATATCTGCCAAATTAAATTATTTGGTAGCTGGTGATAAAATGGGACCGTCTAAATTAGAAAAGGCTAATAAATTAAATATCCCTATCATCTCAGAAGATGAACTCCTTCAACTGTTAGATTAATTAGCTGATGGGTATTAAATAGAGTAGAACAATAATTTAAGAATATAAAAATGAATAATTTCAGAGGCACAGGCGTAGCAATGGTTACTCCCTTCCTAGCAGATGGTAGTGTAGATTATGTCGGTTTAAAGCGACTTATTAATTACTTGATAGCAGGTGGAGTTGACTACTTGGTTTCCTTAGGTACAACTGGAGAAACCGCGACCTTAACTAAGGAGGAAAAGCATAAGGTTTGGGCTTTTACGGCCGAAGTAACTGAAAATCGCGTACCCCTAGTCGCTGGAATTGGTGGCAACAACACAGGTCAATTGCAAGCGGATTTAAAAAGTTTTGAACACCAAGGTTATAGTGCTGTATTATCTGTTAGTCCTTATTATAACAAACCTAGCCAAGAAGGTATTTATCAGCATTATAAAGCTTTAAGTGAATCTAGTCCATTACCAATTATTTTATATAATGTACCAGGTAGAACAGGAAGCAATATGAGCCCTGAAACGACATGTCGTTTAGCCCATGATTTTAAAAATATTATTGGCACAAAAGAAGCTTCAGGTAGTTTTGATCAGTTTAATCAAATTATGCGAGATAAACCTGCCGATTTCTTATTGATATCAGGAGATGATCCTATTGCTCTTCCCATGCTTTCTATTGGGGCGGTTGGTGTGATTTCTGTGTTAGGTAATGCTTATCCTCAAGCCCTATCACAAATGATCAATTTAGGTTTAAAAGGCGATTATCAAAAAGCTTTATCGCTACATTTAAACTTATTAGAAATTACACGTCTATTATTTGTTGAAGGGAATCCAGTTGGGATAAAATCAGCCTTATCGAATTTAGACATCTGCGAGGCACATTTGAGATTACCTTTAATTACGCCTTCGGCAGATTTGAATAAACAAATCAAAGCAGAAATGGAGCGATTAAAATCTTTGTTATCCTAAAAGATCGCTTAAACAAAAAAGCGTCCTTCTGGGACGCTTTTTTGCTTTTTTAAAAAACCCAAATTAGGCTTTATTTTTAGTTTCTTGGATCTCTAAACGGATGCTTTGTGCTAAATTTTTAAGCTCTTGCATACCTTTACGAACGCGAGTTCCAGCAGCATTATTAGATTTGTTGTAGAATTTGTCTGCATCAGCCTCTAAAGCTGCAACCAATGCTTTAACTTCGTTAAATTTTTTCATTTTCTAATTACTCCTTTTAGTTTTTAGGTTTTGATTAATACTCTATCACTAAAGTAAGATGTTTATTTAAATAAAAAAATATTTTTATAAATTAATAATCAAGTATTTAGCTAATTTTTTCCACAATAAAGCGGGTTTTTAACAAAACTGAGACTCTACTAACAACACAAAGACTTAATAATCAATATATTAACAATATTAACAGACATAAAAATGCCCCTCACTTTACAGGAGGGGCATTTTTATGTTTTTTGTGAAAATGTCTTACTTTTCAGCTAAAGTGGTGACATCGAACACGTTTTCTTTATAATAACCTGATTTTAACTTTTCTGCAATTTCAGAAAAAGCATCTAAGGTTTGTTGTACATCTTCTAAAGTATGTACAGCTGTTGGGATTAAACGCAACTCGATCATACCTTTAGGAATTACAGGATATACCACGATAGAGCAGAAAATACCATAGTTTTCTCTTAAGTCCATTGTTAAGGCTGTAGCCTCAGACAATTCCCCTTTCAAGAACACAGGCGTAACAACTGTATCAGTAACACCAATATCAAATCCTCTCTCTTTTAAACCATTTTGCAAAGTCTTAGCAATTGTCCATAAACGTTCACGCATATCTGGCGCGTTTTTAAGCAATTCTAAGCGTTTTAATAATCCAATCACCATTGGCATTGGCAAAGCTTTAGCAAAGGTCTGAGAACGCATGTTATAACGGAAATAATCCGTTAATTCTTTTGTTGATGCTACAAATGCACCAATACCTGCCATAGATTTGGCGAAAGTAGCAAAATAAACATCTACGCCATCAATACAGTTTTGTGCTTCGTGCGTACCTGCTCCTGTTGGACCCATTGTTCCGAAACCATGAGCATCATCAATTAAAAGACGGAAATTAAATTGTTTTTTCAATTCAATGATTTCTTTTAATTTTCCTTGCGCACCTGACATCCCAAACACACCTTCGGTGATTACTAAAATGCCACCACCAGTTTGTTCTGCAAGTTTAGTTGCTCTTTCTAATTGCTTTTTGCAATCTTCAATATTATTGTGTTTATAAACGAATCTTTTACCCATATGAAGACGTAATCCGTCTAAAATACAAGCATGAGATTCTCCGTCATAAACCACCACATCATTACGATCTAATAAAGCATCGATAATAGACACCATACCTTGGTATCCAAAATTTAGCAAGAAAGCATCTTCCTTACCAACAAAGGCCGCTAGTTCTGATTCTAATTGCTCATGATATTTAGAGTTACCAGACATCATTCTAGCCCCCATAGGATAGGCCATACCAAATTGGCGTGCACCTTCTTCATCAGCCTTTCTAACTTCAGGATGATTGGCTAAACCTAAATAATTATTTAAACTCCAAACCAATAGTTCTTTTCCTCTAAAGGTCATTCTCGGCGCAATCTCTCCCTCTAATTTTGGGAAAGAAAAATAACCATGAGACCATTTGTGGTGTTGACCGATTGGTCCCATACGTTTTGCTACTTTATCAAAAATATCCAATGTATTATATTTAAATTTTATTCAAAATTGATAGGCAAATTTACGTTTATTTCAAT
>CAZQFF010000005.1:0-52660 GCA_964592575.1 uncultured Pedobacter sp.
GTTGAACCCGTGACCTCAGGGTTATGAATCCTGCGCTCTAACCAACTGAGCTACCTCGCCGGACAAAATATTCGATTTAAGTGGTCGAGTATTTTTAAAGAGTTGCAAATATAGAATAATTTACTTTTCTTTAGAAATAATAAATAAAAAAAATGTCCATTTTTAAAGATTTAGGGTAATAGGATGTCAGAAAAGAAAAAATTTAATCTGGAATATGCCTTGAGATCATCACCGCGCATATTATACAGCTTTATTAGTGAGCCAAATGGTCTTTCGCAATGGTTTGCTGACGATGTAATTGTCAGAGATCAGACCTATACATTTACTTGGGATGGCGAAACACAAAAAGCAAAATTGCTAAGCAGTAGGGAAAATAAATTTGTGAAATTTAAGTTTCTAGAGGATGAACCACATTGTTATTTTGAAATGGAAATTATTCAAGATGAATTAACCAATGATGTGGCGCTAGCTATAACTGACTTTGCTACAGATGAAACTAAAGAAGAACGTATTCAAATTTGGGATAATTCTATAAACTATTTGATTAGTGTAATTGGCGGATAAAAATTACTCTTCATTTCCTATCTTTGTAACTTGAAAAAGATACATTTACTGCTAATTAAATCCTTTATAAGGCCTTTTGCAGCAACTTTCTTTATAGTGATGTTTATCCTATTGATGTTTTTTTTATATAAATACATCGATGATATCATTGGAAAAGGCTTTGAGTGGTATACCATATTAGAGATTATGGTATATCAAATGGCTGTTAATGTGCCTATGGCATTACCACTGGCTGTTTTATTGTCTTCTATTATGACCTTTGGTTCATTAGGGGAAAACTACGAATTGGTGGCCATTAAATCGGCAGGTATTTCTTTACAAAGGGCGATGAGGCCTCTTTTTGTCGTTATCATCCTGCTTTCTGTCTCCTCCTTTTATTTTTCGGATTACATGCTGCCGAAAGTGAATGCTAAATATCATTCCTTACTCTATGATATTCGGAACAAGAAATTAAGTTTCTTAATAAAACCAGGTGTATTTAATACCAGCATTCCAAATTACGCTATTCGTGTGGATCGCAAGGGAGTGGTAAATCCGGATTCTTTATATGGAATCGTGATTTTTGATCATAATGCTTCTAATAATATCCCTGTCATTATCATGGCTGAAAAAGGCCGTATGATTAAAACAGATGATGGGAACACGATGATTATTAAATTAATCAATGGTATCCGTTATGTTGAACAAAGTTCAAATAATGCCACGGTCTATAATCCTCGTCAAACATTCACCCGCATGCGCTTTGGTGAAACGGAGGTTAAATTAGATTTCTCGAGTTTTACCAATTTTGACAGAACGGATGAAGGGGCTTTCAAGAGTAATGCACCTATGCTAAATTTAGCGGGCCTAAAGAAACGAGTGGATACTTTATATAGAATTCAGGATAGTATGGCGCGCGATGTAAAGAGATTTGTGGGCTCCTATTATAAGCAATACAATACAGCTAAAGGTTATTCTCGCTTAAATGAGAAGCCGGTAGATATTAAAGCAGATATTTTACAAAATTTTCCGCTAAAGGACCGCATGACCATTGTTAATAATGCGGTAGACTTGACCCAGAGCGTTGCGCAAGCTATTTCTTTTAAAATAACCGATGCCGCAGAGGCTGATAAACAAATTAAAATTTCTAAAATAGAGTATCAACGGAAATTTACTATCGCGGTGTCTTGTTTGCTTTTGTTCTTTATCGGGGCACCTCTGGGCGCGATTATTCGAAAGGGCGGTTTAGGTTTACCTGTGGTCATTGCGGTTATTTTCTTTTTGGTTTATCATATTATTTCTACCGTTTCAGAAAAATCCATCAAAGAAGGCGCATTAGACTCCAGCTTGGGTATGTGGATGGCGATCATCATTCTTACGCCGCTAGGTATCTTTTTAACCTATAAAGCGACGGTAGATTCTGCTATTTTAGATCTGGAATCCTATAAGCAATTGATTGTAAATTACTTTAAGAAGTTTAACTTTTTTAAGAAAAAGTCGAAAGCGGAGTAAGATTTCTACATTCCATTGATATTTAGATTGTATTCTGAATTAGAAAGATTGTAAATTTGTAATCTAATGATGGTGTTCACAAAATGGAATTTCAATTAAATACTATAGAAGAAGCTTTAGCAGAAATTAAGGCTGGAAAAATTATAATCGTTGTCGATGATGAAGATCGTGAGAATGAGGGAGACTTTATAACAGCCGCTCGCAATGTAACACCTGAAATCATAAACTTCATGTCTAAATATGGTCGTGGCTTAATATGCGCGCCATTAATTGAGGATTTATGTAATCATTTAGACTTGGACCTCATGGTGCAAAATAATACCGTATTACATCAAACTCCATTTACCGTTTCGGTTGATTTAATTGGTCAAGGTTGTACAACAGGTATTTCAGCTCATGATCGAGCTAAAACCGTACAGGCATTGATTCATCCAGATACTCGTCCTGAAGATTTAGGTCGTCCTGGACATATCTTCCCTTTAAAAGCGAAAAGAGAGGGCGTGTTAAGGAGAACTGGACACACAGAAGCCACCATTGATATTGCCAGACTAGCAGGATTTGAACCAGCAGGCGCTTTGATTGAAATTATGAATGAAGATGGTACGATGGCCAGAATGCCTGATTTAATGAAGATTGCTGCTCAGCATGATTTGAAAATAATTAGTATCAAAGATTTAATTGCTTATCGTTTAGCTACGGAATCTTTGATTCAAAAAGAAGTAAGTATCAATTTGCCAACGGAGTATGGTGATTTTGAGATGACGGCTTATTCCCAATTGAGTAATAATGCAACACATATAGCCATTAAGAAAGGAAGCTGGCAAGCAGGAGAGCCTGTATTAACTCGAATTCATAGTTCTTGTGTTACTGGAGATATTTTTGGTTCTTGTCGATGTGACTGTGGACCACAATTACACAAAGCCATGCAAATGATTGAGGCAGAAGGGAAAGGTTTGATTGTTTATATGAATCAGGAGGGTAGAGGTATTGGCTTAATTAATAAGCTTAAAGCTTATAATCTTCAAGATGCTGGTTTTGATACGGTAGAGGCTAATATTAAGCTGGGCTTTAAAGGTGATGAAAGAGATTATGGTGTAGGCGCTCAAATTGTAAGAGCTCAAGGAGTAACTAAAATGAAATTAATGTCTAATAACCCTTCAAAACGTGCAGGATTAATTGGATATGGTTTAGAGATTGTAGAGAATATTCCTATCGAAATAAAGAGTAATAAGCATAATGAAAACTATCTTAAAACTAAACGTGATAAGATGGGACATCAGATCATGAAAGGTTAATTCCTGCTTATTTTCTAGGGCCTTTTTTACTTTCTTGAAGAATAGCTTCTTTGTTTAAACGGAGGCGCTCTAATTCGGCTTTTTTACGTTGTTGTTCCCTTTGATAGCTTCCTGTAATTCTGCCTAGGAATTCTTTAAAATCATCAAATTGTTGATTGTAAATCAAGCCAACAGAGGTTACATTTTGACCTTGATTAACCCCTGGGTTAGCAAACACACTTTGCTGAGTTGGAGGTTTATTAGCAATTTTTCCTATAAAAGTTCCGTCTTTTTTGATTAAGGCTAGTATTTCTAATTCACGCCCAACAGTGTTAGAATTAAAGTTTATAACATTCGCTTGGTTTTTGATGGAATTTTCCATGAAGCCCGCATTTATAATGACACGGTCGTTAAAGAGTTTTATTGAGGCGCTGGCTTCATTAATTGAACGAATATTCACATCCACAAAGTTCAAATTAAGGGAAGACAACACATTATTAATTTGATTGAATATCAATTCGGATGCTGTAGTGGTTCCAACAGACTGAATTTGTTGGGCGATATTTTCACGTCCACTTGCACCTGGTGCAAATCTCCTTTGAATAATTAAACTTAATGACTGTTTGTTTAAGTTATTTACGTCATTAAAATAAGAGGCAAGCTCTTCTTTTACGGCTGGGCTGGATGGGAAGAAAATATCTAAATCAATTTTTGGTGAAAGAAGTAAACCAGAAAGCCCCATTTCCACCTCAGTTTCAACCCTTTGATTGGCGTAAGAACTGTTTTCTCGGTTAGCGGCAGAATAAAGGTCGGCTAAGCCTGCTCTTAAGGCATATACGGCTTTCAAATTGATTTGGGCATTGGATGGGTTGCCAGTCCATCTGATGGTGCCTCCTTGGCGTATATCAAACCTTTTATTAATAACTTCTTGGGCGGTGAAATCAAAAGAACCCGACTCTATCACATAATCACCTTTCATTTCAAAATCACCGGTACTTGAAATATTTAAATCTAATTCTGCATTTCCTCTTCCGCTTAGATTACCTAGGACCGTGTAAATATTAGCCACGCTATTGGCATCGACCTGTAATTTGAAGTTTAACTTAAGGCCTTCAAAATTATTTTTTCGAACAATTACGGTGTTGGTGTCCTTGCTTACAAAAGTTATAAAATCTTTTTCGCTAACGGTTTCATTACTATTTAAAGGTAAATTAAATACGGTGCCTTTTTCGGCTTTCGCATTTATATTAATTAACATATTCTTAGGCGGACCGGAGAAAGAAAACTCTCCACTGGCATAAGCTCTTCCATAAAATAAACTATTGTCTTTAGCAGTGGTATTTAAAGCCATGAATTTCTGCGCAACTAGTTCTACTTGAATATTGGGATTGTTCAGGTTATTTAAATCTACATAACCATTAGCTATAGCTTCGTTAGACTCTATGTCGCGCAATACTAAATCATTGATACGAATAATGCTGTTGTAAATTTCAACTTTATCGTTGATTCGATAAGGGGTTTTTAAATAATTAACGGTTAATTCGCTATTTTTCAATTGAATTGACCCGTTAATTCGAGGCTTAGCAAAACTTCCTTTAATTTGAATATTACTCGATATAAAGCCTTTTAAATTAGAAACTAGGTGAGATGAAAAGGGGGCTAAAATAGCTAATTTGCTTTCTCTCATATCAAGCTCCAAGTCGATGTTTTTTTCTTTTATGTCTAAATGACCAGCTAGCTTAAATGTTTCATCCCCGTTAGAACTGATTTTAGTTAATATTTTTGCCGTATTTGAGGATTGGTCGTAAAGTGATTCATCGGTTAAATTGCCTAATAGAACATCATTCACAACCAAGGAATCTATTCGTAGTTGATCTTCAATTTTAGGTGATTCTAGAATGTGATAAAGTGTGGTTTGACCATGAATTAATCCTCCTAAGTGGAAGCCAAAGGCTTTGACAAATGGATTTAAATTATCTAAATCAAATGATTCAAACCCTAGAACGACTTTGTCTTCTGCTTGTTTGGAAATAGCACCATCAATTTTTACTTTTTGGTTGCCATTACTCAAATTAAAATTGTTGATTTCAGTTTTTCCGTCATTAAAGCTGATTCTTACTTTTTCTTCAATTTTCCATTCATCATGATTAATCATCAAATTTGAAGGTAAAATGCTAATCCTCGCGGTGGTATCTTTAGCGAACTCAACTAGTCCATTTAAATCCAGTTGATTGGCGTCATCTGCATTTGATAATTTAATGTTGAGGGCTAAGGAATCGTTTCTTAATATATTAACGATGTTGACGTTTTTGATAAATAAGCTATCATTTATATCTACTCGGTCGGATGTAATACTGGCTTGAATTTGTTGGTCTGTTGTATTTTCATCAAAAATGACAGAATTGGCTATAATGCCCTTATAGGATATTTTCTCGAAATACCCATTAAGTGTTGCGATGTTATTTCTGGAATCAAAATTACCGATTAAGATGGCATCTTTTTCTATTTCTAAACCTGGTACAAAGAGATCCGCAATGGGCTTGAAGTTTTTAATCTTCAAATTCACATTAAAAATCTGAGGATTGTAATGAAATACTTCGGTTTCCAATGAGGGTATATAGGTTTTAGCAATAGCCTTATAATAAGAAAACATGGTTTTCAGATCATAATCACCTTTGATACTGGCTTCTAAAATATCTGAATTAATGAGTATACTTCGATCAATGCCAGTTCCTATCGCACTTAGCTCAAGAGAGTCAACATGTCTTATTCCTCTAGGGCTGGCTAATTTAATTTGATTAACTAATAAACTACCTTGTATATTTTCAAGACCACTACCACTAAAATTTGTGCTAATTCTTGCGTCTATGATTAAGCTGTCTTTATAAAGATTTAGGGCTCGAAGATCAGTGTTTTTTAAATTGGCATAAAAATTAAACAAGGGTAATTCAGGTTTTAAATCAACGCTCCCTGAAAAGTTTAAGTCTACATGACGGTCATAAATACTGATATTCCCATCAAATAATTTGTTATCAAATACACCATTTAGGGAAACGTTTTGGTAACGGTATTGATTAAAGTCTATATAAGCTATTTGGCCATCAAGCTTCTCTTTTAAATCGTCTAGTTTAAATCCTTTTCCTTCAATGTTTAAGTTAGCTGTTAGCTTACCAAGGGTTTTTAAACTGAGTAATTCCCCTAAATTAAAATCATTTGTCGTGATGGTGCCAGTATAGCTGGGAGATCCTTGCTCGGGAATTTTCATGCTAACATTCGCGGAGGCGCCACCAAGTGCGGTTTTAAATTTGCCTAGGGCATTAAACTCAATAGGAGATCCATTAAAAGAGCCCGAGAAATTTACATTCCCCAATTTGTCAATCATAGCCGGAATAGCGGAACTGTCAATTGCTGTAATTCCTGAAATGATTTTATCTAAATCTTTTTTGTTGGTTCCGGCTAATGAAATTTGAGCATCTATAAAAGTCTCTTTAATATTGGGTAATCCTTTTACTAAAAAGTCTCCGTTTATATAAGTTGATTGTCCTGATTTTACGGAAAGTGTTTTTGCTTTTAAATTATTGACAAAGCCATTAATTTGTCCGTCAACCTCGATAGATAAATTCATTTTATCGAGTGAAGGGACAAAATAGGCCACGTCTTGTGCATTTATTCTGCTGTCTTTAAAATTAGCTTTCATCCTAACTTTTGTGACAAATTCGCTCATGTCTTTGAACTGTTTAAAGTTCATAGAGAAGTAATCCCTCAGGCGAGAGTTTTGGGTTTCCAGAAGAAGTGCCTTCAGTTCAATAATATTGGTGTCTACAAGCGCATTTGTGCTGAGGTTCTTTAAGTAGAAGCCACTTTTTTCTTTAAAGCTGAGGTTTTTGATTTTAACTGCTATCAAACGATGTTCTGTCGATAAATCTTCAAAGACACCATTTAAGTTTTGAACTAAAATATCGTCAAAGTTAACCCCATTTACTATGGTTTTGTTGGCATAATTGATATACTGAAATTTGAAATTATTCAGCTTAGCTTTTTCAATAATAAAAGCAAATTTGGGTCTATTTGGATCTCGCGGAGCGCCGTTGTCAAAGTAATCGATGATGAAATCTAAATTACTCGTCTTATTTGGGTAATTTTTTAAGAAGAAATTTCCATTGTCAATTTCTAGATTGGCTATGTCTAAGATTCTTTTATCAGCAGCATATTTGTTTAAATCTAAGATAAAAGAAGGGAAATTACCTAGGGTGTCTTGTTGCTGATCAAGAACGATAAGATCTTCTAAAACTATTGATTTAAAGGGTCTTAAGTATAAGCCTTTGATGGTTATGGTGGTGTTTAATTCTTTAGAAAGAAAGTCAGCTGCTTTTTTAGCTAAATAGGTTTGAACGGGTTTAAATTGTAAGATAACAGCCAACATAACTACAACCATAAAGAGAGTAGTTAAAGTGTAGGCTAATATTTTAAATAGTTTTTTAATATTTTTGTAGTTAATAATGAATAATCAAAACCCAATCATATTAGCCATTGAATCTTCATGTGATGAAACATCAGTAGCTATTTCCGTTAATAGCAAAATTACGGCCAATGTTATTGCAAACCAAACAATTCATGAAAATTATGGTGGAGTAATTCCGGAATTAGCTTCAAGGGTGCATCAGGTTAATATTGTGCCTGCTGTTTCAGAGGCTTTACGTATCTCAAATATAGATAAAAAGGATATTGACGGGGTTGCTTTTACACAAGGACCGGGCTTATTAGGGTCATTACTTGTTGGGGTTTCTTTTGCAAAAGCTTTTGCATTGGCTCTGGATAAACCTTTGATTTCGGTAAATCATATGCAAGCGCATATTCTAGCTCATTTCATTGCTGAAGATAAACCTAGTTTTCCATTTTTATGTTTAACTGTGTCTGGTGGCCATACCCAAATAGTTTTAGTGAAAGATTATTTTGATATGGAAATTGTCGGGGAGACTATTGATGATGCAGCTGGTGAGGCTTTTGATAAAACAGCTAAAATGTTGAGCTTGCCTTATCCTGGGGGTCCTTTAATTGATAAATATGCAAAATTAGGAAACCCTCATGCCTATAAATTCCCTGTGCCTCAAATTCCTGCACTGAATTATAGTTTTAGTGGATTTAAAACCGCAATTTTATATTTCTTAAGGGAAAACCTTGAAAGAGACCCTCAATTTATTGAAAGTAATAGGAATGACATTTGTGCCTCGGTTCAATATAGCATAATTGAAATACTGATGGCGAAGCTAAAAAAAGCGGCTGATCAATATGGTATTAAACAAATTGCTATTGCTGGTGGGGTGTCGGCAAATTCCGGCTTAAGAGATAAGTTGAAAGTCTTAGAGGAACAATTGGGATGGAAAGTTTTCATTCCAGCATTTCAATACTGTACAGATAATGCGGCTATGATTGCTATAGCGGGTCACTATAAATATTTAGCTAAGGATTTTGTCGGTCAAGATGTAGCTCCTATGGCGAGGATGAATTTTTAAATCATAATTATGAATGCAAGTAGTTTAATATTTTTTGGCTTATTGCTTTTGCCACTCATCGCTTTTATAGCTTGGCTAATTAAGCAAGATAAAAAAAGGAGTTATTGGGGAATACTGCTCCTAATTATTGGAATGGTAATAGCGGCTTATTCCATAATTGTGCTCGATAAAAAGTATACGGCTCCTCCAGAGCAAAATAATATTCCAAAAGCCTCTAGTTTTAGATAAGCAATGGGCTAGTTTGGCTTTTATAAAAAAAGGTCCATATATATATGGACCTTTTTAATGCATGAAAATATCTTATGGTTGGATTGGAATTAATCTTCCGCTATTTCTTCTAATTTTTCACCAGTAACTTCTTTTCTGATTTTTGCTTCTATTTCATCAGCAAGTTCAGGGTTATCTAAAAGTAACTGTTTAACGGCATCTCTTCCTTGACCCAATTTGGTATCTCCGTAAGAAAACCATGAGCCGGCTTTTTTAATGATATTAAAATCAACACCAAGGTCAATAATTTCTCCAGTTTTAGATATGCCTTCCCCAAACATGATATCAAATTCTGCTACGCGGAAAGGAGGAGCTACTTTATTTTTAACAATTTTTACTTTTACGCGATTACCAGATACTTCATCTGAATCTTTAATTTGAGAAGTTCTACGAATATCTAAACGTAATGAAGCGTAGAATTTTAAGGCATTACCCCCAGTTGTGGTTTCAGGGTTACCAAACATCACCCCAATTTTTTCACGTAATTGGTTGATGAAAATACAACAACATCCTGTTTTAGAAATTGTACCCGTTAGTTTACGAAGTGCTTGACTCATTAATCTAGCTTGTAAACCCATACGGCTATCTCCCATTTCTCCTTCAATCTCTGCTTTTGGAACTAAAGCCGCCACAGAGTCAATAACTAAGACATCAATCGCTCCAGAACGGATTAGATTGTCTGCAATTTCTAGTGCTTGCTCTCCGTTATCAGGCTGAGAAATTAATAGATTATCTACATCAACGCCTAATTTTTTAGCGTAAAATTTATCAAAGGCATGCTCCGCATCTATAATGGCAGCAATTCCGCCTTTCTTTTGAGCTTCTGCTATAATATGAGTGGCTAAAGTAGTTTTACCAGAAGACTCTGGTCCGTATATTTCTACAATTCTACCTTTAGGAACACCTCCAATACCTAAGGCAATGTCTAAGCTAATTGAACCGGTTGAAATAGATTCGATAGTTTCAATGGCTTGATCGCCTAATTTCATAACGGAACCTTTTCCGTAAGATTTTTCTAATTTATCTAGCGTTAGCTGTAAAGCTTTTAATTTGTCAGTGTTTGGATTCATGTTCTTCTTTAATTAATTACCCTTCTTTCCCTTTTCTCTTTATGATTACTAATATTATTAGCAAATATAATGTATAATATTTTTTATAAACAAATAAAATTTAATTATTTAGTTAAAAACATCAATTTTCGCTAATATTATTAGTTTTATTTTGACTAGCATAGTATTTGCAATAGGCTGTCAGCTCACAGTTGGCGCATTTTGGAGTCCGAGCTAAGCAAATATAACGTCCATGCAAAATTAGCCAATGATGTGCTACGGCTATAATATCCTTAGGTAAATTCTTTACTAAATCTTTTTCTACGGCTAAAGGTGTTTTACCTTGCGTTAAGCCCAATCTTCTAGCTACTCTAAATACATGTGTGTCTACGGCCATTGCGGGCATGTTATAAACCACAGATGCAATTACATTGGCTGTCTTTCTGCCTACGCCTGGAAGTTTTTGAAGTTGATCAATATCAGCTGGGACAATATCTTTAAATTCTTCATGAAGAATTTTTCCCATAGCGACTAAGTGCTTGGCTTTATTATTGGGATAGCTAATACTTCGGATATAATCAAATACGATGTCAGAGGTACTCTCGGCCAAGGCCTTTGCATTTGGGAATCGCTCAAATAATGCAGGCGTCACCATATTCACACGCTTATCGGTACATTGCGCCGATAAAATAACGGCAACTAACAACTGATAAGGGTTGTTGTAATGAAGTTCGGTTTCAGCTTGAGGATTATTCTTTAAGAAGTGTTCAACAATAAGTTTGTATCTTTCTTTTTTGAGCATGCTCAAAGATACACAATGTCCAAATTAAAACTGTAAAAAGAAGGTCTGAATTAATTGCTTAATCAGACCTTCCTTTTATTTTGCTTTAGCATAATCTAAAATAGATTGAATCGTTGTACTTGATGGTTCTCTTTTTAAATCATCTAATTGCCATTTCAGGCTATTTAAGAATAATTCATTTGTAGTATCAAGAGAATCTTCCACCTTTTCAGTTGTTGATTCAGCAGCAAAATTGGAAACATTTAATGGAGTAGAGGTTTTTACCATAAGCAATTAATTGTTTTAATAATTAAAAAAACGTTTGCTAGATAAAAATAGTATAATACTCCGAAAATAATTTAATGATTTTTAGGTTCCATAGGATTGGTCATCATCATTTTCCTCAAATTACTTAAAGCATATCGCATTCGTCCTAATGCGGTATTGATACTTACGCCAGTTAAATCCGCAATTTCTTTAAAACTCAACTCAGCAAAATGCCTCATAATTAGCACTTCTTTTTGTTCATCAGGCAATCGCTGTATCATGGCTCTTAATTCAAGATGTGTTTGCTGCTTTAATAGTTTATCTTCAGCACTTTCTTCTTGAATCTGAATTAAATTCATGATATCATTTCCGTCTGAATTCGTGATAATAGGGTTTCGTTTTTCTTTTCTAAAATGGTCAATCACCAAATTGTGCGCAATACGCATAACCCAAGGTAAAAATTTACCTTCTTCATTATAACGACCACTACGAAGTGTGTTAATCACTTTTATAAAAGTTTCCTGAAAAATGTCTTCAGCCAAATATTGATCTTTGACTAAAAGATAAATGGACGTGTAAATTTTGGTTTGGTGCCTCTTCAAAAGTTCAGTAATGACACTTTCTTCGCCACTTAGGTATAACTTTACCAAACCCTGATCACTATACTGCGCTAGTTTCATAGGACTGCGTATAAATTTTTTCTACGTTTATTAAAAATAAATTAGGTAGTTTTTTTATCTATAGCTTTCTCCTATTAATTTGTTTCAGATTGGTGTTAATTGTGTTGTTAGTTCAAATGACGTATTTTTTTTTCAAAAACCAATAAAAAAAGAATAAAAATTATGAAAAGTTACAATTCTGCCATTTTTCTGGTATGAAACTGTTAAATGATAAAATTAAGGTATATTTACCCATCACTTTTGAATAACGAATGAGTCAGGAATTAGAGCAGGATGCCCAAAAGCATATTTATATAAAAGGTGCTAGAGTGCATAATCTGAAAAATATAGACGTTGTAATCCCAAAAAATAAGCTAGTTGTTATTACCGGGATGTCAGGTTCAGGCAAATCTTCATTAGCTTTTGATACGCTTTACGCAGAGGGGCAAAGACGCTATGTAGAAAGCTTATCTTCTTATGCTAGGCAGTTTATGGGCAGAATGAATAAGCCCGATGTGGACTATATAAAAGGTATTGCACCCGCCATTGCCATTGAGCAAAAAGTAATTACCTCGAATCCTCGATCTACAGTTGGAACGTCTACGGAAATATATGATTACCTTAAATTATTGTTTGCTCGCATTGGGCAAACTTATTCTCCTGTTTCAGGGGAGGTCGTAAAAAAAGATTCTGTTAGCTCTGTTAGTGATTATTTAAGGAGTCTTGGTGAAGATGAGGTCGTTAATGTATTTGCGCCACTTTATCCACATGCCAATCGAACTTTTAAAGAGGAATTAGCTATACTATTACAAAAAGGGTATTTGCGTATTCGTTGGAAAGAAAAAATTGAAAAGATTGAGAATATCTTAGAGGATAATTCCATCACTGATTTTCCATTAGAAGATGAAAATGAAGTACAAATTTTAATTGATAGAATTGTCTTAACTGCTGATGAAGAGAATATAAATAGAATTGCCGACTCTTTACAAACGTCATTTTTTGAGGGAAAGGGCGATTTATATATCAATCATAACAATAAGGATTATCATTTTTGCGACCGCTTTGAACTGGATGGACTTAAATTTGAAGAGCCTAGTCCCAATTTTTTCAGCTTCAATAATCCATATGGAGCTTGTAAAACATGCGAGGGTTATGGCAGTGTCATTGGTATAGATGAGGACTTGGTTATCCCGGATAAATCTAAAAGTGTTTATGATGGGGCCATTGCGCCTTGGAGAGGGGAGAAGATGGGAGTCTGGTTACAAAAGTTTATTCAAACTGCTCATCATTTTGATTTTCCTGTGCATCGAGCTTATGAGGATTTAGATGAGGGTCAAAGATTGATATTGTGGGAAGGGAATGAATATTTTAGTGGCTTAAATCAATTTTTTAGAGAACTGGAAGAACAAACGTTTAAAATTCAATATCGGGTGATGTTGTCTCGCTATCGAGGAAAAACTAAATGCCCAGATTGTAAGGGAACTAGACTTCGTAAAGACGCCTCATTTGTAAAAATACAAGGTAAGTCGATACTAGATATTGTACTAATGCCTATTGAAGAGTTAAAACAATTTTTTCTTCAAATTGAGCTGAGCGAAAATCTACAAAAAATAGCCAAAAGACTATTGGCAGAGATTAATAACAGAATAGGTTATTTAGTGAATGTAGGGCTCGGTTATTTAACTTTGAACCGTTTGTCTAACACCTTATCAGGTGGGGAAAGTCAAAGAATAAATCTGGCTACCTCCTTGGGAAGTAGTTTAGTTGGCTCAATTTATGTTTTAGATGAGCCAAGTATTGGACTACACCCGCGTGATACTAAACGATTAATATCTGTTTTAGAATCGCTTCGAAATGTAGGAAATACGGTGTTAGTGGTAGAGCATGAAGAGGAAATGATGCGGGCGGCTGATTATATCATTGATATTGGTCCTGAAGCTGGTACACATGGAGGAGAATTGGTGTTTTCCGGAACATTTGATCAAATTTTGCAAGATCAAAAGTCCTTGACTGGACGTTATTTGTCTGGGAAAGAAACTATCGATCTACCAGAAAGAAGAAGGAAGTGGTCAGATCATATTTTCATTAAAGCTGCTCGAGAAAATAATTTAAAGAATGTTGATGTGAAAATTCCACTGGGTGTTTTTACTTGCGTGACTGGTGTTTCAGGCTCTGGAAAAACTTCTTTAATTAAAAAAATATTGTACCCAGCTTTACAAAAAGCAATCGGTAATTATGCGGGTGAACAAACGGGGGCTTATGATAAAATCCTAGGTAATATTGATTTGATTAGTCAGGTTGAAATGGTTGATCAAAATCCAATTGGTAGGTCTTCTCGTTCCAATCCAGTCACTTATGTAAAGGCATGGGATGATATTAGGAATTTATTTTCAAGTTTACAGGCTTCTAAAGCACTTGGCTTAAAACCAGCATCTTTCTCTTTTAATGTGGATGGAGGCAGATGTGATTTGTGTCAAGGTGAAGGAGAAGTGAAAGTTGAGATGCAATTTATGGCAGATATTTATTTGCCTTGTGAAGCCTGTAATGGTCAACGGTTTAAATCCCAAATATTGGATATTCAGTATCAAGGTAAAAATGTGTCTGAAATCTTAAAGTTAACCATAGATGAATCCATTGAGTTTTTCGCTAAAGAGCAGAAGATAGTTAATAAGCTAAAAGCTTTGCAGGATGTAGGCTTAGGCTATGTTCAACTAGGTCAAAGCTCCAATACTTTGTCAGGTGGGGAAGCGCAAAGGATTAAATTGGCTTCTTTTTTAATCAAAGGAAACCAAGCACAAAAAACGCTTTTTATATTTGATGAACCGACCACAGGACTTCATTTTCATGATATTAAAAAATTGCTGAAGGCTTTCCATACGTTGATTGAATTTGGGAATTCCGTACTTGTTATAGAACATAATATGGACATGATAAAAACGGCTGATTGGATTATTGATATTGGACCGGAAGGCGGAGATAAGGGAGGGGCAATCGTTTTTGAAGGAACACCAGAAGAGCTAATTCTTGTTGATCATTCTTATACTGGTAAATTCTTAAAAGCCCATTTACAGTCATAAATTAAATGTTTGTTTTAGCTATTTTTATTGGATTTATTATCAATGCAATTGGGTATTTGCCTCCAGGAAATATAAATCTTTCTGTGGCGCAAATCGCTATTAATAAGGGTAAGCGACAAGCCTATTATTTTATTTTGGCTTTTTCTATCGTAGAAGTCTTTTTTACATTTGGGATGATGCGCTTAGCACGTTGGATGTCTAGTGATTTAAGTCTAAACTCTATAGTGGGGAGTATTAAGCTAAGCACATTGATTGATTTATTGATGTTTTTAATTTTTATCAGCATCGGCAGCATCACCTGGATTAATAGGGATAAATTACCTGCGGAAAAACCTAAACGTAAAGAAAGTAAAAGAGGCAGTATCTTACATGGTCTATTATTGGGCGTTGTGAATCCCGTACAAATTCCTTTTTGGATATTTTTTGGAAATTTCGTCATCTTACATAATTGGATTGAAACAGATTATCTTTCTTTAACACTATTTAGTCTAGGCTCTGGATTGGGGTCTGCTGCCGCTTTATATGCTTATGTTCATTTTGCTAGATATATTCAAGAAAAGTTTGCGCTTAGTCATGCCATTATGAATAAATCCATAGCGATTTTTCTATTTGTTTTGGCTGCTTATCTTATCCTAAAGAACCTTTTAGTTTTAGGCTAAAATTTCTTCAAATTACTGTAACAAATCGTGCTTTTCACCTACTAATGTTCAACAAACATTAATGAAATGAAAAGAATACTACTTATTATTTTTTTAGGCTTATTTTTAAATCAAGTCAATGCCCAAATCCCGGGAATGCCAAGTGCAGCTAGTAAATCCAATATCTTAGGTAGAATAACCATTGTAGTTATAGACTCTACTACCAATGAGCCAATGGATTATGTAAATGTAGGCTTGTCGAAGGTTAAAGACAATAAACCAGTAAATGGAGGAGTGACAGATGCAAAAGGTAAATTAGTCTTGCAAAATATTAGCCCTGATCAATATAAGTTGTCTATTGGATTCTTAGGTTATGAGACCAAATTTATGCTTATTGAAACGAGTCCCGAGAAGCCTGATTTAAATCTGGGGCAAGTTAAACTTCGTCCAAATACCAGTACTTTAAATGAGGTGGTTATTGAAGGTCAGAAGCAAATTATTGAAAATAAGATTGATAGATTAGTTTATAATGCGGAGGATGATGCAACAAATGCTGGTGGTGATGCTACGGATGTCTTAAGAAAAGTACCGATGTTAACGGTGGATATGAATGGAAATATCCAATTAAAAGGTAGTGCGGTAAGAGTGTTGATTAATGGTAAACCATCTGGTACGATGGCTAATAGTGTAGGGGATGCCTTAAAAATGATTCCAGCAGAGCA
The DNA here is from genome assembly GCA_964592575.1 of uncultured Pedobacter sp. Classification (GTDB taxonomy): domain Bacteria; phylum Bacteroidota; class Bacteroidia; order Sphingobacteriales; family Sphingobacteriaceae; genus Pedobacter. The sequence goes on from CAZQFF010000005.1 coordinate 16,303, forward strand.
AATTAAAAGCGTTGAGGTGATTACAAGTCCTTCAGCAAAGTATGATGCAGAAGGGTCTGGAGGTATTATTAATATCATCACTAAAAAAAGTAATGCTCAGGGGGTGAGTGGTTCGGTAAATTCTTCATTTGGAACCAGACAAAACAATGGAGCAGTAAACTTAACGGCTAAAACAGGTAGATTAAGTGCAAATACCTCTATTGGAACGAGCTTAGCTTATCCACAATCTACTCGTATGAATATCATTAACGAAACTCAAGCTAGCAAGGTTTCGCAGCAAGGTTATTCTGATTGGTCTAGAAATTTATACAATGGAAGTTTTGGTTTAGATTATGATTTTAATCAATATAATAACCTGAGCACTAATATTAAATATAATCGTTTTTATAATGGTGGAGATGGAGAAATGGATTTATTCATTAACAACCTTCCGGCGAGATCTTTCAATTTAACGGATGTAGGTACGAATAACATCGATTGGAATATTGATTATAGAAAAACGAGTAAAAAAGCAGGTCGTGAATTTGCTGTTGCTGCACAAATTACCGATGGCAGAAATACCAACGAATTTGAAAACAGAATGAATTTAGCGGCTATTTCAACGCCAATTATCACGGCAAGTAATAACATAGGTAAAAATAAAGAATATACTTTTCAAGTTGATTTAATAGAGCCCTTAAAAAAAGGAGTGACTTTAGAACTTGGTGCTAAAGCAATCACTAGAAATATTATTAGTAAGTATAGCAATAACTCAAACCAAGATTTTGATTATGTGCAAAACGTAGGTGCAGCTTATACCACTTTAGGTTTTAACATTAATAAGATGTTGCAATTTAAAGGTGGAATACGTGCTGAGTTAACGGATATTAATTTGAATGAGAATTTTAAAAATGATTATTTTAATGTGTTCCCAAGTGTGATTTTATCACATCGATTAAAAGGTGCGGCTAGTTTAAAATTATCTTATAACAAGCGTGTTCAAAGACCAAGTTTAAGTTATTTAAATCCATTCCGTAATGAAAGTAATCAGTTTGCAGTTACACAGGGTAATCCCTATTTGGATCCAGAGTTGAGTGATATTGTAGAGTTAGGTTATTCTACTTTTGTTAAAGGAACGGTGATCAATGCTTCTGTTTTCTATAGAAATATCAGTCAAGTTATTGAAAATGCGAATCAAATTGATCAAATCGATCCAAACAAAGTGTTGACCACTTATATCAATGTAGGTACTTCTCAAAGTTATGGAGCGAATTTATTCTTGTCTTATAATCCTTTACCAAAATGGACTTTAATGACGAATTTAGGTATGAATTCTTATCAAGTAAAAAATAGATTAACCAATGTAGATACTGATACTTATCTGAACTACAATGCCTTTATTCGTTCTGCATCGGCCTTCAAAAAAGGATTTAATTTAGAGTTCTTTGCTGTGATGGTTTCTCCTAGATACACTTTCCAAGGTAAAACGGATGCTTTATATTTTTATGGTGGAGCTTTCAAGAAAGAGTTGTTTAACAAAAAAGGTAGCGTAGGGCTAAATGTTATGAACCCATTTGCGCGTGATTTAGTGATTAAAACGAATACTAAAACTAATTTGACAAACCAATCACAAGAGATTCGTTATCCTATTCGTTCGGTTGGGGTTAACTTTAGTTATAGCTTTGGTAAGCTTAAGTTCACTGAGAAAAAGCGAATCAAGAATGATGACTTAAAACAAGAACAACAACAGCAAGGTGGAATGAATATGGGGGGAATGAATCAATAAAATAAAAAACTAAAAAAGCTAAAAAACCTTCAGTCCTAAAAAGCTGAGGGTTTTTTTATTTTTTGTCAACGGACTTCAGTATCATCAGACTCAAAGGGTTTACGCTATATCCTTTTACGTTGTTTTGAAGCATAACCACAATTTGATCATATAAAATTGGAACAACAGAGGCATGTTCTAACACCATATTGTCCATTTTTTGATATAAGGCATAACGTTTTTCTTCATCTTCTTCAAAATAGCTTTGTTCAAAGAGTTGATCAAAGGCCCGATTATAAAAGCCTGTATAATTGGGTCCAAACGGCACTTTATTTTTACTGTAAAAAACAGATAGATAATTTTCTCCGTCAGGATAGTCTGCAATCCAAGAACCTCTGAAGAACATCACTTCGTTTTTAGACATCATTTCTCTTAAGCTAGCTGCTGGACTCACTTCAACTTGAACAGGTATACCAATTTTGGCCAGTTCTCCTTGAATAAATTCTATTAAATCTTTATACGTGGTAGAGGTACTTAAAGTGATTTTAGGCAAGCCTTTTCCATTTTCATAGCCAGCCTCTTTTAATAATTGCTTGGCTTTTTCTGGTTGATAGGTATAGCCTTGAAACTTTAAACTATCAAAGCCTGGCATGCCTTTAGGGATGAATCCATTAACTGCTGGGGTGCCTATGCTGTTTCTTAGATATTTCACTAATTTTTGCTTATCAATAGCATAGTTTATGGCTTGTCTGATTTTTTTATGTTTTAGCGGGGAGTTCTTTACAATTTGTTTAGTTGTATCGACTAAAATACCTACATATTCTGTACAGAGGTAAGCTCCTTTTATCAATTGGAATTTCCCCTGATATTTTTTGGTCATTTTTCCGCTTTTGGTTAAAATATCATCACGATAGCTTCCGTCAACACTATAGAAAAAATCTAAATCTTTCTTGATAAAATTCATAAAGGCACTTTGCTTATCGCTAATGAATGTGACTTTGATGGCGTCTAAAAAAGGTAATCTTTGCTGACCTTTGAACTCCCAATAATTTTCATTCTTGAGTAGTACCAAAATTTCATCTTCTTTCCAGTGTTTAAATTTAAATGGCCCAGTGCCAATAGGATTGTTTCTAAAATCTTTTCCATAATGTTCTACAATTTCACTTGGAACTACAGAGCAATATTGTGCCGTTAAAAGTTTAAGGAAGGCAGGGAATGGTTTTTTTAATTGAATTTGGAAAGTGCTGTGATTAAGCGCTTTAAAACTCTCTTTCCCAGCAACTTTGTCAATAAAAATCCAGGCTCCTGATGAGGCTACTTTTGGATCTATTAATCGATTAAAACTATACGCAAAATCTGTAGCGTTTACTTTTCTGCCTTTACCATTTTTAAATAGAGGGTGGTCATGAAAATAAATGCTATCGCGTAAGTGGAAGGTATAGACTAATTGATCAGCTGAAATGTTCCAGGATTTGGCTATTGCAGGAACTACATTGAGAGCTGAGTCAACTTGAACTAATCCGTTAAAGATTTGATTAATCATCCATATAGCATTTTGATTGCGGGCAAAAGCTGGATCTAAGGAAGTAAGATTTTGATCGAGATTTATATTAAAGACTTTTTTATTGGTTTCTGTAGCCTTATTTTGGCAAGCAAAAAAGAATGAAGTTATGAAAAGCAGGATAAAATAGCGGAGTTTTTTAGGCATGGCGGATAAGAAATCTTACTTTTGCAAAGTAATAAATAAATGTATGTCTTTGATAAAGGAAATTGTAAATAATATAAATAATCAAGATGAAAGGGAAGAGCTCACCGATCGTTTAAATATTATTGAGCACAAAATAAAGTTTAGAGAAAAAATTCCGGTATGGCTGCCTGAATTGGATAATACTTTATCAAAGTCGATAGTTGAAATCGTTGAATTTGTGGGTGGAGTTGTAGTAGAACATGCGCAAGAGGCAAAAGTGATCATGATTTATCAAGCTGGCCTTGAAGAAACAGCTTTGATGAAATTAGCGCTTGAAAAGGTAAACCCACAATTCGAAGCGGCTCAATTAAAGCAAGTTTATTTACTCCATCATTTTCCGCAATCTCCATTAGAATGGCTGGAGTTTATTGAAGATTGTGCCGAAATTATGCATCCCGGCTTCTTTGTTTTTGGGATGGAAGGTAAATCGTGGATGCGTTTTAACCTCGTTTAAAAGGTTATAAACTTTAGAATTTGTTCATCAATAAATTTTTTGGTATCTCCATAGAGGAGGCGTTTATCGGCGTCAAATTCTGATTTGACTAATGGAATGTGAAGCCTCAAGGGTAAAACGTGCATATTTAAATAACCGCAAATTCCATTAAAATGTTCTACTCCTCGAATGTTTCCATATTTTCCAGCGGATAAACCCACTAAGCAAGCCTTTTTATGATAAAAGCTATCTGGATATTGGCAACTATCTATTAAAACTTTTAAAACCCCAGGAAAAGATCCATTATATTCAGGAATGATAAAAATAAACTTCTCCGTATTTAATATCAAATCTTGAATCGGTTTAAAAGTTTCAGGTTTATGACGGTATGAATTGGGAGATAATGTTTCTTGTGGTAAATCAATCAGACTCAACATATTCGCTTCGACGCCTAATTTACGAAGTTCCGACTGATAATATTCGGCTAGCATTTGGGTATATGAATTAGGCCTATTCGTGCCTGAAATGATAGTTATCATAGATAAATTGTTAATAATATGTTTAAAACACAAATGCTATTAATCGAATTTTAAGGAATTAGTTTGTATCTTAGCTACATGTTATAAAGTGCTTGTTATACACAAAAATAGCATTTTTCGTTTAAATTTTAACGGTTACGCATCCCAATTAAATAGACATAATAAATGAGTAAAATAATTGCCTTAGCAAATCAAAAGGGTGGAGTAGGTAAAACAACATCTTCTATCAACTTGGCAGCTAGTTTAGCCGTATTGGAATACAAAACACTTTTGGTGGATGCAGATCCACAAGCCAACTCTACATCAGGCATTGGTTTTGATCCTAGGACCATTAAAAATAGTATCTATGAGTGTATTATTGACGATATCAATCCTAGCGATGCTATTGTTAAAACTGAAACGCCTAACCTAGATTTATTGCCCGCTCATATCGATTTAGTTGGGGCTGAAATTGAGATGATCAATTTGGCTAATAGAGAGTATAAAATGAAGGCCGTTTTAGATAAAATAAAGGATCAATATGATTTTATTATTATCGATTGCTCACCCTCATTAGGACTCATAACCATTAACTCTTTAACAGCGGCAGATTCGGTGATTATTCCAGTTCAATGCGAGTATTTCGCTTTGGAGGGATTGGGAAAATTATTAAACACGATAAAAATTGTACAAAATAGGTTAAATCCTGCGTTACAAATTGAAGGTATTTTATTGACCATGTATGATGTGCGTTTAAGACTTTCTAATCAAGTCGTAGAAGAAGTTAAGACACATTTCCAAGATTTAGTTTTTGAAACAATTATTCAACGAAATACCCGTTTAAGTGAAGCGCCTAGTTATGGAGTGTCGGTTATTATGCATGATGCCAATTGTAAAGGGGCAATTAATTATTTGAATTTAGCTCGTGAAATTGTTAGAAAAAACGGCTTGGTAAGTAAAGAAGAAGATTTATTAGGACAAGAATCTATTAAATAAGGATGACATCTTTTCAAAGAAAAACAGGTTTAGGCAAAGGATTAAGTGCCTTATTGAATGATAATGACACCGTAAATGCGGTTAAGCCAGCTCAAGAAGAAACAAAATCAGCCGATATTATTGGAAGAATTGGAGAAGTTCCTATTCAGCAGATTGAAACGAATCCCTATCAGCCTAGAACAGAGTTTGATCAGGTAGCCCTGAATGAATTGGCTGAATCTATCAAAGTTCAGGGATTAATTCAGCCTATCACCGTAAGAAGAAATGGTGAAAACTCCTATCAATTAATTTCTGGAGAACGTCGTTTAAGAGCGTCGAAACTTGCTGGTTTAAGTCATATCCCAGCTTATATTCGGGAAGCTGATAACCAACAAATGTTGGAGATGGCTCTGATTGAAAATATTCAGAGAGAAAACTTAAATGCAATTGAAGTAGCTTTGAGTTTCCAAATGATGATAGATGAATGTCAGCTTAAACCTGAACATTTAGGGGATCGCGTAGGAAAAAATAGAAGTACAGTAAGTAATTACTTAAGACTCTTAAAATTGCCTGCTGAAATACAGGCTTCCATTCGTGATGGCAAAATTTCTATGGGACATGCACGTGCATTAATCTCTGTTGATGATGTAGAGAAGCAATTATACATTCATGCCGAAATTTTAGCTAAATCTTTATCAGTTAGAAAGGTAGAGGAGATGGTAAGAGGAATTCATCATCTTCAGATTAAAACGCCAAAACCAAATACAGAGCCTTCATTCGAGATACAAAAAGTTCAAACAGAATTAGCTTCTAAATTTGCTACTAAAGTAAAGTTAAAAGTTAAGGAAAATGGAAAGGGAAGTATTGAAATTCCTTTTGTATCTAATGATGACTTACAAAGAATTTTAGGTTTATTAGATTGGTAATGAGATTTCTATATGTGATAGTTTGTTTGTTGTTTTCGCTACAAATATGCAGCGCTCAGCAAATTGACACGAATGTCCTAAAGATGTCTAATCCTGCAAAAATGCAGGCTGATACTTTTTATAATCATGGAAAAGTGGTTGCCAAAAAAGCGATCCGAAAATCTATGATTCTTCCTGGCTTAGGACAATTATATAACTACAAATTAATTGTAGATGATATTGAAGCTGGTCGTAGAAAGGGAAAGGGAGTAGGCGACAAGATTATTAATATTGGAAAGTTTGTTGGAATATACACAGCAGGTTATTTGTTAACTCAGTCCTATATCGAAAACAACAATAATTATAAGATGTTTTTGAAGGAGCTTCAGTACAGAAGGTTAAATCAGGGTAAGCCCGATCCTAATGGACAGTTAAGTGGTTATCGCACCGAAGAAGAATTATATACTGGCAAAGCTATTTATAAAAATAACCGAGAAGTTGTTTTAATTGGTCTAGGCCTTACTTATGGTGTAAATATTTTAGATGCCTTTATTACGGCTCGTTTAAATTATCTCAATGTAGATGATAGATTATCCGTAAAAGTTAGTCCTAATTTCATTCAACAACAACCCATGTTGGGTACAACAAGTTATGCGCCAGGTTTTAAAATGAGTTTTAAATTTTAAGATTCCTGAGGGCCAATCTATTAAATTACAAGAAATATTAATATGAAGATTGCATTATTAGGTTATGGGAAAATGGGGCAAATTATTGAAAGATTTGCGCAAGAACGTGGCCATCAAGTTGTACTTAAAATCACGCGTGAAAATTTAGTAGAATTAAATTTAGAAAACTTGCGAAAAGCCGATGTAGCTATCGATTTTAGTACTCCCGAAGCAGTCTTAGGAAATATAGACTTATGTTACGAGGCAGGATTGCCTATCGTTGTCGGAACTACTGGTTGGTATAATCAATTAGTAAAGGTGCGAAATAAGTATACTAATAGTAACAATAGCTTATTATTTGGTTCTAATTTTAGCATTGGTGTAAACTTGTTTTTTTATATCAATAAGCAGGTGGCTAAATTAATGAACAATTATCCGGCTTATGAAGTTAGCGTTGAAGAAATTCACCATCTGCAAAAGTTAGATGCGCCAAGTGGGACAGCAATTACCATAAGTGAAGATATTTTAATGGAAATAGATAAAAAGCAAAATTGGGTAAATGAATTTAAAACGGATTCAGCTGAAGATTTAGCTTTTCAAGAAGATCAATTGGTCATTAAGTCCATTCGTGAAGATAAAGTGCCAGGTACCCATATCGTAAAATATAGTTCGGATATTGATGATATAGCACTTATTCACACCGCACACAATCGAAATGGATTTGCTTTTGGGGCAGTGCTTGCGGCGGAATGGTTGATTGGCAAAAAGGGCTTTTTTGAGGTGAAGGAGATGTTTGAGTTCAACAATCAAAAATAATTTTTATCTTGATTTTTTAACATACAATATACATGAACTATAAATTCTGGAAACGAAATAAAAGTACACCCAAAAAGAAAAAAAGTAAAGGTAGAGAATGGTTTGATGCCATCATATTTGCTGTAATTGCAGCTACTTTTATTCGTTTGTTTTTAATCGAGGCCTACACGATTCCTACGCCTTCTATGGAGAGATCCTTAATGGTAGGAGATTTTTTATTCGTGTCAAAAGTTAATTATGGAGCTCGTGTACCCATGACTCCAGTGTCTTTTCCATTTGCGCATCATACGATGCCATTATTTGGAACAAAGGCTTATTACGATGGCATTCAATGGAAATATAGAAGATTACCAGGTTTTCAAAAGATTAAACGTAATGATGTGGTTGTATTTAATTTCCCTGAAGGAGATACAGTAGCATTAGAGGCTCAAAATGACAATTATTATCAAATGATTAATCGCTCTTCTAAAGATCAGATTCATGCTAATTTTACTATTGATTCTCGACCTGTAGATAAACGTGAGAATTTTATAAAGCGTTGTGTTGCCATTGCAGGTGATACGGTAAGTATGCGAGATGGTATGGTATATGTTAACGGAGAAGCTTCTCCAATGCCTGGTACCGGAGGTTTTTCCTATCTAGTGGAGTTTAAAACACCTGATGTTAATTATAGAACTTATAAAGACATGGGTTTCCAAATATTTCAAGTGGATAATAAAACTTTTCAATTTGATGGAACGCCAACAATGGTGGAAGATTTAAAGAAATTAAGCGAGGTGGCTAAAGTTACCCCTTTAATTATGCCAGCTAATCAATACGATCCTTCTATTTTCCCTCATGATCCAAATCGTCCTTGGAATATCGATAATTTTGGCTCTATCATCATACCTAAAAAGGGTTGGACGGTTAAATTGGATACGGCAAACATGCCAATTTATGAGCGTACAATTCGTATTTATGAAGGAAATAAATTAGAAAAAGTAGGGTCTGATTGGATTTTAAACGGAAAGGTAGCTACAGAATATACCTTTAAAATGGATTACTATTGGATGATGGGAGATAATCGTCATCAATCTGCTGACTCTAGATTATGGGGATTTGTGCCTGAAGATCATATTGTAGGAAAGGCATTATTTATCTGGATGAGTGTTGATGGAAATAGTGAATCTATTTTTAGTCGAATTCGATGGAGTAGAATTTTCAAAGGAATAAACTAAAAGAAAAGGCAACCCATGGGCTGCCTTTTCTTTTAAAACGGGTGTTCTATTTCGAGTTTTTCTGCTAAAGATTTTAAATCTTGTACCACAGCCTCAATTAAAGGAATACCTTGTACTTTTCTCTCCTTTTCAAAAGCTAATTCAGGTTCTCCTGGAATAATAACGGGTTGATTTGGGTCGATAGTTTGAGCGTTTTTAAAGCGCTTAATCCAATTATCCATATGGTATTTGTAATCTGAAACAGGTCTAAAGCCATCCACTCTTATTGCGCCTAAAAAGTGTCCAATTCCTTCTCCTACTGGATCAGTTGGTGGATCTAAAAAGGCTACAAAAGGAGGAACCCATGGGCCATAATTGGCGCCAGATAATATCGCAGAGAAAATATCCACAGTGGCTGATAAACCATAACCTTTGTGGCTACCTCTCGCTTTGTCACTACCCAATGGCAATAAGGAGCCACCATCTTTTAATTCATTTGGATTTGTTGAGGCTAATCCATTTTTATCTTGTACCCAACCTGTTGGGATAGATTGATGAGCTCTTTGTGCAATTTCTAATTTTCCATTAGCAGCTGCGGCGGTTGCCATATCTACTACTACGGCTGGATACTCTCCTGCAGGAAAAGCATAACACATAGGATTCGTGCCTAATAAGCGTTCGTTAGCGTAAGTAGGAGCAACTAATGGGCTAGCATTGGTCATGCTAATTCCAATCATATCTTTTTCTATTGCCATCATGGCATGATAGGCTGCAATACCAAAGTGATTTGAATTTTTAACAGAAACAAATCCTGAACCCACTTGGGCTGCTTTTTCTAAAGCAATTTGCATAGCAAAAGGCGCTACCACTAAGCCTAATCCTCCATCTCCATCAATAGTGGCTGTACTAGGCGTTTCATGCACAACTTTTATTTGGGGTTTACTTTGAATTCTGCCTTTTTCCCATAATCTTACATAACCACTCAAGCGAGCTACACCATGCGAATCTACACCCCTCAGATCTGCCTTTATTAACACATCTGTAGCTAGTTCAGCATGTTCTAAGGAACATCCTATTCTTAAAAAAACTCGTTTCGTAAAGTCGGTTAAGGTTTGGTAATCAAAATGGTGAAAATTCATCTTAGGCTTCGGTGTAAATTAAAGTAAATTGGGGATGTATAGGTTCAAAATTTTGGTGTAAAAAATCTAAAAGCGCAGGTCCATGTTTAATATAATATCCACTTATATTCGCTACTCTTTCTTGCAGTATTCCATTTGGAAATAATAGTTTTTTCAACTGATTAATCTGCCCTAAGGATTGTGCATGATTTCGTTTTATACCTTTTTTAATTTTATGTTCTAATTGATTTACAATTTTCAAGGCTCTAACTTGAGAAGCCTCTGAGGCATAGGCTAAGGTAGGGTCAACTTCAAGGGCCAAGTTTTTTATTTGATTGAATATTTTACCAAAAGCTTGTTTTTCTGCTTGAAGGTCGCCTGTTTTAGATTCATTTAGACTCAGCCATTTTTGAACCAAGTGTTCTTCTGATTCAAAAATATCGGAATCTTTGAATTGAAGTTTTTTCAAAAGATGTTGTGCGCGTTCTTCTATTAGGAGTGCTGAATTACGAAGTAAAACTACGGGAAAGAAAACCCCATAAAATCTAAACACATCTTTTAATTGAAACCAATAAGCTACTTCGGCTGCTCCACCAAAATAGGCAATATTTGGTAATACTAGTTCTTGATAGACCGGACGTAAAACCACATTTGGACTAAATCTTTCCGGATGTTCATCTACTATTTTTAGTATTTCTGCTGTGTTGAAACGAAGATCAGTATGTAGTACTTTGTATTGGCCGTCCTCAAAAATAATGCGTTCTCTAAGTTGTTCCTCGATATAAAATAAGTTGATTTCTCTGGCATGAATTTGTCCTTTGTAACCAGCTTTTTCCAAGTCCTGTGTGCTCTTTTGAACTAAATTAACACTATTTTGCTCTAAAAGTTCTTTTTTTATTACAGGTATAAATTGTTTTTTTAATTCAATATCATTCGGATCAATAATCACTAAGCCAAACTTTTGAAATAGTTTATTAACTAAATATCGCGTGGCTTCAGCTAAATTGTTATGTTGGCCATAAGCTTCTTCTACCCATAAACTGAGTTCTGGAGCATAGTCTTGTAAGCCTAAAAGGGCTTTAAATTCTTGAAGTGTTTTCCTAAATCCTTCTAAACATAACTGACCAGTTGGTCCTGATGCAGATTCTTCCCAAGTCAGCTTTTTATCTTTTACTTGTACCGAGTTAATCTCTAAAAAGTCATGGTCTTCAGAGGCCATCCAATAAAGGGGTACAAAATGATAATTCGGATGTTTTTGATTTAATTGATCAGCCAGTTTGATGGCTGATATGATTTTAAAAATAAAATATAGAGGCCCTGTGAAAATATTTAATTGATGTCCTGTGGTAATCGTAAATGTATTTGAATCCTTTAATCTAGCTATATTATTTAGAACTAAAGCTGAAGTTTCTAAGCCTTCATACTGCTTCAATAAGGTTTGGTAAAGTATCGTGCGATCTCCTGTCACATCACGATTTTGAATGGCTTTTTCTAAACCATCCCAATCTGGACTAAAGTCGTAAAATGGTAATAAAGCAGAATCCCCAGATAAATAATCTAAACTTAGCTTAGAAAAAGATTGAGTTGCGGAATAGGAAACAAATTGTGCCTTCATACCTAAAAATACTTATTATTTTACAACAGAAGCATACAAATCAAAATCATCTGCTTTATCAATTTTTACTTGCACAAAGTTGCCCACAGATACATATTGGTTTTGCGCTTCAATTAATACCTCATTATCCACTTCAGGGGAATCAAATTCCGTTCTTCCAATAAAATAATCGCCTTCTTTTCGGTCAATTAAAACTTTGAATTGCTGGCCTACTTTTTCTTGATTAATTTCAAAAGAAATACCTTGCTGAACTTCCATAATAGCATCTACTCGAGTTTGTTTTTCTTCCTCACTCACATTATCTTCTAATAGATATGCATGCGTTTTTTCTTCATGGGAATAGGTGAAGCAACCTAAACGGTCAAACCTACTTTCTTCCACCCAACTCAACATTTCTTCGAAATCTTGCTGAGTTTCACCAGGGTAACCGCAGATTAAAGTTGTACGCAAAGCAATTCCTGGTACTTTATCTCGAATTTGATTTACTAAATCAATTGTCTTTTGTTTGGTTATACCTCTTCTCATCGATTTCAACATATTATCGCTGATATGTTGTAGAGGCATATCCAAGTATTTGCAAATATTAGAACGCTCATTCATCACGTCTAAAATTTCCATTGGGAAGCCCGATGGATAAGCATATTGTAATCTAATCCACTCAATTCCTTCTACATCAGATAAGCGTCTTAATAATTCATCTAAATTCCTTTTGCCATATAAATCTATCCCGTAATAAGTTAGATCCTGAGCAATCAAAATTAATTCTTTAGTTCCTTGTGAGGCTAAATAGCGGGCTTCAATGACCAAGTCATCCATGCTTCTGGAAACGTGTTGTCCACGCATTAATGGAATGGCACAAAAGGAGCAAGGGCGATTACAACCTTCCGCAATTTTAAAATAGGCAAAGTGTGAAGGCGTAGTTAATAAGCGCTCACCTATAAGTTCATGCTTGTAATTAGCACCTAAAGTTTGAAGCATTTGAGCCAGATCATTGGTTCCAAAATAAGCATCAATATTGGTGATTTCAGCTTCTAATTCTGGCTTGTATCGTTCTGATAAACAGCCTGTCACGATTACTTTTCCAATCTTGCCTTGTTCTTTCAGTGCAGAGTACTCTAAAATGGTCTCGATGGACTCTTGTTTAGCATTATCAATAAACCCACAGGTATTAATGACAACTAAATCATTTTCGCCTAACTGATCAGATTCATGCTCAACTTGCATTTGATTACCACGTAATTGACCCATTAAAACTTCAGAGTCAAAAGTGTTTTTAGAGCAACCTAAAGTAATTACATTCACTTTCGGCTGTTTATTTTGAGTAGATTTTTTTTTTGTAATCATGATTATATGAAGTGTAGATTGTTATTTTAATCTACGAGTTAGGAATAAAAAAAAGGGGACATTTCCCCTTCGTGTATTTATTTAAATAGGGAGTTGATGAATTCCTTCTTATCGAATAATTGAAGGTCATCCAATTTCTCACCTACGCCTATATATTTAACAGGGATTTTAAATTGGTCTGAAATACCGATGATAACACCACCTTTGGCTGTGCCATCTAATTTAGTAATGGCTAGTGCATTAACATCAGTGGCTTCTGTAAACTGTTTGCATTGTTCAAATGCATTTTGACCAGTTGAACCATCTAGTACTAATAAAATCTCATGAGGTGCATTTGGGATTACTTTTTGCATCACATTTTTAATTTTACTTAGCTCATTCATCAGGCCAACTTTATTGTGTAATCGACCTGCCGTATCAATAATCACCACATCTTCTTGATTGGCTACGGCAGATTGAAGTGTATCATAGGCCACTGAGGCAGGATCAGATCCCATAGCTTGAGCTACAATTCTTACCCCAACACGTTCAGACCAAAGTTTTATTTGATCAACTGCGGCTGCTCTAAATGTATCTGCAGCGCCTAAAACTACTTTTAAATTTTCTTTCTTTAGTTTGTGGGCTAGTTTACCAATGGTTGTTGTTTTGCCAACTCCATTGACCCCCACGACCATGATTACATAAGGTTTATGGTCGCCATATTCGAAATTACGGAAATCATTACTGTTGTTTTCCGCTAATAAAAGTTGAATTTCATCTCGAAGTAGATGATTTAATTCTGAAGTAGATAAATATTTATCTTTTGCTACTCGGGCTTGAACACGATCAATAATTTTTAGTGTCGTGCTTACCCCAACATCTGAGGTTACTAAAACTTCTTCAAGATTATCTAATACATCATCATCAATGGTTGACTTACCAGCCACCGCTTTAGTAATTTTACTAAGAAAGCCTTCTTTAGTTTTTTCTAGTCCTTTATCTAAGGCTTCCTGTGCTTCTGGAGCCGTTTCTTTCTTCTTGAAAAAGTCAAATAATCCCATGCTTCGATTTTAAATAAAAAAAGCCACTCCGGCTAAATGTCGGAACGGCTCTAATGTTATTTTGGTAAAATACTATTTGTTTGCAGTAGCAATAGCATCTTTAACGTGGTCGTTGTGTACCATTTGCTCTTTAAATGAATAAGCACCAGTCTTAGGTGATTTCACCATAGTAATCACTTTTGAATACTCTTTTCCTGTACCTGTTTTAAGGGTTGCAACTACTTTCTTTGCCATGTTCTATTAAAATTACTTAATCTCTTTATGTAAAGTTACTTTTTTCAATACTGGGTTGAATTTTTTTAATTCTAAACGCTCAGTGGTGTTTTTACGATTCTTAGTTGTGATATATCTAGACATACCAGGCATACCGCTAGTTTTATGCTCAGTACACTCTAAAATAACCTGTACTCTGTTACCTTTTTTTGCCATTTTCTTAAATTTTCGAACCGACTAAACGGCTGCTATTTTTTACAAATATCCTTTTTTCATGAAACGATTAATCGCCTCAGAAATACCAATTTTGTTAATTGTTTTGATCGCTGATGTAGACACTTTTAAAGTAATCCAACGATCTTCTTCAGGAATGTAAAACTTCTGAAGTTGTAGGTTAGGATAAAATTTACGTTTAGTTTTTACGTTCGAGTGCGATACGTTAAAACCAGACATCGCCATTTTTCCTGTTAAATCACAAACTCTTGACATGACTATTTTTTTATGTTGTTATTCCCTGCTATATTTTTTTAAGAGTCTGCAAATATCTGAATTATTTTTTGAATCAACAAGACTGTAGCTAAATATTTTAACAAATTTTATCAATTCGTATATTTAAGGCTATATTTGATAACCTAATAAAAATATTATGCAAATTAAGTCCTTAGCCGAATACCATCAAGTTTATCAACAGAGTGTAGAAAACCCTGGAAAGTTCTGGGGAGATGTAGCCGAACATTTTCTTTGGAAACAAAAGTGGGAGAAAGTTTTAGATTGGAATTTTAAAGAACCCAAAATTGAATGGTTTAAAGGAGCTAAATTTAATATAACTGAAAATTGTATTGATCGATATTTGCCAACGCATGCGGATAAACCGGCTATCATCTGGGAACCTAATGATCCAGAAAAGGAAAGTCAAGTTATTACTTATAAAGTTTTATATGATAGGGTTTGCAACTTCGCTAATGTTCTAAAAAGAAATGGCGTAAGTAAAGGCGATCGCGTTTGTATTTATATGCCAATGGTGCCGGAATTGGCTATAGCGATCTTGGCTTGTGCACGTATTGGAGCTATTCATTCCGTAGTTTTTGGAGGTTTTTCAGCCAAATCTATCGCCGATCGTATTAATGATGCCCAATGCAAAATTGTAATTACAGCGGATGGTGCTTTCCGAGGCAATAAGCAAATTCCACTTAAAGAAGTTATAGATGACGCTTTAATCAGTTGTCCATCGATTGAAAAAGTAATTGTTTTAACGCATACCCGAACACCGGTATCCATGTTAAAAGGGCGTGATATATGGTGGGAAGATGAGATCAAATTAGTTGATGCCATTTGTCCTGCAGAGATTATGGATGCAGAAGATGTTTTGTTTATCTTATATACCTCTGGTTCTACTGGTAAGCCTAAGGGAGTAGTGCACACTTGCGGAGGCTATATGGTTTATGCAGGTTACACCTTTTTAAATGTATTTAATTATCAGCCTGGTGAAATCTTTTTCTGTACAGCTGATATCGGTTGGATTACTGGCCACTCTTATATCGTGTATGGCCCTTTATCTCAAGGTGCTACGACTGTTATCTTTGAAGGTGTTCCAACTTATCCAGATGCCTCTAGGCTGTGGCAAATTGTCGATAAACATAAAGTTAATACTTTATATACCGCTCCAACAGCTATTCGTTCTTTAATGAGCTTTGGCACCGAACCTTTACAACAAAGTAGTTTAAGCTCGATTCGAGTTTTAGGTTCAGTAGGGGAGCCTATTAATGAAGAGGCTTGGCACTGGTATGAAGAGCATGTAGGAAAAAAGAATGCTCCTATCGTAGATACTTGGTGGCAAACCGAAACAGGAGGTATTATGATTAGTCCTATCGCTTTTGTGACTCCAACCAAACCCAGTTTCGCTACTTTACCTTTACCTGGCATTCAACCTATATTAGTTGATGAGAATGGTCAAGAAATTCAAGGCAATGGCGTGAATGGTAATTTATGTATAAAGTTCCCATGGCCAGGCATGCTTAGAACAACCTATGGCGATCATGAGCGCTGTCGTCAAACTTATTTTTCAACCTATGAGAACCTTTACTTTACGGGAGATGGATGTTTAAGAGATGAAGATGGTTATTATCGCATAACAGGTCGTGTGGATGATGTAATTAATGTATCTGGTCATAGAATTGGAACAGCAGAAGTGGAAAACGCCATCAATATGCACTCTGGTGTTATAGAAAGTGCTGTGGTAGGCTATCCACATGATGTCAAAGGACAAGGGATTTATGCTTTTGTTATTTTTGGGGCTTCTCATTTAGATGCGGATTTATCTAAAAAAGATATTTTACAAACGGTTTCTAGAATTATTGGTCCAATTGCTAAACCTGATAAAATTGTGTTGGTGAGTGGTCTTCCAAAAACTCGTTCTGGGAAAATTATGAGAAGAATTCTAAGAAAGATTGCCGAGGGCGATATTTCAAATTTAGGAGATACTTCCACCTTGTTAGAGCCAGCTGTGGTGGATGAAATTATTCAAAAGGCTGCAGAATTAAATTAATCGATTTTATTTAAAGGCATAAAAAAGGTCTGTTAGAAATTTTTAGCAGACCTTTTCAATTTTAAAGTATTTACCTTAATAACCAAAGAGCTGTTCTAAACTAAGGGTTTTTACTTTTCCTATTTTTTCCAAATCTTCCATTTTTATTCTATCCTTAGAGGCTACGATTAGATAAGTGTAAGGCTTGTTCGCAATTTTTTCTTGATGAAAGGATTTGATGTCTCCAAATGTTAAGCGTTTAATTTGCTCATAATTTTTTTTGCGAGAATCCACTTCATAGTTTAGTTTTTTATCGGCGAAATAATAGCTAAAAATAGCATCTTTAGTTACTCTTGAGGTTTCATAATTGTTCAGTACATTGGCTTTTGCACCTTCAAATGATTTTTCTACCTCTGGCAAAACATTTAATAGCTCATTCATTCCTGCAATGGCATCATTCATTTTGTCGGATTGGGATCCAACATAAGCTATCATCGAATATTGCTTATCTCTTTTATCAGGGGCAACATATTGCGCAAAAGTGGAGTAGGCAAGAGCTTTAGATTCTCTTATCGTTTGGAAAACGATAGACCCCATACCACCACCAAAATAATTATTGAAGACTTCCAATTTAGCTGCATCGTTTTCATTGTAAGTACCCGTATTTCTCAACCATCTGATCTCTGATTGAACCATGTCATAGTTGGCAAAATAAACTTGATTTTCTGTTTGATTCGAATACTTATACACTTTAGCCAAGGCGTGTGGAATGAAGCTTTTCGGCAAGATATGTAATTTAGCCAATTCAGTGCTAATAACAGCGTTATCTAATGGGCCATAATAAGTAATGACATGCTCTTGTTGACTCAAGTTTTTCAATAATCCAATTAAGTCTTGAGCTTTTATATTTTGAACATCTTGATTGGAGATTACATGATTAAAGGGGTTAACTTCGCCAAATTGAGCGTATGAAGTTAAAGCCGACATAATCTGACCTTTATTCAGTTTATTATTTTCTCTGGCTTTTAAAATCGTGCTTTTTAAATCACTTAAAGCTTTTTCGTTTACTTGAATATTCTTAAAAATATGTTCTACTAAATTTACCGCTTTTTCAAAGTTTTCTTGCAATCCACTAATGCTTATGGTGGTAACCTCAGCTCCTACATTTAAACTGTAATTACTAGCTATATCATAAAAAGCTTTGCTCAATTCTTCCGAGCTATATTTATCTGTACCTAAAAAGGTTAAATAAGAAGCTGCATAAGGAAGCAAAGGATAACTTGTTGAACCAAATGGGAATCGATAGGTCATGCGGAAAATAGAATTGTCTGCATTTTTAACCGTCATCAGTTTAGCCACCCCAACTTGGCCATAGCTAATATCTTTTTTGTAATCTATAAATTTAGGTTCAATAGGTTTAACCGGTGTATTTAAAATTTGTTGAACGAAACTTGATGTTAAATTAGCATTCGGATTAATAGGTGTGATACTTGGTTTTTCAACTTTCACTTTATTTTTATCCTCACCTTTACGTTTAAATCCAATGACATAATTTTCTTTAAAGAAATTATTAGCAAAAGCCACAACTTGTGCTTTGGTGATTTTGGCCATTTCTTGGTTCTCTGCTAAAGTTTTATCCCAATTTTTGCCTCCGCTTAAAATAAATACATTAGATAGAATATCAGCTCGATTGGCGTTTCTATCAAAGGCAGTTAGCTCGGATAATTTATTATTGGCCACAATAGCTTTGATCAAACTTTCTTCAAAGTCCCCTTTTTTCAACTTGTCAATTTGCTCTAATAATAATTGAGCTGTTTCTTCTAAACTTTGTCCTTGTCGCGGTGAAGCACTAAGGCCTATTAAGCCATAATCTTTCATTTGTAAAATGGAAGCTCCGGCGCCTAAAACCTTTTGTTGTTTGTTTAAATTTATATCTAATAATCCTGCTTTTCCGTTTGATAAAATGCTGGATATCAATTGTAACATAGTACTTTCTGAAGTGCCTTCAGCAAATCCTCTATACATGATGTCCAAACTTTCAGAGCTTGGGCCAAAAACCTCAACTTTCGTAATTCCAGTTAAAGGTTTTTCCGGTGTAGGCTGATAGGGAACTAATGGTTTATTAACCATATAGCTAAACGTTTGGTCCACCTTTTTTATCATGTCATCAGGATTAAAATCGCCACTTAAGATGACGGCCATATTATTTGGTACATAATATTGATCATAGTACTTCTTAATCTCTACTAAGGATGGGTTTTTCAAATGTTCAATCGTACCTATCGTGCTTTGCTGTCCATAGTTATGTTTTGGGAATAATTTAGCTAACATGGCTTCCCATAATAAACTGCCATCATTATCTAAGCTTCTGTTTTTCTCTTCATATACCGCTTCTAATTCCGTATGAAAAATTCTGAAAATTGGTTTTCTAAAACGTTCCCCTTGAATGGCTAAAAATTTATCTACCGAATTCGAAGGGAAATCTTCCTTGTAAACCGTTTCTTCAAACCAGGTATGGGCATTTGTTGAAGTACCTCCAATGGCTGCCATCATTTTATCATATTCATTGGCAATGGAGTAATTGGAAGCCTCATTGGACACTTGATCAATTTCTTTGTAAATCGCTTTGCGAGTCTCAGGATCGGTCGTTTTATTATACTTTTCGTAGAGGGCATCTATTTTATCTAAAAGAGGTTTTTCTTTTTCCCAATTAGCCGTTCCAAATTTATCAGTCCCCTTGAATAAAAGATGCTCTAAATAATGAGCCAAACCAGTCGAATGTTTTGGATCGGTATTACTACCGGCTCTAACGCTTAATCTAAAATCAATACTTGGAGAATTGAAATTTGGAGATAAAATAACCGTTAAACCATTTTTTAAGGTATAAAACCTAGATTTACTCGGGTCATTGCTCACATATTTGTAACTATACCCAGCTGCGCTAGCTGTTTTCCATTCATAACTCGTTTGAGCCCTTAGTTGAGTGCCAATTACTATAAAAAAGGCAATCAAAAACACTTTATATTTCATCATTATTTAAAGATTTACTAAGGTAAATATATTGTATTTTCACAAGTTTATAGAATATTCGCTATTTTTACCCTTATGAAAAAGCCTAAAATACTTGTTGTTAACGATGATGGAATCACTGCTAAAGGAATTAAGAATCTGATTGAAGTGATGCAAGAAATTGGAGAGGTAATCGTAGTGGCGCCTGATGGACCTCAGTCTGGAATGGGTCATGCTATTACGATTGGAAAACCGCTTCGATTTGACAAAGTGGATTTATATCCTGGAGTGGAAATGTATAAATGCTCAGGTACCCCTGTAGATTGTGTGAAATTAGCCGTTAACTTTGTGTTCAAAGGTGTAAAGCCTGATTTATGTGTTTCCGGTATTAATCACGGATTAAACAATTCTATTAACGTCATTTACTCAGGAACCATGTCGGCCGCAGTTGAAGGTGCGATTGAAAAAATCCCTTCTATCGGTTTTTCATTGGATGATTTTTCGGCAGATGCAGATTTTAGTCATTGTAAGCCTTTCATTAAAAAGATAGCACTTTCTGTGTTAGAAAATGGACTTCCTGAAGCCACTTTATTGAATGTAAATTTCCCTAAAGGGAGTCGATTAAAAGGGATAAAGGTTTGTCGTCAAGCTAATGCAAAGTGGGCAGAGGATTTTGAAGAACGTTCCGATCCTTATAACCGACCTTATTATTGGTTGACAGGTGTATTTGAGAACTACGACCACGGTGAAGACACCGATGTATGGGCTTTGGAAAATGGCTATGTTTCGATGGTGCCAGTTCAGTTTGATTTAACTGCGCATCATGCTATTCAATATTTAAACTCTTGGGACTTGAATGATAGCTCGGTTGGAAGCGTAAAATCTAAGCCTGAAGCGAGTAATTTAGGTTAAGCCCATGAAATATTATCTAGTTGCAGGAGAGGCATCGGGTGACTTACACGGGGCTAACCTGATGCAAGCCATTAAAGAATATGATGCCAAAGCTAATTTTCAATTTTTTGGCGGAGAAAAAATGGAAGCCGAAGGTGGGACTTTAGTAAAGCACTATAAAGACATGGCTTTTATGGGTTTTACTGAGGTGCTCCTTAATTTGCGCACTATTTTTAAAAATTTAAAAGCCTGTAAAGCGGATATTTTAGCTTACCAGCCTGATGCCATTATTTTAATTGATTTTCCAGGCTTTAACATGAAAGTAGCTGATTTTGCTAAAATTCAGGGGATTCCGGTTTACTATTATATTTCACCTAAGGTTTGGGCTTGGAACCAAAAACGGGTTTTGAAAATCAAGCAAAAGGTGGATCATATGTTTTGTATATTACCTTTTGAAGTTGAATTTTATGCTTCTTGGGGTATGCCTGTGCATTATGTAGGAAATCCCTTATTGGATGCCATTTCCGCTTTTAAAATCGATCCAGATTTTAAGACTAAATTGAATTTAAGTGATAAGCCCATTATAGCTTTGCTACCTGGAAGCAGAAAGCAAGAAATAGAAAGGTTATTGCCTGATATGGTTCAGGTCGCTCAAAAATTTTCAGATTATCAATTTTTATTAGCCGCTGCACCTAATTTTGATGAGGCCTATTATGAGCAATTCCTTGTAGGAAGCACCATTAAATTAGTTCATCAACAAACTTATGATTTATTAGCTCATGCTCATGCAGCATTAGTTGCTTCGGGTACAGCTACCCTTGAAACCGCTATTTTTCAAGTGCCGCAAGTTGTCCTTTACAAAGGTGGGGCAATTTCTATTGCTATTGCGCGTCTTTTAGTGAAAATACGCTTTATTTCCTTGGTGAATCTCATCATGGACAAAGAAGTGGTCAAAGAGCTTATTCAAGAAGCTTGTAATCCAAATCAAATTGCTAAGGAATTGGATCATATTGTGCAAGGACCAATTCGAGAGGAAATGTTAGCTGATTATAAGGAATTAAACCAAATATTAGGCGAACCAGGCGCCTCGAAGCGTGCAGCAAAAATCCTTGTGGATACCTTGAAGATTCATTTAATTTAAGCATATGAAAAGAATTTTAAGTTGTTTAGCATTAATTTTACCCTTGTGGGTTCAGGCTCAATTCGTAAATAAAGTAGATGATCCGGTAGAGTGGGTAAACCCCTTAATGGGAACACTTTCAAAATTCGAGCTTTCTAATGGAAATACCTATCCAGCTATTGGCGTGCCATGGGGTATGAATCTTTGGACGCCTCAAACAGGCAAAATGGGAAATGGCTGGACCTATCAATATGAAGCAGATAAATTAAGAGGATTTAAGCAAACGCATCAACCTTCGCCATGGATGAATGACTATGGTGCTTTTGCTTTTATGCCTGTAACTGGAAAATTAAAATTTACCGAAGATGCTCGTGCCAGTTGGTTTAGTCATAAATCAGAGGTGTCAAAACCTTATTATTATAAAGTTTATTTAGCTGACCATGATGTAACAACCGAAATTACACCAACAGAGCGCGCCGCTCAAGTTCGCTTTACTTTTCCAAAGTCGGATAGTTCATTTGTCGTTATCGATGCTTTAAATAAAGGGTCCTATATTAAGGTTATTCCTTCTCAGAATAAGATTATTGGCTATACTAAAAAGTATGCAAGAGGCCCTTTGCCAGATAATTTCAAAAACTATTTTGTGATACAATTTGACAAGCCATTTACTTTTAAAACCACTTGGAAAGGCAATCTTTTGGTAGCGGATAGCTTAGAAATTGAAAGTGATCATAGTGGAGCGGTTATTGGTTTTAAAACAAAATCAGGAGAACAAGTTGTGGCTAAAATGGCTTCTTCTTTCATTAGCTTTGATCAAGCGGAATTAAATTTAAGCCGAGAATTAGGAAAGGATAGTTTTGATCAAACACAGGCTAAAGCCAAAGCTTTATGGAATAAAAACTTGGGTAAAATAGAAGTAGAAGGAGGAACGGTGGATCAGATGAGGACTTTTTATTCTACTTTTTATAGAACCCTCTTTTTCCCCAATAAGCTTTATGAGATTGATGCTAAAAATCAAATTGTGCATTGGAGCCCTTATAATGGTAAGGTATTGCCTGGCTATATGTTTGGAGGTACGGGTTTTTGGGACACCTTTAGAGCGCTTTATCCATTTTTGAATTTAGTTTACCCCGAAATTAATAAGGAAATGCAAGCCGGCTTAGTTAACGCTTATAAAGAGGGCGGCTTTTTGCCAGAGTGGAGTAGTCCAGGTTATGCTAATATTATGATTGGAAATAATTCCGCTTCAGTTGTTGCAGATGCTTATATTAAAGGACTAAGAGGTTATGATATAGAAACTTTATGGGAAGCCGTAAAACATGGGGCTAACAACGAAGGTCCTATGGAAGCTGTAGGTCGCTCTGGAGTTAAGTATTATAATGAATTAGGCTATGTGCCATATGATGTTAAGGTTCGGGAAAATGCCGCCAAAACTTTAGAATATGCCTATGATGATTTTGCGATCTACCAATTAGGTAAAGCCTTAGGTAAACCTAAATCTGAAATAGAAATATATGCTAAGCGCGCCTATAACTATAAACATCTTTTTGACCCTAGCTCGGGTTTAATGCGAGGAAAAAATGCGGATGGGACATTTCAATCGCCTTTCAATCCATTTAAATGGGGAGGAGCATTTACCGAAGGAAACAGTTGGCATTACACTTGGTCCGTTTTTCAAGATATTGAAGGCTTAGCTCAATTGATGGGAGGTCATAAAGCTTTCGTTAAAAAATTGGATTCGGTGTTTAGTATGCCGCCTATTTATGATGAAAGTGCTTATGGTTCTGTTATTCATGAGATTAGGGAAATGCAAATTGCCAATATGGGCCAATATGCGCATGGGAATCAGCCGATTCAACATATGATTTATTTATATAATTATGGTGGCGAACCTTGGAAAGCTCAATATTGGGTAAGAGAAACTATGAACCGCATGTATGCCGCTACTCCTGATGGTTATTGTGGAGATGAGGATAATGGGCAAACTTCAGCTTGGTATGTGTTTTCTGCTTTAGGGTTTTATCCGGTTACACCAGCTGTTGATCAATATGTGATAGGAGCACCTCTGTTTAAAAAAGCAACGATTCATTTAGATAATGGAAAGAAAATTGTGATAAATGCCCCTCAAAATTCAGCTGATAATCGCTATATCCATTCCATGAAGTGGAATGGACAGGATTGGCCAAATAATTATTTATCGCATAGTAAATTATTTGAAGGTGTAGTTTTAGATATAGAGATGTCAAAGCGAGCTAATTTTAAAAGAGGAATCAAGCCTTCGGCTTTCCCTTATTCTTTCTCTACAGCAAAGGATTAAGAATTTTAAAAAATATTTGGTGAAGAAGTGAATTTCCTTACTTTTGCACCCAAGGGGAATTAGCTCATTTGGCTAGAGCGCTTGCCTGGCAGGCAAGAGGTGACCGGTTCGATTCCGGTATTCTCCACAAAGATGAGTCCAGCAATTAAGATTGCTGGACTTTTTTAATTCTCTAAAGCTTCGCTTTTCATTCGTATAGCCTAGGGGATTTGTTTTGGCTCTCGTCGCTTATAACCGAAGCTTGTCCCTGCATTACCGAATGAGGTCTAAAGTAATAGCGAAGAGTTGTTTGATTAGCAGCGAATATTATCCGAATAAATCATAAATTTACTCCGTATGGAAAATAGGAAACGAGAAATATTCGACCAAGTTGTTCATCAGCTTCAAATTCATGGGTTTAATGTAGTAGGTCAAGATCAAAATCGTCCTTGGGGTGGTTTTTTTGTGCTGGATGAAGATCAGGCACAGCAATTTGCTGATCAATATTTTAATGGTCTAAAAGTTGATACCCTAAAAATTGGGGGTAAATTGAGTCCGAAGATTTTAATTGTAGCTCCAAATACAAGACTTTCTTGGCAATATCATCATCGTCGAGCTGAAATTTGGCAAGTTGTTTCAGGCACAGTAGGTATTAAAACAAGTCCAAATGATCAGGAGAGGGAGTTAAAAACTTATGCTCCAGGAGATCAAATAAAATTAGTTCAAGGTGAAAGGCACCGCTTAGTCGGTTTGGATGATTGGGGCGTAGTTGCGGAGATTTGGCAGCATACTGATCCAAGTCACCCTTCTGATGAGCAAGATATTGTGCGTGTTCAGGATGACTTTGGAAGATAATCTATAGAGCTTAATCGTAAGGTTTAAGCTTTTAATTTTTCGAAAGCTTGTTCTAGGTCAGCAATGAGGTATTCAGGCTCTTCTAAGCCAACATATAGTCGAATTAAACGATGTCGTGCCTCATTCTCTTGGAAATCAGCTGCAGATATTCCAGCAATAGCTGGAATAATTAAGCTTTCATAACCTCCCCAAGAAACGGCCATAAGAATATGCTTTAAGCCATTACAAAAGTTTTCTATTTGAGAAAAACTGCTGTTTTTTAATTCAAAACTGAATAAGCCTCCGCTGCCTTTCATTTGTGATTTAGCGAGCTGAACTTGTTCAGGTTTACCTATAAATGGGTGCCAAACTTTTTCTACCATCGGATGTGCCGATAAATATGCTCTTACTTTTTCTGCGTTTTGACTAATTTTTTCCATGCGAATGGGTAAAGTTCTTAGTCCTCTTAAAAGCAGCCAGGCATTTTGTGGGGCCAATGCGGCGCCAATATTTAAATATTCATGGCAGAAGATTTTCTCTAATAGCTTTTTTTTACCTGTAAGTACTCCAGCTACGACATCACTATGTCCAGCTAGATACTTGGTGGCTGATTGGGCGACTAAGTCTATACCTAAGGCAATGGGTTGTTGGTATAAGGGGCCACAATAGCTATTATCAATCATGGTAATAATGCCTCTTTCTTTGGTTAATTGCGCTATGGCTTGTAGATCTTGTACTTCAAAACTGAAGGTATTTGGGGACTCCAAGTAAATTAGCTTCGTTCGATTAGAGATGCTACTGGCTATGGCTTGAAAATCACTTCCATTTACAAATTTGGTGCTGATATTAAATTTGGGTAAAAAATTTTGAAATAATTTGATAGTCCAGCTATATGGATTTTCTACACAAATAACTTCGTCTCCAGCTTGCAATAGGGCTAATATGGGAACACTAATAGCGGCTATACCCGAGCTATACAATAGTGCATCTTCAGCTCCGTCTAAAGCAGCTAATTTCTTGCGCAAAATATCCGAAGTGGGATTAAATCCTCTAGAATATAAATTGCCTTGATATTCATCCGCTAAGGCTTTTCTAAAATCGGCTACCGTATTGAATTTAAAATTACTGGTTTGAATAATAGGGGGAGCAATAGCATTAAAATAGTTTTCCCTTTCTTCTCCTAATTCATTTAAAATATATGAAATGTCCATTTTAGGCTTTTCTGGATTTAAAAAATTTAGCTATAAAGTAAATAGCTACAAACATTAAGAAAATATAAATTCCATTTATGGCCGCTTTTGGATCGTCATTATAAATGCTTATGGTTACAAATAAATAAGCGGAAATAAAGATGATAGGTAAAAGCGGATAAAGTTTCATGGTATATATGGTGCTTTTATCCAAATGGGCTGTTTTCTTTCTTAAAAAGAAAATAGCGGCGGAAGAGAAAACCATGCCTACACTATCTAAAAAGATGGTGTAATTGAGGATTTTATCAAAAGTTTGGGCATAAAATAAAGTGAAAATAGATAGCAAGGTAAAAAGCGTTAAGCTTACAATTAAGACCTCGTTTTTCTTCGTTTTTTTGGTGAAAATTTTAGGCAAGGCGCCTTCTTCACCCATGGCATAAAGCGCTCTTGGATTACTCAATAAATTAACGTTTACATAGCCTAAAACCGATAAAAAAATGAGAATACTCAGTACAGAAAAGCCAATTGGTCCAAAAATTTGACCGGCTAAAATGGCGGCAATACTTTCTGCTGATTTTAATTGTTCAAAGCCAATAACTTTAACATAGGCATAGTTAATCAGCATGTAAAGGGTAATAATAGCTAATAAGCCTAAGATAATCGCTTTGGGAACTACCGTTTTTGCATTGCCTACCTCTCCGCCAAAATTGATGGTTTGCTGATATCCCCCAAAGGTGAAAGAAACCGCAATTAGACAAAGCCCTAGTGCTTTTCCATAGTCACTCCAGGTGGCTGGAGAGCCTGTGCCACTTTCAAATATGGGAATAATTTGTTCACTTTGGCTGCCAAAAAATACCGCTCCAATTAGGGTAATGACCATCCCAATTTTTATAATTGTTAAAATGTTCTGGGTTTTGGAACTCGTTTTTAAACCTAGCAAATTGATGGTGTAAAAGATTAAAATACTTATTCCAGCAATGATAATCTTGGATTCTGTATTTTGATGTTCAGGGGATAATAAAACTTTATTCAAATATTCAGCTCCAATGAGGGATACGGCAGCTACCGATGCTGCATTGGAAACTACGATGATGCAATTGATGGCAAAAGCAATGGAGGGGTGATAACACACGGAGAAAATTTTATAATAACCTCCAGTAACTGGGTATCTTGAACCAATTTCGGCATAGGTTAATGCCCCACAAAGGGCAACTAATCCGCCAATAATCCAAGCTAAAAAGAAAATTTCCGGAATCTGAGCTTTTTCGGCGACATTTACTGGGGTACGGAAAATACCCATTCCAATCACCAAACTAACTACGATCATAGATAGATCAAAAAGTGAGAGTTGTTTTTTGTTTTGCATCTAATTTAATTTTGAAAGAAAGATACGTTAAAAATTGTGGAAAAATCAAATTGCATATCCATTGTATTAGATTATTTTTGTATACTACGGTCAGTTAATTTTTCTTTACGCTGATCTTCATAAATTGAAACGGATTAAATTATGGCAGAACCTTTATATAACGATGATAGTATTAGGTCTTTAGACTGGAAAGAACATATTCGTTTACGTCCTGGTATGTATATCGGGAAGTTGGGAGATGGCTCGGCTCAAGATGATGGAATTTATGTGTTGTTGAAGGAGATTGTGGACAATTCTATTGATGAGTTTGTGATGGGAGCCGGTAAAACGATTGATATTACGGTGTCGGATCAAAAGGTAAATGTGCGTGATTATGGCCGTGGTATTCCTTTGGGGAAAGTAATTGACTGTGTGTCAAAAATTAATACGGGAGGTAAGTACGACAGTAAAGCCTTTCAAAAATCAGTGGGTTTGAATGGGGTAGGTACGAAGGCGGTAAATGCCCTATCTACTTCTTTTACGGTGCAATCTTACCGTGATGGTAAAACCAAAAAAGTGGAATTTTCTAAAGGCGAGATTGTGCTAGATCATCCAGAAATAGAAACTACTCAGCGCAATGGAACAGCGATAACCTTTTATCCAGACGAAAGTATTTTTAGGAATTATCATTTTATTCCTGATTTTGTGGAAAGCATGATCTGGAATTATGTGTATTTGAACACGGGATTAACCATTAATTATAATAATCAAAAGTTTTTTTCAGAGCGTGGTTTATATGACTTATTAGCCAAAGAAAATAAAGCAGAGGAAATTAGATATCCGATTATTCATTTAAAAGGAACGGATATAGAAGTGGCCATGACCCATGGGCAGCAGTATGGAGAGGATTACCATTCTTTTGTGAATGGTCAACATACTACACAGGGTGGGACGCACCAAGCAGCTTTTAGGGAAGCAGTTGTTAAAACTATTCGAGAATTTTATAAAAAAGAATTTGATGCCTCTGATATCCGCGCTTCTATCATTGCTGCGGTTTCGGTTCGTGTACAAGAACCAGTTTTTGAATCTCAAACAAAAACTAAATTGGGCTCTTTAAATATGGGTCCCGATGGACCTACGGTGAGAACTTTTGTAATGGATTTTGTGAAAAAGGAGCTGGATGATTATTTGCATAAGCATCCTGATGTAGCTGAAGCAATGTTGAAGCGTATTATCCAATCTGAAAGGGAGAGAAAAGATATAGCGGGCATTAAGAAACTAGCGAATGAAAGGGCTAAGAAAGCTTCTTTGCATAATAAAAAGCTACGTGACTGCAAGGTGCATTTTAATACGAATCATGAAAGACGTTATGATACTACTCTTTTTATTACAGAGGGAGATTCGGCATCTGGCTCGATTACTAAATCTAGAGATGTGGAAACGCAAGCCGTATTTAGTTTAAAAGGGAAACCTTTGAATTGTTTTGAGCTTACCAAAAAGGTAGTTTATGAAAATGAGGAGTTTAATTTATTGCAGCATGCTTTAAATATTGAAGATGGTTTAGAAGGCTTACACTATAATAATATCGTGATTGCAACAGATGCAGATGTAGATGGGATGCATATTCGCTTATTAATGATGACGTTTTTCTTGCAGTTTTTCCCGGATTTAGTAAAAGCTGGTCATGTGTATATTCTGCAAACACCTTTATTTAGGGTTAGGAATAAAAAGCAAACCTTTTATTGTTATAGTGAGGAGGAAAAGGTGGCTGCTATTCAAAGCCTCGGTGGAAAACCTGAAATTACCCGATTTAAAGGGCTTGGTGAAATTTCACCAGATGAATTTGGAAATTTCATTGGGAAGGACATTCGCTTGGATCCCGTGATATTAAAAGAGCAAGCCATTAAAAAGATGCTCGGTTATTATATGGGGAAAAATACGCCGGAAAGACAACAACATATTATTGAAAACTTAAGAATTGAACTTGATCAAATTGCGGAGACGGCACTAGAAGCTTCGGAAGATTTGGAGCTGGCTTAGTGACTGTTCAACTATATCTATGGAAAACAAAAGATTTCAAATCAATTATCAGAGATTTCAAGGAATTGAGGATTTAAATTCTGATGATCAACAATTGTGTATTCAAGCAGAGGAAGCTTTAAAAAATTCTTATTCACCATACTCTAATTTTAAAGTTGGAGCGGCAGTTTTACTGGATAATGGACAAGTGGAAATGGGAGCTAATCAAGAGAATGTAGCTTATCCTTCTGGTTTATGTGCTGAACGCGTAGTGTTATTTAGTATAGGTGCTAAATATCCTGAAGCTCAGATTAAAACGATGGCCATTACAGCTAAAACTAGTCTTTTTAATATTGAGCAACCGGTTACTTCTTGTGGGGCTTGTTTACAAGTGATGGCTGAATTTGAGAAAAAGCAAAATAGCCCCATTGCTGTAATTTTTTACTGCATTGGGGGCGAGGTCATAAAAGTTCCTAGTATTTTGAGTTTATTGCCTTTTGCTTTTTTTGAAAATCGATTAGAAAAGTCGGTTTAAACATGTTTCCGAATCTCAGGAACAATTTTATCACCAAATATTTCTATGGATTTCATCATCATTTTATGGTCTGGTGAGCCGACATCCATATGGGCAGAAAAACGAGTTAAACCAAAATTTTCGATGAGGGATAGGATTTTTTCTGTGCTTTGTTGAACATCCCCAATAATTAAAGCGCCATCAGCACGTCTGCCTCTTTCATATTGCGCTTTAGTGAAGGGTGGCCAATTTCTGCTGGCTCCAATTCTGTTCATTTGGGCCGCATAAAAAGGAAAATATTGATCGGCAATTACTTGATCTTCTTCCCCGAAAAAACTATGCATATGTACGGCAATTTGCATATCTTCAGGTTGATGGCCGTAACCTTTATAAATTTGTTTATAGTACTCAAATAAGGGTTCGAATTGAGCAGGAGAACCACCAATAATTGCAAATATGATGGGTAAACCTAATCGAGCTGCTCTTTCTACTGATTCTGGTGTTCCACCGACAGCTATCCATATATTTAATTTTTCAGCATAAGGCTTAGGATAAACTTCTTGGTCTTTTAATGGAGCTCTAAATTTACCTGACCAATTGATTTTTTCGCCTTTGTTAAGTTGCAATAAGAGCTCTAATTTTTCCTCAAAAAGTTGATGATAATCGTTTAAATTATACCCAAATAAAGGAAAGGATTCAATGAAACTACCTCTTCCAGCCATGAGTTCTGCACGGCCTTGACTGAGTAAGTCTAAGGTGGAGAAATTTTGATAAAGTCGAACAGGATCTGAGGAACTTAAAACGGAAACAGCACTGCCTAATTTTATGTTTTTTGTAATAGGCGCTGCGGCCGCAAGAATCATCTCTGGAACCGATACGGCATAATCTGGACGATGATGTTCTCCTATTCCAAAAAAATCTAAGCCTAATTCATCCATCAGTTTAATTTCTTCAAGAATTTCATTTAAGCGTGTAGCTGGGTTTTGAATTTTACCTTGAGGCGTAATTTGTAAGTCCCCAAACATTCCTATTCCTAATTCCATATTCTTTAATTTTTTCAAATTTAAAGAACATGTTTTGGATATTCCTTGATTTAGGTTAAGAAGTATTATATTTACGCATCCTACATACTTTTTATTCGCATGAGTGAAGAATTAAATCAAAATCTTTCTGATTCAGAGTCAGCTGAGAATCTGGAACAAAAACACACGGTAATTCCAATTAACGGATTATATGAAAATTGGTTTTTGGACTATGCTTCTTATGTAATTTTGGATAGGGCGGTTCCGCATATTAATGACGGATTTAAACCCGTGCAAAGAAGAATTATGCATTCCTTGAAGGAAATGGATGATGGTCGTTTCAATAAAGCGGCTAATGTGATAGGGAACACCATGAAATATCATCCGCATGGAGATGCCTCAATTGGGGATGCGATGGTGCAAATTGGACAAAAGGATTTATTAATCGATTGTCAAGGGAATTGGGGTGATCCAATCACTGGGGATGGAGCAGCTGCTCCTCGTTATATTGAAGCTAGATTGTCGAAGTTCGCTAATGAGGTTGTTTTCAATCCGGACACAACGGTTTGGCAGATGAGTTATGATGCCCGTAATCAAGAACCCGTTACTTTGCCCGTTAAATTCCCTTTGTTATTAGCTCAAGGCGCTGAAGGAATTGCAGTAGGCTTGGCTACTAAAATTATGCCGCATAACTTTAATGAGTTATTAGATGCGTCTATTGAAATTTTAAAAGGTAATAAGCCTAATATATTGCCTGATTTCTTTACCGGAGGGATGGCTGATTTTTCTAATTATAATGAGGGTTTAAGAGGGGGAAGAATTCGAGTTAGAGCCAAAATCACAGAAAAGGATAAACGAACTTTAGTGATCACGGAAATTCCTTACTCGACAACGACTGGTTCAATTAAGGAAAGCATTATTGCGGCCAATGATAAGGGCAAAATAAAAATTCGAAAAATTGAAGATAATACAGCTGCTAATGTGGAGATTGTTATTCACTTGGCGCCTGGTATTTCTCCAGATGTGACGATTGATGCGTTATATGCCTTCACGGCTTGTGAGGTTTCCATTTCGCCAAATACCTGTATCATTAAAGATAATAAGCCTCAGTTTTTGAGTGTAAATGATATTTTATGGCAGAATACTCAACAAACTAAGGGGCTTTTAAAGCAAGAGTTGGAGATTAAAAAACATGAATTAGAAGAACGTATATTTTTTAGTTCCTTGTTAAAGATTTTCATACAAGAGGGTATGTATAAACATCCCGATTATGAAAATGCTGGAGATTTTGATTCGGTGGTTCAAATTTTACATCAGTTGTTTGAGCCATTTAAGCCAAGTTTATATCGGGAGATTCTACCGGAAGACTTCAAAAAGTTAATTGATAAACCGATGAGTAGCATCACGCGATTTGATGTGAAAAAAGCGGATGAATTGATGAAATCCTTAGCGGAAGAAATCAAAGGGGTAAAACACCATCTCAAGCATTTAACGGATTATGCAATTGCTTGGTTTCAAAAAATAAAGGATAAATATGGCAAGGGCCGTGAGCGTAAAACCGAAATTCGCTTGTTTGATAAAGTGGAGGCGACTAAAGTAGCACTAGCTAACGTAAAGCTTTATATGAACCGTGAAGAGGGTTTTATAGGTACAGGCATGCGTAAAGACGAGTTTGTATGCGATTGTTCTGATATAGATGAAATTATTGTTTTCCGTGAAGATGGCAAGTTTTTAGTGACTAAAGTAGCGGATAAAACCTTTGTTGGGAAAGGAATTTTACATGCTCAGGTGTTTACCAAAGGGGACGAGCGTACGGTTTATAATTTGATTTATCGAGATGGTGCCAGTGGTACGAGTTATGTAAAACGTTTTTCAGTATTAGGTGTAACCCGAGATAAAGAATATGATTTGACTAAAGGTACAAAATCATCTAAAGTTCTATATTTTACCGCCAATCCCAATGGAGAGGCCGAGATCGTTAATGTACAGCTTAAACCTCACTCTAAGCTTAAAAAGTTGCAATTCGATTTAGATTTTGCGGAAATTAATATTAAGGGTAGGGCTTCATTAGGCAATATTGTGTCAAAATACCCGATCAAAAAGGTTGTGCTGAAAAGTAAAGGTGTATCTACTTTATCGGGTTTAAAAGTTTGGTATGATGATTTGCTTAAACGCTTGAATGTAGATGGCCGTGGTCAATATTTGGGCGAGTTTGATGGGGACGATAAAATCGTTCAGGTAAATTCAAAAGGAGTGTATGAATTAACTACCTATGATTTGAGTAACCATTTTGACGAAGAAATTGTTTTGATGCAAAAATTTGACCCAGAAAAGGTATATGGTTTAGTGCATTATGATGCAAAATCCAAGAACTATTTTGTCAAACGTTTTGTGTTTGAGACGCAGCCAGTAGGTAAAGAAGTATCATTAATAAGTGAAGAACCTGGTTCTAAAATGATCTTTATTACTGGAAATCCAGAAGCTATTGTTCAACTTGAAATTGAAAAAGGAAAATCAAAAATTAAAGAACAATTGAATGTAGATTTAGCGACTTTAATTGATGTAAAAGGTATAAAAGCCAATGGTAATCGTTTGAGTCAACATACGATTTTGCAGGTTTCTTTACTTAATCAATCCTTAGAAATAGGTATTCCATATGTAGCTCAAGAGACTTTAACAAGCGCTCAGGAAGGTGAAGCGGAGCTAGCTGAAGAAGTAGAGGATAGTCCGATAGATGAATTGGTGTCAGAGTCTAAACCGGTGTTTAAATCGGTGCCATTAGAGATAACGAATCCTGAAGATGTCAAGATTGATGATAAGGGACAAATAGATTTATTTTAAGTGGGATTTAAAAGAATTCTGATTGGTAAATTTTTGTTAAGCCTAATTCTTTGGCCGATTTTGAATTTATCAGCCCAAGATCTTTCTGCTCCTTATATTTTACAACAAAAAGTTCTAGCGCGTCCAGGTCTTAGCTATCTCCATATTCGGGATACTTTGGCCGCATATAATGCTTATGTTTTAGAGCTTAGCTTAGCGCAGTTAAAGGCTAATGTAGAAGTTTTTCAAGTCCAAGATAGGCTCGGGCAATTTCAAGCTTTAAGTAGTTTGGGGATAGATTCTCGCTATAAAGACGGGGAGGTTTTAGGCGCAATTAATGGTAATTTTTGGATTGTGAAAGGTCAAAATCAACCAGATGCCTTAATTGGTCAAATTCATAGTGGGAGTATGCAAAATGGTCATTTAATTAGCCCTCCTAATGCATGGAACCGAGGTCGAACTAAGGATCCAGAAGAGCTTAAGGCTGAAATTGGTTTCTTTTACCTTGACCATAAAAGAGGGCTCATATTGATGATTTAAATTTTAGAGTTTGGTTGCGTATTAAAGGGCAGGATAATCACTTGATTCAGAGTTGGAATGCTTTGGTGGAAAATAATGAAATTAGAGCGTTTAATGCTTGGGCAAAGGAGGGGCAAAGTCGGTCAGCTCAACAAGCTGTGGTGGTCAAACTAAAGCCATCGAGCCCAGCTAGAAGAAGTTTGACAGAAAGTGCTTATCAAATTGTACAAATAGATAGGAGCGGCAGCAACATGCCTATAAACAAAGATGAGCTGGTTGTTGTGTTTTCAGGAAACGCACAGGAGTGGGCTAAATCTTTAAGTTTAGGTCAAAAATTAAATTTAAAGATGGAATTCATCAGTCGTACTACGGGTAATGAGGTTCGACCAAGGCAAATGCTTACCGGTAATGCTTGGGTATTAAGAAATGGGGAGCTAACTTATAGAAATGAAAACGAAGCCTATAACAATCGTCCCTATCCTCGAACAGGCATTGGGGTTTCGGCAGATAGAAAAACCATGTGGGCTATCGTTATTGATCGATCTAACTCGTCAAAGGGAGCTACAACAGCTCATATGGCAAGTTTATTGCGTGAATTAGGCGCAAAAGAAGCCACCTCTTTAGATGGAGGTGGCTCAGCACAATTATTATTTGATCATAAAATTCAAAACCATCCTGCTGATGGGTGGGAAAGGCCTGTCGCCAATGGTTTAATTATTTGGGAAAAACACTAATACTATGCAATTATTGATATTGAATATAAATTGGAATAGGTCTTAGCTTCATTAATTCATCCGGTGTCATCAATCGATTTGGAGCTTTCTTTAAATCATTTTTATAGAAAAGCTTAAATCCTGTGAATTGTACAGGTTCAGATTGAATAAAATGTCTATAAGTGCCTTTTTTAAGTTCAGGCTCTCCCCATCCGTCCATATGCATCACAATTTGTACTTCAGGTCTTAATTTTATCTGTGCACTATTGGTTACCATTTTACGGGTAAATCGGTGAATCACGAAAATTTTAGGAGGTAGATTATGTTGTTTCACGATGTCGGCTAAATAGTTCGAAACATAATTGATATCGGCTGCATCATAAGTTCCGATTCTTTTACCTGGTATAGAACCATCTTTCATAGAGAACTCTGGATCTATTCCTAAATGTACGTTAGGCAACTTTAAATACTCCGCGATATGTGGTAATTCATCTTTGATTGTGCTCAAAGCAACTTGCAAATCTAAGAAAACAATGGTGTTTGGTTTCATTTTCGCAATTTTCAGCACAGAGTCTATTTGTTTATTACCCATTCTGTTAATGTATTTCCCATCTTTGCCTGGGGTTCCACTAGCTACTGCTGCAATGTAATGGAGACCGGGCTGTACAGGGGTGCTTGGATCAGCTTTTTCCCAACGCTTTACCTCTTGGTCTAATCTGCTCCACATTTCGGCTGGTGCATATTCACCTAATGCACCCATTTTTTTTGAATGTAGGTTGCCGTAATACACCACTACTCTTTTAAAAGGTAATATGGCTCCGGCCAATGGATAAACATCATGCTTTACTGGCCATTTTCCTGTGGTGTCACCATTAGCTAAATCTTTTACTAATTGGTTATATTTTGCGGTATCAACAGGCTCTTTGTTTATGGTCGTTTCAGCAAGTTCTTCACTTTGTTTAAGTTCGGTTTTAGTTGAATTACTTAGATTATTTGCTTCTTTTTGATTGGCGTTACAAGAGAAAAAAATAGAAGCAGTAAGGATGCTGGATAAACCTGGTTTGAGTATGGAATACAATGTCATATTTGAAAAATAATTATACTTTAAATTTAGCAAATTTCCCAAATACACCTAAGGGAAGTTTAATTCCTGAACTAGCTTGTAAAAATAGCTCACCCGTTTCTAAGTTTTCAACGGTAGGGAAAGAAGTGC
>CAZQFF010000005.1:52670-108949 GCA_964592575.1 uncultured Pedobacter sp.
CAACAATTACGGATGAAAAGCCTAAGGAATAGGTGTTCAAAATAAGGAAATGTTCCTCTGGATCTAGTAATTGCACAACTTCTTGCATCATTTCTTGGATATGGTCTTCTAATTTCCATTTTTCTCCATTAGGCCCGTGTCCAAAGGCTGGTGGATCTAAGATAATGCCGTTATATTTTTTGCCTCGTTTTAATTCTCTTTTTACAAATTTTAAGGCGTCTTCAACTACCCAGCGTATATCGGTTAGTCCGGAAAGCTCTTGGTTCTCGTTTGCCCAATTCACTACTTGTTTAATGGAATCCACATGTGTGGTATCAGCACCCGCTGCTTTCGCGGCTAGTGAGGCTGCTCCTGTGTAAGCAAATAAGTTTAAAACTTTAGGCTGCGGGGTAGAAAAGCGCTTTATGCAAGCTGCTGAATAATCCCAGTTTACGGCTTGTTCTGGAAAAACACCGACATGTTTAAAAGATGTTAATCCTAAACGTAGTTTAAAATTGATTAGATCATTTTTATAGCTGATATGCCAACGATCAGGTAAATTCTTATTGATTTTAACCCAGTCACCAGCGGTTGCCGATCGACTTTTGAATAGAATTTGAGTTTTCTTTTTCCAAACTTCTTCTGGATATAACTTTTTCCAAACGGCTTGTGGCTCAGGTCTGCGGAGCACTACATTCCCAAATCTTTCTAATTTTTCGTAATCGCCACAATCCAGAAGTTCGTATTCTGTCCAATTGGTTGGACATAAAAGTTGTATCATATTGGTTTTAAAATAATGATGTCGTCGTTAAAATTTTTCTTTGGCTACTTTCATAAATCTACTAGCAAAAACGAAATCATTTAGTTCTGCAATTTCTGTTTTAGAGATTTCTTTGTTGGAACCTTCCCAAAACTTTTTGCCTTCATGCAGGAAGATAATATAATCGCCAATACCCATAACGGAGTTCATGTCGTGGGTAACTACTATAGTGGTCGTTTGATATTCCTCTGTAAGTTCTTTAATGAGTTCGTCTATAACGATGGAGGTTTTCGGATCTAAGCCAGAGTTAGGTTCGTCGCAAAATAAATATTTGGGATTCATGGCTATGGCTCTAGCGATACCTACTCTCTTCTTCATTCCGCCAGAGAGTTCGGCAGGATATAAATGGTTTCGACCTTCGAGATTAACTCTTTCTAAACAAAAGTTTACGCGATCTAGTTTTTCTTTTAAGCTTTGATTGGTAAACATATTTAAGGGAAACATAATGTTCTCCTCTACAGTCATCGAGTCGAATAAGGCTGATCCTTGAAATAACATGCCTATTTCCTTACGAATTTCTATTCTTTCATCGAAACTTAGTTGGGTGAATTCCCGGCCGTCATAATAAACTTCGCCTTGTTCAGGATGATGAAGTCCAATCATGCATTTTAAAAGGGTAGTTTTTCCAGAGCCTGATCCACCTATAATTAAATTTGTTACCCCAGCTTCAAATTTGCCAGATATACCTTTTAAAACCTGATTTTCACCAAAAGACTTATGAATATTTTTGATTTCTATCATAGCATAAGTTGAGTTATGAGGTAATCACAAGCTAAAATACTAATACAACTAATAACTACTGCACGTGTACTCGCTTGCGCTACTTCTAATGCACCGCCTTTTACAAAGAATCCTTCATATGCTGGCACAGAAGTGATTATAAAACCAAATACAAATGCTTTAGTAAGTGCGACATTAATCGTATAACTGTTAAAGTCGGTTGTAATACCTTGAATATATTCAGCAGACGTTACCGCGCCAGATAAAGTTCCACCTAAATAACCCCCTCCAATACTTAATGTCATCGATATAATGACTAATACAGGAACCATAGTTATTCCGGCTATGATTTTTGGTAAGATCAGATAACCTGGGGCATTGATTCCCATAATTTCTAAGGCGTCAATTTGTTCGGTTACACGCATTGTCCCAATTTCTGAAGATATAGCGGAACCAATTTTACCTGCTAAAACAATAGCCGATATGGTTGGACTCAATTCTAAGATACTTGAATCACGGTTTACTTGCCCAATAATGGTTTTGGGAATAAAATCACTAACCAATTGAAAAGCAATTTGTAGGGTCATTACAGCCCCTATAAAAGTGGAAATAATACTAATTAGACCAAGAGAACCAACTCCAATAAAATTCATTTGTTGGAAGATGGCTTTTACATAAATGGAAGTTTTCTCGGGTCTTTTGAAAACTGATTTGAGCAGCAGTAAATATCTGCCAAAATTGGTAAAATTCATTCCTGATTTTTTTCCTTGATTGTCTAAATAATATACAAATTAACGAGAAATTTGTTCTTGACTTCATATTTTTTTAAAATTATTATTGTTTAATTGAATAATTGCTCTTTTTTGTAGGTCTATTTATTATTAGGATATGAAAACAGCCATTATTTCTGGAGCATCTAAGGGTATAGGTAAGGCCATAGCTATTAAGCTAACTCAAATGGGTTATAGTTTAGCTATTTATTCCCGTTCACTAGAGGATTTAAATAACTTAAAGTTAGAGTTGGACTTGCTAAAGGTGGATGAGAAACAAACTTTTTTAGTAGCACAAGTGGATGCTTCTTCGAAAGTTGAAGTTCAGGATTTTGCAAAGAAGGTTTTGAAGCTCTGGGATAATGTAGATCTCTTAGTTAATAATGTAGGGATTTTTCGGCCAGGTTTAAGTAGTGAGGAATCGGATGATAATTTTGAGAGCCAACTAGATGTTAATTTAATGGCTTGTTATTATTTAACTAAAACCCTAATTCCCCAGTTAAAGTTGAAAAAGAATGGTCAGATTGTCAATATTTGTTCGGTTGCTAGTTTAAATCCAGTAGTTGAGGCAGGTTCTTATAGTGTAACAAAAGCAGCTATGCTTAGTCTTAATCATGTATGGAGAAAGGAACTAGCTCCTTTTGGAATTAAAGTTACGGCGATAA
The DNA here is from genome assembly GCA_964592575.1 of uncultured Pedobacter sp. Lineage (GTDB taxonomy): Bacteria > Bacteroidota > Bacteroidia > Sphingobacteriales > Sphingobacteriaceae > Pedobacter. The sequence goes on from CAZQFF010000005.1 coordinate 55,625, forward strand.
TTCCGGGGTCCACATTCACTTCTTCATGGGCAGATACTTTAGTTGATTCGGAAGCCTTAATTCAGGCCAGTGACATTGCCGATTGTTTAGCGTCTATTTTAACTTTAAGTAAGCATGCCAACATAGATGAAATTAGAATTAGTCCATTAAATTATTGATTGGAGGAAAAATGTATAAGAGGCTTTATAGAAATGAACATGATAAAATCATTGCTGGAGTTGGGAGTGGCTTAGCTGATTATTTACAACTCGATGTAACCATTGTGCGTGTATTGTTGGTGGCTATGTCTTTGTTTGTTCCTGGTAGTGGCGTCATATTATATTTTGTATTGTGGTTTGTTGCTCCAGTAAAAAATGATTTTAATAGCCGATTTTCCAGCTTTAATCCGAATTTCGACGCTAATCCATTTACGCAAGATCCAATGAGCCCGCCAAATCAACCTTGGGTAAAGGCAACGGATCCAAACGCTTTTAATCAACAAGCAGGAACATTTGATATGAATGACTTTTCCAATTTCAAAGCGAATCGAAATTATGAGCAAAAAAGTAGAGTGATTATCGGTAGTGTTTTAATTTCTGTTGGCGTTTATGCTTTATTGAAAAAATTAGCGATTATTCCATATTGGTTTAATTTTTACAAGCTTTGGCCATTAATTATAATTGCTTTAGGGATTGGCTTAATTTTAAATAGAAAGCGTAAAAAGGAATGGAATGACTTTATTAAAAGCAATCCGGAATCCACACAGGCTACAACTGATAACTCGCATTAGATTATGAAATTAGATCGTATTATTTGGGGAATAATATTGCTTTTTGTTGGAGCTATATTATTATTAGAGAATTTTGGAGTAATTGATTTTTATTGGAGAAACATTTGGCAGTTTTGGCCAATAGGTTTAATACTCTTAGGCTTGAATATAATTTTTGGCAGCTCCGATTCTAAGCTTGGAAGTAGCCTTATGATTCTTGTCGTTGTGTTAAGTTTGGGTACTTTATTTGTTATCGGCCAGGAGTCTCCGAGACGTTATTTTGATACAGATTCTAGATGGAATTCGGGTCGAAATAGAAATGTGGATAAAATAGATAATATGGAGAAATCATTTTTTGTGCCTTATTCGGTATCCGATAGTATCGCTGAAGTTAATTTATCCATAAATGGTGAGGGAAGTAAGTATACTATTAAAGATAGTGCTCAACAAATGTTTAATGCGTTTGTGACTGGCGATTCAAGAAATATCGCATTCATGCTTAAAGAAGAACGCGAAATGGATTCTGTCATGAACATTCGTTTTTCGGCTAAAAGCAAATCTAAAGTAGATTACTTTAGTAATGACTCTCATGAAGTAGATTATAGTCTAAATACTTTACCTGTTTGGAATATTTCAGTGAACGTAGGAGCAGGAGATGTTGATTTTGATTTAAGAGACTTTAAAGTAAAGAGATTGAAATTGAATGGTGGAGCCATGCAACTGAAGTTAATTATGGGAGACCGTTATCCAGAAAGTAGATTGGAATTAAACTCTGGAGCATCGAATTTAGAAATTGAAATACCGCAAGGTTCTGCTTGTCAGATTATTAGTAAAACAGCATTAGCAAATAGAGAATTTCCAGGTTTTAAAAAGACCGATAAGGATACTTTTGAAACGGAAAACTTTCAAAACGCAAAAAATAAAATATATATTCGAATGAATGGAGCTTTAAGTAACTTTGAAGTGAAACGTTATTAAGAACCATGGAATATTATATTGTAGTTAATGGAAAGGTTGTTGGTCCTTTAAGCTCCGACGAACTCCATGGCTATAAAATTCAATCAGACACTTTTGTCCGTAGCTCGGATATGGATGATTTTAAAGAGGCTCATGAAATTCCTGAATTTCGAGCCCTTTTTAATTTTAAGCCTGAGCCAGTTTTACCCCAATATTTTGCTTCTTTTGATCAAAGACTTTTAGCTAGCGTCATTGACTATTTTTTGATTACTTTGATTTTTGTTTTTTTGGTTTTGCTTGGTTTTATTTTTACGGAAGAAGCCGAAAAAAGAAAACAGCTTTTAATATGGAGTGTGCCATTAATCATCTTAACTAAATTTGGTTATGAGGTTTTTGCGGATTGTTCGAAAACTCAAGGGAGCATTGGCAAGAAACTTTTACAAATAAAAGTTACAAAAATAGATGGTACTCCAATTTCATTAAGTCAATCTTTTTATAGAAACTCGGCTAAATTACTTTCTACTATTACTTTTTTCATCGGATATTTGTATAGCTTTTTGAATAAAAGAAATCAGTGTTTTCATGATCTTTTAGCTGATACGCTAGTTGTCAAAGATAGATTGATTTAGATTATTAATTTCACTTATCTTTGTAGGAACTTATGATGGAAAAAGAATTTAATCCGCAATCTTTATTAGGGGAATATTGCCCTGATTTGTATCAATATAGTCGTCTTAAAACTCGTGAAATAAACATTGGAGGAGTTTTAATGGGCGGAAATCAGCCTATTAGAATACAGTCGATGACAACGACTGATACGATGGATACCCAAGCGACTGTAGAGCAAACCATAAGGTTGATTCATTCTGGTTGTGATTATGTTCGAATTACCGCACCTAGTTTGAAAGAAGCGGAGAATTTGGGCTTGATTAAAAAAGAGCTTCGAAATAGGGGATATGAAACGCCTTTAATTGCGGATATACATTTTACGCCAAATGCCGCTGAGTTGGCTGCTCGATTAATTGAAAAGGTGAGAGTAAACCCTGGAAATTATGCGGACAAAAAGAAGTTTGAAAATCTAAGTTATTCTACAAGCGACTACCAAGCTGAATTAGAAAGAATTTATGATAAGTTCAGTCCCTTAGTAAAAATATGTAAGGAATATGGTACCGCTATGCGTATAGGCACAAATCATGGCTCTTTATCTGATCGAATTATGAGCCATTATGGTGACACACCACGTGGTATGGTAGAGTCAGCTATGGAGTTTATTCGGATTTGTGAAGACTTGAAATTTTATAATTTGTGTATCTCTATGAAAGCGAGCAATACGCAAGTTATGGTTGAGGCCTATCGATTATTGGTTAAAACTATGCATGAAGAAGGTATGAGCTATCCTCTTCATTTAGGCGTAACCGAAGCTGGTGATGGAGAAGATGGTCGTATTAAATCAGCTGTTGGTATAGGAACTTTATTAGCCGATGGTATTGGAGATACTATTCGAGTTTCTTTAACAGAAGATCCAGAATTTGAAGCTCCAGTTGCAAAGGCTTTAGCAAATCGCTATGAAGCATTATCAAACGCTATAAATACTAAGCCTGAATTTGTTGTAGATCAACCTTATCAATTATATTCTCCCTATACTTTCGAAAGAAGAAAAACTGAGGAGGTTTTAAATATAGGGGCAAATCATGTTCCAGTAGTTATTTATGACATACCTAATCAATCTTTAGTTGATCCTCAAGTTTTGGCACCTGTAGGCTATCAATATCAAGCTATCCTAGATAAGTTTTTTATTAGTGATATGGCTTGTGATTATGTTTATTTTGGTGATCGATTGCCTTCATTTAACTGTCCAGGTGCATTAGGTCAAATATATGATTATGCGACTTGGTTGAAGTTGAATGATAAATCTCAGTGTTATCCTTTATTTACTTTAGATAATTGGAACAAGGAGCTTGATTCGGCTTTGAATGAACCTTATTTTTTAAAAATAAAGGCAGAAGATTTTCAAGCTTTAGCATTAGATGAATTAAATCACCATGCTATTTTGATAGTTGAAACAGGACAGGAACCTGGCCTACAGTGGCAACGTGCCTTTGTTTTACAGCTGTTGGAAAGAAAAATTAATAATCCTGTCATTTGGAAGAGAGATTATTTAAATATAACCGGGGACGAAGAACTTAGTATTCGGGCTGCAAGTGACTTTGGCTCTTTACTTACGGACGGATTTGGAGATGGGTTATGGCTCAAAGCTCCAGATTTGTTAAAAAAGGAAAAAGTTACTTCACTAAGCTTTGGTATTTTACAAGCAACTAGGAGTCGTATATCTAAAACCGAATATATTTCATGTCCAAGTTGTGGTCGTACTCTTTTTGATTTACAAGAAACCACACAATACATACGTTCTCGAACAGATCACTTAAAAGGGATTAAGATTGCCATTATGGGGTGTATTGTAAATGGACCAGGCGAAATGGCCGATGCTGATTATGGCTATGTCGGAACTGGTCCAGGAAAAATTACACTTTACCGGGGGAAAAGTGTGGTTAAAAAGAATGTAGACACCCCTTCCGCTCTTGACGAATTAATTCAAATTATTCGAGAAGATGGAAATTGGATGGATAGCAATTCTTAAATACCCTAATTTAGATATCTAAGTTGTAGTTTTCTGATTTGACTAAAACGATTTTATTATCGGAGTTAATATAGTACCCATAATCAAAGCAGAATCTAATTTCCCCATGTTCATCACTATGGTAAAAAAAGGTTAGATAATGGAAATTGAAATCCAAAAACTTGAGTTCCATCCTATCTAAGATGAATTTGCCTTCATCATACATAGTTTTTAAAATTTTCGTGTTCGTTCTCAAAATCCGGAGTGTTTTTTTAGTATTACCTGTTTGGTTAGCATACTTTTTATTGTTAAAACTGACACGGCATGTCTCCCCGCAAAATTTTTTATCGGAACGTCCAAAAAGGGGTTTAGAGCAATCGTAACATATGAAATCCATGGCGTTAAATTGTGGTTTAATTAGTTAATTATAAGTTATTTTTTGAAATTAATTGCGATTATAAACAATTATAAACGATTATAAACGATTATAATCGTTTATAATCGTTTATAATAGGGCTATTTGTTTTTTATATAGCAATTTTGGATATCCCAAACTAGTCAAATTGTAATTCATGAGTTCTAAAATTTTAAAGAAATGAGCAGTAATAAGAACATGGTCCAGTTAACTGGATTTGCAGGTAATGATACGACATTATCCAAGCATGAAAATCAGTTGTTTGTTGCAAAGCTGAGATTGGCGGTTAATGAGTATTATAAAACGAAGGATGGAGAAGATGGGAAGCAGACACAGTGATTAAATTTGGTATTTTGAAATGCAAAGGCAGAAGAAGCGCATCAGCTTATAAAAAAGGGTGACGAAATCTCCATAAATGGTAAGTTGGTTAGCCAATCCTACTTAGGAAAAGATGGTCAAATGCGTTATGCGGTAGAAATACATGTCTTTGACTTTAAATTATTGGATAAGAAGGACCATGCAGAAACTTAACGTGCTCAAGGGGAGGTGCTGTAGATACTACAGTCCTCCCTTTTTGTTTATTTGGTTTTTAAGTTAATAAATATTGATAAGTTAATGTAGCTAAGATAGCGCCAACTATTGGGCCTAAAATGGGAACCCATGCGTAAGACCAATCGTTAGTTCCTTTGTTTTTAATAGGTAACAGCGCATGCATGATTCTGGGCCCCAAATCTCGGGCTGGATTAATTGCATAGCCAGTTGTACCTCCCAAAGCGAGTCCGATAACCCAAACTAAAAAGGCCACAGGAATTGCTCCTACTGAGCCTAATCCTATAGGTGTTTTGGTTTCCGTGATTTCAGCTCCAGTAATAAAGAAAATGGTAAAAATGAGAATGAAAGTAGCAATAGCTTCACTAATAAAGTTGTTTGTATAATTTCTAATGGCTGGACCAGTTCCAAATGTGGCTAATATAGCTCCTGAATCTTCGGTTTGTTGGTAGTGGTCTCTGTAGGATGCCCAAACTAAAAAGGAACCCAATGCGGCGCCTAAAATTTGAGCAATGATATACTGAGGTAAGAGTTCCCAAGCTAAACTTCCGCTAATAGACATGGCAATGCTAACAGCTGGGTTTAGATGAGCACCGCTATAGGGGGCCGCAATAGTTACTCCAGTAAATACGGCCAAAGCCCAGGCAGTAGTAATAACTATCCATCCTGATCCATTCCCTTTTGTGCCTTTTAATACGACATTGGCCACCACACCTCCCCCTAAAAGGATTAAGATAGCTGTGGCTATAAATTCGGCTAATATAGGATTCATAATTGTTTGGTTTACTTTAAATTATTTGATTATTCTTGTGATGTTTTACTCCAAAATAAGGTGGTTTCTACAGCTTTATTCCAATTGGTATAGGAGGATTGAAGTAGAAGATTAGCTTTCTGAGGTTCGTATTGGGTATCTACTTTCCATAAAGCATTAATTTCGGCTATATCTTTCCAAAAGCCTACAGCAAGTCCTGCTAAATAAGCTGCGCCTAGGGCTGTAGTTTCTACAATTTCTGGCTTAATAACTTTGCAGGCTAAGATGTCTGCTTGCATTTGCATTAATAAATCACTTCCGGTTGCTCCACCGTCGACACGTAATTCTTTAATATCCACTTGAGCATCAGCTTCCATTGCTTTTAATACATCTGCTGTCTGAAAGGCAATAGCTTCTAATGCTGCGCGTGCAATATGATTAACCGTTGTACCACGACTTAAACCTGAAATAATACCTCGGGCATTTGGATCCCAATACGGAGCACCAATACCTACAAAAGCGGGCACGAAACTTACCCCATTGGTGTCTTCTACTTTTTTGGCCAATTCATTCACTTCGTTAGCTTTTTTTATAATACCTAAACCATCTCTTAGCCATTGAATTACTGCTCCAGCTATAAAAATACTCCCTTCTAGGGCATAATGAGTGATACCATTGATTTGCCAAGCAATTGTGGTTAAAAGTTTATGGTTAGATAAACGAGGTTTTTCGCCAATGTTCATTAACATAAAACATCCTGTGCCATAGGTGTTTTTTACCATTCCTGGCTGTATGCACATTTGCCCAAATAAAGCAGCTTGTTGATCACCAGCAATTCCGGAGATTGGAATAGGATTTGTAAATAGGTTATGAGTTGCTACACCATAAATTTCACAGGAAGATTTAACTTGAGGCAACATGCTTTTTGGAATGTTAAAAATATTCAATAATTCTGCATCCCAATTTAAATCATTGATATTATAGAGCATGGTTCTGGAAGCGTTAGTTACATCAGTTACATGTAACTCACCATTAGTTAAATTCCATATCAGCCAAGTATCCATAGTGCCACATAATAATTCCCCTTTTTCAGCTTGTTCTTTAGCGCCTTCTACATGGTTTAAAATCCATTTAATTTTTGAAGCCGAAAAATAGGCATCCATGACTAATCCAGTTTTTTGTCGAATAAATTCGTCTAATTGTTTTTCTTTTAATTCTTCACAATAGGCTGCGGTTCTACGGTCTTGCCATACAATAGCGTTATAAATTGGTTTTCCGGTAACTTTATTCCAAAGCACTACCGTTTCTCTTTGGTTGGTTATACCTATGCCAGCGATTTGGGAAGAAGTAATATTGGCATTTACCATCGCTTCTGCAATTACACCGGCTTGGGTTGACCATATTTCTTGTGCATCATGTTCAACCCATCCTGAATTAGGAAAAATTTGTTTAAATTCTTTTTGTGCAATGGATACTAAGTGGCCAGCATGATCAAAAAGGATAGCCCTAGAACTTGTGGTTCCTTGATCGAGTGAAAGTATATAAGACATAAATCTTTAGTTTGGAAAATATTGATTATTTCTTGCTATTAAACTAATTGAAAATAAGGAATTAATTCAAATTAGTAAGAATAAAAATAACTTGTCTTAATAATGTAAGCGAATTCCTAAATAGTGATTTCTTAAAGGGGCTGGGTTGTAAAATCTTGATCCAATGGCGTTTAAGTCTGGGCCAAGGCTATAATCCGCATTAAAGATATTATTTATCCCCACATAGAATTTACATTTAATTTCTTTAATCGGATTTACAAGCCAATTTATTTTAGCATCAAATACGTTATATTTTTCTGCAAATACGGTATTGGCATCATTTAAAGGTACTCGGGATTGTTGGTAGGCTAATAGGTGTAAGCTAATATTTTGCTGAATTTGAATATTTAAATTTTGATTCCATTTATGTTCAGGACTACCAGTTAGCTTATTGCCTTTATAGGATTGATTTAATACTTGGTAGTCTTGGAAGCTAAAGTTTTGATATTGGTAGGAACTTTCCCAAGTTATTGATTTTAAAAATTTTGCCTGAGAGTTAGCGTAAATTGGAGTTTTTAATGTGATTTCTATTCCAGATTGTAAAACTGATCCTGCATTAATAAAGTACTCTTGCTCTTGCTCATCTAAGCGTCTTACTATAGCAGATTTTAATTCTTGATGATAATAGTTTATACTGAATTCTCTTTGATTTTTTAAACTAATCCAACGATATCCAATTTCTTTATTCCATGCTTTTTCTGCTTGTAGACTTTTATTGATTTGCATGTTGGAAGGTCTAACTTCGGCTAGACTTGACGAAGAGAATCCTTTGTTCAAACTAGAGAATAGTACATGATTAGTGGAAATTGAATAGGAAAGGGCTATTTTCGGTGCCCATATGGCTTTTTGCTTAATTAAATCTATTTTGGAATTCAGACTTTGATCTTGAGGATGTATTTGTGTTTGGTACCAATTTAAGCTTAGTCCTGTTTCAAAGTTTACTCGGTCATTTAAATTCCAATTGCCTCGAATAAAAGCAAAGCTGGATTGAATGGAAATTTGATCTTGAGCTAAAATAGACCCTCTGACACCTCTATTGTTTTCTGTATTTAAAATATTGGAAGTGGCATTCGCCCATTCCCAACCTAGATAAATTTGTTGTTCTATTTTTTCAAAGTTTTTGAAATGCTTTAAATATGTGCGAATGTTGATGTTATTTTCGTTTCGCGTTTCATAATTAGTAATAAAGGGATTGCTGAAATCTGTATTCAAATAAGAGCTAGCCAGGTTCCAATGGATATTTGATCTCCAAGCAAATTGATGATGAATACCCAAGAATAGACTATTGTTTTCTATTCCTGCATTTTGATCTTCAGCTCCTGGTAAAAATGTAGTGGCCGGTCTAGCAGAGCGACGATTTTGTCGCATTTGCGAAAAAGTTAAGCCTCCTGGAGTTTGGTATTTTAAGCGGCTTAAAAAGCTATAAAATTTAATTGTAGCTTGTTTGGAGTAAGCATAGCTTGATTGCCAATTTAAAAAGAGCCGTTGCATGGCGCTATGGTCTCTATAGCCTTCAGCTTTTTGCCTAGATTGAAAAAAATGGTTAAGCCAATATTTTCTTTGAGTTTTTATGCTTAAGTATTCATGAACCTCTCCAAAGGAGGCTCCTTCTAATCCCAATTCAATTGTGGGTCTGAAGGTACTTGAGAGTGTGTCTTTTAAGGAATTTATTGAAATTGATGTTGGGTTGATCAAGATGCTGCCTCCTGTATTGGTGCCTAAATGGCTAGCTTGGGGACCCTTTAATATAATTACCTCTCTAAGAAATGCAGGGTCTAATAAGTTTAAATAGGTGTTTCCGCTAGCATCTGTCAATGGAAATTCATCCAGATAGATCTTAACATTACGAATTCCAAATGGGGATCGAAGTAATGAGCCTCTAATCGATAATCTTAAGCTGGCAGGGGATCTTTCTTCCATTTGCACTCCTGGAATGAAGTTGAAGCTTCTTAAATTGCTTCTTATACCTTGCCTTTTTAATGCTTGGCTATCTAGGTTTTTATAAGCCGCCGAAGACTTAAATAATCGAGGAAAATAGGTGTTAATTTGAACAGAATTTAGTTGGATTGTAGTGTCACTCAATTGTTGGCTAAATCCTAATTGACTTAACATAAGCAAGAAAAGCAGGCAATTGATGAATCTGATCATAAGTGCCAATAATAAGGTAAAATCTTGATATGCTAAAGAGTTTATACAAAAAGTTTGTGGGGTTTTTACTATATTTGAGCGTTTTAAGGGAAAAGGTTTATATTCCCAATCTTTTATATTTCAATTTTTTTATGGCAAATACTTCAAAAATTATTTATACCAAAACTGATGAGGCGCCTATGTTGGCTACTTATTCTTTTTTACCAATTGTAAAAGCATTTAGTGCTAGCGCTGGTATTGATGTTGAATTAAGAGATATTTCTTTGGCTGGGCGAATTATTGCTCAGTTTCCAGAGCTACTTAAAGTTGAGCAAAGACAAGGGGATGATTTAGCTGCTTTAGGTCAGTTAGCCACACAACCTGAAGCTAATATTATTAAACTGCCTAATATTTCTGCCTCTATTCCTCAATTAAAAGGTGCTATTGCTGAATTGCAATCTCAAGGTTATGCTTTGCCTGATTATCCAGAAAATCCGCAAAATGCTGAAGAAGAAAAGATTAAACAAATTTATGCTAAGGTTTTAGGTTCGGCCGTGAATCCTGTATTGCGTGAAGGTAATTCTGACAGAAGAGCGCCTAAAGCGGTAAAAAATTATGCGAAACAAAATCCGCATAGCATGGGAGCTTGGTCAAGCGCATCGAAAACAAGTGTTGCAACTATGCAAAGTGGAGATTTTTATGGTTCGGAGAAATCTGTTACTGTTAATGGTGACACACAATATAAAATTGAATTTGTATCAAATTCTGGGGAAGTTAAAGAACTGAAAGGATTAGCTAATTTAAAAGCTGGTGAAGTTATTGATTCTTCAGTTATGAGTATTTCCGCTTTAAAACAGTTTGTAGCTCAAGCAATATCTGAGGCTAAATCATCAGGGGTTTTGTTGTCTGCGCATTTAAAAGCGACCATGATGAAGGTTTCTGATCCTATTATTTTTGGGGCAATTGTAGAGGTTTACTTTGCTGATGTTTTTGAGCAATTTTCAGAATTATTTAAAGAATTAAATGTTGATACTAGAAATGGCTTAGGTGATATTTACGCTAAAATTGAGGGTCATAGTCAAGAACAACTTGTAAAAGATGCTTTAAATAAAGCTATTGAAAATGGTCCAGCTTTGGCCATGGTAAATTCTGATAAAGGAATTACCAATTTACATGTTCCATCGGATGTAATTGTGGATGCTTCTATGCCGGCAATGATTAGAAGCTCTGGACAAATGTGGAATAAAGATGGCCAGTTACAAGATACTTTAGCTTTAATTCCTGATCGTTGTTATGCGGGTGTTTATACCGCTACTATTGATGATTGTAAAGCTAATGGAGCTTTCAATCCAACAACTATGGGCTCGGTGCCAAATGTGGGCCTAATGGCTCAGAAAGCTGAGGAATATGGTTCCCATGATAAAACATTTCAAGCTAAAGAGAATGGTGTAATTCGTGTGGTAGATGCGAATGGCAATGTTTTCTTTGATCAGGTTGTGGCTTCTGGAGATATTTTTAGAATGTGTCAAACAAAAGATGCGCCTATTCAAGATTGGGTAAAATTAGCTGTTAATAGAGCTCGTTTATCATCTACTCCAGCAGTTTTTTGGTTGGATGAAAATCGTGCGCATGATCGTGAGATTATGGCTAAAGTTAAAATGTACCTTCAGAATTTTGACACGACAGGACTTGAATTACATATTTTATCACCAATTGAAGCAACTAAATTTACTTTGAAGCGTATTCGTGAGGGTTTAGACACGATTTCTGTAACGGGTAACGTATTGCGTGATTATTTAACGGATTTGTTCCCGATTTTAGAATTAGGTACTTCTGCTAAAATGTTATCAATTGTGCCTTTAATGAATGGTGGCGGTTTATTTGAAACTGGAGCCGGGGGTTCAGCACCAAAGCATATTGAACAGTTTATCGAAGAAGGTTATTTGCGTTGGGATTCCCTAGGAGAGTTTTTAGCTTTAGGAGCGTCATTAGAGCATTTAGGTCAAACTCAAGATAATTCCAAAGCATTAGTTTTGGCAGAAGCCTTGGATGTAGCAACGGAGAAATTTTTAGCGAATGATAAGTCTCCTGCTCGAAAGGTAGGTCAAATTGATAATCGTGGTTCTCATTTTTACTTAACTTTATATTGGGCTGAAGCCTTATCAAATCAAGAGAAGGATTTGGAATTGAAAGCAAAATTTAGTCCTTTGGCTAATGTTTTGATTGAAAAAGCCGCTCAAATCGATGCAGAGTTGATTCAGGCACAAGGAAAAGCACAAGAAATTGGAGGCTATTATCATCCAAGCGATAAGTTAGCGGGCATAGCTATGCGTCCAAGTAAGACTTTCAACGACTTAATTGACCAGTTGTAGTTTATTTTCTCTTAAGATAAAAAAGCGTAGTGGAACACTACGCTTTTTTATGTGATGTAATATTATCTTGTTAAACTATGGTAATAAATCTAAACCAAACTTTTCTTTGAGCAGAGCAATATTGGGGTTCTTTTCGTAAAAATAACTGTATTTGTCTTTGTTAGTGTAGATTCTTCGTTTGTGATTAATTTCTGCTCTTTGCGCTATAATTTGTAAATTAAAATTCCTCAACTTGGTACGTAGAAAATTGAGTAAATCTATTTTTTCATCCATTAAAGTACTTTCTAAAGCCGCATTTTCAATCAGTACTGTTATATCTTTTCCTTTAATTTGAGGTGAGTTATTTAGGAGTGTATACAAGTTGATTTTATCTTGTTGGCGGGCTTTTTCTTTATATTCATCCCAAGCCTTAATAAATTCTTTCTCATCAATAGGTTCCTTTAATTCTCCTGAAATTAATTCGGGTTCTTTTTTTTCAATTCCCTGTGCAACCTGGTTTAATGCCGTTAATGAGGGAAGCATTAAGGCGCTTGGGCTTGCGCTTAAGGGTTCTACTTTGATGGTCTTATCTAAAGGGGCTTGAATTGGCTCTGGTTTTGCTGAATTATTTTGAGTTTTAAAATTTTCAGCTCCTTCGATTTGATTCTTAACTAAAGGAGTTTTTTTTTTAATCAACTCCGAAGATGTTGTGCTGCTTGGGCTTTGAATTTGTTGGGTTAAATTTATGGCTGAGTTAATATGTGCCATTTTTAGTAGGGCTAATTCTACTTGTAAACGTTGGTTTTTGCTGTTTTTGTAGTTTAAGTCACAAGTGTTAGCTAGATTCAAAGCTGTCAAAAGAAATCCTGATGAATTATTTTGACTTTGATTTATGTATTTTTGCTTGATACTTTCACTGACTTCCAAAAGACTAGTAGTTTTAGGTTCTTTGGATACCAATAAGTTTCTAAGATGTTCTGCAAGACCAGTTATAAAATGATTGCCATCGAAGCCTTGATTCAATATTTCGTTGAAAAGCAATAGGGCATCACTTCCTTGACCTGCATCTAGATAGTCAACTAATTTAAAGTAATAGTCATAGTCTAATAGATTTAAATTGGCTATTACAGATTTGTAAGTAACCTGTTTATTGGTGAAGCTTACAATTTGATCAAACATAGATAAAGCATCCCGTAAACCACCATCGGCTTTTTGTGCTATGATGTGCAAGGCATCCGCTTCGACTTGAATATGCTCTCTTTGGGCTATTCGATCTAAATGTTTAGCAATATCTTCAACTTGAATTCTATTGAAATCAAATATTTGGCAACGAGAAAGAATGGTAGGAAGTATTTTATGCTTTTCTGTTGTCGCTAAGATAAATATAGCATATGGAGGAGGTTCTTCTAATGTTTTTAAAAATGCGTTGAACGCACTTTGAGATAGCATATGAACCTCGTCAATAATGTAGATTTTAAATTTACCGGCTTGAGGTGGAATTCTAACTTGTTCAATTAAACTTCGAATATCTTCAACGGAGTTGTTGGAAGCTGCATCTAATTCATGAAAATTAAAGGAATTTCCAGAACTAAAAGATTGACAGGATTCGCATTTTCGGCATGCTTCTTGATCTGCAGTGAGATTTGTACAGTTGATTGTTTTAGCTAAAATCCTTGCACAAGTTGTTTTTCCAACTCCACGAGGCCCGCAGAATAAAAACGCTTGTGCTAATTGATTGTTTTTAATGGCGTTTTTTAGAGTGCCAGTAATATGCTCTTGACCAACTACTGTTTCAAATGTAGCAGGACGATATTTTCTAGCAGATACCACAAAATTTTCCATCGCTACGAAAATAGGAATTTTTTTAAGCAATAAATAGGGAATGTGCTAATTGTGGAAATTTTATGCTTTAATTCGATTTTGTTGTCTGAGCTGTAAACTTGCTGCGAGTAGGACACCGCCAAATAGTATAAATATGCTATTATCAAAATCTACACAAAATGTTCCATCTCCCCCTGAAAATGTTCCATATGTGCCTGTGATGAAATTTTTAGGAGCATTTCCGCTGCCAGTATTTTTAATAACACAAGTACCGCCTGATGAAGTCCAAGTCCAGCAAGGGTAGCTTGGGTGGTCTAATGGGGTTTGAGGTGCAGAACTAGCTAAAAATAAGGGGCTTCCGTTTCTTGAGCCACTTCTAAATTGATAAACTGTGTTGGGTGTGACTCCAATACTTGAACTAACAGCTAAACATCCTTCTCCTGAGACAGGTTGGGCGTTAGCTAAAACAGAAATAAATAGCAAACCAAATAATATTAAACTTAATTGCATAGAACTAATTTGTGCAAATAAGATAATTAAAATAAAACAATGAAAGTCAATTTTGTTTTATAATTAACTATAAATTAGATAATTTGTCTAATGCTTATTGTTTTTTATTTTTAGTAATCTCGGAGGCTGGGGTAAATATAGTAGTTTTAAATCAATCTATTTTTAAAACGAAAATATACTAAGCTGCCAACAAATAACATTAAAGGCGTTGCATAATCATCTAGCGGTACATTCACTGTGCCGTATTTGCCTTTTTTTAATGCACGTTTTGCGTTTGATACACAGTCAACCCAGACCGTGCAAGAGCCGTTAGGGCCTTCTGTTAATGGATCCCAAGGTGGATTTGGCAAGGAGTAATCACTTACGCAATTTCCTTCAATACCACTAAAAAGTGGATTGCCATTATTATCTGTGCCAATTAATTTTTGATATACCTTGCCGTTAAACAGACATCCTGGTCCGGGTAATAATGGAACTTGTACTTGGGCAAAGCTCTTTTTTGCGGATATTGAGTAAATCAGTATGACAAGAAAACCAAATTTGAGTAATATTGGTGAAATTTGTGTAAGTTTTAATTCCATAACAGATAGATGTTTACTTGCAAATATTGATATTATATTTTATCTTTGCAAACGTTTTTGAAACGTATAAACAATTAATTAACAAAACAATGAATCAGTACGAATCTGTAATCGTTCTAACCCCGTTGTTGTCTGAAGAAGTTGCTAAAGAGGCATTCGCTAAATTTAAAGCAATTTTAACGGATAACGGAGCCGAAATTGTCGCTGAAGACAATTGGGGTTTGAGAAAATTAGCCTATCCAATTGCTAAAAAAGCAAGTGGGCACTATTTCCTAGTTGAATACAAATCACAAGGAGATTTAATTAGTAAATTAGAGTTAGCTTTAAAACGTGATGAGCGAGTATTACGTTTTATGACAACTAGCTTAGATCGCCATGCTATCGCTTATAATGAGAAAAAACGTAGCGGTGCTTTCAATAAAAAAACTAAGAAAGAGGAGGCAACAGTATAATGGCTAGAGAACAAATACAATATGTTACCGCTCCAAAAGTGGACGATAATAGAAAAAAATATTGCCGTTTTAGAAAAAATGGCATTAAATACATTGATTATAAAGACGCAAACTTTTTATTGAAATTTGTGAACGAGCAAGGTAAAATTTTACCTCGTCGTTTAACAGGTACTTCTTTAAAGTTTCAACGTAAAGTAGCTCAAGCGGTAAAACGTGCTCGTCACATCGGTTTATTACCTTTCGTTACTGACCAATTAAAATAAGAGCAAGAAATGGAAGTTATTTTAAAGCAAGATATCAAATCACTAGGTGAGAAAGATGATATCGTAACAGTAAAGCCAGGTTTTGGTCGTAACTATTTAATTCCAAAAGGTTACGCTCAATTAGCTACTCCATCTGCTAAAAAAGTTTTAGCTGAAAATTTAAAGCAAGCGGCGTTTAAACAAGATAAAATTAAAAAGGATGCTGAAGGTGTTGCTGCTCAGTTAGTTGATGTGAAGTTAAGCATTGGTGCAAAAGCTGGTGAGACTGGTAAAATTTTTGGTGCGGTAAATACAATTATGATTGCGGAAGCTCTAAAAGCTAAAGGCTTTGATGTGGATCGTCGTCGTATTACTTTTGATACTGAACCAAAAATGATTGGTGAATACATGGCAAACTTAAACTTACATAAAGAAGTTAAAGTTAAAGTTCCATTTGAAGTAGTAGCAGAGTAACTATCTTTTACGAAATATTTAACCGTCTTTGTTTTTAACAAAGACGGTTTTTTTTGCTTTTAGAATTAAAGTGTTTAAGAATGATGGGCTGAATTAAAGTTTGATTGGCCCTAAGCGTTTCATGTGTCTTAAGATAGCTGCTCGCCTTTTATAGATATAATTTGTTGGATTTTTAGGCGACCATCTTAATGGGTTAGGAAGGCATGCTACAATTAAAGCAGATTGTGATCGGGTTAGTTTTTTAGCAGGTTTGTTAAAATAGGCTTGTGAAGCTGCTTCAGCTCCATATATTCCATCTCCCATTTCTATTACATTCAGATAAACCTCCATGATTCTTTCTTTTGACCAAAATATTTCAATTAGTAAGGTGAAATAAGCTTCGAATGCCTTTCTGATCATTGATCGACCGGGCCATAGAAATACATTCTTTGCCGTTTGTTGGCTAATTGTACTACCTCCTTTTATCTTTTTTCCTTTTTGATTATTTAAGTAAGCTTTTTCAATAGCCACTAAATCGAAGCCAAAATGTTCTAAAAATAGTTGATCTTCTGAGGCAATAGCTGCTTTTTTTAAGGAGTTAGGCAGCTCATCATATTTAACCCATGTTTTTTCTAATCTAAATGCTTTTCCTTCACTTTTCCTTTCCCAATTACGTTGTAACATGAGCCAAGTAACGGGAGGATTGATGAATATATAGGAGATTACCCATAAAACACTAATGCCTAAAAACCAAAGAATTGATTTTAAAATTGCTCTACTAATTTTTTTCCAAAAATTTTGGCGTTTGGCAGGCATGGTTTAATTTGTGATTTGTTTAGTAGTTTAGTTGTTCTGCAAATATTTGAGCATGCCAGCTTTGACTAAGAGGGAGCTCCCATTTGTTTTCAAAGTCAGTTAAGGTTTGCACCATATTATTAAACACGATAGTGTCAGGCGTTATTTTTTTAATGCTGATTAGCGTTTCAAAATCTTCTTTGGAAGCTATTTTTAACTCCTCATTTAATTTGTAGGCCATATTAAATCTATTGAAGAAATCAATGTTAAATTTTTGTTCTATTTGTTTGATAATTCGAACAGAGGAGTCGATAGAGCAGCCGCTAGCAGCGGCTTGAGTTTCGTCAACAATAAAAACGATAAAGTGACTATATAAAATCTTATAGGCGGCTTTTAAGGCAGTGCCATGGGCAGACCATTCTTGAATAAAATTATCTAATATTGATTTTATTTCAATAACCTCATTCTGATTTAAAACTCTTTCGCTTTGATATATCCAAACTCTGGATTGTGGAGAAAAATTCATATTCAAATTTAAAATTTTAAATTAATTTGTAATTCAGTTATTCACAGGAAATGCAAAAGATTACATTATATATAAGAATTAGCTTGTTAAGTATATTTTTTTTAGTGTTTACTGCATTTAATTTTGTAGATGCACCGGTTGATTTTATCCAGCAAACTCTGCAAAAATATCATGATCCAGCTAGATTTTTGGGAGCTTTAAAAAAATCAGAATTTCAAGTTACCAACACGGGTTTGTGTAAACACAAGCGATTTTATAATAATGGGAAGATTGAGTTTTTCTCCTTTCATTTTTCCCGTTTGAAAGAAATTGAATTTTTAGGAACTGAAAATAATGGGGAACTAATTTTCTTAACTAAGGCTGACGATATTATTGTACAAACTCATCAGGACCGTAAAGGGAATGTTGATACAATGGCCACAAGTTTGAGAATTCCTTTAAAGGGAATTAGTGCAGAGGAATTAACAAATTTGACTGTCAAAGTAAATGTTTTGAAGGAGCGATTGCTTCGTCAATAAAATTAGTAGAATTGTAGTTGATTTTATTTATCAACTACAATCCGTTTGCTTTAGCGGTAATTTCAGCTATATCTAAGACTTGAACTTCATTTTCTTTCTCTTTTAACTTCACTCCATCACTTAACATAGTCATGCAAAATGGACAACCTGCTGCTATGATTTGAGGTTCAGTAGAAAGTGCTTCTTCAATTCTTTCAATATTAATATCCTTATTTCCTCTTTCTGGCTCTTTGAACATTTGAGCTCCTCCAGCACCACAACAAAGTCCATTACTTTTACAGCGTTTCATCTCTACTAATTGCGCATCTAGAACTTCCAATGCTTTTCTTGGAGCTTCGTAAACTTCGTTGGCTCTACCTAAATAGCAAGGATCATGAAAAGTAATTTTTTTTCCTTTGAAGCTTTCACCGCCTTCGGCTCTAAGTTTACCTTCATCAATAAGCCCTTGAATTAGTTGTGTATGATGAATAACTTCATATTGACCTCCTAAGCCTGGGTATTCATTTTTAATGGTATTAAAGCAATGAGGGCATGCCGTAACTATTTTCTTTACTTCGTATGCATTTAATAGTTGAATGTTAGCCATTGCTTGCATTTGAAACAGAAATTCATTACCTGCACGTTTAGCTGGGTCTCCAGTACAACTTTCTTCCGTTCCTAAAACGGCATATTTAATACCTACATGATGTAATATCTTACAAATATCTTTTGTGATTTTTTTAGCACGATCATCATAACTGCCCGCACAACCTACCCAAAATAAGATATCTGGGCTTTCTCCAGAAGCCACCATTTCGGCCATAGTAGGGATTTTAAATTCCATATTATTATATTTTAAGGTGTCTTTAAATTTAATCTTGTGACCAATTAAAACGGTCGCTTGGTGAATATTTCCATGGAGCTCCGTTATTTTCGATATTGCCCAACATGGCATTGATACTATTTGGAGCTACAGATTCTTCCATAACGGCATATCTTCTTAAATCCATGATGATTCCTAGTGGATCGATATTTACTGGACAAGCTTCTGTACAGGCATTACAACTTGTACAAGCCCATATTTCTTCTCTTGTGATGTAATTGTCAAGTAATGATTTTTCGTCTTGATAATCTAGGCCATGCTTGTCTATGTTTTTGCCAACTTCTTCCATTCTATCGCGCGTATCCATCATGATTTTTCGCGGTGACAATAATTTTCCTGTGATATTTGCAGGGCAAACTGATGTACAACGTCCACATTCCGTACAAGTGTAGGCATTTAGAAGTTGTAATTGGGTTAAATCATGAACATCTTTTGCACCGAATTTACTTGTCGGAAGGTCTAAAGGCGTATAACTGGGGTCTAACATAGCCTTAACCTCATTAGTAACAGCTTCCAAATTACTGAACTTTCCTTTTGGATCAAGTTTGCTATAAAAGGTATTAGGGAAAGCAAATATGATATGAAAATGTTTAGAGTAAGGTAGGTAGTTTAGGAAAGCGAAAATGCCTATGATGTGAAACCACCAGCAAAATCTTTCTATAAGTATTAGACTCTCTGGGGTGTTTGGTAAAATTCCTTGTAAAAATTGACTGATAGGAAAGGAGCCGGCTGTGGTGTAAGGAGAAATACCTAAGTTTTGAAGTTTAGCATCTGCAGCATTCATTATTAAAAATGCAGACATTAATAATACCTCTGTGATGAGAATTAAATTCGCATCAGATTTGGGCCAAGATTTCATTTCTTTGCCAGAAAAACGTTTGATGTTTAAAATGTTTCTTCTTAGAAAGAAAATTATACAGGCTACTAAAACTAAAAAAGCAAGTATTTCAAATGAGCCAATCAAAAAATTATAAATTGAACCTATAGAAGCGAATATCCGGTGCGTTCCAAATATCCCGTCTATCATAATTTCTAGTACTTCGATGTTAATAATAACAAATCCAAGGTAAACGGCTAAGTGTAGGATGAATGGTATTGGTCTTGCTGCCATTTTGGATTGCCCAAATGCTACTTTTAGCATGGTATTCCATCTTTCATTAGTTCTGTCGGTTGGAAAATCTGGTTTACCTATTTTTATATTGCGAATTACTTTTTTAAAGTTAAAAGCAAATAACCCAACACTTACAAGGCATAATAGAATGAATAAAATTTGTGAAATCATATGTCAATTTTTATAGCTTTCAATAGCTAAGTTAAAGTATTTGATTGAAAATATATTATTATGTAAGCATAATTTTTTAAAAATTATCGAGTTGGTTTTTTTCTTTTATGAGATTTAATTTTAATTCCTTGATTTTTAGCTATGATAGTGTTTAATCAAAATTTATTTTAAAAAAATGTTTTGGGATTCAAAAAAAGAAACTACATTTGCATTCCCAATCTGGGGAATGGTACGGTAGCTCAGTAGGTAGAGCAATGGACTGAAAATCCATGTGTCGCCGGTTCGATCCCGGCCCATACCACAAAAAAGGTCTTAAGAATTCTTAAGACCTTTTTTATTTTTCAATAAATCTTTCGTAGTAAATCAGGCTAGCTAGTATAAAGTTTAAACTTAACTGGAAAATTAAAAATAATTTTCCTTGAAAAGGTTTTTTATAAAAATCTTTGAGTTTATTGAAATTTATAAATTCATAAATAACAATGCTAATGTTAACTAGGATGATTAAATTAGCAAGTATGATAAAAATGTCATTGTTTAGAACCCTTTTATAAAGGAGAGAATACAGTATATAGGCGATTAGAAATAATATGCTTAAATTATTTTTGTAACTTTTCATATGTTCATTTTGTAATTGATTTATTGTTCTTGCCCTCCAGAATAGGTGATTTGACTAATTTGTTGATCTATTTGCCACATTCCTGAAACTTCGCCTTCTAAAAGGTCGAATAATTCCAATGCCCTGCGTGCTTTAAATTCCTCTTCCTTTTGTTCCCTGAAAAACCAATTTAAAAAATCAATGGTCACAAAGTCTTGTTCCTTTTGGCAGTTAGCAGCTATGTTTTTCAAGGATTGAGTGACAGAAATTTCCTGCTCTAATGCATCTTCAAAAACTTCTCTAAATGAATTAAATTCTAATTTTATTTGAGATACTTCAGGCGAAACTGCATTCCCACCCAAATCTAAAATGTATTTAAATATTTTCATTTGATGCATTCTTTCTTCTTCAGCTTGATTAAAGAAGTAAGTTGCTGATTGTTCGTATCCATTTCGATCACACCAAGATGCCATGGCTAAATAATTTGATGAAGCTTGAGCTTCTTTTTTAACCTGCTGGTTTAATAAAAATTCTATATCTACAGAGAGCATGGATTGAGTTCTAATAATGTCTTTCATAATAATTTAGTATTTGAGTATTAACTTTTGCTAGTAGATTAAAATTACAAAAGTTAATAGCTAAATGTCTAATATTAAGCTAATATGGAACGATTCTAATTCTAATTAAAGTGTAGGTTAGATTATTAAAAGCTCCTTAAAAATTTAATCAAATAAATTGATAAACAACTCTAAACGCTATATATTCGTATCATATTGAAATTATATGAAATACAAGCTCTATCTGTTTCTGGTTTTAGGTCTATTTTTGTCCTTTAAATTTGAGGACCCTTTTCAGCGCGTAACTAGAAAACCATTTGAATTACCTAAAGGTATAACAGAAAGGGATTATTTGCCCAACACGATAATTTTTAAATTAAAGACTCCTCAGCGGAAATCTGCAGGTCAAATGGCTCTTCCTGCGAGTCAGTATTTGGACGACAAAGGAATTCGAATAACTAGTGTAAACAACGTTTTCCCAACATCTAATGTACAAAGAAATACGGGAAGACAAGTTTCAGCAAATATGCCTGAGACGACTTTAGACAATATATTTGTGGCTAAATATGAAGGTGGAAGTTCTATTGTAGAGGTAATTAATACGCTATTAAAGGATGAACAGGTAGTTTATGCCGAACCAAGTTATATTCACTATATTCAGAACATACCTAATGATCCTTTATTGAATAATCAGGTATATTTCGAGAAGATGCAGGTTAAACCTGCTTGGGGATTAAATATTTCAGCTGCTAATATCCTTGTCGCTATTGTAGATTCTGGAAGCGAATTAGCGCATGAAGATCTTGCTGCTAATATTTATTATAATCAGAAGGATCCAGTTAACGGTAGAGATGATGATGGAGATGGTTATATTGATAATTATGCGGGATGGGACTTTGTTGGTTTAAGTGCTTCAACCATGATTGCTGATAATGATCCCAATGTAACTTCGGATACTACTCAACATGGTGTGCATGTAAGTGGATTAGTTTCAGCAGTTTCAAATAATTCTAAAGGCATTGCAAGTATAGCTAGAGACGCTAAATTGCTTATTGTAAAAACGGGGGCTGATAATAATGCAAGATCAATTTATAAAGGATATGAGGGTATAAAATATGCGGTAGATATGGGGGCTCATATTATTAATTGTTCTTGGGGTTCAGTTGCAAGTGGACAATTTGGTTTAGATATTGTTAATTATGCAGTTTCAAAAGGTGCCTTAATTGTAGCTTCTGCTGGAAACAGTAATCACAGTTTGCCAAACTATCCAGCATCTTATCCTGGAGTTATTTCAGTTTCTGCCTTAGGAAATAATGATGTGAAAGCTAGCTTTTCGAATTTTGGCGATAAAGTAGATATTGCAGCTCCAGGGGTTTCGATTTTAAGTACATTAACAAGAAATAGATATGGTAATATGAGCGGTACTTCTATGGCTGCTCCCATTGTATCCAGTGCAGCCGCTTTACTTTGGGCGAAAAATCCAAATATGACCGGAGAACAAATTGGCGAATATTTGAGGATGGCCTCTGACCCAGTAAATGACTTAAATGGGGGATATCCAGACTTATTAGGTAAGGGTAGGGTTAATATTTTAAATGCTTTGCAAAACCGTTATTATTCAGTACGTTCCAATAATATTAGAATTCAGGATCCTAGCCAAGGAACTCGAAATGCGGGCTCAGAACTAGGACTTATTTTGGATTTGAAGAATTATCTAGATCCAGTTACTGGATTGAATGTTCAAATTTCTAGTTTAAGCCCTTACTTAGAAGTTTTGACACCAAATTTGTCAATAGGTAATATTAATTCTTTAGCTGGAAGAACAAATATAGGTCCAGTTAGAGTTAGAGTTTTGCCGAATGCCCCTGCAAATCAGGAGGTGACTTTAAAGTTAACTTATTCAGGAAATGGAGCTAGTTTTCAAGAATCTGAGTTATTCTCTTTTGAAGTAGCCCTAGACTTTTTAAATGTTACAGTGAATAAAATTGGAACTTCATTTTCTTCAAACGGAAGAGTCGGTTATAGTAAGGAAGACGCTACAGGCGGTATTGGATTTATATATAAAGATGAATCCATGCTTTATGAGGCCTCATTATTAATTGCAAAGTCAGTTAATCAGGTTTCTAATAATGCAAGAGGAGATGGTAAATCTAGTGATGATTTTCAAAAAATAGAACAAGCCAAACAGGTGCTGAATTCAGATGCTGCATTTGAAGCTACTGCCACTTTTGATGATAGTAAAGCCATGGCGCCTATAAATATACAAGTTAAGTCTCGCGTGCAAGCCTATAATCAGGCTCCAAATGATAAATTTGTTTTAGTCCATTATGAGTTAACGAATACGAGTGCAGTAAATATAGAAGGGATTTATACGGCATTGTTTATGGATTGGGATTTAGACAATTCAACTAATAATGCAACAAAATTTGATCCTTTAAATCAACTTGCGTATGCCTATGCTACTAAGAATGCGAGCTATCCTTATGTAGGTGTTAAACTTTTAAGTTTGAAGACTAATCCAATTTACGTCCCTTTTTCCTATCAAATTAGTACAGATCCATTAGCAGATGGGAAGTTTACAAATATTGAAAAGTATGCAGCTTTAAGAGGTGGAGTTCCTTATACTGAGCTAGGTACAGATGGTGATGGTATGGATATTATGTACATGCTTGGTTCTGGCCCATATCAAATTCCTGCAGGAAAGTCGGTTGTAGTTTCTTATGCTTTTGTAGCTGGGGATAATCAAAAAGATTTAGAACAGGTTGCACAACAAGCTCAAATTAAGCATATCCAAAACTTAGAAAAGGATAAAATAATTGAAAATATTAACGCCATTAATTTAGGACAAAATTTCCCTAATCCTGTTGTTGATCAAACCCAAATTCCAGTTAAACTGCCAGAAAGTGCAAATGTTAAACTTCAAGTTTCTGATTTGCAAGGTAGAGTCGTAAAGACGTTATGGGATGGCAAACTGGATGCAGGTATGCATAATATACCATTCAATGTATCCGGATTAGCTCCAGGAATTTATATTTATGAACTTAGAGTAGGTTCTTATAAGAAATCATTAAAAATGGTTATTACTCGTTAAATAAAACAAGCTCTACAACGGGGTTCATAGCTTTCTTTTTCGCCTAATAAGACTGTTGAATTATTATTTATAGTTCGATAAGAATATACGGCGGGACTTCCGCATTGCATGCAAACAGCATTGACTTTGGTGACATGCTCTGCGATGGCTAACAAGTGTGGCATTGGTCCAAATGGTCTTCCTTGAAAATCCATATCTAAGCCTGCTACGATAACTCTTATGCCTTTTGTGGCTAGCTTATTGCACACTTCAGGTAATTCATCATCAAAAAATTGAGCTTCATCAATACCTACAACTTGGGTGTTTGACCCTAATAACAATATAGACGAAGAATGAGATACCGGCGATGAAGGTATAGAGTTTTTATCATGAGAGACTACATCCTGTTCATCGTAGCGTGTATCTGTAGCAGGTTTAAAAATCTCTACATTTAATTTAGCTATTTGTGCTCTTTTTAGACGTCTAATTAGTTCTTCAGTTTTACCAGAAAACATGGATCCACAGATCACTTCAATACTTCCACTTCCTTTACCTTTTCTAAAAATTTGTTCACTAAATAACATGATGATATTAACATTAAGCCCCCAAATTTAGTTTAATTTATTTGGGAATTATATTTATTTTTGATTAGTATAGTAACATTCAAATTCAGTTATATGAAATCAGAGAAATTGTTTAAAAAGATAGGGGTAATCTTAAATGAATTGCAAGATCAATATGATTATTTAATGGAGAATCAAGGTGTTTGTAATGAATTAGAGTATTCTTTGTTTACAGCAAATGCTGATTTTTTAGCTGATCATGCAAAAATATTACTTCAATTGAAGCAAGAAGAATCATTGAAAACAGTTGAGGAGGATGTTCCATTTAATAAACCTAATCCTGTAATTGAGGAGAGTAATTATGAGTTGAGTAATTTTGAGTTTAATCTTTCTAATACAGCAGATGAAACGCCTCAAAATACAATCATTGATTCTGAAATTGATAAATTTACTGAGTCTACGGTAGAAGAGGTGGGCCCTGAGCCATTTTTGATTAAACAGGATAATGAATCCGTATCTCCAAGTATTAATGAATTATTCCACTCTCGTTTAGAAAAATCTGCGGAAGAATCTTCCAATCAGAATAAAATAAGTGATCTTAAGCAGGGGATAAACCTGAATGATAAATTACTTTATATTAAAGACCTATTTAATGGCTATAATTTAGCCTATTCAGAGGCTATTGATTTAGCCAATAAACTTCCTGATTTTAAAGCAGCAGATGATTTTTTTCAAAGAAATTACGCCAAACAATATAATTGGTCAGAAAAGCCTTCTACTGTGAATAAGTTTTATGAGTTATTAAAGTCAAAATTTTAGATATATCCCATTCTATTAGAATCTAACTTTAGGAAGATAAATAGTAGAATGGTGAAACTCCATAATGATGAACCTCCATAACTTATAAAAGGTAATGGAATCCCTATAACGGGCATAATACCAACAGCCATTCCTATATTAATAAAGATGTGAAAGAATATTATACAGGCAATACTATATCCGTAAACTCTTGAAAAAACCGATCGTTGGCGCTCTGCCATGTTGATAAGCCTAAGTAATAAAAAGAAATATAAGGTAACAACGGTGACAGAACCAATATATCCCCATTCCTCTCCTATAGTGGAAAAAATAAAATCTGTACTTTGTGCTGGTACATAGCCATATTTTGTTTGAGTTCCCTCAAGAAATCCTCTTCCTGTTAATTGACCTGCGCCAATCGCTATTTTAGATTGATTTACGTTATACCCTGCGCTTTTGTTATCAGATTTTAGACCAAGAATTAATTCAATTCGAGTCTGTTGATGAGGTTTAAGTACGTTGTTAAATATGTATTTAGCGATAAATAAATAAGCAATCGCAGTTAAACATATTATAGTTATTCCTATTATTTTTTTTGTTTTTCTTCTGTTGATGTAAATAAATAGCCCTGAAATTACTAAAATGCCTAAAATCAATTGCCAAGGGGTTAAAACAAGGTTTAATATAAATAGTAGCACCAAGCCCCAAAAGAGTAAGAGCAAATTTCCAGGCATACCTTCTCTATATAATGGAAACATCAATGATAGAAATACTAGCATAGAACCAGCATCTGGTTGCCCCATAATTAAAATCATAGGGATTAAGATAATTCCTATTGATATAGCTAGAGGCTTTAACTGATTGAGTTTAACATTGTACGTGTTAATATATCTGGCTAACATCAGCGCAGTTCCAAATTTGGCAAATTCCGAGGGCTGAAGCCTGAAACTTCCTAATGGTATCCATGCTTGATTTCCGCCAACATTTTTTCCAACTATTAAAACGGCAATTAATAATAGTATGGTTATTCCATAAATTATTGGGGCAAATACTCTAAAAAATTTACTATCTAAAAGGAGAATAGAAAAGCCTAAAATTATACCAGATATTACAAATATGATTTGTTTTCCATACTCTGAAGAAAAACTAAATCCTATGCTTTCATCTAGATGGTATCTTACTGAGTAAATGTTCAAAATACCAAATCCACATAATAATAGATATATAAGTATAGATATCCAATCAACATTAAAGAAAAAGCGATTTTGATGACTAACTGATTGCATGTTTTTTTGATTTGTCGGTATTATTCAGAATCGCATTAAATTTGTTAACTAGTACATTTGCTGCAGTTTTTGGAGCGTCTTGTTTTGTCTTTACCTCTGTGCTGTCTTTTTCTTTTTTTATACTTTCACTTTTATTTTGTTGATTAGGCCAATTCGTTTTTAAAGCTGGCAATAGATTAATTTCTTTAAATTGATTTGCTGTTTTACCATTTATAAGACGCTTAGGATCTAGCTTTCTATTAATATAAAATTCCGTCATAAAACTTGCTATTGGTGCAGCATATGCTCCGCCATAACCTGCATTTTCAATAATTACAGCAATAGCAATTTTCGGGTTTTCCCGAGGTGCAAATCCTATGAAAACAGAGTGATTTTTGCCTAAATTATTTTGTACAGTTCCTGTTTTTCCACACATCAAAATATTTGGTATTCTAGATTCTCTAGCTGTTCCGGTTGATGTATTTACAGCATCTTCCATTCCATCAATTACAGATTCAAAATGCCTTTGATCAATATCTACAGAGTTTTTAACTTTATATTTTGGGTCAATATTTCCAATTTTCCCAATTCCTTTTACAACATGAGGCTTTAAATAGTATCCCCTATTAGCAATTATAGCCATTATATTCGCCATTTGTAAAGGTGTGGTACTTATTTCTCCTTGTCCGATAGAAACAGATAAGATAGTGCTATATCCCCAGCGATTATTAAATTTCTTATCATAATCCTCTTTTCTAAACAATTTAAAAGCTTTTTCCCCAGGAAAATCTAAGCCTAATGTATCCCCGATTCCAAATTTTCTAACCTTGTTTTGCCAAATTTCATAATTTGATTTAACTTGTTTATTACCGTCTTTTGTCATCATTCTGGCGAAAATGGAATAAAAGTAGGTATTACATGATCTTGAAAGTGCCCATCTTACGTTAGTATTCCCATCTATATGTTCACATCTGAAATTTCTATTTCCAGCTGTGAAATATCCTGGACAATTGATAGTGGTATTTTTATCGACAACGCCTTCTTGTAAAGCAATTAAGGCATCTAAAGGTTTAAAGGCAGAGCCTGGTGAATACCTTCCAGAAATTGGCCTAACGTTTAATAATCTGTAAGGGTTTGTTGAAATTTGGGCATAATTGTTTCCAAATTCTCTTCCAACGATTTTGTTCGGGTCATAACCTGGACTACTAACGAATGCTAAAACTTCACCAGTAGAGGGTTCTAAAGCAACCACAGAACCAACCTTATTTTGTAATAACTGTTCTCCTAACTTTTGTAATTCTGCGTCTAGGGTAGAAGTTATTGGTGTTCCTGCTATTGCTGGCGAGTCTAATTTTCCTTCTGCATAACTTCCTTGCGGAACATTATGCACATTATAAAGCATATTAATTACACCTTTTGAACCTCTAAGGTCTTTTTCATATTGTTTTTCAATGCCATTTTTTCCAATATAATCTCCTGGTTTATAATATCCTCCATGTTTTTCAATTTCAGGGTAACTAACCTCTCTAACATAACCCAAGTAATGCGCCGCAATACTATCTGGATAATATCTAATTGTTCTTTTCTGAACATGAAAGCCTTTAAATTTGGGCATTTTTTCTTGTAAGTTGGCATAAGTTTCTACGCTCAATAGTTTTTGAAAAAAAGACGCTTGGTATCTTGAGTACACAATTGCTTTTCTCATTTTTTCATTGAAGGTTGGTGTATCAATCCCTATGATTTTACAAAGCTCGAATGTGTCGATATCTTTTACTAAAGATGGTGTTACCATTAAATCATAAGTAGGCTGGTTTTGAGCTAATACGATGTGGTTTCGATCGTATATAACGCCTCTTGCTGGAAATTGGTATAGTTTTCTAAGTGCGTTACTATTAGCTTGTAGAAAGTATTTATCGGTGTATACTTGGATGTAAAATAATTTTCCTAATAGAATTAACGCCATAATGATCATTAAACCTTGAATGACAAATTTTCTATTAAACAAATTATCCATTAAGTGGCTTTTTTATTGTGAAAAATGAATTCTAATATCAAAATTAAAAAAAAGCTAATAATTGAACTTATTAGTGCACGGCTTAAGGTGTAAAAAAACTCCGACAATTTAAATGCTTCTAAGAAAAAGAAGAATATTTGATGACTTAATACACAAAGAAGCGCATAAAGTGAAAACCATTTTAAACCCATATTTCCTAAGGATGGTTCCGGTTCGTCAATTGAATCTCGGTTTAGACTAACTGAAATAAACAATATTCTAACAAAGGCTAAAACGACACAGGCAGCTGTATGTATACCTATAGTATCATAAAAGGAATCTATGATTATGCCTGTAAAGAAAGCTATTGAATAGAGAATAAAATTTGGTGTTTTGAATGGTAATATAATTAAAAATAAGATATATATAAATGGGGCTGGTACTTGAAATGCTACCGTATTTCTCAAAAGAAATATTTGGGCAAAAAGTAATATTACCCAACGAAAAATATTTATAACTATAAGTTTACTGTTCATTTGGGATACTTTCAGTCAAATTTTTTAATTCTTTTGATAATCGATCTTTAATTATGTAAACATATTGGAGACTACTAAAGTCATTGACTAAATCAATTTCTAATGTCATAAAGCTATCGCCGGTACTAACGGCTGTATTGCTTACACTTCCAATGTATATACCTTTAGGAAAGCCGCCAGCTCCTGAGGTGATAATACTATCACCAACATTGATTTTATAATGGTTGGGTATTTCTTTTACTTGGGCTTTCCTAGGATTGAAATTTTTTTCTCCCCAAACTAATGATCCAAATGCATTATTTTTCTTAACTAAAACACTAAATTGAGCTTCACTATTTAATAAAGGCCTAATTATTGAATAGTTAGGGGAAATTTGTGTAATAAAACCAACTATACCATGTTGAGGTGAAATTACCGCCATATCTAGCTCTAAGCCAGCTAAGCTACCTTTATTAATTGTTATGAAATTATTTCGAAGATTAGTGGAGTTTTTAACTACTCTAGCGGAAATTATTTGGTATTGTTCTTGATAATTTGTGTCTATTATTTTTTCCTCTTTGGTGCTATCAATATTATTAAAATAAAGAAGCTCAGTTTTTAATTGGGCATTTTCAATAGCTAAGCTGTCATTAACTGCTCCGAGGTTAATATATCTCTTGATAACATTTAAACGCTCATAAGCAGTGCCTATGAAAGCGTTTGAAGAACTCATGGTAACCGATTTAGGATAGCTATTATTTCTAATTATTAAAATAAAGCTAATTCCAAAAAAAATAATAAATAAGAAAAATGCGTTATATCGACTTAAAAAAATCCAAAGGTTACGCATTTTAGTCTATTTTTAAAATTATTGCATTAAAAATTTAAAATTGCCTATGTTTTTTAAAGCAATGCCAGTTCCTCTAACAACGGCTCTTAGTGGGTCTTCTGCAACATGTACAGGTAACTTAGTTTTGGCAGCGATACGCTTGTCGAGGCCTCTTAAAAGCGCACCTCCACCTGTTAAATAAATCCCTGTTTGATAAATATCTGCAGATAATTCTGGAGGTGTTATCTCTAAAGCTTTCAATATAGCTTCCTCAATTTTCGAAATAGATTTGTCTAAGCAATGTGCTATTTCAGTGTAGGAAACAGTTATTTGTTTTGGTACACCTGTCATTAAATCTCTACCCTGCACGGCAAAGTCTGCAGGTGGATCAGAAAGTTCTGGTAAAGCTGCTCCAACCTCAATTTTGATTTTCTCCGCCGTTCTATCACCAATCATTATATTATGCTGTCTGCGAATATAATTTACTATATCTGAGTCAAAGTTATCTCCAGCAACTCGAATCGACTGATCGCAAACAATTCCAGAAAGGGCAATAACTGCAATTTCTGTGGTTCCGCCGCCAATGTCAATAATCATATTACCCATTGGCTCTTCTACATCAATGCCTATACCTACAGCAGCTGCCATAGGTTCATGAATTAAATAAACTTCTTTTGCTCCGGCGATTTCTGCACTATCTCTTACAGCTCTTTTTTCAACCTCTGTTATACCTGAAGGTATACAAATTACCATCCTTAATGAAGGAAACATCCATCCTTTACCACCATTCAACATCCTAATCATACCTTTTATCATAGCTTCTGCAGCATTGAAATCTGCAATTACACCATCTTTTAGAGGTCTTACTGTTCTAATATTGTCATGTGTCTTGCCTTCCATTTGCATCGCTTGACGTCCAATAGCTATAATTTTATTAGTTTGACGATCGAAAGCAACGATAGAAGGTTCGTCAACTACAACTTTGTCGTTATGAATAATTAGGGTGTTTGCCGTACCTAAGTCGATAGCTACTTCTTGTGTAAACCAGTTAAATAAACCCATTTATATTTTGTGATTAGGATGTGCTTGATTAATTTATATTAATTCAAATGTAAAAAAAATCTTTTTATTGTTTATGTTTCAAGAATAAGATCGTTTTAAGGAATTCAGTTTTATCAATGTTTGAAATGTCTTACTCCAGTAGTAACCATTGCTATTCCTTTGGAATTTGCCATATCGATTGAATCTTGATCTTTAATTGAACCTCCTGGCTGAAGAATTGCTGTAATTCCTGCTTCAGATGCAATTTCAACACAGTCTGGGAAAGGGAAAAACGCGTCAGAAGCCATTGCAGCACCCTCTAGTTTAAAGCCAAAAGTCTTAGCCTTTTCTATTGCTTGTCTGAGTGCGTCAACTCTTGAAGTTTGACCAACTCCACTTGCTAAAAGAACATTATCTTTTACTAAAACGATTGTATTTGATTTTGTATGTTTTACGATTTTATTCGCAAAATGTAAATCTCTTAATTCGGCCTCTGAAGCTTTTTTCTCTGTAACTGAAGTCATTTGATCAGGTCCTTCAATTTGTAGATCTTTATCTTGCTCAATTACCCCATTTAGCAATGATTTAAATTGCTTATCGCTTAAACTTATTTGGTTTCTTTTAAGGATAACTCTGTTCTTTTTTGTTTTAAAAATTTCAATTGCACTTTGTTCGTAATCAGGTGCTATTAAGACTTCAAAGAAAAGATTATTAATTTCCAATGCCGTAGCTTCATCTATAGATCGATTAGAAATAATCACACCACCAAACGCAGAAATTGGATCACATGCTAACGCGTCTATCCATGCCTGTTTTAATTCAGTTCTAGAAGCTACTCCACAAGCATTGGTGTGTTTTAATATAGCGAATGTTGGCTCAGTAAATTCATCAATTAAACTGACAGCGGCATCTACATCTACTAAGTTATTATAACTTAATTCCTTTCCATTAAGTTTTTCAAACATTTCCTCTAAATCTCCATAAAATGTTCCTTTTTGATGAGGATTTTCGCCATATCTAAGTGATTGAGCCTTTTCTATACTTTGTTTAAATACTGGTAAAGGTTCTTCATTGTTGAAGTATTGAAAGATTGTAGAGTCGTAATGTGATGAAATGTGAAAAGCTTTTTGAGCATATTTTTTTCTTTGCTCTAAAGTAGTTGAACCGTTTTGTTCAGTTATTTGTTCCAGAAGTAAAGAATAATCTTGTTTTGAGGCTGAAATAACAACATCATTGAAGTTTTTAGCTGCAGCACGAATTAAAGAGATTCCTCCTATGTCAATTTTTTCAATGATTTCTTCTGGGGTTCCACCGTTTTTTAAAGTTTCTTCAAAAGGATATAGATCCACTATAACTAAATCAATCTCTGGTATTTCATATTGTGAAATTTGAGCTTGATCTGACGCTAAACTTCTGCGATTTAAAATACCTCCAAATACCTTTGGGTGAAGTGTTTTAACTCTTCCCCCAAGTATAGAGGGGTAGCTGGTTAAGTCTTCAACAGCAATAACTGGATGGCCTAAATCTTTTATAAATTGTTCAGTTCCGCCTGTAGAATAAAGGTTTACACCTAGTTTAACTAATTGATGGATTAATGGGGCTAAACCGTCTTTATAATAGACAGAAATTAAAGCATTTTTTATCTTTACTGTGTGACTCATTGTGGTGGGGTTTTAAAGAGCCGCAAAGGTATCGATAATTCAATAAAAATACAATCCTGTATGTGTGATGATTTAGCTTATTTAGGAAGTTTTTTGATAACACTTTCTACAACTCTTGGGTAATGTAGGTGTTCAAGTTGTTGTCCTTTGAATTTTATCATCTCTAAATTGTCATCTTCTTCGATTTTATATCTTACCTGATAGATATACTCACCTTCGTCATAATTTTCATTTACATAATGGATGGTGATTCCGCCTTCTTGTTCTTTAGCTTTTAAAACCGCTTCGTGAACTTTATCGCCATACATTCCTTTACCACCAAATTTAGGTAATAATGCTGGATGAATATTTAAGATTCGGTTTGGATAAGAATTTAAAATGTTTTTAGGTATTAGCCATAAAAATCCTGCTAAGACAATTAGATCTATTTTTAAACTTTTAAGTAGATCTAAAACTTCATCAGTTTGATAAAGTTCATGTTTGTCAAAAATATGAGAGGGAATTTCAAAGCTGTCTGCGCGTAATAATACGTAGGCATCTGGGTTATTAGTTAAAAGTAAGGCTACTTCAGCGTCTTCATGTCGTTTAAAATGCTCCATAATTTTTTGAGCATTTGATCCAGAGCCGGATGCAAAAATAGCAATTCTTTTTTTCATGATTTTAAACAAGATTGGAAATTAGATTCAAAAATAGGATTTTAGATCCTATTAAAAAGTGAATTTTTAAAAAAAAAATAAAAAGCTTTTTGCAATTTAATTTTATAAGTTCTATATTTGCAGTCCGAAATTTTATAAACACAGAAGATAAAAGGCTAAAGAAGCATGGCAAATCATAAATCGTCTTTAAAAAGAATTAGAGCAAATGCGGCAAAACGTTTACGTAACCGTTATCAGGCAAAAACTACACGTACTTTCATTAAAAGATTACGTGCTGCAGAAGATAAAAAATCTGGTTTAGAATTATTACCAAAGGTCATTTCTATGCTAGATCGTTTAGCTAAGAAAAACGTAATTCACAAAAATAAAGCTGCTAACAATAAATCAAAATTAACAAGATTTGTTAATAATTTGAAATAAGCTTTATATTCTAAAATATTCAGAGCGGGTTGATTTTCAACCCGCTTTTTTTTTGATTCAATTTTATTTATAGTAAATTGGATAAATAAAATGTGTGTTTATGAAAAGTGAAGAGGAAATTAGTTTACCTAAAAAACCCAGTATTAAAGATTGGCCAGAGGCCGATAGGCCAATTGAGAAGATGATTCAATCAGGAAGAAGGTCTCTTTCTGAAGTTGAATTGTTAGCGATCATAATTTCTTCCGGAACAAAAGAAAGTAGCGCATTAGATGTCGCACTACGTTTATGGGAAGTGGTTGAAAAAAATTTAGATGAACTAAGTAAATATTCAGTTCATGAATTAGCCCAATATAAAGGTATTGGTTTGTCAAAAGCGGCAAAAATTGTCGCTGCAATGGAATTAGCTAGAAGAAAGGCTTCGGCTAGAGCTTTGCGAATTAAGGAGTTTCAAGTTACTAATTCTAGAGACGCCTACTTAGTAATTCGAAAATCACTAATAGATTTAAGGCATGAGGAGTTTTGGGTACTTTTATTAAACAGTGCTCATAAAGTTATTGGTACTCAGCAATTAAGTGTAGGTGTGTCTAATGCAACTTTAGTTGATCCCAAAAAAGTATTTAAATTGGCGCTTGATTATCATGCTTGTGCATTGATTTTTGCACACAACCATCCTTCTGGAGTTTTAAAGCCTAGCCATCATGATTTAGAGCTTACAAAAAAACTGTTAAGTATTGGTAAACTTTTCGATATAAATGTATTAGATCATCTGATTATTGGTGATCGAGACTATTTGAGTATGGCTGATGCAGGCTTGATGGAAAAGATTTCGGATTAATTTTTACATTTGGTTTTAAAAAAATCAACATGAGAAAAATTATATTGTTTTTGAGCTTTAGTCTGATTTGTATGAATGTCCTAGCTCAAAAAGTTACAGCTGTAAAAGTGATGTCTTTTAATATTAGATACTTAAATAAGACAGATGGGGTTAATATTTGGGAAAACAGGAAGGAAGATGTAAAGGATTTAATTCGCTTTTATGATGTCGAACTTTTAGGGGTACAAGAAGCGATGTACGAGCAGTTTACAGATATTAAAGAGAATACTAATTTCGCAGTAGAGGGTGTCGGTCGTGATGATGGTCAGCATCGAGGTGAACACTCTCCGATATATTACTCATTAACTAGATTTGAGAAGAAAGATGGAGGAACTTTTTGGCTTTCAGAAACTCCTGATTATCCTTCTAAAGGATGGGATGCTGCGCTTCCGCGTGTCTGTACTTGGCTAATACTTTATGACAAATTAAGTAAGAAGGAATTTTTGGTTTTTAATACTCACTTTGATCATAAAGGAGATAAGGCTCGAATAGAATCGGCTAAGTTAATTCGGTATAAGATTAATGAAATTGCCTCTAATTTACCTGTTATTTTTATGGGTGATTTAAATGTTACTCCAGATAAGGAAGCGATTAGTACAATAAATAGTTTTTTGATGGATTCCCGCAAGGTTAGTTTAACAAAAGCATATGGTCCTGAGGGTACATTTAATAATTTCAGTTTAACTGCCGAGTTGAAGAATAGAATTGATTATATTTTTATAAATGAAAAATTTCAAGTTCTTAAACAAGCCCATCTAGCTGAGCATAAAGATGGGAGATACTACTCCGACCATTTACCTGTTTTTGCATTAATTGAATTCAAAAAGAAATAGCTTTTCCCTTTGACCATTAAATAATATCTTTGTGAGAAGAAATTGGATGGTCAAAAAGCTCAAAATTTTGAGCTAAATATATAATCATAACAAATGAGAATAGCTTATAGTGGACTAAAGAAGTTTATTGATACAGATAAAAGTCCAGAAGAAATTAGTTTAATATTAACTAATATTGGGTTAGAAGTAGAAAGTTTAGGAAAAATTCAAGTAATTCCAGGAGGGCTTGAGGGATTAATTATAGGAGAAGTAATCTCGTGTAGCCAACATCCAAATGCAGATAGACTAAAAGTTACCCAAGTAAATGTTGGGGATAAAGTACTTCAAATTGTTTGCGGAGCTTCGAATGTAGATAAAGGTCAAAAGGTAGTAGTGGCAACTGTTGGTACTACCGTTTATCCTAATTTAGGAGATCCATTTCAAATTAATAAATCAAAAATAAGAGGCGAAGTATCTGAAGGAATGATTTGTGCGGAGGATGAAATTGGACTTGGTAATTCGCATGATGGTATCATGGTTTTACCTTCTGATACACCTGTAGGAATAGATGCTAAATCATTTTTTAATTTAGAAGATGATTATATTTTTGAAATTGGATTAACTCCCAATAGAGCTGATGCCGCTTCTCATTTTGGTGTCGCTAGAGATATTGCTGCTTATTTGCGTATTCCAGTTCAAAAGCCAGAAGTCATTTCATTTGAAAATCTCAAGCTTGAATCTCCTGTTAAAGTTCAGGTTTTAAATTTGGACGCTTGTCCTAGATACTCGGGGATATATATATCAGGTGTTCAAATAGACCATTCTCCGGAGTGGCTAAAAAATCATTTGATTAGTATTGGTTTACGCCCAATTAATAATGTTGTAGATATTACCAATTTTGTTTTGCATGAACTTGGTCAACCACTACATGCTTTTGATGCTGATTTAATTAAAGGAGGTCTAATACAAGTTAAAAAAGTATCAGAAGGGACGCTATTTACAACATTGGATGAAGTAGAAAGAAAATTGAGCGATTCGGATTTAATGATCTGTGATGAAATTGAACCAATCTGTATGGCTGGTGTTTTTGGGGGCTTACATTCTGGTGTAACTGAAAAAACTAAAAATATATTTTTAGAGTCAGCTTATTTTAATTCTGTGTCTGTCAGAAAAACAGCAAAGAGATTTGGTTTAAAAACAGACTCTTCATTTAGATTTGAAAGAGGGACTGATCCTGAAATGACTGTTTACGCGTTACAAAGAGCAGCATTCTTAATTTCAGAAATTGCAGGAGGTAGTGTTGAAACGAAATTAGTTGATGTATACCCTGAAAAGATTTCCCCTTTTCGTGTAGAAATTTCTTTTTCAAATGTAAATAAGCTAATTGGTAAAGAGATTTCACCAGATGAAATCAAATCAATTTTAGAATATTTAGGAATACATATTGAATCTGAAAGTGTCGAAGGATTAGTTTTACAAATTCCTCAATACAAGGTTGATGTGAATAGAGAATGTGATGTTATTGAAGAGATTTTACGTATTTATGGGTATGATAATATCGAGATTCCAAATAAAGTAAACGCTTCTTTAACTTTCACAGAAAAGCCAAATAAGGAATTAGTACAACAGTCAATGGCAGATTTATTAAGTGCCAATGGATTTATGGAGATTTGGTGTAATTCATTGACGAAAGGAAGTTATTACAAAGATGATTTAAATTTAGTGAAACTACTAAATCCTTTGAGTTCTGATTTAAATGTAATGCGTCAATCTTTGTTACATCCAGGTTTAGAAGTTATTTCATACAATCAAAATAGAAAAAATAGTGATTTAAAACTTTTTGAGTTTGGTAAAACTTATCATTTGATTGAGGATAAATATAAAGAAACTTCACATTTAATGATTTTAATTTCAGGCATGAAAACAGCTGAACATTGGAGTCAAAAACAATTGAAGTCAAATTTTTATCATTTGAAATCTATAGTGGATTTAATCATAACTAAATTAGGCATCGAAAGCCTTAATGTTAGTGATGTGAATTCACCTGAATTCGCCTTTGGATTAAAGTATCACAAGGGTGACAAAGATTTTGTGCGTTTTGGAAAAGTAAATGAGAATGACACAAGATTGGTTGGAGTAGAGAAAGAAGTTTGGTTTGCTGATTTTAATTGGGACGCCATAATTAAAGCAATAAAGAGTTCAAGAATAATAAATCAGGAAATTCCTAAGTTTCCTGTAGTGAGAAGAGATTTGTCTTTGTTAATTGATAAATCAATTAGCTTTGAGGACTTAAGAAATGTAATTGCTAAAACTGATAGAAAATTTGTTAAAGACGTTCAAGTATTTGATGTATACGAGGGGGATAAATTGCCAAAAGATAAAAAATCATATGCCTTAGCAATTTTGTTGCAAGACGAAGAAAAAACATTAACAGATAAGCAAATTGATGCGGTAATGCAAAAGATTATGCATAACTTAGCTCAAAATGCAAAAGCCGAGATTAGAAAAGCTTAGCAATAAATTTTTTTAAAAAGATTTTAATAAATGTCTGCTGTAACGCAAAAATTAGATAAAATTTTCCAAAGAACTGCGCATATATTGGATTTATGCGAGGCTTTGCAGCAGGAAAATGACCTATTAAAAGAAGAAAATTTAAAATTAAAAAATGCACTTAATCAAGCTCAAGGTTTAAATCAGGAACTTGAAGAAAAGCATCGTTTATTAAAAATTGCTAAAAGTATAGAAGGAGCTGATGAAAAGACTCTTGATATTAAGCAAAAAATTAACGAATTTGTGCGTGAAATAGATAAATGTGTGGTGCTATTAAAAAAGTAAGCAGCATTTAACTAAGACAAATGAAGAAAAATGGGAGAAATCTCTATTAAAATATCCATTTCTGATCGAATTTACCCACTAAAAGTAAATGTCGAAGAGGAAGAAATTGTACGTAGAGCGGCTAAGATTATTAATGATCGCATAAAAGAGTATCAAGAAAATTATGCTGTCAGAGATAAACAGGACCTATTGTCAATGGCTGTTCTACATTATGCTACAGCTGTATTGCGTGTTGAAAATCAAATACAGAATCAAGATTTAGCAGTTGAGGAGAAAGTTGACAATTTGGATAATTTATTAGATAGCTTTTTCAAGAATAAGACTCCCTAAATCACATCATTTGTTTCAAGTAAATGTTTTGAGAGAGTATCTCGCTTATATTTTAGTAGTAAAACATTACTAAAAATATATTTTTTTAAAAAACATGGAAATACTAGGAATAATTGCCATAATAATTATCAGTTTGGGAGTGGGAGTCGCTCTGGGCAGATATTTACTTCGTAACTTGTTTAAACAACAAGAAATTGCAGCTCAAAACAAAGCAAAGAAAATTCTTAAAGATGCTGAAATAAACGCTGAAATCCTTAAAAAGGATCGTCTATTGGAGGCTAAAGAGAAGTTTTTACAATTAAAAGCGGAACATGAACAAGCTGTTAATGCCAAGAATAATGAAATTAATCAAAGAGAAAATGGTATTAAGCAAAAGGAACAATCGCTCAATCAAAAAATAGAAAATCTTT
Source organism: uncultured Pedobacter sp. (assembly GCA_964592575.1). Lineage (GTDB taxonomy): Bacteria > Bacteroidota > Bacteroidia > Sphingobacteriales > Sphingobacteriaceae > Pedobacter. The sequence continues at coordinate 94,995 of CAZQFF010000005.1, forward strand.
CAAGAAAAGAGCAAGAATTAGATAATATTCGCCAAAATTTAGAAAAACAAACTAATCTTGCACTTAAAAAGCAAGAAGAAGTTGATGTTCTAAAAAGTCAGCATGTTAAACAGTTAGAAACAATAGCCGGTTTGAGCGCTGAAGAAGCAAAGAACCATTTGGTTGAAAATATGAAATCTGAAGCTCGCTCTCAAGCTTTAATGCAGGTTAAAGACATTGTTGATGAAGCAAAATTAACGGCTAGTAAAGAAGCTAAAAAGGTTGTTATTCAAACTATCCAAAGAACTGCAGCTGAAGCAGCAATAGAGAATTCTGTTTCAATTTTTCATATTGATAATGATGAAATAAAAGGTAGGGTAATTGGAAGAGAAGGAAGAAATATTAGAGCATTAGAAGCTGCTACTGGTATTGAAATTATTGTGGATGATACGCCAGAGGCAATCATACTTTCAGGTTTTGATCCTGTTAGACGAGAGATTGCACGATTAGCTTTACATAGACTAGTGACCGATGGTAGAATTCACCCTGCAAGGATTGAAGAGGTTGTAGCCAAAACCAAAAAACAAATAGAAGATGAGATTATTGAAATAGGTGAGAGAACTGTTATTGATTTAGGTATACATGGCTTACACCCTGAGTTGATTCGGATGGTTGGTAGAATGAGGTATAGATCATCTTATGGACAGAATTTATTACATCACTCAAGAGAAGTTGCTAATTTCTGTGCTACAATGGCAGCTGAATTGGGCCTGAATGCCAAATTAGCCAAGCGTGCTGGATTACTTCATGATATTGGAAAAGTTCCAGATGATAACCCAGAATTACCACATGCTATTTTAGGTATGCAGTTAGCTGAAAAATACAAAGAGCATCCAGATGTTTGTAACGCTATTGGTGCGCATCATGATGAAATTGAAATGACTTCTCTTATATCACCTATTGTTCAGGCATGTGACTCTATTTCTGGAGCAAGACCTGGTGCACGTAGGGAAGTTGTTGAGAGTTATATTAAGCGATTGAAGGAGCTTGAGGAATTAGCTTTATCTTACCCAGGAGTTGAGAAAACTTTTGCTATTCAAGCTGGTAGGGAATTAAGAGTGGTTGTTGAATCGGAAAGGGTAAGTGACCAACAAGCTGAACTTTTGGCTGCCGATATTTCAAATAGAATACAAACTGAAATGACTTATCCTGGTCAGATTAAGGTTACCGTGATACGTGAAACAAGGTCTGTTTCTTTTGCAAAATAATTCCAGATGAAATCCAAGTCAGTAGTAGAAGCAAAAAAAAGTGTGGATGTTCTTTTTGATAAATACGCAGAAAGTCATCAAAATAAAACCAATAAATTAATTCATTGGATTTGCGTTCCTGCAATTGTATTTAGTTTACTTGGATTAGTTTGGAGTATTCCATTTCCAGAGTTAAATTTTTTGGGTAAAGGTCAAACTTATTTTAATTGGGCCTCATTTTTAATCGCTTTATCACTTTATTATTATTACACGCTTTCTCCAGTTTTATCTTTTATGATGATATGGGTAGTTGGAGCTTTTTCATATTTAATCGTTCAAGTAGAATATTGGGAGATGGCAGGTGGTCCAGCTATGTGGCTAGTGTTTTTAGTGATTTTTGTAATAGCATGGATTGGACAATTCATTGGGCACAAAATTGAAGGTAAAAAGCCATCTTTTTTAGATGATGTTAAATTTTTATTAATAGGGCCCATTTGGCTGTTGCATTTTATTTGTAAGAAATTGAAAATTCCATATTAACAATTCTTATTTAAGATCTTTGGAAGCGCTTAGTATTTTACTAAGCGCTTTTTGTTTAACACTAGCTTAATGTTAAGCTTATAAAAAGGTAATGGTTTTCTAACATTGTAATAATATCCTGGTAATACTTTTGCCCTAAAATAATTTACAAGATATTGAAAACATTATTATTATTTAGGAAATCATTATTTACCTTATTTTTTTTAGGTTATAGTGTAATTGTATTTGCCCAAAGTTCTGGGAAAATAACAGGAGTTGTAAGTGATTTAAAAACAGGAGATCCATTAACCGGAGCAGCTGTAAAAATAATTAACACACCCTTTGTTGCTGTAACAGATGTTGAAGGGCGCTATACGATTGGAAATATTCAGGCTGGCAAATATGCTATAGAGGTTAGTTACATTAGTTATGCTACAAAGAAAATTACAGATGTTGAAATAAAATCTAATGCGGTTACTTCTTTACCAGTTGCAATGGAAGAAGCAGAGTCAACTTTGTTGAATCAAGTTACTATTACATATACAGCTAAACAAGAATCTGTAAATACTTTATATGCAAGACAAAAAACCAATATTAGTATTTCTGATGGAATTTCAGCTGATCAAATAAAAAGGTCTCCAGATAGAAATACCTCAGAGGTATTGAAAAGAGTAAGTGGTACAAGTATACAAGACAATAAATTTGTTATCGTAAGGGGCTTAAGTGATAGATATAATGCTACTTTATTAAATAACGCTGTATTGCCAAGTACTGAGCCAGATAGAAAAGCGTTTTCGTTTGATATTATTCCTTCTAATATGATAGATAATATTATAATAAATAAAACTGCTTCTGCTGATTTGCCTGGTGATTTTTCAGGTGGAGTAATCCAAGTTATAACTAAAGATGTGCCAAGTGAAAATTATCTGCTAGTAGGGATTGGTAGTGGACTAAATGCTCAAAGCAGTTTTAGTAATTTTTATCTAGGTCCAAAAAGTACTGTTGAAAATTTTGGATTTTATAATTCTTCAAGAAATATCCCTTCAGGAATTCCTAAAACTCAGGATTATGTGCAATTATCGAGTAATCAGAAAATTGATGCGGGTAAATTATTTGAGAATTCTTTTCAGAACCAACGTTATAATAATGCTTCTCCTAATCAAAATTATCAAATGAGTTTAGGGCTTAGAAAGGAATTGAATAACAAAGCAAGCATAGGGACTATATTCGCTTTGACTTATAGAAATTCTGAAAGTAAGACTAAAGCAGAAAGAATGGATTATGAGGGAGGGACTCAACAGTTTTTATTTGATGATGATACTTATAAATTCTCTTCTTCAGTTGGGGCATTAGCGAACATTGCCTATGTGAGTTCAAACCATAAAATTGCTTTCAAAAATATTTATAATATTTCCTTAGATAATAGTTTTGTTAGTCGTTATGGAACAAATTATATAGATCAGGATTCAATTAGAGGATATCAATATGATTTGATTAGTAAATCACTTTTAAATACGCAGTTAGAAGGAGAGCATAAATTAAGCGCATCTTCAGCTAAATTTAATTGGAATTTAGGTTATTCTTATTCAGATCGTTTGCAGCCAGATTTAAAAGCAATAAACTATAGATTAGATTACGATCAAGGTAAAACACAATATGAAGCTGTGGTGCCTAATGGAACGGCTTCAAGAACAGACGCTAGCCGTTTTTTCTCTTCCTTATTTGAAGATAGTTTTAATGCAGGCTTAAACTGGAGTTTTCCACTAACTATTCTGCAAAATAAAAGTACAGTAAAGTTTGGAGGGATGAAACAATATAAAGTTCGAAATTTTAAGGCAAGAAAATTTGGATATATAAAGGCCTTTGGAAATTTTGAAAATAATTTATTATTTCTTCCACAGGATCAAATTTTTAGTTCAAATAATTTAAAGCCAACTGGCTTTATAATGGATGAAGGCACTGAGAATGCTGATAAGTATGAAGCAAACTCTGATTTAAATGCAGGTTATTTTTTACTTGATAGCAGACTAAGTGAGAAGTTTAGATCGAGCATTGGCTTAAGGGTAGAAGATTCATATCAAGAAGTTTTTACTGCGGATTTTACGGGTGCTAGAATAAAAGTGTCTAAACAATACTTAGATGTTCTACCATCTTTTAACAGTACTTATTCTTTAAATGCTAATAGTAATTTAAGATTATCAATCTCTCAAACTGTAACGCGTCCTGAGTTAAGAGAGCTGTCAAATTTTGGATTTTTTGATTATATCTCTAAGAGAATTCTACAAGGAAATACAAACCTTAAGAGAAGTCAAAATACAAATATTGATTTCAAATATGAAGTATTTCCTAGTGCTGGACAAATCTTTTCTATTTCAGCGTATTATAAGTATTTTAAAAATCCAATTGAACAAATTGTTTCTTCAGGAAGTGTAAAGAATATTAGTTTTCAAAATGCTAATTCTGCTCAAACTTATGGAATGGAAATTGAGTTTCGCAGGAATTTAGGTTTTATCAATGATGCCTCAATTTTTAATAATTTAACAGCTTATGTAAATTCTTCACTAATATTTTCTACAGTAAATTTAAACAGTTTAGTTTCTGAGGTTACGAATAGAGCTTTACAAGGTCAATCACCTTATTTAATTAACGCGGGTTTATTATTTAATGATCCTGAGCGTAACTTGTCGTTCAATCTTTTATATAATAGAATTGGAGAGAGGATTTCTGAAGTTGGATATCAAGGTTATCCAGATGTTTATGAAAAGGGTAGAAATATGATTGATTTTCAATTATCAAAGCGTTTATTCCAAAACAAAGCCGAGATTCGATTAAATATTTCAGATGTTCTTAATGAAAAGATCTTGTTTTACCAAAACAATAATAATTCAAAAACCTACCAATCAAGTAAAGACAATATAATTAATACAGCTCGCATTGGTCAAAGTTTTAGTTTGGGCTTTACTTATCAATTTGGATTAGATAAAATCTAGATTTAATATTTAGCTAACAATTTACTGATGCAAACATAAACTAGTCTTAACTTTTAGAAAACATTAATATTCTAGTTTTGAATATAAAATTTATAAAGTAAAACATGAAAAATCAAAGATTCTTGCTGCTTTTATTAGCAGTTATTTTAAGCCTTTCGGCATGTAGAAAAACGGATGACGAAGTAACACCAGTTGTTCCTGTAGCTCCTGAAACAATCAATGGAGAAGTGACTTCAAATAAAACTTTAACAGCTGATAGAGTATGGTTTTTAGATGGTGTGGTTGTGGTAAAAAATAATGCAATTTTAACTATCGAGCCTGGTACAGTGATAAGAGCAAAAGTAGGTACGAAAGCTGCTTTAGTAATTGACAAGGGTTCAAAGTTAATTGCTGATGGAACAGCTACGAAACCAATTGTTTTTACTTCAGGTAAAGATGCAGGCAGCAGAGCACCTGGTGATTGGGGTGGAATAATTTTAATTGGACGGGCACCTACCAATCGTACTACACCTGTTCAAGTTGAAGGTGGAGTTTCAATTAACTATGGTACTGAAAATATTCCAAATGATAATTCTGGTACATTGAGATTTGTACGTATTGAGTATGCTGGAATTGGTGTAAATGATAGTGAAATTAATGCATTGACCTTTTATGCGGTTGGTTCTGGTACAGTTATTGAAAATATCCAGACTGTATATGCGAATGATGATGCTTTTGAATTTTTTGGGGGTACAGTAAATGCAAAAAATTTAGTTGCTTTTGCTACAGCTGATGACGACTTCGATTTTGATTTTGGTTATAATGGTTCTATTCAATTTGCTGTTTCATTAAGAGATCCTCAATTTGTTGATGCTGCAGATGATGGTAATGGGATTGAGTGTGATAATGACAAGGATGGAACGGATGCTAGCCCAATTACACAACCTAAATTATCGAATTTCACTTTAATAGGCCCAAATAATGCCAATGGAACTGCATCTCGTCATGCATACGGAAATCGTTGGAGGAGAGGCGCAAAATTTATTTTTAATAATTCAATCATCTTGGGTGCGCAAAAAGGGGGCTTAAATATTGAATCTGATAAAGCTGCAAATTTCTATAAAAATGGCGATTCTCAGTTTAAGAATAATATAGTAGCGGCTTTTACAACTAATTTTTTAACGAATGCTACAGTGTTAACTCCAGCAGAGATGCAAACAAAGGCTTTAGCTGATGGAAACGTAGTTATTGCTGATGCGAATACTACATTAAAGTTAACTAATCCATTTAATTTAAGTACGCCGAACTTTTTACCAAGTGCTGGTTCACCAGCATTAAATGGAACTTTTGTTGCAACTCCAAATGCTGCAAATGTAAATTATCGTGGTGCGTTTGGAGCTATTGATTGGACTGCTGGTTGGACAAACTTTAATCCTCAAAACACTAAATACTAAAAAATACACAATAATGACCGAAACTTAACTGTAATTTAACAATCAAAAAGTAACTTTGAGTTGTTAAAAAGCTGGTTACTTTTTGACATAAGTTTAGGTTAGTTGATATGTAGCCCCGAATTTATTCGGGGCTTCTTTTTTATATGTTTTTCCCAATTCTTTCAATCATTTCATTAGGAATTTGTTCTAAGTCAACTAATAGAAAACCGTCTAAACAATCAGAGAATTTTGGATCCATATTAAAACTTATGATTTTGGCATTTAGATTTAAATATTGTCTTAATAATACGGGTATCTTTAAGTGATTATTTTCAATGTCAGCTATAAGGCTATCTAAGTCTTTTAAGCTTTCGCTTCCATCAACGAGTAAACTTTTGTTGATTGAACTTAAGTCTGCTTTAAACTTGTTTCTGGGTTTTACAAATGAAGCTAAATCGTAATCAAAGTGATTTTTTGTAATATAGTCTACGATTAGACTTTTTGACAAAGATGAAAAGTTGTTACTTATACTTACCGGTCCAAACATATATCTATAGTGAGGATTGTCAAATGCAAACTTTAAAATACCTTTCCAAAGTAGAAATAATGGTAATGGCTTCTGCTGATATTCTTTTCTAACCCAAGAACGACCTAACTCAATTCCCTGTCTTAAGATTGGATAAAATTGTTCCTTGATCTTAAATAATTCATTTAAATAAAACCCTCTTCTTCCGTAATTCAAAAGAATTTCATCTCCCTTTCCAATCCTGTATGCTCCAACTATCTTTTTACATTCTTTGTCCCAAATAAAAAGATGATGATAATATATGTCGTAATTATCTAAGTCAATTTTCTTGTTGGTGCCTTCTCCAACTTCCCTAAAAGTTATTTCCCGTAACCGACCTATTTCTCTTAATATGTTTGGAATTGCTGCTGTTGGAGAAATATAAACTTCATAATTTTTTTCCTCCCATATTTTGTAATCACCTAAGGATTCAATTTCATTTTTAATGGTTTCTTGGTCGGTCTCTTTAATTATTTCAGCAGGTTTCTTTTTGATTTTAAATAACTGAATAGGATTAAAAAGCTTTTTGTCTTGGTCTAAAGAAGTTCCTAATGCATAGGTTCTAGCTCTTAAAAAATCCAATAAAAGGTTTGTGTCCTTTTTATAATTGATATCTTCAACATTTATAGGCTTCCCAATTCTTACTTTTATTTTTAAGCCTTGTTTATTTAAAAATTCCGAAGGTAATTTTGCTGTTCTTAATGTCGGGTGTATTAAACTTAATATATTAAATAATATTCCATTGTTACCATGAAAGTAAATTGGAACAACAGGTACTTTTGCTTTTGCGATTAATTTGCCAACTACAGGGTGCCATTTTTTGTCAGTTATTTCTTGGCTATCTAACTTAAAAGTGGAAACCTCCCCAGCTGGAAAAATGCCAATTGGAATATTATTTTGTAACAAGTCAAGTGTTGATTTTAGTCCTGAAATACTTGAACTATGTTGAATTCCTTCAAACGGATTCACGGCTACAAAATAATCGCTAAGATTAGGTATTTTTTTTAAGATAAAGTTTACCATTACTTTTGCCTCTGGTCTAACTGAACATAATAGCTTTACCAAAGCAATGCCTTCGACTCCACCATAAGGATGATTTGCTATCGCGATAAATCCACCAGATTTAGGTAAGTTTTTTAACTCATCTTCATCAAAGTCTAAACTTACTCCAATTGTTTCTAAGATTTTATCCACAAAATCTAAGCCTTCAAAGTTTTGGTTTTTTTCAAAAACTTCATTTATCTCATTCAACTTCATTATCTCCATGAGCAAAGCAGCTAAGCCTGGTACACCTAATTTGTCAATTTTTGTTGCTTTTGCAAATTCAGATTTTGTAATAATTTTCATGATTTCAGAAGTATTCGATTTTGTCTTTCAAAATTAGCATTAAATTTTATAGTATTTTTATTACATGAGAAAATGAATGTTTAATGTAGAGTTTTTTAATGGTCTGCAAAGGTTAGGCGCGTTAATATTGATTTGTTTAATTTTCTTATTAATTCTTATCAGATTTTTTAAGAGTTCTGATATGCAATTTGAAGTTCGTGAGGTTGAAAACTTAGGCGATACATTCAATGAAAATAAAAATGTTTTAAATTCAAATAAAATCAAAGGCTATACTAAAGTAGGAGTAAATGGATTAAAGGGAAAATCTATAAAATCTTATTATGTCGTAAATCCAAATTTACTTGATCAAAAGGGATGAATGGATTTTGGCTTTAGTAGTAAACAAGCTTTAAGTATTTTAAAATACAAGAATAAAATCGGGGGATTTTATAAAGTAGAGGATTTAGAGAGGGTATATGTAATTAATTCCAATCATCTAGATGAAATTAAAAAGTATTTTTTGTTTAAAAAAAAAGTGGAAGATAAAAATGTTAATGGGTCTGAAAGTAAGAATAGTATAATTTTAAAAATTGAGATTAATCATGCAGATAGCGTTGATTTAATGAAACTAAATGGTATTGGCCCAAAATTTTCTTCTCGAATAATCAAGTTTAGAAAAAAACTCGGGGGATTTTATGATATTTCGCAATTATTGGAAGTATATGGAATAGATAGTCAATTATATGTCAAACTCTTACCATATTTAGAGGTAAATAATACATCAGTAAAAAAAATTCAAATTAATAATGCAAATTTAGAGGATTTAGTTACGCATCCTTACATAGGTTATAGAAATGCGTTAATTATAAAGAACTTTGTTTCTCAGCATGGAGCTTTAAAGTCTGTTGAGGACTTAAGAAAAGTAAATATATTTGATGATAAGCAAATCAATAAATTAATCCCCTATATCATATTTTAATGTTAATCGAAAGAATAAAATCAATAGTAAGAGATGTTCCAGATTTTCCAAAACCTGGAATAATCTTTAAGGATATTACGCCAATACTGCAAGATTCTGCTATTTGCAAAGAGATTTTAAGCGCTATGGTAAATCAAGTTAAAGGTCTTAAAATTGATGTTGTTGCAGGGATTGAAAGTCGTGGTTTTTTATTTGGTATGTTGCTAGCACAAGAGTTAAGGGTACCATTTGTTCCGATTCGAAAATCAGGAAAGTTGCCGTATTCAAAAATTTTCCAAACATACGAATTGGAGTATGGTATTTCTACTATTGAAATGCATGTCGATGCGCTGATGGCTGGTCAAAATGTTTTGATTCATGATGATTTATTAGCCACAGGTGGAACAGTATTAGCAGCAAGTGAGCTCGTTAAAAAACTAAAAGGAGAAGTAGAAGGTTTTAGCTTTTTAATTAGCCTTGATTTTTTAGGCGGGGCAGGTCGCCTATCAAAACATAGCTCAAACATTTTTAGTGTTGTTCAATATTGAAAAAATTATATTTTGAACATCTGAGGCTAATTATTTTAATTCGTTACTAGCGGCCTGAATTTATACCAAATACTATTTTGTTCTTGTTTAGTCCTTATTTAATATGGATGAAAATCTTGATATATTAACTATAATTGCGAGCAAAAAAAATGTTTAATTGGGTATAAAATTAATTTTTCGTATCCAAATCAGTATAAAAAATCAAAATATAAAATATGAATATGAACAATGTGTTTACACCTTTCTTAAGACCAAATGAGCAACAAGAGATGATTCGTGGAATGGTTAGGGATTTTGCTTTAAAGCATATCAAACCTAATATGATGCAATGGGATGAAGAACAAGTTTTCCCTATTCAGTTGTTCAAGGCTTTGGGAGAAATTGGACTAATGGGTGTTTTAGTGCCTGAAGAATATGGCGGTTCTGGATATGGATATCAAGAGTATGTTGATGTAATTGTAGAAATTTCAAAGATTTGTGGATCAATTGGCTTGTCGGTCGCAGCACATAACTCACTTTGTACAGGTCATATTTTGACTTTTGGTAATTCAGAGCAAAAATCAAAATGGTTACCCAAACTGGCTTCTGGTGAGTGGATAGGCGCTTGGGGCTTAACTGAAGCAAATACTGGTTCTGACGCGTTAAGGATGAATACCACTGCAAAATTAGATGGGGATTTTTATGTAATAAATGGGGCTAAGAATTGGATAACTCATGGAAAGTCAGGAGATGTCGCAGTTGTAATGGTTAGAACAGGGGAAACAGGTAGTTCTAAAGGAATTTCTGCCATTGTTGTAGAAAGAGGTACACCAGGTTTTAGTGCGGGCAAAAAAGAGAATAAGTTAGGGATGCGAGCTTCTGAAACTACTGAAATGATATTCGAGAATTGTAGGGTTCCTAAAGAGAATTTGCTTGGTGCTGAAGGGGAAGGCTTTAAACAAGCTATGAAAATTTTAGATGGCGGTAGAATTTCAATAGCTGCTTTATCTCTAGGTATAGCAAAGGGCGCGTTTGAAGCTGCTGTAAATTATGCAAAAGAAAGACATCAATTTGGTGTGCCGATTTCAAGCTTTCAAGGTATTTCATTCAAGTTGGCTGATATGGCAACTGAAATTGAAGCTGCAGAAAGGTTAATTAGACAAGCGGCCGATTTGAAAAACGCTCATCTACCAATGACTAAAGAATCGGCTATGGCAAAATATTTTGCTTCTGAAGTTGCAGTAAAGTGTGCCACAGAAGCGGTTCAAATATTTGGTGGATATGGCTATCCTAAGGATTTTCCTGTTGAAAAATTTTATCGAGATAGTAAGCTTTGTACTATTGGAGAAGGAACGTCCGAAATTCAGAAATTAGTTATTGCGAGAGAAATATTAAAATAATTTAAAAGATATTATTAATTGTTTAAATAATTATCTAACTTTGCAGCCCAAGTAAAATAAAAAAACACGAGAGGAGGTATTTCAACGTATGATCATAATCAATATTAAAGACGGCGAATCATTAGATAAAGCGTTAAAACGTTTTAAGAAAAAATTTGAAAAAACTGGAGTTTTAAGAGAATTACGTAGTCGTCAGGCATACGAAAAAAAATCTGTTGCTCGTCGTACAGAAATTAAACACGCAGTTTATATTCAAGGACTTAATCAGGATACTAATTCCTAATTTTAAGCACTGATATTTACAATTAAATATTATTTAAGAGGCACAACTAAAATTGTGCCTTTTTTATTTCATTTAATTTAATTTGAAGAAACTACCTTTAGGCCAATAATAGATGCTATTAAAGTGAATATGAAAAATAGTCTCATGAAAGTAGCTGGTTCTTTAAAGAAAAATATACCCATTAATACAGTTCCAACTGCACCAATACCTGTCCAAACTGCATATGCAGTTCCTAAAGGCAAAGTTTGTGTAGCTTTGATTAGCAGAGTCATGGAAAGAAATAGACAGATTGTAAATCCTGCATACCAAAAATAGCTGTTTGATCCATTTGCTTCTTTCGCTTTTCCCAAGCAGAAAGTAAATCCAACCTCAAATAGACCTCCTAATATTAAATATAACCAATTCATATACGAGCAAAAGTATTTATTAATAGTTATAGTTTTCTAATGAAATGGATAAATTATCACTCAAATTAAAAAACACTTGTTGTATGAGGAATATTTGCTTATTTTCACCTAATTAGGTCTATAAAGATGTTGATTAAAGAATTCGTTAATTTTTTACTAGTTGAGAAAAGATATTCACCATATACGATTAGTTCATATGGTATAGATTTATTGCAGTTCGAGAATTTTATTAAAGAGATTAAAAAGGATCTTTTAATTGTTGAATCAACAGATATAAGAGCTTTTGTTGTGTTTTTAATGGATAGTGGGATAAGTGCAAGAGCTGTGCAGAGGAAGCTTTCAAGTTTGAGGAGTTTTTATCGGTATTTATTGAAAGTAAAAAAGATTAATTATAGTCCACTTTTATTGATAAAAGCTCCTAAAGTCAGAAAGTCTTTGCCTGTGTTTATATCAGAAAAGAAAATAAACGCTTTATTAGATAATCAAAATGCATTTGAAATAGGTTTTTTAGGTGTTCGAGATAAATTAATAATTGAATTGTTGTTTGGTACAGGTATTCGCTTAAGTGAGTTAATTAATTTGAAAGAGTTCGATTATTTCTTTTATGAAGAACAAATAAAAGTCTTAGGAAAACGGAAAAAAGAAAGAATTATTCCTTTGCATGATGAGCTAAAAAATAGTATTAATGTTTATTTAAAGTTAAAAGAGAATTATAATTTTATTAACAAAAGTGATAAGCTTATTGTTAATAACAAGGGAGCGGATGCTACCCCAAGTTTTATCTACAAAGTTGTAAACAAATATTTGTCTTTAGTTACTACTCAGGATAAAAAAAGTCCTCATGTGCTCAGGCATTCATTTGCAAGTAGTTTGTTGAATAGAGGGGCGGATTTAAACTCGATAAAAGATTTGTTAGGGCATTCAAGTTTGGCTACAACACAAATATATACGCACAACTCTGTAGAGCGATTAAAAAAAATATATAAACAGGCCCATCCAAAGGCGTAAAAAAAGGAGGAAAAATGAAAATCAGTGTGCAATCAATTCATTTTACAGCTGACAAAAAATTGTTAGCTTTTATTCAAAAAAAAGTAGACAAATTAGAATTGTTTTTTGATAATATAATTAGCGGGGAAGTATATTTGAAGTTGGAGAATGTAGAGGATGAGTCCAATAAGGTTTCTGAAATAAAGTTAATTGTTCCTGGTGGGACTTTGTTCGCAAAGGAAAAATGCAAATCTTTTGAAGAGGCTACAGATTTAGCGATAGAGTCATTAAAGAAACAAATAACAAAACATAAAGAAAAAACTCGTTCAAAACTAAGTGAGCATAAAGATTTATTGAAATCTGGTGTTGTGGAAGGAGATTTTTTAGATGTTGAAGATTTAGATTAATCGTAAAAAGTTATGTGATGGGGCAATGAAAACAATTGCCCCATTTTTATTTTTTTATAGGAGTATTTTAGAAGTGTTTGATAATCAATTCTATAATTTAATACCTTTATCAGTTGTTGAAGGTTATTGAAAAAAAACATATTATTTTTTTTAAAATATATTTTTTTGCCAGAATATTTTTTATAGATTTGCATTCCATTTCGGAACGGGCGTTACGAAAAGTAACAAAAAAAAAGAAATGATTGTTCTGTGAAAGACGAAAAAAACATTATATTTGCACCGCAAATTAATGTTTGTTAAAAATTAAAAGCCTCCTTAGCTCAGCTGGTAGAGCAACTGACTTGTAATCAGTAGGTCATTGGTTCGATTCCGATAGGAGGCTCTTTTTGTTTTAAAGCTTCGGTTTTATTTCAAAAGGGGGAGATACCAGAGTGGCCAAATGGGACAGACTGTAACTCTGTTGTCGCAAGACTTCGAAGGTTCGAATCCTTCTCTCCCCACTCTCAAAAGCGGAAGTAGCTCAGTTGGTAGAGCGATAGCCTTCCAAGCTATAGGTCGCGAGTTCGAACCTCGTCTTCCGCTCTTAAATTAGGTGGGCTAAGTTTTATTTGATAAGAACTTAATTTACGCCCGGCTGCTGAATTAAAAGCCGAAGTAGCTCAGCGGTAGAGCACTTCCTTGGTAAGGAAGAGGTCGTGGGTTCAAGTCCCATCTTTGGCTCAGAGATTAAATGAACTTTGTTAAGACTGTTGGAAGACGGGATGGGCAAGGTTTTTTGTATTGAAGTTGTATTATAACAATAAAATAAAATAAAAAGTTAACCTACTAATAAGTATAAAAAAATGGCAAAAGAAAAGTTTGACCGCAGTAAGCCGCACTTGAATATCGGTACTATCGGTCACGTTGACCACGGTAAAACAACCTTAACAGCAGCTATCACTAAAGTGT
>CAZQFF010000006.1:0-79474 GCA_964592575.1 uncultured Pedobacter sp.
CGCAAAGATAGGGTTTTTCTGCATTTTTTGACGCTCTTTATGCAAAAAAAAGCTAAGTTTTTTTGATTTTTTATTTTATACATCTTTGAAAATCAATATTTAACAAGATGCACTGAGGTTAAATTGAGCACTTAAGCCTTTCTTTAACTGGCTTTATAGCGCTTAGTCGTTTTCACAGATTTTTATCTTATTTTTATAGGTGTAATACGTTTATTAGTTATTTTATCAATAATTGCATCATGCTAAATGAGTTTACTATAGGTGTAGAGGAAGAGTATATGGTTATGGATCCGCAAACTCGTGAGTTAACCTCTCACGATCAAAAGATCGTGGAATCTGCTCAGGGAATACATAAGGATCAAGTGAAAGCGGAAATGCACCAAGCTGTAGTTGAGGTTGGTACGGGGATATGTAAAAATATGGAACAAGCGCGAAAAGAGATTGGTCAATTGCGCAAAACCGTAACTCAGTTAGCGGGTGAGCAGGGCCTGATTATTGGGGCTTCTGGGACGCACCCATTTTCACATTGGGAAAAGCAGCTCATTACGGAGCATCCTCGTTATAATGAAATTATCAATGAGCTTCAAGAAGCAGCTCGCTCCAATCTTATTTTTGGATTGCATGTACATATAGGTTTTCAGTCTAGAGATTTAGCGATTCATATTGCGAATCAAGTCCGTTATTTCTTGCCGCACGTTTTTGCACTTTCTACGAATTCACCGTTTTGGGAAGGTAGAAATACAGGTTATAAATCTTATAGAACCAAGATATTTGATAAGTTTCCAAGGACAGGCATTCCGGATATTTTTAATAGTATTGATGACTATGATAATTATGTTAATCTTTTGATTAAAACAAATTGCATGGATAATGCCAAGAAAATTTGGTGGGATATTCGGGTACATCCATTTTATGATACGGTTGAGTTTAGAATTTGTGACTGTCCTTTGTTGTTGGATGAAACGATGGCACTTACTGCTCTTTTCCAAGCTTTATGCGCTAAACTCTATAAATTACGTTTGCAAAACATGGAGTATATTAGTTATTCTAGGGCGCTGATTAATGAAAATAAATGGCGGGCAGCACGATATGGATTAGATGGAAAATTAATTGATTTTGGAAAAGAAATAGAAGTAGACTGTAGGCATTTGATTTTAGAGCTTTTAGATTTTATTGATGATGTGGTTGATGATTTGGGTAGTCGAAGAGAAATAGATTATGTGCACCAAATGTTAAAACAAGGCACGGGGGCAGATAGACAATTAGCCGTTTACGAGCAGACTAAAAGTTTTACGGCGGTTGTTGATTTTATTAGTTCACAAACTTTAGTGGGGGTAGATTAAATGGAAGAAAAAAGGCCTTTTCGTGTTGCCATTCTAGATATGAATAATGGTGTAGAGAATCAGGGAATACGAGGAATAGAAAAGATTTTGATTGAGAAGAATAAGCAAATTTCTCAGCCAATAGTCTATGATATTTTTCAAGTTAGAAATAAGCAAGAAATCCCTGATTTAAGCTATGATGCCTTTATTTCAAGCGGAGGTCCAGGAAGTCCTTTTGATGGCTTAAATTCTAAATGGGAAGGCTTATTTTTTAATTTATTAGATGAAATTGTGGCGCATAATAAACAAGGGCTAAGCCCGAAATATATGCTCTTGATTTGTCACTCTTTCCAATTGGCCTGCAGGAAGTTTAATCTCGCCCGAGTGATACCTAGATATTCTAATGCTTTTGGCGTTTTTCCGGTTTATTTAACTCCGCAAGGAGAACGTTCAATCTTGTTTGAAGGATTAAATAATCCTTTTTATGCCTTAGATAGTAGGGATTGGCAAGTTGTGCGGCCTGTAGAAGAAAAATTTAATCAAACAGGAGCAAAGATTTTGGCTTTAGAAAAAGACAGACCTCAGATAGATTTTGAAAGATGTATTATGGCTATCCAATTTACGCCTGAGATTTATGGGACTCAATTTCATCCAGAGGCTGATCCTGAGGGTTTGAAACATTATTTTAGTCGAGTAGAAAATAAAGATTCCATCGTTTCTATTCATTCGGAGGATAAATATGAACAGGTTTTAGATAGTTTATTCAATCCTGAGAAAATTAAATTAACACAGGAATCCATTATTCCAAACTTTTTAAAATTGGCAGGCGCTTTTTAATTTGGAGATCATATGGATAAGCAACAAAGGGATAATTATAATAAAACGTTTAATGCTGAGAAATACCTTGATTTTTTATCGAAGTTGAACGAAGGTTTTCCTGCTATTCCCTTTCGGGTGGCAGAAACTCCATTGTTTTTGAGTAATCAATTAGCTCAAGATTTAATTGAGGCAGGCCAAGCCATATTAGAATTTATCAATCGTCCTGATTATAAAAGGTTGACGGAAAGGGCTATCCCTTTGAATAAAAAAGTGCCTGCTGAAAATGAGCATCCTCATTTTTTATGTTTGGACTTTGGACTTTGTACTGATGACCAAGGTCTAATTAAACCGAAGCTAATTGAATTGCAGGGCTTCCCATCTTTATATAGTTTTCAAGTTCATTTGGCTGAACATTATCAAAAATGCTTTCAAATTCCTCAGAATTGGGTTCCATTTGGTTTAAATAGCAGTTTTAGTAGATATATGGAAAGCCTCCGAAACTTGATTATTGGTAATGCTGCTCCTGCTGCGGTAGTGATGCTAGACTTTAATCCCCAGCAGCAAAAAACAGCTATTGATTTTTATTTGACCGCAAAGTTTTTGGTTTTAAAAGTCTTAAGTATAGAAGAGATTTTAGTAGAAGGATCTAAATTATATTACCTGGATCAAGGCCAACAGGTATATATAGAAAAAATTTATAATAGGTTGATTTTCGATGAACTCGACCAGATGAACTATGCCTTCAAAGAATTTGATCCTAGGAAAGAATATGAGGTGGAATGGATAACTCATCCCAATTGGTTTTACCGCGTAAGTAAATTCACGCTTCCCTTTTTAAAAGGAGAATACTTTCCAGAAGCCTATTTCTTAAATGAACTCCAAGAGTATCCTTCAGATTTAGAAAACTATGTTTTAAAGCCTTTATTTTCTTTTGCGGGCACTGGCGTGAAAATTCATATTAATAAGTCGGATTTATTGGCTATTGCTGATCCGGAAAATTGGATTTTGCAAAGAAAGGTAAATTATGCACCGCTTATTCAAAGTCCTGATTCTGCGGTTAAGGCGGAGGTTAGATTAATGTATATCTGGGAAGATGGAGGCAGTCCAGAATTGGTTATGAATTTAGTTAGACTAAGCAAAGGTGAAATGATTGGCGTAAGCTATAATGATCATAGCACTTGGGTTGGTGGTAGCGTAGCTTTTGTGAAAACTAATTAATCGTTTGTTCTACGATGCTTTAAATAATAAAGAAAAAGATTGCTTGCTATCACAAAATGATTGATGAAATTAGGAATATAGCCATAGTAATGGTTGAATATCTGGTATCGTTCTTTTAAACTAGCCCAATGTTTCTTTTTTGAAAGCCCACCTACTAAATACTTGGCCACATATCGATTAACATTGATGTTTTTATTTGCCTGCTTCGCAATTTGAAGTATCCAATCAATATCAGCACTGTATTTATACTCTAAATTGTATAAAGGTGCTAATTTTCGTTTTACATAAATAGCCTGGTGTGAAATATTCATTCCATATCTGAAGCTCTTAAAGTTAAAAACGGCAGGAGCGGTATGCCTTCTTTTACCTAAGCTTTCCCAATTTTCATTGAACATTTCGGTTTCTCCGTAGTATATATCTGCATCAGGCGCCGCTGCAAAAACTTGACTGACTGTTTGAGTATCATAAATTTCGTCGCCTGAATTCATAAATAAGAGATAATCTCCTGTAGCCAGCTTGATTCCCTTGTTCATGGCATCATAAATACCCTTGTCAGGCTCCGATATATATTCTGCTATTTTTGATTTGTATTTATCAAGAATAGCCTTCGTACCGTCTGTTGAATGGCCATCAATAATAATGTATTCTATGTTCGGATAATCCTGGTTTATGACAGAAAGTATAGTCCTTTCAATGTCTTTTACATTGTTAAATACGACAGTGATGACACTTAAAACAGGATTCATGTGATAGATTTATTATTTAGGTAAAACGGCTAAAATTTCTTGATATAGTTTGATGTGTTGTTCGGCAATTACTCTGGGAGAAAACTTATCTAAGACTATTTTGCGCGATTCCTTTTGTAGGTTCAAGGGTTCAGGATGATTGTATATAAAATATAAACCTTTGGCTAAATCCTTCGCGTTCTTATATTCGGCAAGGTAGCCATTTACTTGGTGTTGCACCATATCTGGGATACCTCCAGTTTTAAAAGCGACAACTGGAGTAGCACAGGCTAAGCTTTCTAGTACGGTATTCGGTAAATTATCTTCTAAAGAGGGCAAAATAAAGGCATCGGCCGCTGAATAACATTTGGCCAAATGTTCATCTTTGGTGATGGTTCCTAGATAGGTTACTTTAAAAGGTAATTCTAATGCGTTTTTTTCATCCTTATTACCAAAAATAACCAATTCTACTTGTTTTGGATCTATTCCTGGAATTTGAGCAAATGCTTGTAAAGCTTCTATGAGGTAAGGCGTGCCTTTATGTTTATCATTTTTAGAGGGCATAAAACCGCTGAGTATGACAAATTTCTTGGCATCGATTTTTAATATGCTCTTTGCTTCAGCCTTAACATAAGGCTTGAAAATATCGATTTCTAAAGTGTTAGGAATATGAAAGCTTGGACGAATACCTAACAAACTACTTTCTTTTATAGATTTTAGCATCCAAAGGCTAGGCGCAATAACTTTAAAATTTAGAATAGAATAAGCCTTTTGCTTTTTCTTCCAGTTTTTATGAGATAAATCTTCTGGGCTTGAGGATTTTAAGATAGGACAATTCCCACACTGCTTATGAAAATGCTCGCAATCATAGCGAACATGACAGCCCCCAGTAAAAGCATTGCTGTCGTGAAATGTCCACACCACTGGTTTATCCAACAAGTCTAATTGGGCTAGCATTTTGGGATTTAAAAAACCATGGTTAATCCAATGTAAATGAATAATGTCTGCTTCTTTTAATAAAGGATGCTGACTAATGTTTTGGCCAAAAAACTGTAAAGAGAAAGGCGTTTTAATATTTTTAGTGAGGGCTTGAGCCAAATAACGCTCGGCTAATATTTTAAAAGCTGCCCAATATCTTTTTATGCCCTTAGGATTAAAAGATGAAGTTTGATCGGAGGGTTTAAATTGGAAGAAAACGGCTACTTTTGAGTCGATATTAGCAGCTGAAAGGGCTTTGTTGAGCCTTAAACAAGCTCGCCCAGCGCCTCCATTCCCGTCGTATGTATTTAAATGTAAAACTTTCAAGTGGCCAAAAATAAGGTTAATATATAAGTATCTTATTCCCTTCTAGTAATTTGTGTTAAATTTATCGGTCTAAAGATAAGATTTTAATAAAAATTGAAAATAGTATAAAATTTAGTTCACCAAACCTTCAATCATGAAAAAGATAAGCTATTTAATTCTTGGGATGGTATTTATGTGCCTTTACCCTAAACTTTTGTGGGCTCAAAGCCCTACTCATTTTGCGTCTTATCCTACACTGAGTCCCGACGCAAGCACCATTTATTTTAGTTATCAAGGCGATATTTGGAAAGTGTCAAGCTCAGGAGGGCAGGCTTTAAGGGTAACAGCTTTAACCGGGGAGGAAACTTTTCCAAGGGTATCACCTGATGGAAAATGGTTAGCATTCACCAGTAATCAATATGGCAATAATGATGTCTTTTTAATGCCCATTCAAGGAGGGGAGATAAAGCAATTGACTTTTCATGATGGAACAGATGAAGTAGACTCTTGGAGTTGGGATTCCAAACAGATCTATTTTACGTCAAATCGCTATAATTCTGTAGGTAGTTATCAAGTTTCTATTGAAGGAGGAACAGCTAAGCGTTTGTTTGATCATTATTTCAATACAACACATTTGGTGGCTGAGGCGCCTAATGGGGAAATTTTCTTTAATGATACTTGGGAGAGCAGAAACTTTATTAATAGAAAACGTTATAAAGGAGCCTATAATCCGAATATTCAATCTTATAATCCGAAAACTAAAACCTATAAACTTTATACGGAATATTTAGGAAAAGATTTTTGGACAAGTATTGATCAGAAAGGTAATATTTACTTTGCTTCAGATGAGGGAAACCAAGAGTATAATCTTTACACTTTTATAGGTCAAAATAAAACAGCTTTAACGCAATTTGAGCATTCTATTAAGCGTCCTTTTGTAGCGGCAAATGGAAATTTAGTGGTTTTTGAAAAGGACTATGAAATTTGGACTTATAATGTTTTAAGTAAAAAAGCTGAGAAAGTAAATATCCAAAGTTCTACACAGCAAAATTTAGCTAAAAGTATGGAGTTCGATGTCAGAGGACAAATCTCCAATTTTGACGTTTCTCCTGATGGGAAAAAGATGGCATTCATTTCAAGAGGAGAATTATTTGTTAGTGATATTGATGGCAAGTTTATTAGAAAAATTAGTCAAGGGGAAGAGAGAATTCTAGAAGTTTTATGGTTAAGTGATAATAAAACCTTGTTGTTTAATCAAACGGTAGGAGGTTTCCTAAACTTATTTACGGTTAGTGCAGATGGTAAAGCCTCAGCTAAGCAAATTACGAATGACAAAGAGAACAATAGAGATATTGTTTTAAATAAGAGTAAAAGTGCGGCGGTTTATTTATCGGGCAGAGATCAGCTAAAAATGGTCAATCTGAAAACATGGGAATATAAAACTATAGTAAAGGATGAGTTTTGGGGTTTTCAAAATTCAAGTCCAAGTTTCTCTCCTAATGAAGAGTACGTTTTATTTTCAGCGGTTAGAAATTTTGAAAAGGATATTTTTATCTATCACATAAAGGACCAAAAAACAATTAATATTACGAAAACTGGCGTTTCAGAAAATCAACCTATTTGGTCTCCAGACGGGAAGTATATTTACTTTTTTGGAAATAGGTTAAAACCATCTTTTCCAACGGGTGTAAGTGAAACTAAAATTTACAGAATTCCTTTAAGCTTATTTGATGAACCTTTCCGTTCTGACAAGTTTGATGAATTATTCAAGGAAGCGTTAGTGGCTCAAAGCAACCCTGCTCCGGCCGCTAAAGCTACAGTGGCAAAACCAGCAAATACAGCTCAAGAGAAAGCTCCGGCAGCCAAAGTTCCGGAACCTATTAAAATTGAGTTAAATCGTATATTGGAAAGAGTGGAGCAAGTTGGTCCAAGTTTTGGTTCACAACAATTAATCGCTGTTCAAGCTAAAGCTGAACGTACTTATTTGTTTTTCCATTCCAATCATGAAGGTGGTTGGAACTTATATCGAATGACTTTAGAAAACTTTGAAAATCCAAAAACAGAAAAAGTTTCAGAATCTATTCAAGGCTTTGTAGAGGCAGGCGGTAAACATTATTTCTTACAAAGAGGTGCTATCGCTAAGTATAACTTAGATATGAATCGAATAGATCGTGTTGATATGGGCTTTAAGTTTGCTAGAAGCTTAAAATCAGAATTTAACCAGATGTTCTATGAAACTTGGGTAGGTTTAAATACGAATTTTTATGATGAGAATTTTCATGGGATAGATTGGGAAGCAATGAAAACTAGATATGCTAAATTTCTACCTTATATCAATAACAGAGCCGACCTTAGAATCTTATTAAATGATATGCTTGGGGAATTAAATTCTTCTCACTTAGGATTTAACAGCTTTGGCCAAGAGGAACGTATCAACTATACGACTGTTACCAATGAAACGGGTATTATCTTTCAAAATGATAAGCCATACAGCATTGATAGAATTGTTGATAAAAGTAGAGCAAGCTTAGCTCCTGGAAAGCTTTTACCTGGAGATGTTTTGGTCGCAGTAGATGGACAAAGAGTAGATCCAAGCATGGATCGTGATTTTTATTTCAGTAAAAATTCTTTGTTGAATGAAATGAAATTAACCTTTAGCCGTGACGGCAAAGAGTTTCAAGTGATGTTGCGCCCTCAAAGTACAGGTACTTTACGATCTAATTTATATGATGAATGGATTTATCAGAATAAACAAAATGTAGAGAATTGGGGTAAAGGTCGAATTGCTTATTCCTATATGAAAAATATGAGTGGTGGGGAATTAGAACGATTTATGTTGGATATGGTTGAGCAAGAACAGTATAAAGACGGTATCATATTAGATTTAAGATATAATACTGGCGGTAATGTGCATGATGAAGTTTTAAGATTTTTATCGCAACGTCCATATTTGAAATGGCAATATAGAGGAGGGAAATTAGCGCCGCAAAGTAATTTTGCTCCAGCGGCAAAACCAATTGTCTTATTGATTAATGAACAATCTTTAAGTGATGCGGAGATGACTGCAGCCGGTTTCAAGGAATTGAAATTGGGTAAAATTATCGGTAATGAAACCTATAGATGGATTATTTTCACCAGTGCAGGGAGTTTAGTGGATGGTTCAACTTACCGTTTACCTGCTTGGGGTTGTTATACCTTAGATGGAAAAGATCTAGAAATAGAAGGTGTTCAGCCTGATATTAAAGTGGTTAATACATTTATGGATCGTTTGAATAAGAAGGATCCGCAATTAGAAAGAGCAGTAGCAGAAATTTTAAAAGATTTAAAATAGATTTTCAGTAATTAAATTAAATTAGCCTTTTATTTTTTAACGACTCACACTATTACTAAGATTATATGAATCAACTTACCGACAGAACGTTTTGGATTAATTATTGGGAATCCAAAACAGGATTATCTGTTGAAATCCCGAGTAATTATTTATTTCATCAATACTTATATGAAATAATTACTCGGGATAAGGTAAGTTCAGCTATAGAGTTAGGAGGGTTTCCAGGTTATTATGCTGTGTTTTTAAAAAAGTATTTTCAGCTGGATGTGAGTTTGCTGGATTACTTTGTTCATAGCCCAATTTCCCATCAGCTTTTAGAAAAAAATAATTTAAAACCAGGGGATATAAATATTATAGAAGCTGATTTATTTCAATATAAACCCGACAAACAATATGATTTAGTTTTAAGCTGCGGCTTAATAGAACATTTTAAGGATACGCGCGATATCATTGATATGCATATTACTTTTTTACGCCCAGGAGGTATCCTTTTTATAACATTGCCCAATTTTCATGCTATTAACGGATGGTTTCAAAAGAAATTTGACCTAGATAACTATAATAAGCATAA
Source organism: uncultured Pedobacter sp. (assembly GCA_964592575.1). Taxonomy (GTDB): domain Bacteria; phylum Bacteroidota; class Bacteroidia; order Sphingobacteriales; family Sphingobacteriaceae; genus Pedobacter. The sequence goes on from CAZQFF010000006.1 coordinate 9,271, forward strand.
TTTGGATTGTATGGATCCTGAAAAGCTTAAATTGATTTGCGAGGATTTAGGTTTAGAAGTTAGAAAAGCGCAATATGTGGGCAATTTTAGCCTTTGGTTAGAAAACGAGTCCAGTAAACCTTGGGGAGTTCGATTATTTAAGAAATTAGTTTGGCTATCGGGTAAGGTATTTACTAAATTGATTCCTTTTGAGTCTAAACAATTGTCCCCATATATTTTAATTGAGGCCCAATTGAAAGCAAAATAGCCAGGCTTAGTTTAATGAACTTTTATATACGCCAATTTCAGCTAAGGTTATAGCAACTGGTGCTTTCAAGGTAATTTTAATAGCTGAAGCTAGCCTAGCTTGATCTAAATAAATAAGTCTTTTGGCTCCAATACTTGCGCCTGATTTTAATTCCATCCAATTCCCATTATCATAGCATTCTATTTTGTAAGCCTCTATTCGCTGTCCTAAAGGAATATATTCTTGAAGATTAATGAGGTCAAACTGAATGGGACTTTTAAAGTTTAATTCAATTACAGCACTAGTCGTTTGGTCTTTAGTGGCCCAATATGTTTTTACATTGTGATCCGTTAGGTTTTGAATAGTATAACTTTTGCCTCTTTCCTGACTCACTTTTATTTGAGCTTTCTGGGCTAAATTATTTGAAAAGCTTTTTTGTAGTATTTTCCCGAAGGCCTGTAAGGATAACACATCTTCCTCCGCTAATAAGCCACGTGTATCTGGAGCTAAGCCTAAATCTAATGCGGTGCCTCTGCCCACGCTTTTTAAATATAAGTCAAACAATTGGACCGGACTTTTAGGTTTTTCATTGGGATGATAAAACCAACCCTTTCTAAGAGGTACATCACATTCAGCTGGCATGCAGAACTCCCCATTTCTTGTTCCGTATGGACTTTCTGGATAATTAGATTGACCAGGTACGGCTAAATTTTTACCTGCGGGTGGTTTGGGGCTAAAAGTAGCCCAACTGGTATCGGCCGCAAATCCTTGCTCATTACCTACCCAACGAACATCCGGCCCTACATCACTAAATATGGCCGCATTTGGCTGCAAGCTTCTGGTTATTCCCCAGGTATTTTTCCAATCATAATAGCTAGTATTATCAATTGTCCTTTTTTCTCTGGCACCACCATAATATCCATCACCGCCATTTGCTCCGTCGTGCCAACTCATAAATAGCTCCCCATAATGGCTATATAACTCTTTCAGTTGCGCTTGATAAATAGCCAAATAATCAGGACCACCATAGGCAGGGGAGTTTCTATCCCAAGGTGAGCAATAGACCCCAAACTTTAAGCCATGCTTCCGAGCGGCCAATTCAAATTCTTTAACCATATCTCCTTGACCACCTCTAAAGGGGCTTTGAGAGATATTATATTGAGTGGTTTGGCTAGGCCATAAAGTAAAACCATCGTGATGCTTAGCCACCAATATAATGGCTTTTAATCCTCCCGCTTTGGCTGCTAGAATAATTTTTTCCGCATCAAATTCCTTTGGATTGAATATTTGAGGGTTTGCATCTCCATAACCCCACTCTTTATTTTCATAAGTGGTAGGCGTAAAATGAACTAAACCATATAACTCCATTTCGTGCCAGGCCAATTGGGCTGAACTAGGAATAGCTCCATAGGGCTTTGGTGAGGGTTGTGCATGAGCTTGAAGTGTGCTAAATAAGCTAATTAGGACTAAGATTTTGGCGAAACTATTCCATTTCTCTTTTAAGAATCTAAGCAACCTATCTTTTAAACTACCTTTTCTATTTTTTAAAAAGTTTTTTATCAAGTCGTAACTCGCTTGATGTTCAATTATCTCTTGTGGAAATTGGCGTATCGGATTCGGATTAATCACTACATTATAAATTTCATTTAAACCCGAATGAACACCTGTTCCATCATGACCTATATTTTGTATCAAAGATTTTCCTGGGTTTAAGGTCAAGCCATTTTTTAAAAAAATAGAAGCATACCAACGAATAGCCCAACTATTGTTTTTCCCTTTTTTAAACTCTTTCATCTGCTTCCAAAAGTTCATGGTGCCATCGATAGAGAAATCTTGAATCATTTTAGGCGTAAACTTTGACATCAATACATCGATATTAGGTTCAAAGTTTTTCCACGCGCTCTCCCAAGTAGCCCATCCCCAACTTGTAGCCGCTCTGAAGAAAAAGGATTCAGGCATTTGCTCTTTTGGATTTATAGGATACATATAAGCGCCTATATGCATCACTTTCACTTGGTCTTGATATTGATTTAAGGCATCATTAAAATATCGTAAAGTATAAGGAGAAGAAATTAGATCGTCTTCAAATACAATAACTTTACCATAGTCTGTAGTGAGTTGACTTACGCCTTCAATAATAGAGTTAGCTAAGCCTAAATTCTTTTCCCTTCCCAGAATTTTAATGGATTTAAAACCCGTGACATTCTTTATAATATCTCTAACTTCCTGCACTTTAGCCTCATCTTGGGCTGATTTAGGACCGTCAGAAAATATATACAAACGAGAATCTTCAGCCAATTCATTTTTCGCCAAAAACTTTAGCGTACGAAGGGTATGCTGCGGTCTGTTATAGACAAATAAAGCTATAGGGGCGAGATTTTGCATGAATGATAAAATATATGAATGGTAATTATAGGTTTAAACAATTGGGCGTACGATAGAATACACTGGTCGCTTTTTCATAAAAGAGACCTGGCGATATACCAGAAAAAGAAATTTCTTTGAACCCTTTATCTTTTAAAAATGATTTAGCCTCTTCATATTCCTGTCTTTCTGAATCATCTAACACGATAACACCAGATTCATTTAGAGCCGAAACCGCATGCTTACAGCAACTCACTCGATCTCTTCCATCCACGATAATGATATCAAATAGGATAGATAAATCTATTGACTTTTTAGCATATGCCCCGTTGGGCTTTAATTCTTCATAATAAAGATTAGAATTAGGCGCTTTTTCTTCAATGATTTTATCGAACCAATTCTTATCGTGTTCCACTGACATCACTTGTTGGACATGTTTGGCATAGAACAAGGTGGAATTACCGGAACCATATTCAAATAACTTCATTTCCTTATGCAGTCTTGAACTTATGAAATCAATAAAGCTATATGTCACCCAAGGAATAGGTTCTCCATTTTTTCCAATGGCCTGTTTTTTATCAAAAGCTTCCCACCAACCCACTGACTTCAAATAACCCTTTTGATTAAAAGATAATAGGGCATAAAGTCTTTTAGGTTGTATTAATATTTTTCCTAAGGCAATTAATTTGTTCACTATTTTTTTATTTTTTGGATTAGCGTAATTAAAAATAAGGATTTTAGCATCATTACAGCGTGCATTCTGGTTTTAGGTACTAATAATATGAAAAATGTGGAGCAGAAATAAGCAATTACAGTGGCTAAAGAAGTACCTATAATACCATATTTAGGAATCCATAAAAGATTTAAAATGATATTCACTAAAGCACCCGTACCTGTTCTTAAAAAGGTTAATCTACTCCAACCTTCTGTAATTAACAACTGCGAACTCGCTACGCCTAAAAACACAAATAAACTTCCCCAAACATGCACTACTAAAGCCGAAGAAGCATAACTATATTCAGGCTTGAACCAACTGTAAATATAAGGAGCTAATATATTAATGAGGATGGCAAAGGCTAAACTAAGGCAAACCATCAAATCAAATAAGTTCTGCAGTCGAGTTTTATAGCGAACAGGATCATCTCTGCGTGCATTTAAAATAGCTGGGAATAAAGAGGAAACAATAACGACAGGAACAAAGTTTAAGGCTTCGCTAAACATGACCACTGTCGAGTAAGCTCCTGCTTCAATAGCGCCTTTCTCTTCGCCTAAAATATAAATAAGCATTAAGGAGTCTATTTTCATGTAAATAGCCACCATTAATCCAGAAATGATTAGGGGCCAAGAATTATTTAATAACTTTTTAGCTAGTGCTTTTTCATAGGACCAATTCCAAAAGCTTCTTCCTTTACGATTATAAACTAAAATATAACCAACAGAAATAAGCACAACATCAAATAATAAAGCCGCAACAAAGGCATAAACTTCAGCTTGCCAAATATAAATTAAGGCAATTTTTATGGCTGCTGATAGCAAGTTCCCTATAATCTGAACTTGCATGATGTATTTGGACTTAACTTCAGACTGAAAATAAGATTCAATTACGGTGAAAGATTGAAATAGTCCAATGAAGGATAATAGGAATACAAATTTATAGGGTATCCCATTCAAAGGGAATATTTGCCAAACTAAATAGATAATAGGAACACATAAGATTCCGGCAATTACTTTTAATCGAAAGGCTGTTCCTAAAATTTTATCCCGTTTTTCAGGGAATTCATGGAGTTCTTTTACAATAAAAGCATCTAATCCTAAACTAGCAATAGCTGCAAACAAAAATACAAAGGAATAAGAGCCGTTTAAGACACCATTGTCATGCCGAAATAAATGATTAGCAATTAAGATGCTGCTAATCATTTTAATACCTAAACTCCCTACTTTCCCAAGCATGAGCATGCCCGTGTTCTTGAAATACTTTATAAAAGCATCCTCGTTAAAGCCTTTAATAACTGGAAGTTTCATGAATGGGAATAGGCTGAGTTAAAAATGATCTAGAAGTTCTTTTAGGTTATGAATTTGCCACTTTACATCTTGTGGGCTTGGAATTTTTTGTGGATTAAAATAAATAGCCTGTAAACCAAACGATTGAGCCCCTCTGATATCGGCTTCTATACTGTCTCCAATCATAATACTTTCGTTCACTTTGGCTTCAGCTTTGTCTAAAGCAAATTGAAAGATTTCGGGATGAGGCTTATTAACGCCGACATCCTCCGAAATGATAATGTTTTTAAAATAAGGATTTAAATTCGAAACCTCCATTTTGGTTAAGGTAGGTTCTTTAAAGCCATTGGAGATAATATGCAAATCATAATCTTTCGATAAATAACTAAGCGTATGCTCCGCATGTTCAAATAAATTGGTTTTCGTTGGGCTTAGTAAAACGTATTCGGTCTCAAAGCTATCTGGTATATCATTTGGATGAAGGCCTAGCTCTAAAAAAGTTTTTCTGAACCTTTGTTCACGCAATTTAACTTTGGTTATTTCACCTCTATGGTATTGCGCCCATAATAAGTGGTTGTTTTCCGTATATCTTTCAATAAACTCATCAGGGGATCTTAATCCTAAAGTGTAAAGTTGATGTTTTTCATAGAGCTCAAGGAGTGTCTCTTGCGAATTACGATCAAAATCCCATAGCGTATGATCTAAATCAAAAAAGATATGTTTTACCATGTTTAATTTTAAAACCAATTAGGATTTAGCACCAAAAGCAAGGTCGCCTGCATCGCCTAAACCAGGAACGATATAGGATTTGCTGGTCATCTCTTCATCAATAGCGCCTAACCATAATTTGGCTTTCGGTAAATGAGCTTTTACTTGGTTTACACCTTCCATACTTGCAATTGCCGAACAGATATGAAGCTCTTTTATTTTATAATCAGCAATCAGTTCCTTCGCGCAAAGCACCATACTTTGTCCAGTAGCCAACATAGGATCTGCGAGTATAACCGTTTTATCGTCTAAGCTTGGCGCAGAAATATGTTCCATTTGAATATTAAACTCCCCATTTTTTTTGGTGTTTCTATAAGCCGTAATGAAAGCACATTCCGCACGATCAAATACATCTAAAAAGCCTTGTTGAAAGGGTAAACCGGCTCTTAAAATGGTAGCAATAACAGGTTGACCTTCCAAAACATGACTTGTTGAAAGCCCAAGAGGAGTTTGGGTTTCTTTCTCAACATAAGCCAGTGTTTTACTGATTTCATGAGCGAAATAAATACCTAAACGTTTCAGGTTATTTCTAAAACGCATCGGATCTTTTTGAATCTCAATGTCTCTTAACTCGGCTACATATGTGTTAGCTATGGAGTTTGTTTTACTTAGATTAAACATACAGTAAAGATATAAAAAATTAAGATTTTTTAGGAGGTAGCGGAACGCTAGGTTTAGTAGACTTAATTTTTGAAAATCTATAGTTTAAAGTCAGTAAAAAGTTTTGAGAATTCGTATAGGCAAAATTCTCTGCAATAAAGTTAAGACCTTGGTTTACACTGCTCGTTTTACTTCTTCCAAAAGGGTCAGTGGTGCTAATTCTAACCATCAACTTATTTTGATAGAGAATTTTTCTAGCCCCAAAACTGGTATTGATAAAGCCTCTATTTCGACCTTGCGCATTTGGCGTATTGGCATAATTCAGCTGAGATTCAAAGGAAGTTTTATTTTTAAGTTGTAAAGAAAAGCCTAAGTTAGCACGCATTCCAAAACCATTTCGATTTAGGTTGGAATTGATAGAAGAGTTATAGGTGGTTTGGAATAAATTTATATTTCCATTGAGCGCAACTTGCGCATTTGGCTTGTAATTTCCGTTCAATAATAAGGTTAAGGAAGTGTTATTTCCAACATTTTCAAAAGTACTCTCCGAAACCCCTGAGGGTAGCACTCTTTTAAAGCGTTCAATAACGCCAGAGCTTTGAGAGTAGGAGAGTCGAGGATTAAACGACCATTTATCTCCAAATACCCAAAAATGTAAACTATATTGTTGCGTGTAGGCGGGCTCTAAATTTGGATTACCATAGGAAATATTGAGGGTGTCCGCATTATTGATCTGTGGATTTAAGGTGTTTTCTCGAGGTCTATTCACGCGTACACTAAAGCTAGCCCCAATATTATAACGGTTTTTAATAAGCTTGTTAATGCTTAAACTTGGGAAGAAGCTAAAATAAGGATCTACAGGAACTATGCTTTGTGTGCTTAATTCCATCTGGATATCCGTTAATTCAGCTCTCAGCCCCGACTTTATACTCCATCCTTTGGCTTTATAGGTATATGAACCATATAAGGCAGAAATATTTTCCTGGTATAAAAAGTCATTACTCAAAGCGATATTTTGAATATAATACTGTTGCTTAAAGTCAAAATTTTGTACATCCTGATTATTTTGATTATTACGAATATTTACAGCTGCACCTACTTCTAATAAATCTCTTTTGTTGAATAAAGGTTTGTCGTAGTCTAGGTTAAAAGTAAGGCCACGATTAAAAACTTCTGTTTCATTTTGTTGTAGGGTAGGATTTAAATGGTTAGGAAGCGTAAAATATCGCTCAAAACTCCTTTGATTAAGATTGTTGTTGTTATTATAGCTCAAACTTAAATTGAACTTGCCACCAAGGCTATCCGTTTTAATTCTATAATCCAAATTGAAAACTATATTCCGATTTTGAGCATCACCTAAATTCTCTTGATTTCTTAATCGAACTGTATTCAATTGATTATCGATATAGTGGAATTGATTTTGAGATTTAGAGTCACCTGCATTTACATTCAAATTACTCGAAAACCTGAGGCTTTGTGCCGAATTTATATCCCAATCAAAACCTATTCGTCCATTTCCACCATTTCCTAAATTTGTTCCCGAATTAAACTGATTATAATAAAAAGTGGTGTCAGGAAATAGGTTTGTACGATAGTTCTCCGAGCTATTTTTAGTTAGCGTGTGTCGGAATGCTGCACCTCCATTTAAGCTAAATTTTTTGCCTTTGTACGAAGCATTAAGGTTATTGTTGTAATTGCCTTGCGTACCCACTGTACTTCCAAAGTTTCCATTAAAACCAACTTTATACCCTTTCTTTAATACGATATTTAAAATACCTTCCCCGTCCCCAGAGTATCGAGCTGGTGGATTAGTTAAAACCTCTATTTTTTCAATAGCATCTGAAGGTAAAACATTGAGTAAATCGGCAATATTGGCGCTAATATATTCAGAAGGTTTCCCATCAATAAAAATACGCGTACTTCTTTTGCCTGCTATCGTTGCATTACCGTCGATATCTACTTGCACCATGGGTACACTTTTTAAAATATCAGTAGCGGTACTTCCTTCGGCTAATATGGATTCTCCTACATTATAGGTGATTTGATCGGCTCCAAATTCCAAGAGGGGTTTAGGAGCGGTAATAGTGACTTCAGATAAAGCATTAGTTTCAGAGCTCAATTTGAGTTGACCTAAGTTTTTATCTAAATCATTCGGGCTAATGATAATATCTTTCACATACAGGGTGCTATATCCCAGCATAGAGATCTTTATTTTATAAATACCCGTGGTTAATACATTTATTTTAAAGTTACCCAGTTCGTCGGACTGGGTAACTCGTGTAGCTTGTTCGCTATTATTTAAATACAAAGCAATACCTGCAAAGGGAATAGTCTGACCGTTTTCTTCCTCTATCAGTTTACCCGAAATAGAACCCGTTTTAGTACTGGTCTGCTGAGCAAAGCTAAATAAGCCATTTAGACAGAAAAGAAGGATCAGAAAAAGTTTAGAACTCTTCCTCTGAGCGAGAGCTTTGATCATCTTGTTTTTTATTCTTTTTAAAATTAAAGGTGTTTTGGCCAAAACGATAAGAGAAGGTCAAATTAGCCATAGTACCCTGCATTCTTCTACTATTTTCAACTAACGAATATAATCCATTTGTGGTACTTCTCCATCTTCTGGTTCCAAATACGTCCCTAATGTTTAAACTCAAGCTTGATCGCTTATTGGAGAAATCATATTTAGCGCCCGCATCAAAGCTATACATCGCTTTTCTTTTGCCTTGTGCCATCACCTCTGGCGCTCTGTAATCCCCTTTTAATTGGAAGTTTAGTCCATTCTTTAAAATCAAATTATGGGTCATATTCGCATTCCAGCTAAAGCCTGCATTTTCTACGATTCCAAATGTTGGAACACCTTGTATACGACTTTGATAAAAATTAAAATTGGTGGTGAAGTTCCACATTTTGGAAATATCAAATCGACCAATTAATTCTAAACCACTGGAGGTATTTCGAGTTAAGTTTTGCGGTCTAGTTAAAGTAATTCCATTTTCATCAGGCTCTGTTCTAATTCTTTGAATCACATCATTAGTTTGACGATAGTAAATGGAGGATACTAAAGAAAATGTTCTCCAATATTTGCTGTATCCAAACTCAAAGGCATGTACATCTTCAGGTCTCAAATTCGCATTACCTTGACTATAATTCAAAGGGTCAGACACATTCAAAAAGGGGTTTGTATCCCAACCTCTTGGTCTATTTACTCTACGGCTATAGTTTAATTGTAATTGCTGATCATTTTCTAATTTTTGACTCAAATATACACTTGGATATAATCGAGTGTAAGCTACTCGGCCTGGCGTGAAAGTTTGATTTTTAAGGGCATCAAAGGTTCCCAACTTGGTTTCTAATTCAGCATCCTCTAAACGTAAGCCAATTTGATAACCAAAATTGTTGATTTGATTTTGATAATTGAAGTAAGCTGCATTAACTCGGTCTATGCTATTAAATTCATTACTTAGGGCGGGTAAAAAATTAAAATCATTTGTCCCAAATGCCTGTTGATTAGCTAAAGTTAAATTATCTGAAATTCTATTCTGACTTCTAAAGCCTGCTTCAATTTTCCCAGACTTGCCAATTGGTTTAACATAATCAATTTGCGAATTAAAGTTTAAATTGTTTCCACTTCCGTTGATTTGCTGCAAATTAGAGATTGGATTAATATTGGCTCCCTGATCAAAAAAGATACGGGTTCCATAGCTTTGATTATTATCGTTGGTACCTTCTGAGAAATTTACACTTAAGCTTAACTCTTCCCTAGGATTTTTAAATTTTTGTGTAAAATCTAAATTCAAATCATAAGAATTTCCCTTGCCAAAATTATTGTTTAATCGATCACTTAATTGAAGTGGACTTCTGCTTAGATCATATTGACCAATATTTAGACCTTCTGTTCTATCATTATTCCGGATATTAAAACCGCCAGAAAAGCTAATTACTGATTTTTCAGCAAGAAAATAATCTAATCCAGCTTTTACATTGTGACCCCTATCCTGAGAGCGGGAGTCGTTTATTTGATCTGCAAATGCAGTGCTGTTTGAATTACCTAAATAGGCAATACTATTTGATCCATCCCCAATTCTATTCCCTTCTCGATAGCTATAGTTTCCAAATAAATTTATGTTTTTGTTTTGAAAGCTAAGATTGGTATTGCCATTGTAATTTTCTCTAATTCCAGCAGTTATCGAAGCGGAACCATTAAAGCCTAGCTTTTTATTTTTTTTCAAAACGATATTAATAATACCGGATTGACCTTCGGCATCATATTTAGCAGACGGATTGGTAATTACTTCTACAGACTCAATGGATGAAGCTGGAATAGATTGCAGAATTTGCGCAATGTTTCCACCAGCTATCAGCGAAGGCTTTCCATCAATTAATACGCGCACGCCAGAACTACCTCTTAAACTTACACTTCCATCCATATCGGTTTGGATAGAAGGTACGTTTTGTAACACATCGGCCGCAGATCCCCCTTCACTAACCAAACTTTGTTCCACAGAGAATATTTTTTTGTCAATACCTAATTGCATGGTTGGGCGAGGAGCTGTAACCGAAACTTCTTGTAACACTTGCGCGCCCGAGGCTTTCATGCGGAAATCACCTAGTTTTACTTCTGTTTGAGCTGCACCGATCACTAGAGAATCTTTAACGATAGTTTCAAAGCCTATATAACTCGCTTTAAAAGTATATAATCCAGGTCCCACTTGCGCTATCATAAAATTTCCATCTAAATCCGATTGGATAGCTTTTACCATAGCTTGGGTTTTTTTATCTAATAAAATAGCCGAAGCAAATGGAATCCCTTCTTTCGTTTCAGCGTCAATGATTTTTCCAGTAATTTTAGTGGAACCTGAAGTTTGGGCAAAAAGTTTTACAGTAAACAAACTTAAGGTTAGAATAAATACTAGAAATTTGTAGCTTACAACGTTCTTCATCATATCAAATACTTTTGGTTAAAAATTATTAAAGAGCCAAATTTCGGGTTTGAGGGTTTAAAAAAGGGAGCGGTAACCATTTTATTACAACTGTTTTATGTCAAATTATTCTTCGTTTTTTCAAAAGGGACTTAGCTACGGCGCCTATAAACAATTAATTATTGATTTGTTAGAAAATCATAAAACCACTGGAAATGATCACAGTGAGGACATGTTGCATTATACAAAGATGAATTTGCAACGCATGAATAGGGTAGAGAAAACGGCAGAGTTAACCACTGATATTCAGGCTTGGGCAAGCCAAGTAAAAAGTCCATTACAATTTTTGGTGATCTCAGAAGGCTGGTGTGGTGATGCCGCTCAAATCGTGCCGGTTATACATAAGATTGTGGAATTGAATCCTGAAAAACTATCGCTTAAATTAGTGTTAAGAGATGAAGATACGAGTTTGATCGATGCTCATTTAACCAATGGCGGAAGATCTATTCCGGTATTACTCGTATTAAATGAAAGCGGAGAACTTCTTGCAGAAAAATGGGGCCCAAGACCTCAAATTTTACAAGACTTACTTCAGGAGTGGAAAACTGAGGGGGTAGTGATGCCTGAGCTGGCCGAAAAGCTACATGGCTGGTATGCTAAAGATAAAACAATGAGCACGCAAGAATCATTACTAACTTATTTTAAAGGCCTCTAAACTATTCTACGGTAACTTCTAGACCTTCTGATTTGAAGATTTTTCTATAAACCTCCATTTCTGTGAAGGAACCTTCTAGGATGGCGCATTTACCCTTATTGTGAACTTCCCAAGCTATTTTTTCGGCTTGGGTTTCACTATAATCCAAATAGTTCATTAAGCACCAAATGACATGTTCAAAAGTGTTTACATCATCATTCCACAGGATTAATCGATGTATCGTTTTAAGTGAAGTTAAGATCTCTTCGAGCGTAAAAGTTTCCTCTTTTGTTTCCGTAGCCATAATACAAAACTAACTATTTATAAAAGCACAATAAAATCAAACTCAAATAAAAAGCTAACTTTGTTAGTCAAAAACTTAGAGTATGCGATCTAAAATTGCCGGAATTGGGCACTATGTGCCAAAAAATATATATACCAATGATGATTTAGCCAAGCTAATGGATACCAATGATGCATGGATTCAAGAGCGTACTGGAATCAAAGAAAGAAGATTTGCTGATAGATTTGGCGAAACCACCACAACGATGGGCATAGAGGCTTCTAAAATCGCTATAGAGCGTGCCGGTATCACTGCACAAGATATAGATTTTATCATTTTTGCGACTTTAAGCCCCGACTACTATTTTCCCGGTTGTGGGGTAATTTTACAGCGAGAGATGAAAATGAAAGAAATTGGAGCTTTAGATATTAGAAATCAATGTTCTGGTTTTGTGTACGCTTTATCTGTGGCCGATCAATTTATCAAGACCGGTATGTATAAAAATATCTTGGTGGTTGGTAGTGAAAAGCATTCTTTTGCCATGGACTTTCAAACTCGAAGTAGAAATATTTCTGTAATTTTTGGAGATGGAGCAGGGGCGGTAGTCTTGCAAGCCAGTGATAGTCCAGAACAGGGTATTTTAAGTACGCATTTACATAGCAACGGCGAAGATGCCGAAATCCTAGCTATGCAATATCCTGGCTCCCATGCAAATAAATGGGTAGGAGGCAAACCCCCTTTTCAAGAAAATGGATTAGGCGGCTTGTTTTTAACGCATGAACTCGTGGATTCAGAAAGTATTTTACCTTATATGGACGGTCCAGCAGTTTTTAAAAAGGCGGTTGTCAAGTTCCCAGAAGTTATTAATGAAGCCTTACAGGCCAATCAATTATCAGCTGCGGATATCGACTTATTAGTGCCACATCAAGCGAATTTGAGGATTAGCCAATATGTACAGCAATTATTAAAATTGCCTGATGAAAAGGTATTTAATAATATTCAAAAATATGGTAATACTACGGCAGCATCTGTCCCTATTGCCTTGAGTGAAGCATGGGAAGAGGGTAGAATAAAATCAGGTGACCTTGTTTGTTTAGCTGCTTTTGGTTCAGGATTTACATGGGCAAGTGCCTTAATTCGTTGGTAATGAAGTTTAAATTAGGCGATTTTGTACGTTTTGTAGATGAAAAAAGGGAAGGATATATTACCCGCATCATAGATGCCCAACTCGTTGGCGTAACGGATAGTGATGGCTTTGAAATCCCTGTAGGTATTAATAATCTCACTTATGTTTATGGGCAAAGTGGTCAATCTAATGAGCCTGTTAAAATTGATGCCCAAACTCATGTGCATAAAATTGACCAATTTGCAGCCCTGCCTGAACTCGGTATTCGCTTAGCTATTATTCCAAAAGACAAATCAGATACCGATTATATTTTTTATATAGAGAACTGCACAAAAAGTCAATTGCTCTTTGTTTTTTATACCGACCTAAAGGGCGAGACTAAAGCCGAAATGTCAGGGAGTATTCCACCGCAAACTTTAGTTCCCATCTATGAGGAAAATATGATGAATTTGGAAAAATGGCCAAGCCTTAAACTTCAAATTTTATATTTTAATGGACATTCTCATTTATGGCAAGAACCCTTAAAATACGCTAAGAAATTCAAAGCCTCAGATTTCCATATGGAAAAGAAAAAACTATCTTTGAGTAATCAATTTGCTTTTCTATTTCCTTTAGAAGAACCGAAGATTCAAATTGATCCCAAAAAACTTAAAGAGAGTTTCTTCACGCAAGAAGTATCCACGCGTAGCATCCCAAAGCCTGATACAGAAGTTGATTTACATATAGAACAGTTAAGGGATGATTTTCAATTTCTTGATCCTACTGAAATGCTCCAAATTCAAATCAATGCTTTTGAAAAGAACCTAGACGCTGCCATTGTCAATCAAATGCCAAGTATCATATTTATTCATGGAATTGGCAATGGAACCTTAAGACATCATATTCATAAACGTCTTAGCCAACATAAACAAGTAAGAACCTTTTCTGATGCCAGAAAAGAGAAATTTGGTTATGGAGCAACCCAAGTGATTTTTGTATAAAATCAATGGGCATTCCCTTTAATTTACTTCATAGGTAAACACTTGTCTGGCTAATTGACCAGTTTCAGAAATTCCTTCAATAACCATTCTATAGGTGCCTGGCTCATCTGTATTAAAGTAATTAAAACCAAATCGACCATCTTTATCAGAAAGCACATTAGGATTCCAATACACGGTTTTTCTTAAATCTTTCCCAGCTGTATTCGAAGCCATGGTATATTTCGGCGAATAAAACTCTCTTGCTATGCTAAGCCCTGGAGGATTAAATTGTACAAAATTTGTAGCTTTTCCCACTGAATCAGAACCGTTTCTTGTTGTAATTAATACCACGCCATTTCCTCCTCTTGAACCATATAGGGCTGTGAATGAACTTATTGGTTTAATAATTTCTATGAGTGCAATTTGTTGTATATCAGGAATAAAGTCGCTGATCATTCCATCAACTACATATAATAAACCACCAGAACTTCCTGATGTCGTAGCAAATAGAGCCGCTGATGGATTATATCTTGCTAAAATAGCGTTTTTAACATCATTTGTATAGCCTAACTCTTTTGCGTCTATCACAATATCAGGTCTTCTAATACCGTGAAATGATTTGTAGAAAGACTCATCTTTTATAGGTTTTTTACCCTTAATTTCTATGGCCTTCAAATTGATTATCCCATTTAAATTACCTTGTTTTTGAATTTCTGCAAAATAGGCGTCATTAGCAGCCAAATAAGATTTTAAATCTTCATTAACATTTAAACTATAGTCATTTAAGTGACTAAATTTGGGTGGATCAAATACTTTTAAACTATCTATTTTAATGATTAAATCCGTTGCATTATTTCTTCTTACAGCATTAACAAAAAAGCTAACGCTATCTAAGTAAATGAAATTATCAAAACTAAAGCGCCCATTTTCATCCGTCAAAGCATCTAAAGGTTGAAACCCAGCTGCGGGATTAAAAATAGATACTTTCATCTTCGCTAAAGGTTTGCTATAAAGATTGGTTACCGTTCCAGAAATAGGTAAACTAGCTTGAGAAGAATAAGTAGGCTGCGGATAGTTTTCTGTAATTACTTGTTCCCAATTTATTTTTCTCCATCCTTGCGTTAACATCAAATGATCTAAATCTCTGATTGTTTGAATATCTGTATTAAAAAAATATCTATTCGGGTTTTCAATATAGCCCTTTAAATCACCTTTTAACAATAAGCTTGTTAAAATATGCGTTTCATTTTCTTCATCTGGCGTAACACTAGCGGTATGGGTTACAGATACAGAATAATTACTCAAAATTTGGCTATCTAAAGTTTGACCTTTAAAAACTAAATCCATTTCCCCTCTTTTTTGATAACTTTTATTCAGGTTCATCGATTCAATTTTAATTTTATCGAGCTCACTATGCACAAATAAAATTCTTTCCGCAACAGCTATTTCTTGTGGATTAAATAAAGTCAAGGTGTAAACTCCTGAAGGTAAATCTGCTTTAGGTAAGCTTAATAAAGCCGAACTTTTTTGCATAGAGATTTGACTGGAATAAGCAATATAACCATCTTGATGCAGAATCAAACTTAAACTGTCTTGACGAATTAAGGCTGGACTAAAATCTACTTTAACTGAAATTTTAGCTGCCGATTCATTATTTACATGGAGTGTATAACCATTTGAAGTGGCTTGAGGTAAATCAAAACTCGCTGTATCATTGTCATTCCCTAAAACAGCTTTATAACTTTTGTTGGCTTGCGGTAAGAGATAAACACTGCCCATGCCTAAAGCATTACTTTTAAATTCGGCCACCTCATTCCCTTCATTATCTATAATCTTACCCTCCGTAGCCATACCTCGGCCAAAAATATTGATGGCTTTAAAGGCTACACGATTAGGTATTCCATTGACAAAGTTTCCACCCTCAGGAAAAAACTGAAGGTCAATTTGATTTAAATTTGGGATTAAAGGAATATATTTTGAAGTTTTCTTTTGATCAATAATTGAGCTAATCAATAAGGATTTAGGAAGCCCATTTTTAAAATCTATGTCCTTTAAGTTTATGAGGGCTTTGCCGCTTTCATCCGTTTTCCCAGTTTGACTTGAAATGGTTTTTTCGGCTTCTAAAATTTCATAACTAAATCGCTGTTCTGAAACTGGATTTCCATCCTTTAATTGGAATTGTAAAGTGACATCAACTATTTTATCATTAGCGTCAGCGTTTAACGACGTTGTAATATTTAAAGCGTTAGCCCAAGAGCTTCCTATTTTTAGGACTTTATCAAAGTAAAACTCATTTCCCACATTTTTCATCCAATTCGTATAAGCTCGAATTCTGTAATTTCCCTCTTCTAAAGAATCTGGCAACACAAAATCTGCCCAGCCTAAGCCTTTGGTTAAAGCTACTCGGGCCTGTTTAAATAAATGACCTTGTTCATTCAGAAGATCTACATATAAAATTTGGCTCAAATTAGAACTGGTAGCGGTTTGGGTATTCAACACATAAGCTTTAAACCAGATGTTTTCTCCTGCCGCATAATAAGGCTTGTCTAGATGGATATGTACCTTTTCCGCTGGATTAGTTTTTACATAAGTATCTAGCTTTTTTAGAATTTTTAAGACCGGAGGATCTATTATAAAGTGTGCACTTCCCACAGTCGAGGAAGCGAGTAATACTCCTATAATTAGGACGAGTTGGGAGAGTTTAGTTTTCATAATAGTTAAATTAAGGTTGATTTCTAAATAACAGTTTATAAATCACTTAAGTCTATCATAATTAACTCCGCTTTTAATTTTTTAACTTAAACGAAAGTAATAATTTTGATAGATGACGCTTTCCATTACTTATTTTGCCGAGCGAGTCATGGCTTCTAACATGTCCCACATTTCAGAAGGTATAGCTTCCAAACCATTCATTTGTCCAGCGCCTTGTAACCATTCTCCTCCATCGATACTGATGATTTCACCGTTGATATAAGCCGCAAAATCTGAAATTAAATAAGCCGCTAAATTTGCTAATTCTTGTTTTTCTCCAACTCGCTTAAGTGGAATTCTTTTTTTGAAATCAAATTTTTCAGCTAAATCACCAGGCAATAGTCTGTCCCAAGCACCTTTCGTTGGAAAAGGTCCTGGAGCTATAGCATTCGTGCGAATACCATATTTACCCCATTCTACGGCCAGTGATCTAGTCAAAGCTAATACACCGCCTTTTGCGCAAGCTGATGGCACTACATAGCCTGATCCAGTAAAGGCATAGGTGGTTATAATATTTAGTACAGTCGCGGGTTGTTTGGCTTTTATCCAAGCCTTTCCAAAGGTCAAGGTGCAATTCACTGTACCTTTTAAAACGATATCAATTATACTAGAAAAAGCATTGGCCGATAATCTTTCCGTTGGGGAAATGAAATTACCCGCAGCATTATTAACTAAGACATCTACTTGACCAAATTGACTGATACATTTTTGATAAATTTCTTCTACCTGCTGAATATCCCTAACATCGCAGGCTAAAGCTAAAACCGGATTTCCAGTTTCTGCTTGCATTTCTGCTGCCGTTTTCTCTAATACCTCCAGTTTTCTACTTGTAATCACCAAATTGGCCCCAAGCTTAGAGAAATAAGTAGCCATGGCTTTTCCTAAACCTGTTCCGCCTCCAGTAACCACTATCGTTTTACCCTTAAAAGCATCATCTCTAAGCATGGGTTGTGTATAATTTGTCTGCATAATTTCCAAATGGTTTTAAATTAATTTTTCTTTTGTTGTAAGCTATCAATAATGTTTTTTACGATAGCTTGAGTGCTATCTGACCACCATTGTTCAAGCATTTTTTGAAGGTCTTCCCGATGATCAGCACGTGTTATTTCAATTAACTCTCTTCTTACATTGAGCTTGCTTTGTTGCCAAGTATTGGGTTCAAAGGCCATATATTTGCGTGCTAATTTTTCTGCTTGTGTTAAAATTCGGTCTTGATCAACGATCTCGTCAATTAAACCTGCCGCTAATGCCTCTGATGGATTAAAAAGTTTTCCTTCTAATAATGCTCTGGATGCTTGGGCTTTACCAATCCAATAGGCGTAAACTTGGAAAATACTATTGGGAACAATGATGCCTACAGGTACTTCATTTAAACCAATCACATAATTTCCTTCTGCCATTATACGAGCATCGCATGCTAAAGCTAAAACACATCCGCCGGCAGGGCTATAACCATTAATCGCAGCAATCATCGGCTTTTTAAAAGCTGTTAATTGCGCGGATAAACTCAAAAAGTGATGCCAAAACTGTTCTGTTTCAACTTTATTTAATTGATATAAAGCAATTAGGTCTAATCCAGCTGAAAAAAAGTGGCCTTGTCCAGTTAAAATCACGGCTCCAACCTGAGGGTCTGCTTCCAAGTTTTCGAAACACTGTTTTAAATCTTGTATCATCTCCAAATTAATGGCATTTGATTTTGGACGGTTTAAACGTATAATCGCTAATTTATCTTTTAAAGTAATTTGGAGGGTATTCATGTTTTATTTTTTATTGTTTTATAATTAATCCACACGGTAATAATATACTTTTCTCAGGATTTCTCCATTTAAATTAATGCCTTCAATGACCATTCTATAGCTGCCAGCTTGATCTGGGTTTACATAACTAAAACTAAAATTTCCAGCTTGGTCCGAAACGACAGAAGGATTCCAATACACCGTAATGCGATTGTCGGGTAATTTAGCGTTTGAATCCGAGGCTTCTATATTCGATTGATAAAATTGCTTTGGTATGTGAAAGCCTCTGGCTAAATATTTTTGAATAGTAGATTTAGACATGCGCTCCTCCTCAAAATCATCTCCCGTCCTTGTATTAACGATGATAACGCCATTAGCTGCTCTAGACCCATACATAGAAAGGTACATCGGACTTTTTAAAATCTCTATCGACGCTAAATTTGGCATGGTAGAGTCCCAGATTTGTTTATAACGATTTATTGATGGGGCATAATAGGGATTGTATTCAAAAGGCATCCCATCTACAATAAGCATAGGCATGGCAGGCTGATCATTGATATTCGGCGTAGGGGCTATTAAGCTACCCGCACGAGCTATTATAACATCACCTAAAGTTTGACTTGGACTTACTTCTTTTGCTGTAATGATAATATCAGCTTTACCCACCCCGTTTAAATTCGATGAGCGTAGAATAACGGCTTTGTTTTCTACTGCTTTATTAATATTTACTGTTTTTAAACGAATACTGCCCTTTAAACTACTTGGGGCTTCTTGATCAATGGAAATACCACTTTTTCTTTCTAAAATTTTTTCCCAAGATTGAAAATTCAAGGTTTTTTCCAAAATTTCCGCTTGGCTTAATTTATCTATTTCGAATTGTGGTTTTATGCTAAGTCCTTCAATAGGTGAATTGGCCGCATTTTTAGCTTGAAACAAAAAGGTGGTGCTATCCTGATGATGTAAACGGTCAAAAATAAATTCCCCTTTGGCATTCGTTAAGGTATCAAGTCCAAGTGCGGCTAAATTAGTCATCAAAATAACTCGAGCATTAGCTACAGGTTTTAATCCACTAGGTTGTACCAAACCTTCCACTTTGAGATCTTTTTCTACCGCAAAATGGCTGTTTATGTCATTGCCTAATTTTAAAGATTGCCAGTCAATTTTTCTCCAACCTTGTGTAAGTAGCAAGTGGTCTAATGCTTTTATTCGTAGTGCATTTTCCTTTTGAAAGTAGTAATTGGGCTGCTCTACTAATCCTTTAATGTCCGACTCTAATAATAAACTACTATAAATATGGGATTCATTTAGGCTATCTGGTAAGTAATTTAAAGTATTCGTAACAGCCACGGAGAAGGTGCCGTCGGTCAAACCCTGCTTCATTTGGGCTGAAAAATTTAAATCTACTTTTTCCTTTTTAAGGTAATTAGACTTTAAATTCTTCGCATTTATGTCCATAAAGTCCAGTTCATTTTCTACAAAGACCAGTCTTTCCGCCACCGGTATTAAATCTTCATTTAAAAGACTAATTGTAGAAATTCCAGAAATCATATCTTCTGTGGCTAAGCTGATTTGAGCAACGATTTTATCATTTGGAATAGGGCTAGAAAAGAATTCTCTTCCATTTTGATGAACTAAAAGCGTCAGTTTCCCTTTGCCTAACATAGATTCGCTAAGTAAAACTCGAACATTCGCATTAGTAACCTGCAAAATATAGCCATTCTCCTCTAATTTAGGTAGGCTAAAGCTTTTATATTGATTTTCACCTAATTTTATTTTAGCGCTGTAATTTTTGCCTAAAACAGGAAGTAAGAAAAAGCTACCCATGCCTAAGTGGGCACTTTCAAATGTGGTGATAAGCGCTCCAGTTTCGTCTAGAATTTCTCCAGAGACATCTTTTCCTTTGCCCAAAGCGTTTAGGGCTTTAAAGGCAATACGGTTTACATGTCCAGCCACTAAATGTCCGCTTTCAGGAAAAAATAGAACATCTACAAAGTCATTCGGAGCTTGAATAGGTAAAACTTGATTAAAGGTTCGATTGTATTGTTCAAAGCTTAGCTGGAGCTGTGCGACATCAAAACTCTCTTTTAATTCTGAAGGGATATTAATGGATAGTCTTCCTTCATTATCGGTGCTTGAACTACCTTTGCTTAGGTTTTTGCCCTTCCAGACTAATTGGTAGGCAACTTTGAGATTTGGCAGGTTCTGATTAAGACTGTTTTTGAATTGGAGTTGAGCGTTTAAAACTTCTTTCTGCCCAGAAATTTCAGAGCGATAAGTCGTTTGTACAAAAATCTGTCCAGCTGCTGGAGAACCTATTTTAATATTTTTTGAAAAATAAAAATCTGGTCCTGCATTACGCATCCAATTCGTATACGCTCTAATTCTATAATTACCTTCATTTAATTCGTCTGCTAAATAAAATTGACCCCAAGCTACTCCATTTGTTAATTTTAAAATGGCTTTGTTTTCAAGAGAATCCCTTTCATTATATAAATCTACATAAAGCACTTCACTTTGCTGAGTAGGTGCCAGTGTTTCGAATTCTGTAACAATGGCTTTAAACCAAATATGATCCCCCACGTTATAATGGCTTTTGTCCAAGTGTAAATGGACTTTCTCAATATTGGATTTCTTTGTCCAAGCCTTTAATTTTTGAAGGAGCAGGCTTATAGGATCATCAGGATTATCTTTCGTAGCATAGGAAAGCGTCGACAATCCAATTAAGCTAAGTCCAATAAGACTCGCTATGAAAAATTTTCTAGAATGGGCTGGCACTTTCATCATGTTCTAAAATAGAAATTTTTTAGGTACTTTTGCCTATATTTTTTTAGAATAATGCCACTTGTTTTTCAAAAACAAATTGATAATCAGAGTCGATTAGGACTTTGGAAAATCGAAGAGAACGAAACCGATCTAGTTTCTAGTCTTCAATTGAAGGCGCACGAAATAGAGATGATGAATAGCTTGAATCATGGAAAACGTCTGCTTCATTGGTTGAGCACGCGTGTTTTATTAAGAACCATGCTCCAAACACAATACTATATCGATTGCCAAATTGATGAACATGGCAAACCTTTTTTACCTAATAGTAATTTTCACATTTCTTTAAGTCACTCCTATGATTATGCCGCTGTAATTATTTCTGAGGGCAAGCAGGTTGGGGTTGATATTGAATTAATCAAGCATAAGATAAAAAGCATTAAGCATAAATTTTTATCCGATTTAGAATTGGCACAAAAGAATGTAGGGGATAATACGCAGGGTTTATATGTCTGCTGGTGTGCAAAAGAGGCGGTTTATAAATGGTATGGTAAAAAAGGTATAGAATTTAAACAACATATTCATATTAAGCCCTTTAAATTGAAAGATGCAGGCGAGCTTCAAGTGGTGGTAGAACTACCAGAAGGACAACGGACACTCCAAGTGCATTATTTTCAAGTTCCAGAGGCTTATATGTTGGCTTACGTTGTAGAATAGGGGTATTTAGCTAGCGATATGAAAAACAAAGTAACAAATTTTATTGATTGGGGTTTATTAGATTATCAAGAGGCTTGGGATAGGCAGGAAAGTGTTTTTCAGGAAATCGTAAACCTGAAGATGAAAAACCGAACAGAAAATACCACGATTCCAACGCCAAATTATTTGATATTTTGTGAACATCCGCACGTTTATACATTGGGAAAAAGTGGGCTTCCTGAAAATCTATTATTGGATGAAAAGGGTTTAGCCGAGAAACAGGCTACTTTTTACAAAATCAATAGAGGAGGAGATATTACTTACCATGGCCCAGGTCAAATTGTAGGTTATCCCATCCTTGATTTAGAAAATTACTTTACCGATATACATCTCTATTTACGCACGCTGGAAGAGGCTATTATTTTAACCTTAGCCGAATATGGTATTCAAGCCGGAAGATATCCAGGTTATACAGGAGTTTGGATTGATGCCGATAAAGCTAGTGCCCGTAAAATCTGTGCCATGGGGGTTCGTTGTAGCCGCTGGGTAACGATGCATGGTTTTGCATTTAATGTCAATGTAGATTTGGAATATTTTGGAAATATCGTGCCTTGTGGTATCGATGATAAAGCGGTTACCTCCTTAGCGAAAGAATTAGGCCATCCCCTCGACATCGAGGAAGTAAAAGCTAAAGTGAAAAAACATATTGTTCAACTTTTTGAGATGCAAATTCAAACATGATGAATTATTTAGCCTTAGGAGATTCTTACACCATAGGTGAGGGTGTTATCGCTTCGCATGCTTTTCCCTATTTACTCGCTGAAGCTTTAGGTCAACAAGGCGTAGTCACGAAGGAAGCCCAAATCATAGCGAAGACTGGATGGACAACAGATGAGCTGATACAAGCTATTGCCGAAGTTAAACCGGCCGCTAACTTTGATTTGGTTACTTTACTTATTGGGGTAAATAATCAATATAGAGGCTATCCTAAGGAACAATATGCCAAGGAATTTCAAAATTTATTAGAACAAAGTTTAGGCTTTGCGCAAGGTAATCAACAAGCGGTATATGTATTGTCCATTCCTGATTGGGGTAAAACGCCATTTGGAGCGCAATCCAATCGTGATAGGACGCTTATTGCTCAAGAAATTGATGCCTATAATCTCCTAGCACAGCACATTTGCAACCAATTTGGGGTTAGTTTTACCGATATCACTAGCTTGACTAGAGATTTAGATAAATTTGAACAGCCCTTAGCAGCGGATAATTTACATTATGCTTTAGCTATGCATCGCGCTTGGGTTAATCAGCTTTTGCCCAAATTAACATTCCGGTAAACTCAATGGAATATTGGTAGCTAAACCGCCATCAGAGGTTTCTTTATACTTAGAATTCATATCTAAGGCCGTTTCCCACATGGTATTGACCACCGCATCTAAACTAACCTTGGCTTTATCCGGATTGCTTTGTAGCGCAAGTTGGCTCGCTGTAATAGCTTTGATTGCCCCCATGGTATTTCTTTCAATACATGGTACTTGCACTAAACCACCAATGGGATCACAAGTTAAACCTAAATGATGCTCCATAGCAATTTCTGCAGCCATTAATACTTGACGCTGAGAGCCTCCTAAGCATTCGGTTAGGGCTGCTGCAGCCATGGCCGAAGAAACCCCAATTTCAGCTTGACAGCCACCCATAGCTGCTGAAATAGTGGCTCCTTTTTTGAAAATACTGCCAATTTCCGAGGCGCAAGCTACAAATTGAATGATTTTATCCTCTTGATCGCCATCGCAAAAGCAAATCATATATTGTAAAACGGCTGGTATAACCCCTGCTGCGCCATTGGTTGGTGCCGTTACTACCCGTCCAAAAGCTGCATTTTCCTCGTTTACAGCTAAAGCAAAACAAGAAACCCAATCTAAAATATAGTTAAATCCTTGACCTCCAGAACGAATAGCGTCCATCCAAGAAGCGTAATCCGTATAGCTTTTACCCGCCAACAGTCTTTGATTTAATTTAGCTGCACGACGAGCTACCTGTAAACCTCCAGGTAAAAAGCCTTCCGTATGACATCCCCTATAAGTGCATTCTTTCATCACTAGAACAAGGTTCAATATACCTGCTTTTGTCTCTGCTTCGTTGCGCCAGGCTAATTCATTCTCCATCACCACTTCCGACACCTTTAAGCCTGTTTTCATACACCAATGCCATAAATCACTAGCTTTATCCACTGGGAAAGGCAAATCCACCATTTCCTTTTCTGAATCTTCTTGATTTTCGGTTACCACGAAACCTCCACCTATCGAATAATAGGTTTGAGAAATGGCTTTACCTGTCTGTAAAAAGGCTTGAAAAGTAACTGCATTAGGGTGGAAGGGTAAACTTTCCTGAAATAAGAAAAGTAAATCTTCTTCAAAGCTAAAATCTATAGCCAGTTGATTATTCAACATTAAGCGTTGACTGGCTTTAATTTGCTCAATTGTGGGTTGAATGGCATTGACATCGAAACTAACGGGGTCAGCGCCGACCAAACCTAAAAGAACTGCGATATCAGTTCCGTGACCTTTACCAGTTTTGGCTAATGATCCATATAATAAAATCTTCACCTGCTTTACAGCTTCTAGCCCTGCTTCAGTGCTTAATTTGTTTAAAAACTGCTGAGCGGCTCGCCATGGACCAAGTGTATGGGAGCTCGAAGGTCCTACCCCAATTTTAAAAATATCGAATACGGAAATTTGTTCATTTGCCATATCCAAATTTACAATAGTTTTTGTGAATACACGATGAATTTAGGCTAGAAATCAAAAGCGATGATACTCTCATCTTGCAACATGGCCTCTACAAATTTATGGTGATTTTGCGGGCTTCCAATAGCGTCCCAATTCCCGACAATGACTCCATCGGCTAAATGATGTTTACCACGACTTGGCTTTAATTTATGTTGTTTGAATATTAGTTCATAATGGTCCAGATCTTGCTTTTGATACTTTTTCATGATTCTATAGCTTCTTTTCGTAAATTTTCGATCAGCGATAGTTTCTACATAAGGAAAAATCAATAAAGCGATTAATACCACGGTGGTTACCCCAATGGCTTGGATAAAATAGCCTGAGCCTACAGCCATCCCAATGGCGGCCACGATCCATATAACACAGGCCGTCGTTAATCCTGTAACTCGATTATCTTCTTTGAAAATGACACCTGCCCCTAGAAAACCAATTCCTGTAACAATATTAGAAGCGATACGATCATGGCTTCCAACCCCAATTTTTATAGAAAGAATGGTAAATAGGGCAGAACCCAACCCAATCATAATCATGGTTTTCAGTCCAGCTGATTTAGAACGGTATTCCCGCTCTGCACCAATAATTCCACAGAGCAATATGGTTAGTAAAAACTTATTGACTTCAACTACAGTTAAAAGCTCATTTCGATCGCCTAAAAACTCCCACATAGTAAAAAATGATAGATGAATTAAAATAAAAAATTTAAGTTACGTAATCCGATTTGAACAAACAAAAAAAGCCCCAAGCAATTGCTTGGGGCTTTTAATTTTTTGGGAAAGCTAGGGCTTACATCATACCACCCATGCCACCTGCACCCATTGAAGGAGCAGCCGGAGTAGCTTCTTCCGGATCGTCAGCTAAAACCACTTCCGTAGTTAATAACATGGCAGCAATAGAAGCCGCATTTTCTAAGGCTACACGACTCACTTTAGTTGGGTCGATAACACCAGCTCCAATTAAGTTTTCAAATACATCCGTTCTAGCATTATAACCAAAATCAGCTGTACCTTCTTTTACTTTTTGAACAACGATTGAACCTTCAATACCTGCATTTTCACAAATTTGACGTAAAGGCTCTTCGATAGCACGTTTTACGATAGCTACACCTGTAGTTTCGTCATCGTTAGCACCTTTTAAATCTTTTAAAGAAGCTACGGCACGAATAAAGGCCACACCACCACCAGCAACAATACCTTCTTCTACAGCAGCACGTGTAGCGTGTAAAGCATCGTCAACGCGGTCTTTTTTCTCTTTCATTTCAACTTCTGAAGCGGCACCTACATAAAGTACAGCCACACCACCAGAAAGTTTAGCTAAACGCTCTTGTAGTTTTTCTTTATCGTAATCAGAAGTAGTCGTCTCAATTTGCGCTTTAATTTGGCTTACACGAGCTTTGATATCTTCTGTTTTACCAGATCCATTGATAATAGTTGTGTTGTCTTTATCTACTACAACTTTTTCAGCCGTACCTAAATAAGTTAAATCAGCATTTTCTAATTTATAACCTCTTTCTTCAGAGATCACCGTTCCACCAGTTAAAATCGCGATATCTTCTAACATCGCTTTTCTTCTATCTCCAAAACCTGGAGCTTTAACTGCAGCTACTTTTAATGAACCACGAATTTTATTTACGACTAAAGTAGCTAAAGCTTCTCCGTCTAAATCTTCTGCGATAATTAAAAGCGGTTTACCTGTTTGAACAGTTTTCTCTAAAACTGGCAACAATTCTTTCATGTTGCTGATTTTCTTGTCATAGATTAAAATGAAAGGCGCATCTAATTCCGCTTCCATTTTATCGGCATTGGTCACAAAGTATGGCGATAAATAACCTCTGTCAAATTGCATACCTTCCACCGTTTTCACTTCTGTTTCCGTGCCTTTTGCTTCTTCTACAGTAATTACACCGTCTTTACCTACTTTTTGCATCGCTTCAGCAATTAATGAACCAATAACTTCGTCATTGTTTGCAGAAATAGCCGCTACTTGTTTAATTTTATTATTGTCTTCTCCAACGGTTTGAGATTGCTCTTTTAAATTCGCAACCACAGCCGCTACAGCTTTGTCAATACCACGTTTTAAATCCATTGGATTAGCACCTGCTGCTACGTTTTTAATTCCAGCAGTCACAATAGCTTGTGCTAAAACGGTTGCTGTAGTCGTACCATCACCAGCAATATCTGCTGTTTTAGATGCTACTTCTTTTACCATTTGTGCACCCATATTTTCAATAGGGTCTTTTAAATCAATTTCTTTCGCTACAGAAACACCGTCTTTAGTGATGGTTGGAGAACCGAATTTTTTATCGATAATTACATTACGCCCTTTAGGACCTAAAGTAACCTTAACTGCATTAGCTAATACATCAACTCCTTTTTTTAAGGCATCTCTTGCCTCTACATTATATTTTACTTGCTTTGCCATTTTTTTCTAATTTTCAATAAGATTAAAGTGTTCCTAATACGTCAGAATCACGCATAATTAAATATTCTTTACCTTCAATTGTGACTTCAGTGCCACCGTATTTACTATATAATACCTGGTCTCCAACTTTTACATTAACTGGAATTAATGTGCCAGTTTGCTCTGCATGTTTCCCTGGTCCCACAGCCACAACAATTCCTTGCTGAGGTTTTTCTTTCGCTGTATCTGGAATATAGATTCCAGAAGCTGTTTTCTCTTCCGCTGCAGCAGGCTCTACTACAATGCGGTCTGCATTAGGTTTGAAGTTCAAAGCCATAAATATTCTTATTTAAAATTGTTTAATAATTATTTAGTTTTCATGGGATATTTCCCCTACGCTAGTTGTATCAGTTATTATGCCAACTTGCTTGTGCTTGAAAAAATGGCACTTGTTGTCATAAATTTAGGGCTATACCGAAATACTAAATGTCAGTATGTCAGCGTAACAAAAAAAGCCCTCTGCAGGCAGAGGGCTTTTTCACTAAAAGGAATAAGTTGAATATTATTTTTTGCTGCTATCTGCTGGAGCTGGAGTTGCAGGAACCGCACTTGGGCTTGCATTACTTCCAATTGGAGCAGGAGTCGCTATATTGTCGATGTGTTTAGCAATTTTTGATGAACCTACCGCAGTTGAACCTGATTTAGACATCACCGTAATGGCTAAAGAAACGATTACAATTAGACCCATTAAAGTCCAAGTACCTTTTTCTAAAACATCGCCCGTTCTTTGCACACCGAACATGTTGCTATTCGCACCGCCAGTAGCTAAACCGCCACCCTTAGGGTTTTGAACAAGAATAAATAACCCAATTGCTACGCAAAAAACAATAACTAAAATAATTAATAAGGTGATCATGATATCTTTTGTTGTTAAATTTTCTTTTCTAAAGATTGTATAAGGTCGGCAAAGTAACGGCTTTTTTCTGGAAATTTCAAACTTAATTTTTCATAAGTCTCTATCGCCTTGTGATAAAGCATTTGCTCAATATAAATGGCTGCTAAAGTTTCACTGACTAAATCATCCTGGTCTTCCGCACTTTTTCTGGCTTTATTTTCGGTATTGATAAGTTCGGCTTTAGGGGCTTTAATTTGAGGGTCGTTTTTAATAAAGTTCTCAATAATTTCATCTTTTTTAGACAAAGCTCCCTTTTTCGGAGCAATAGGCGCTAAGTCCTCTTCTAAATCAAATGGCGTTTGAAGGTGGAAGATATGCTCCACGATTTGATGCTGCAATTCGCCACTTGGCGACACTTCCGCTTTCTTCTGGCTTACATAAGGTTGAAATATTTGCTCGTGCTCCTTACGGGTTTTAGCTAACCACCATAAAAAAGTATAAGGCAAATTATCATCATCATATTTACTTACACGTTGATGAGCGCTCATGTCATCCAGCATGGGATTACTTTGGGGCACAACAGGTGTTTCAATGGCCGAAGCAGGCTCTGTCGTTATTGGTAAACTTGGCGAAATAAAGGTTAATTCGTCGGTTTTATGGGCGGTTACTGCCGGTGCAAGATCTTCAATTTCTTCAAAAGTTTCTTCTTCCTCTTGCTCTTGCACCACTGGGATTTCTGCTTCAATAGCCTCTTCTTCTACGACTTTCATGTCAACAGCTGCTGTTGTAGGAAAGCTAGAAATTAAAGTTTCTGGGGCTTGCTGAAGTCTAAAGCATAAATCTCCGCCATTATGCAAACTTGCTTTGGCTAAATAAAAATCGGCATTCTCTTCCCTTTTGCTAGCCTCATAATAGTGTAAATGAAGGGGTTGAAAAAACGGATAAGCCTCAATAAGTTCCGATAAAAAAGCTTTATCTTCCTCCTTAGCTAAGGCGGGATTGCTTAAAAGCTCATTTAAATATTGCTTATTCTGTTCGTTCAACTGCATAATGCGCTAAGATAATAAATGCCTTTCTAATTTTCTTACCATTGTGCAAAGGCACGATTGAAAATATCTTCGATTAATTGCGTAACCACTCTTTTGTTTAAAGCATCTTGCTGAGAGGCTAAGGTTTGACCGGATAGAGAAAAATCAACAAAAGCTGTAAAACTTTGCTCATAGCTTTGTTTTTTATATTCTTCTAGGAAGACCGTATATTTTACAGAAACGGTCATGGTTAAACGATTGGCTCCTGCAATTGGGTTTTTATTATCTTGAATAGAGATGGGTTTAATATCATAATCCGTAATCCGACCTTCAAATCGAGCATGTGGATCTTTACTGGTTAAACTTAATTTAGTTTGATTACGAATACGGTCAATTAAGGCCTCTGTGAAATTATTCCCTAAATTAGGATAGGTTAATGGCGCATGATTTTCAAAAAAACTAACCTGAATAGTTTTCATTTCGGTCGGAATTGAAGCCCCATTAAAACTATAGCTACAGGCATTCCATAAGCTACTTAGCCCAATTAATGATAAAATGAATAAGGTCTTCAGACGTATGGATAGCATAGGGTTTTGATTAATTCAAATTTAATTCCTTAATTTTTCTATATAAAGTTCGTTCAGAAATGCCGAGTTCTTGAGCTGCAAACTTTCTTTTTCCTTTGTGTTTTTTGAGGGCTTTACGAATCAAATCAGATTCCTTGTCCACTAAAGATAAAGATTCTTCAACTTCTTCGGCATCGTGCGCAAAATTAAACTCATGAGGCGTATGATGCATCACGGGCTGTTTAATCGTTAAAGTAGGTTCGTTGTTAGCTTTGAGGTCAACATCCTGATAAAGCTGATTTAAATAAGGGGCATTATCAGCCATGATATGAGCGGTATTACCCCCATTTTGAATAATGTCTGCCACTAATTTTTTAAGTTCCATCATATCCTTTTTCATATCGAACAGAACTTTATATAAAATATCGCGCTCCGAAAAATCATCTTTGCTATTTCCACCTAAGGCCATAGGCAAGGTGCTCGCAGCCGATTCATTTGGGATATACTTTAAAATTTCGACAGCGTTTACATTTCGGTCTTTTTCTAGAACACAAATTTGTTCCGCTATATTTTTAAGCTGGCGAACATTACCTGGCCAACTATAATTAGTCAATATTTGAATAGCCTCTGGCTCTAATTGAATACCAGGGCTTCTGTATTTGTCTGAAAAATCAGCCGAAAATTTTCTGAATAATAAATAAATATCCTCTTTACGCTCATTCAATGAAGGAATACGCAAAGGCACAGTATTTAATCTATAATATAAATCTTCTCTGAATTTGCCTGATTTTACACGGTCATAAACATCTACATTGGTAGCGGCAATGATGCGAACATCTGTTTTTTGAACTTTGGAAGAACCTACTCTTAAATATTCTCCACTTTCCAGAACACGTAACAAACGAGCTTGAGTTCCTAAGGGTAATTCCGCCACTTCATCTAAGAAAATGGTGCCTCCATTAGCCACTTCGAAATAACCTTTTCTAGCTTCATGCGCCCCCGTAAAGGAGCCTTTTTCGTGTCCAAATAATTCGGAATCAATCGTCCCTTCCGGTATGGCGCCACAGTTAACCGCTATAAAAGTTCCATGTTTGCGGGCACTCATATGATGAATAATCTGTGAAAAAACTTCTTTACCACTACCACTTTCGCCGGTGATTAAAACCGACATGTCCGTAGGGGCCACTTGTCTGGCAATATCAATTGCTCGGTTTAACAAGGGGGAATTACCAATAATTCCAAATCTGTTTTTTATGTCTTGAACATCCATAGACGCTACATTTTTAGGATTCAACAATTTTTCCAATAAGGGTGGCTGTCGTACAACGCTCCACTAATACATCGGCATAATCACCTGGTTTGTACTGCTCTGAAACGGGGAAAACCACCATCACATTCTCATCATTACGTCCTCTGTATTCTTGGTCTGATTTTTTAGAAAAACCTTCAATTAATACTTTAGTGGTTTTTCCCACAAAGTTCTTAATATAAGCATGTGAACCCTCTTGCTGTTTCATGATTACTTCATTTAAGCGACGCAGTTTCACATCCTCTGGCACATCATCCTCATATTTCCGAGCCGCTAGGGTGCCTGGCCTTTCCGAGTAGGCGAATTGGTAAGCAAAGCTATAGCCCACATAGTCCATCATCGATAAGGTGTCCTGATGCTCTTCTTCTGTCTCGGAGCAAAATCCAGTAATTATATCTGTTGAAATCGCACAGCCAGGAATAATCCTTTTGATTGCATCCACACGGTTCATATACCATTCTCTATCGTAGGTACGGTTCATGAGCTTTAAAATTCGACTGTTGCCGCTTTGTACGGGAAGATGGATATAGTTACAAATATTATCGTATTGAGCCATGGTATAAAGCACTTCATCGGTAATATCCTTAGGGTGGGAGGTAGAAAAACGAACCCTTAATTCTGGGCTAATCTCTGCCACCATAGCCATTAACTTCGCAAAGTTTACGGCCCCTTCCACTAGTGTGGTATCTTTATGTCTATGCTTTTCTGGTAAATCTATTTTATTCACTAAAGCCTCTAAAAGAGCGTCTCCACTCAAGGTGTTCATTTCGTCTTGCGCATCTTCTGCTTTAGATTTGCTCACTTGTTCAGGTTGCCAAAAATAGGAATCCACGTTTTGGCCTAAAAGGGTTACTTCCTTATAACCTTGTTCAAATAATTGACGGGCTTCATTCACGATTGTCCATGGATCTCGGCTACGCTCTCTTCCTCGCGTAAATGGTACCACGCAAAAAGAGCACATATTG
Source organism: uncultured Pedobacter sp. (assembly GCA_964592575.1). Taxonomy (GTDB): domain Bacteria; phylum Bacteroidota; class Bacteroidia; order Sphingobacteriales; family Sphingobacteriaceae; genus Pedobacter. Next base: position 41,100 of record CAZQFF010000006.1, read on the forward strand.
TCACATCCACGGGTAATAGAAATAAAGGCTGAAATTCCATTTCCAGTTAGTCTTACTGGATTGATATCAGCATAGGTTTCTTCACGAGATAAAATAACATTAACCGCTTTATGGCCGTCTTCTACTTGTGAAATTAAGGCAGGCAGATCCCGATAAGCATCTGGACCAACGACCACATCCACTAATTTTTCTTCCTCTAAAAATTTAGCTTTTAAACGCTCGGCCATACAGCCTAATACGCCCACAATTAATTTAGGATTCTTTTTTTTCTCTTTTTTAAACTGAGATAAGCGCATTCTTACCCGCTGCTCCGCATTCTCTCTAATTGAGCAGGTATTGATAAAAATCACATCTGCCTGTTGAAAATCAGCCGTAGTTTGAAACCCTGTTTCCGATAAAATAGAAGCGACAATCTCACTATCGGCAAAATTCATTTGACAGCCATAGCTTTCAATATACAGTTTCCTTCCCTCGCCTTGAGCATTCTCCAATATTAAGGCTTCTCCTTGACGGGCCTCGTCATGTGTTTTATCTACTAAATTTAATTCTATCATCTTTGCTTAAATATGCGCCTCAAAATTAACAAATAAAAATCTAAAAATGACATATTGGCAGATTTAAATCGCCATGAAAAGGTAATAAAAAAAAGATCCATTTGATTTCAGATTTATTTCTATATTTCCACTACGGTATAATTAAAAGATGCGAAAGAAAAGAGTCTATACAATTTTATTAGTGCTGGGGCTACTCATGCTGCTTGCCGGAATAGCCAGTTATGTCTATACACAAAGGATAAAGCCCTTAGTAAAGGCCGAGATAAAAGCATTTATTGAGCGCTCTACCCAACATCTTTATCGTGTGGAGTTTAGTTCCTTAAGTTTTAATTTATGGACCGGAAGCGCTTATGTTAGCGATATTAAATTTTTCCCAGACACCCTGGTATATAAGCAACAAATTGAAGCCGAGACGGCCCCCAATAATTTATATTATATTGAACTAGAAAAGTTAAGCATTGAACGCTTCCGTCCCTTGAGTATGATTTTTAAAAAGGAAGCCAAGATCAAACGCATTGTTTTTGAGCAGCCTAATATTCAGATGTTTAATAAGCAATTTAATTTCAATGATAGCCTTCCACCCAAGCCCCGCATTTCACCTTATGCCTATATTTCAAAGTTTTTGAAATCCCTTCAAATTCAGGAAATATATTTTCAAAATGCGAGTGTCAAATACATAAATAATAATGCAGAAATTCCAGAGGTAGATTCCATCAGTAAATTGAATGTAAAACTTAAAGATTGGTTAATTGATCCGCAATCGGCTACAGATTCTAGCCGTATTTATTTATTTAAAGATGTACATATTGGTTTGGATGATTATCGTTTTGCGACCGCGGATAGCCTCTATTATGTCAATGTAAAACAATTAGATTTTGCTTTAAAAGCTGGACTATTGCATATCAAGCAATTTAGTTTAGAACCTCGGTATTCCACCTTTGTCTTTGGGGCTTTAGCCGGATTTTCTAGAGATCGTTATATCGTGAAGTTGAATGATCTTCAGGTCCATGGAATAAATTTACCCGCTTATATTTCAAAACGACACTTTTTAGCCCGCTATGTTCAAATTTCAGATGGTCTTGTTCAGGTTGAAAATGATAATCGTTTTCCCAATAAAACCAATGATAAAACGGGTCGATTTCCACATCAATTATTACAAGCTTTAAAAGTGAAAATAGGGGTGGATAGTATTGCGGTAAATAATATTGATGTCAGCTATGGGGAGTTTGATAGAGATAGCCAGCAAAGCGGAAAAATTACTTTCGAAAAAACGAAAGGCGTTTTGAGACAAGTTGGAAATATGGGGACTAATCCTTTAATGGAAGCCCAACTCGAAAGTTATGTCATGGGCCAAGGTAAATTACTGGTCAATTTCATATTCGATCGTCTTGATCCAAAAGGTGCTTTTACTTATCAGGGTATATTGACCAATTTAGATGGGCGTACTTTAAATCAATTAATCAAGCCATTGGGTATGTTGCAAGTGAATCGCGGAGAAATTAAAGAATTAACTTTTGATATTAAAGCCAATGCAGATAAAGCAACAGGTTCTTTGAATTTTAAGTATAATGATCTTTCGGTGGCCTTGATGAAAAAGGAAGCCGGAAATGATCGTCTAGTCCGTCAACGCTTTTTATCTTTTTTAGCGAATAATTTGGTTATCTACAGTGATAATCCAAATCATAATGGAAAGTTTACGCGTGCTCAAATTAATTTTAAGAGAAAGAGAACGGCTTCCTTTTTTAACTTCATTTGGAAGTCCTTATTCCAAGGCGTAAAGATTAGTGTCGGTATTAGCCCTGCAAAGGAATTAGAAATACAGAGACAAATACATCGCTTTGAACAATACAAAGAAGATCGAGAAGATCGAAAACAAAAAAGGGAAATCCGTAAAGCTAAAAGACCTTAGGATTTCCCTTTGTAAAAACTCGCTTTGGAGTTTAGCTATTTCCTTAGCGAATTACCCCTTGTGGAACAGCCTTGTTTAATAAGTTTTTATAATAGAAACGGATTCTTTCTGCACGATCATGAGCGGATTTAGCTGGTCCAAATCCATGACGTGAACCTGGGTAAATCATCAATTCAAAATGCTTGTTCGAATTCGTTAATTTATCGACTAATTGAATGGTATTTTGTAGATGTACGTTATCATCCATATCTCCATGCATTAAGCGTAATAATCCTTTATAGCCATCTACCCATGTTAAAACAGAAGCGTTTTTGTAGCCTTCTGGATTTTCTTGAGGCGTGTCCATAAATCTTTCAGTATAATGCGTGTCATACAGTTCCCAGCTTGTTACTGGAGCTCCTGAATAGCCATAATCAAACAAATCTCCAGCTTTCATTAAGGCTAAGGCTGACATATAACCACCATAGCTATGTCCAGTAATTAATAATTTGTCTTTAGCTACCCAAGGTTGAGCTTTTAACCATCTCGCTACCGTGCTATAATCGATAATTTCCCAGTGGCCTAAGTTTCTATGCATCCATGCTACACCTTGTTTGCCAAAGTGTCCAGAGGCACGGTGATCCACGGTAATTTGGATAATACCCTCGTTAGCCCACCATTGATTGCTGGTGCCCTTCCAAGAGTCGGTTACATTACCCGCATTAGGTCCACCATAAACACTAAATACAACAGGATATTGTTTAGACTTGTCAAAATCTGTTGGATAAGTAATCACGGCAGGTAATTGGAATAAACCATCATCCGAAGGCACTGTAATCATTTCTGTTTTGCCAAATACATAGTCTGAAAAATTATCAGCTTTACTATCGCCTAATTCTTTCACCAATTTTCCTGTGGTGGTATATAAGGCACGTTTGGTCGGTGTACTGACATTAGAATAGGTCGTAATGAAATGTTTCGCATCTGGAGAGATGATTACACTATGCGTGTAGTCTCCAAAAGTTAATCTTTTTAAGTTTTTACCAGAGAAGTCCACACGATAGAAATCGGTTCTGGTGCTAGCTTCTTTACGAGCAGTAAAGTATAAGACTTTGTTTTTCTCATCGGCCATCACCAAATTAGTCACTTGCCAATCTCCACTGGTTATCGGGTTGATTAATTTTCCGTCTAAAGTATAGAGATAAAAATGTGCCCAACCTGTTTTATCACTCTTTAAAATATAGAACTTATTATCTTTTAGGTATTCAATTCTGCCACCAAAATCTAAATCTATCCAAGCTTTTTGTTTTTCATCATAGGTCTCTTTTTTAGCGCCTGTTAAAGGATCAACGGCATAGAATTTCAAATTATCTTGCCCTCGGTTCATCCACAAAACCATCATGCTTTTACTATCATAGCTCCAATAAGGTGTGCCAAAATACTGATCATCTTTTTCGTTGAAATCAGCCCAAACTACTTTCCCGCCTGCGGCAGGCACAAAACCTACTTTAACTTCAGGGTTAGGGTCTCCCGCTTTAGGATATCTCGTTTTTTCTACATAACCATGTTGTCCCGTTGAACCATTAATTGGAAACATGGGAACTTTGGTGTCATCAAATCGCATAAAAGCTAATTGTTTGCTGTCAGGTGACCACCAGAAGGCTTTATAACGAGTTGCACGACCTAAAATTTCTTCGAAATAAACCCAAGAGGCATACCCATTATATATCACATCTGTACCATCATGCGTATAGCGGATTTCTTTTTTATTTTCTACATCAATGGCATAAAGATCTCCATTTCGAGTAAAGGCAATAAACTTATTATCTGGGGATAAAGTTGGATTTTGTTTTTCTGTTTTATCTTGTGTTAAACGAATAGCTTCGTTTTGTCCATATTGGATAAAGATTTCGTTTTGTCTTAAAAAAGTAACCACATCGGCCGCTGGGGGTGGGGTATAAGGACTTTTTTGTCCGGTACTGATATGAACAGCATATTGCTTTCTTTCTCGGCTATCCATTTCAATATAATGGTTAGCATCACTCCAGCCTAAAACTGGATTAAGTGATTTGGTTAGAGAAGGTTCGTTCCCAAAAGTTTGATTATAGCTTAACTTTTTTTGCTGAGCTTTGGCCGATCCTGCAAAGATGGCAGTGACTAATAAGCCTAAGAAAATTGATTTTTTCATAATTAATTTAATTCCAGTCTGAAATATCAGGTTAATGTACAAATTTTCTAGAAATCGCATCAAAAAAAACGCCTGAATATTTATTCAAGCGTTTAATGTTTTTTAAATAGGTAACTATAGGATCCAATTCCATCCAAATTCATCAGGAGCAATTCCATAACGAATTTCATTTAGTTGAGTCGCTAATTTGATAGAGATATGGCGATTTTCTATAGGGTTTAAAGTGTATAATTCATCTTGGTAACCAATTTCACCAATTTGAGTTACGGTAGCGGCCGTGCCCACAGCAAAAGCTTCGGTTAATGCACCAGTTTTAATGCCCTCAATAATTTCCGTAATAGGCACTAATCTTTCTTCTACAGGAATTCCGTTTTTCGCGGCTAATTCAATGATCGTTCTGCGGGTAACTCCGTTTAAAATAGTCTCTCCAGTTGCTGCTGTAACAATTTTGTTGTTGATGACAAACATCAAGTTTGCCGCACCTGATTCCTCGACATATTGGTGTGATTTTGCATCCGTCCAAATCAATTGATCAAAGCCTTCTTTTTGAGCTTGTGAAAATGGATGTAAAGAACGCGCATAATTTCCCGCTGTTTTGGCATAACCCACACCACCTTCGTTAGCACGTGTATAACGCGTTTCGATTTTTACCTTAAGGGCCTTATTATAATAAGGGCCAGCAGGCGTAGCTAAAACGACAAATTTATAGGTGTCACTTGCTCTTACGCCTAAAGATGAATCCGTAGCAAACATCACTGGACGTAAATATAATGAGGTGCTTTCTTCTGAAGGAACCCAATTTATATCGGTTTTTATAAGACTGGCAATACCTTGCATGAAAATTTCTTCTGGAATAGTCGGCATAGCCATGCGTTGAGCGGATATATTAAATCTTTCAAAGTTTTTATCGGCTCTAAAAATAGAAATACGCCCATCCTTTAAACGATAAGCTTTCATGCCTTCAAATATGGCTTGACCATAGTGTAAGGCTGAAATAGCCGGACTCATAGGAATAGGTCCGTAAGGTAATATTTGAAAATTTTTCCATTCCCCATCTTCGAAATCTGCCATAAACATATGGTCAGTAAAAACTTTTCCAAATGGTAAATGGTTGATATCTGTTTCGGCTAATCTAGAATGTGTAGTTAGCTGGGTATGTATGCTAAATGTTTCAATCACAACGATAAGGTTTTAATTCGCCACAAAAGTACGAAAAAAGCCCTAAAATTGGAACTAAAATTTAAGATAAATAGCCACTTAAGCTCCTTTTTGCAGTGTTTTTAATACACTAAGCACCCAGGTTTTACCCCATTCCTCTTGCTGCTCGGTGGTCCATAAAAAAGGATAGAAAATACGTTTTTGAAAACGAGGTGGGAGATATTTTTGCCAATTTGTTCCACCTGTTGCCGCGATGTCAACTGGATCTTTTTCTAAATAGCGCACAGCAGATTTATAATGGGCTAAAGGCCAATCCACATTGACAAATAAATCGAACTTACGCATTTCTTTTTCTAGTTCGCTTAAATCTTCGCCTTGAGCTTTCAATTGTTGATATAAGGCTGAAAAGTTCTTTTCCTGCATCTTTTCGGCTAGGTCTAAAAACTGATCGGCATATTTTTGGATAAACTGTTTTAAGGTAAGGGTTTGTTTGCCTGAGGATAATTCGGTTGCCCCGTATTTCCAATAAATTTGTTCAAATTGTGCTGGAATACTAGCTTTAGCTAGTTCCGCGCGGTGAGCTTTGTCTACTAATTGAATAAATTCACAAGCATGAATTTCAATCATTCTGTACTGCCCAGATTGAAAGCCGCTCGCAGGTAGTAAAGACATCCTAAACTTTAAGAATTGTTCTCTTTCCATACCTTCTACCATGATTTCAAAAGAATTGGTCAAAGCTTGGAAATAGGAATTAATACGCTTTAATCTTTTTAGGAAAAAGTCTGCATTTAAATTTGGATGACTGGCAATTTGCTTACACTCATGCAAACTTAATTTGAAATATAATTCCGTAATCTGATGATACATGATAAAAATTTCCTCATCAGGAAAGGGTGTTTTTGGATTTTGCAAACTCAGTAGGGTATCCAAATGAATATAATCCCAATAGGTTAAAAAATCTGCATATAGCAATCCATCGAGGTATGAAGCCATGTCTTGACCCATAGCCTCATATTTCTCTTGGAGAAGCGCTAACTTCTCTTTGATTGCGGAATTAATTTCCATGATTTTAATTAAGGCTCAATAATTGTTTGGCCTGCAATTTACAAATGTTCGTGTAATAATTACACAAAATTTAGTAAAGGACTCTAAACTTAATGGTATGCTGAATGCTTTTTAAAGACTTCAGTATGGTCTGGTCATAGGCCGCGTCTATATCGACAATCACATAACCCAGCTCTCCTCTGGTCATTAAAAATTGCGCCACAACATTAACTTGATGAAGCGCTAAAATGGAATTGATTTGAGCGAGCATACCTGGCATATTTTTATGAATATGTACCAAGCGATGCGATTTATCAATGGCTGGCAATTGCAAATGCGGAAAGTTAGCACTCATGTAAGTATTACCTTTATTGATGAACTCAATCATACGCTGCGGCACAAAATGTTCCGCTGAACTTCGCTGTTGTTTATTGTCAAAAACGACAATTCCTAACTGATTGCAGATACTCATATTTACTTTCGCCTTGCTTGGCCCCATGATGCCTAAGGTTTTAAGTTTTGCGGCTCGTTCTAATTGGCTGTCGTCAAGTTTTTCATTGGCGCCTAAAAGCAACATCCCCACATCTTTGGTATATTTTTCTTCAAAACTACTTTTGTGTCGAATCGAAAATCCATCTTTCTTTAAAAGCGCTATACTTTGGCTCGGGACATCCCCAATAACTAAACAAAGTATTCGGTTTTTAGGATAGGAAATGGCGCTCGGCAATTTGTTGTCATATAAAAACTCATCAAAGCTTGGGGTAATATGATCAGCCTTTTGAATGACCTTTTCTCGAGCAATATTTTCGGTGTAAGCATAGAACTTTTTAATCAAGCCTCGCTCGCGCAATTGAAAATCGGAATAGCCGTCTCCTATACCAAATAGCTCGCCCTCTAAAGCTAAATGATGCAGTAATTTTACTTTCCCATTCTCTTCACTTAGGGGATTGGCATGGTCGTAGCCAATAATTTCACCTGATTCCGAAAATTTAAAGGTATTAGCATAAATATTTTCTTTGCGGATAAAGTATGGGCTCACTACGGGAGTAATAAATTCTTTAAACCCCCCGGAAACGATAAGCACATCTTGAGCATGTTGCTTAAAAAAAGTCTTATTTCTTTCGAATGATTTGGATATCTTTTTTTTAAGTTTCTTTATCAATTCCTCTAAGTGACTTTGATTGGCCGATAATAACTTAACCCTTTGTGCCAAGCTCTCCGTAAAAGAAATTTGGCCCTCCATCGCTAAATTGGTATAATCTTCAATTTGCTTTAAAATTTGGGTCTGCTCTGGATGTCCTTTTAGTGAAATTTTAGCTAATTCATCTAAAGCCTCAACTTGGGTAAAGGTGCTGTCAAAATCGATGATATAATATTTTTTATGCATGTTATTAGGGGAACTAAGAACGTTTAAGTAGGCTTAAACTAACTTCACGAATACTTTCTTTTAATGGTTTAAATTGAAAACCCAATTGATCAATCACTTTTTGATTACTGTAAAAACTTCGGTTAAAACTACTTCGTGCGGTATGTTTGGTTAAACCTGGGCTTGTCCCCGTCCAATAGGATACAAATTGACTCACTCGCCAAGCTAAGCCTAAAATCCATGGGCTTGCTTTTTTCTGAGGCCCTGGGATATTTAAATTTTTCGCTATTTCTTGAAATAAATCCTGATAGCTTATATTCTCTGCCGATAAGATAAAACGTTCTCCATAACAAGCTTGTTCCATCAATTGAATCATGCAAGTAGCCACATCATCTACATCGACTAGGCCTGTAGCTCCAGCAGTATAAAACTGAAGCCCATCTTGCACTAATTTAAAAATGGCGCCAGAGCCTTTGGTTCCTGCGGATGATCCAATGATGACGGAAGGATTGACAATAATAGCCTCCAGTCCTTCGGCAATACCTCTCCAAACTTCCATTTCAGATTCGTATTTAGAAAGGCCATAGTCATGTATCTGTGGATCGTATTCCAAGAAATGATTTTCGGTGATGAGTTCGCCTTTTTTTGAAAGGCCTAAAGCAGCAACGGAGCTTACATGCATTAAAGGGATTTGGTTCTCCAAGCAGAGATTGACAAGATTCGCCGTCCCTTGAATATTGAAGTTTAAGATCTTTTGCTTGTCTTTGGGCGCAAAAGAAACCATGGCGGCCGCATGATAAACCTGATCAATTTGTGCAAAGGTATCGGCTAAAGATTCTATATCCAACAAATCCACATCCACCCATTCCAATTGAGCCCGATCTTTTAAGGCTGTAGGAATTGTAGCGCTTGATCTTTTAATAGCTCGAACAGTATTGCCTTTTGCCAGTAGTTTTTCAATTAAAACTGCACCTAAAAAGCCTGTTCCGCCAGTTACCAGTATCATTTCTTTTTTTTCAGGTTAATCATGAATAATTGCTTTCAAAAATAGATATTTGAAGTCAACTATTATAATTAATTATGTCGCTATCGGATTTTTTAAGCCCAGTACAATTGTCGGATTTTAGCCCCAAGGATGGTTATTTAAATTCCCAATTGGGTATGAAGGTTCATTTTTATAATGAGCAATCGGCTGAATTAGAACCTAAAGCTTATGATTTAGCTATTATTGGCGTGATGGAAGATAGAGGGGCCAAGCATAATGCAGGTTGTTCCTTAGCTCCAAATCATTTTAGATCGCAGTTTTACGCGCTAAACGAGGGTCAATTTCAGACTAAGCTGATTGATTTAGGAAATATTGTAGCCGGAAACCAAATCCGAGACACTTATATTGCCTTGAAAACCATAGTAGAGGAGCTGATTAAATTAGATATTTTGCCAATTATCATAGGCGGTGGGCAAGATTTAACTTATGCCCAGTATATGGCTTATGAAAACTTAGAACAAAAAGTTGATTTGGTAGTGGTGGATGCTAAGTTCGATTTAGATGAAGATGATCATGAGGATATCGTCACACATTCTCAAGCCTACTTAAGTAAGATATTCTTACATCAACCTAATTATTTGTTCAATTTCAGTAATATCGGTTACCAAACTTATTTTGTTAATCAAGAAAGTTTAAAGGTAATGGATAAGCTTTATTTTGATGTACACCGCTTAGGTGAGGTTGCGCAAAATATTTCAGCAGCAGAGCCTATTTTAAGAAACGCGAATATGTTGAGCTTTGATTTTGGAGCTATCCGATCAAGCGATGCGGCCGCCAATGCCTTGGCTAGTCCAAATGGATTTTATGGAGAAGATGCTTGTCGAATTGCGCGTTATGCTGGGATGAATGATAAATTAAGCTCCATTGGTTTTTATGAGTTTAATCCAGCTTTTGATAGCAATGCGCAAAGCGCGCTGTTATTAGCCCAAATGATTTGGTATTTTATCGACGGATTTTATAATCGTAAACAAGATTTTCCACTGAGTCCAAAATCAAGTTATATCATTTATCGAGCAAGTTTAAGTGATGGGTCGGGCGAAATGAATTTTATCAAAAGTAAAAAATCAGACCGCTGGTGGATGCAAGTACCCTATCCAGGTAGTGTTTCTGAAAATGAACGTTATCATTTAGTGCCTTGCCGCTATGAAGATTATCAAATGGCAGTGAATGGTGAGGTTCCAGATTTATGGTGGCGAACATTTCAAAAATTAGTTTAAAATGATATATTTGATTGATTACAATTATACCTTTATCAAAAAATAGAACCATGAAAAGATTAGTTATTTCAGCCTTATGCCTATTACCATTGGGTTTAATGGCGCAAAAGCCCTTTGTTGTTAAAGGCAAAGTGGGCGAATTGAACGCTCCTGCTAAAGCCATGATTACCTATAGAATTGGATCGGCTAGCCTGATCGACTCAGTGGAGTTGAAAAAGGGGGCTTTTGAATTTAAAGGTGAAGTTAAAGGGCCTACTCAAGCGGTTATTCAAATAAAACATAATAATTTACCGCCAGATCCTGATCCAGCTAAACGTAAACCAGGAGATGCCATTGTTTTCTATTTAGATGAAGGCAATATTATTATTCATGCCACTGACTCTATTAAAAAGGCAAAAATTACAGGGGCTAAAATTAACTTAGATAATGAGCGCTATAAAAAACTATTTACGAAAATAGATGAAGAAGTAGCGGTTTTAATGAAGGAATATAATACATACACCCCTGCACAGCGTCAAGACGAGAAATTCATGGAGCCTTTTATGGAACGCTATGAAAAAGCGAATGCGCCTAGAACGGAAATTAATAAAAAGTTTGCGGCAGAAAATAGAGATTCTTATATCGGTTTCTTAGCTTTCCGAAGCTATATCGGATATGATTTTGATCCTAGTGTTGTAGAACCAGAATTTAAACAATTCCCTGCATCCATTCGTGAGAGTGCTGATGGTATGCGCATCGCTAAAATGATTGAAGGAGCTTGGAAAACGAATATCGGGGTTGTAACTGATTTCACCCAAAATGACCCTAACGGTAATCCAGTTAAACTTTCTGATTTCAGAGGTAAATATGTGCTGGTTGATTTTTGGGCTTCATGGTGCGGACCATGTCGTGTAGAGAATCCTAATTTGGTGGATGCTTACAACAAATTTAAGGATAAAAACTTTACCATTTTAGGGGTTTCTTTGGATCAACCTGGTAAAAAAGAGGCTTGGTTAAAAGCTGTTAAAGATGATAATTTAACTTGGACACAAGTGTCTGATTTAAAATATTGGGATAATGAAGTATCTAAAAACTATGGTATCTCCGCTATTCCATTTAGCTTCTTAGTTGATCCGACTGGAAAAATTATTGCTAAGAACCTAAGAGGAAAAGAGCTTCATAAAAAATTAGAAGAGATTTTAGGAGCGCCTGCAAAATAGACCTTTCCTATTCTAAAAAAAGGCCTTGCTTTTTTGTTGTTAATTAAACAAAAAAGCAAGGCCTTTTTATTTAGGATTACATTAAATCAAATCCTATATCTTCTCGGAAATATTTTCCATCAAAATATATTCTAGCAGCATCTGCCGTTGCTCTTTGCAAGGCGTCAAATTGGGTGTCCTGTAAACTGCTTACCGCCAATACGCGACCTCCATTGGTTTTAATTTGACCTTGTTCAGCAATAGTGCCGGCATGAAATACGATAGAGTCTCTAATGTTTTCTAATCCGGTAATTACTTTTCCTTTTTCATAATCTCCTGGATAACCCCCAGCCACCATCATCACGGTTGCTGCATGTTTTGGGCTAATTTTTAAGTCAAATTCTCCTAGTCGCTGATTGGCGCAAGCTTCAAACAGCTCCACTAAATCGGATTCAATTCTTGGGATAACGGATTCCGTTTCAGGATCACCCATACGGCAATTGTATTCAATCACCATAGGTTCTTCCCCAACTTTGATTAAACCAAAAAAGATAAAGCCCGTATAATCTATATTTTCCGCTTTTAGGCCTTCAACGGTAGGTTTAATGATTTTTTCCTCCACTTTAGCCATAAACTCAGCGGATGCAAATGGAACAGGAGATACAGAACCCATACCGCCGGTGTTTAAACCGGTGTCGCCTTGCCCAATTCTTTTATAATCTTTAGCTTCTGGTAAAATTTTATAATGCGTTCCGTCTGTTAAAATGAAGACAGAAAGTTCGATGCCTGATAAAAATTGCTCCACCACAACAGTAGAACCTGCTTGACCGAATTTACCGTCTAGCATAGCCTTTAATTCTTGTTTAGCTTCTTCACGATCCTCGAGAATTAAAACGCCTTTTCCAGCCGCTAAACCATCAGCTTTTAAAACAATAGGTAGCGTATGCTGATCTAAATAAGCTAAGCCTTCATTTAAATTTTCAAAGCTGAAAGATTGTGAACTAGCGGTAGGGATACCATGTCTGTTCATGAAGTTTTTGGAAAAGGCTTTACTACCTTCTAAAATGGCGCCTTCTTTTTTAGGGCCTATTAAAGGGATATGCTTTAAACTATCATCGGCAGCGAAGAAATCGTGAATGCCATTTACTAAAGGTTCTTCAGGGCCAACTAGGACAAGGTTAATATGGTTTTTTAAAACAAAGTTTTTAACCTCTTCAAATTGATTCGGATTTAACTTTACATTTTCTCCGTAAGCCGAAGTACCCGCGTTCCCAGGAGCAATGAAAAGCTTTTGTGTATGTTTCGATTGGCTAATTTTCCATGCCAAGGCCGATTCTCTTCCGCCTGAACCTAATAGTAAGATTTTCCTCATGCTACAAAGATATTGTAATAATTCTTTTGGATAAAACATTTGCTGTTTTTAGGTAAAATATATGCAATTTCTTCAGGTCAGATTCTCATTGGGTTCTTGTCAGATTCGGTTTTTAGTCAGGTTTCGGTCGGTTTTCGGTCGGAATAGTGGCGTCCCCAACCCGAATCCTTAGGGAATCCATAGAGAAGCCTTAGCATTTTTATTATCTTTGTTAAACATGAAATTTAAACTGGTATCTGATTATCAGCCAACAGGCGACCAGCCTACGGCTATTGCTCAATTAGTGGAAGGCGTTAAGGCTGATGAACACTATCAAACCTTATTAGGGGTTACAGGCTCGGGTAAAACTTTTACCGTGGCCAATGTTATTGAGCAAGTGCAAAAGCCGACTTTAATCTTAAGTCACAACAAAACATTAGCGGCACAACTCTATGGAGAATTCAAGCAATTCTTTCCAGAAAACTCGGTAAATTATTTCGTGTCTTACTATGATTACTATCAACCAGAGGCTTATATTGCTTCAACCAATACCTATATCGAAAAGGATTTAAGTATCAATGAAGAAATTGAGAAATTGCGATTACGAACTACTTCCGCTTTGATGTCGGGACGCCGAGATGTTATCGTGGTTTCTTCTATTTCTTGTATTTATGGTATGGGTAATCCAGAAGATTTTTCGGATTCCGTTTTCCGTTTTGGTAAAGGCATGGTGGTGTCTAGAAATACTTTTTTACATCGCTTAGTAGAAATTTTGTATGCGCGAGCAACGACAGAATTCAAGCGAGGCACATTTCGTGTAAAAGGAGATACGGTCGATATCTTCCCAGCATACATGGATGAAGCCTATCGGATTTCTTTTTTTGGCGATGAGATAGAGGAGCTCTCAATTATTGATCCGATTTCGGGAAAAACCTTAGAGAAAATGGATGATTTAGCGCTTTATCCGGCTAATTTATTTGTGACCCCAAAGGAAAAGTTTAATTCAGCAATTTGGAGTATTCAAGAGGAATTAGAATTACGTAAAAATCAGTTATTAGAGAATCGATTTTCTTTGGAAGCAAAGCGTTTAGAAGAACGGGTGAATTTCGATATCGAAATGATTAAGGAGTTGGGTTATTGCTCCGGAATTGAGAATTATTCTCGATTTTTTGATGGAAGATCTCCAGGTATGAGACCCTTTTGCTTGTTAGATTATTTTCCTAATGATTATTTGATGGTCATCGATGAAAGTCATGTTACGGTACCACAAATTCGAGCCATGTATGGAGGCGACCGTTCGCGTAAGCTAGCCTTAGTCGAGCATGGTTTCCGATTACCTTCGGCTTTAGACAATAGACCTTTAAATTTTGAGGAGTTCGAAGGTATGGCGCCTCAAACGATTTATGTGAGTGCAACGCCTGCAGACTATGAATTGGCTAAATCGCAGGGTATAGTTGTGGAGCAAGTTATTCGTCCAACGGGACTTTTAGATCCTATCATTGAAGTGCGACCAGCGATTAATCAAGTCGATGATTTGTTGGAAGAAATAGATCAAACTATTAAAGCTGGGGATCGGGTTTTAGTCACTACGCTTACCAAGCGAATGGCTGAAGAACTCACTAAATATATGGATCGTTTGAATATTCGTTGTCGATATATTCACTCGGAAGTGAAGACTTTGGAAAGGGTGGAGATTTTGAAAGGCTTACGTTTAGGGGAATTCGATGTTTTAGTTGGGATTAACTTATTGCGAGAAGGTTTGGATCTACCTGAAGTGAGCTTAGTAGCTATTTTAGATGCGGATAAAGAAGGTTTCTTGCGTTCTGATCGGGCTTTGATTCAAACTATTGGAAGGGCCGCTAGAAATGATCGAGGAAGGGTTATTATGTATGCTGATCAAATGACGCAATCCATGCAACGTACCATAGAGGAAACTAATCGAAGAAGAGAAAAGCAAATTGCCTATAATGAAAAGTATGGAATTACACCTAAAACCGTAGGTAAAACCAAAGCTGAGATTTTGGAACGTAGCTCGATACTCGATTTTTCAGATCGTAAAGAATCTGCAAAGGCTTATGCACAATTAGATCAAAAGTCGATGGCTGCGGATCCGGTTCTAAATTATATGACTGAAAAGGAACTTAAAAAGGCGATAGACACGGTGAAAAAGGATATGCAAAAGGCAGCGAAGGATACCGATTTCTTGCTAGCCGCTCGTTTTAGAGATGAATTATTTGTGTTAGAGAATTTATTTGAGGAGCGTTTTGGAAAGAAATAGTAAAAAAATGTCTTTATATTTGTAAATTGATGATTTTAGATTAGTTGAATTTGACATGCCAATTATTAACTTTATAATTATTACCATCTTGGTGCTGTGGGTGATTCGTCTGTTATTCAGATTGATTTTGCCGATGTTTATCCGGAATCTATTTGGAAAAATGCAAAATCAAGCTTCTCAACAAACCTATGCTCAAGGGCATTCCCAGAGAAAGCAAAAGCCTGAAGGAACGATTTCAATCGACTATGTGCCGGAGAAGAAAACAAAAGGAAATCCAGATAAATTAGGTGATTTTGTGGACTATGAAGAATTGAAATAATTTAACATAGTTTAACGCATATTTTCCCAAATAAATGTAATATTTGCAGAATACATGATTTTAAATTCTTTTATGATAAATAATTTACTCTCCGCTTCGTTCAAAAATATACGTTTATTTTCTTTAATGATCGTTTTATTGGCTGTTTTTGCTTCTTCATGTAAGAAAGATGCCGTAGAACAGAGAGGAACTTCTTTTGTTCGTGTTGTGAATGCTTCACCAACTGCGGCGACCTACAATGTGTATTTGGATGATGTAAAGGTGAATATGTCTGGTGCCTTACCATTTGGAGGAACTATAAATTATAAATTATATTACGAAGGCCCTCATACCTTAAAATTAACCACCGCTTCTAATCCGAATGCCCTTTTAACCAAAAATATTTCGATTGGTTCGGCTACCAATTATACTTGTTATTTAGTAGATAAGGATGCTCGCTTAGATTGGATTTTGGTGGAAGATAAAGGCGATGTGTTCTCCAGTACACAAGCCATGATCAAATTTGTGAACTTGAGCCCGGATGCCAACTCTTTAGGTTTGAGGATTAAAGACGGTGCCGAAATTTCAAATGGTATCCCTTATAAATCCGATATTCCTTATCAAAAATTTGATGTAAAGACGATCACTTTGGAATTAATCGATAGAAATTCAGGTTCAGTGCTAGCTACTTTAAAAGATTTGAAATTAGTAGAAGCAACTTTTTACACCATTGTGGCTAGAGGAATGATTCAACCTGGCCCTAATGAACATGGAATTTCTCTACAAAGCATTGTAGCTGCACAATAAGATTTCTTTCATTTGCCCTTTTTTATCTGATCCAATTTTATATTTTTGGGCTTAAGTTTTAATTTTAATTAACCTCAATGAATAATTGGTTCAAACAAAATGGTATTCATCTTGCCATTATCGCAGGCTTTATAGTACTGTGTTTCATTTATTTTAGTCCGGTATTACAAGGGAAAGCTCCTGAGCAAGGCGATGTGATTCAATCCAAAGCGATGCAAACGGAAATTATGGATTTCAAACAAAAGGATGGAAAAGGTCCGCTTTGGACTAACCAAATGTTTGGAGGCATGCCGACTTATCAGATTTGGGTTCAATACGCTTATAATGCGGCGACTTATGGAATTGGTTTAGTGACTAAAGCAATGCCTAATCCAGTTGGAACCGTATTGTTATTGTTAATCGGTGCTTATTTCTTATTTAATGTTTTAAAACTTAATCCTTGGTTAGCTGCTGCAGGAGCGATTGCTTTTGCCTTTACCACTTATAATTTTGTGCTTATAGCTACGGGACATAGTAATAAAGCTTTAGCTATTGGTTTTTTTGCGCCAATTATTGCGGGGATTATACTCACGATGCGTGGGCGCTTTTGGCTTGGAGCGGCTTTAACCGCCCTATTTTTAGCATTAGAAATTAGAGCTAATCATATTCAAATGACCTATTATTTGTTTTTAGCTATTTTAATTTTAGTTGGAATCGAAATTTATCAAGCGAATAAAAATAAAACGATGCCTAGCTTTTGGAAATCCATGGGCTTTTTATCGGCATCTGTAATCATTGCCTTAATGGTTAATGCGAGTTTATTATGGACAACTTCTGAATATGCGCAGCAAACCAATAGAGGTAAATCCAATTTGACTAATGCTGCGGGTAAGACCGAGGGGATGTCTAAAGAATACGCTTATGGTTGGAGTCAAGGAGTGGGGGAGAGTTTAAGCGTTTTAATTCCAGATTTATATGGTGGCGCTTCAAGTGTAGATTTATTAGTTAAAAAAGAGTCTAATTTATATCAAGCGGTTTCTCAAAATTTAACTGGTGGGGATCCGGCAGGAACCGAGCAAGCGATTGGCGCATTAGGTGCGCAATTTGGCATGGTTCAATACTGGGGTGAAAAACCAGGTACTTCAGGTGGCTATTATTATGGTGCTATCGTTTGTTTCTTATTTGTATTTGGATTATTCATTGTTAAATCTCGCTTGAAATGGTGGGTTTTATCCGTTACGATTCTCTTTACTTTACTTTCATTAGGTAAGAACTTTAGCTTCTTTTCGGATTTATTCTTTGATTATTTCCCACTTTACAACAAATTCAGAGCAGTAGAGTCTATTTTAGCTGTAGTTGGATTGATGGTGCCAATTTTAGCTTTTATGGCTGTTAAAGAGGCTTTGGAAACGAAGATGGACACCAAAGAATTGCTTAAAAAATTAAAAATTTCGGCAGCAATTACCGGTGGTTTTGCTTTAGTGGTAACCTTGTTCCCAACTTTATTCTTTGATTTTAAAACCGATAGTCACGAGCTTATTATTCAAGAATTGGCTAAGGTTTTACAAGGAAACGTAACGATCGCCAATCAAATTGGTGACGCATTAGTTTTAGACCGTGTAGCAATTGCTCGTGCAGATGCCATTCGTACCCTTTTATTCATCGTGATAGCGTTCGGAATTATGTGGGCCATGATTACGCATAGGTTAAAAGCTCAAGTGGCTTTCATTTTATTAACTTTTGCGGTCTTAATTGATATGTGGCAAATTGACAAGCGTTATTTGAATAATGATAACTTTAAAAGTAAAACACAATTAGCTAATGTGATTGCGCCTCGTGATGTAGATGGATTTATCAAAGCGGATAAGGATCCTCATTATCGCGTATATGATCAAACGATAAACACGTTTAGCAGTGCGAATGCCAGTGCTTTCCATAAAACTATTGGCGGCTATCATGCGGCTAAATTAAAACGCTATGATGAATTGATTCAAAAGCAATTCTCTGCAAGTGTGAATCAAGATGTTTTAGACATGTTGAATGCGCGTTACTTTATTACGCAAGACCCACAAAACGGTTCTTATAAAATGATTCGTAACCAAACTGCTCTAGGTAATGCTTGGGTAGTTAAGAGTTTGAAATATGTAAGAAATGCGGATGAGGAGATGAATGCGATCAATAGCTTTGATCCTAAAAATGAAGCGATTGTAGATGTGCAATTTAGCAAACTGATTGATACCGCTAAATTAGGTACGAATATAAATACCCTGATTAATTTAGATCAATATCATCCAGATCATATGGTTTACAGTTATTCTGCGCCTAAAGATGTCATCGCGGTTTTCTCTGAGGTTTATTATGATAAAGGTTGGAAGATGTATGTTGATGGTGAAGAAAAACCGCATTTTAGAGCAAATTATGTTCTTCGTGCGGCACAATTACCAGCTGGAAATCATAAAGTAGAGTTTAAATTTGAACCGGCCTCTTATTATACTGGAGAGAAAATTTCCTTAGCGGGATCGATTTTAATGTTAGCCTTTTTAGGTTTTGGTTTTTATCAAGATAGAAAGCAAAAAAAGAGCTAATTGCTTAGCTTTTAAGGGAAGCAGAATTTACTTATCCTAGTCAAGATGAAGGTTTTATATGCCATTCAGGGTACCGGAAACGGACATATAGGCCGTGCGAGGGAAATTCTGCCTCTCTTAGAAAAGAAAGTGGATTTAGATATTCTGGTATCGGGTACACAAGCCGATATTTCTATAGAGCAGCCTCTTAAATATAAGCATCATGGCTTTAGCTTTGTGTTTGGAAAGCGGGGAGGAGTTCATCATCTGGAGACTTGGAAACAAATGGATTTATTCCGCTTTGCCAAGGATATGTTAGCACTGCCCATAAAGGATTATGATTTAATTATTAATGATTTTGAGCCCCTGACGGCTTGGGCTTGCCGTTATCGCAAAAAAAACTGCTTTGCCTTGAGTCATCAAGCGGCCTTTATATCAGATGCGGTTCCTAAACCTAAGTCATTCGACTGGGGTAAATTTATTCTCAAAAACTACGCGCCAAGTGTTGCATATTTTGGCTTTCATTTTAATAAATATGAGGAGCGAATTTTTACACCAGTTATTCGTTCAGAGGTTAGAGCTTTAAAGACTTTAGATGCGGAATATTATACCGTGTATTTGCCTGCGTTTGACGATAGTCATATTATTGAGCTGTTGAATAATTTTCCTGAGGTGGAATGGGAAGTCTTCTCCAAGCATAGTCATACAGCTTATCGGGTAAATCATATTTGGATACGTCCTATTAATAATGAAGCTTATTTGGAAAGTCTCAGATCCTGCAAAGGTTTAATTACCGGAGGTGGTTTTGAAGGGCCTTCTGAGGCGATATTTTTAGGGAAAAAGTTGTTAGTCATACCTATGAAATTTCAATATGAGCAACAGTGTAATGCCTATGCTTTGAAACAAATGGGGGTTCCGGTGATATGGGCTAGTAGTCGAGATTGGGTAGCACAAATTAGCGCCTTTTTGTCGAACCCTGAATTTTTGCAAATTAATTTTCCAGACGAAACGGATCAGATATTGGATTTGGTTCTTCAGTCTTCCATTTAAATTCTTTACTTTGCTAAAGCAATTATGATTAATTTATTTCGTCGGTCCAATATCGGGAACTTATTAGGTTTATTGTTATATACCTTGTTTTTGAGGATGGCTATTTTTTTTAATCCACCAGAGCAATGGAATTTTGAATTCTTGGAGCCATATACCAAGTTGTTATTACAGATTCCTAAGACTGCTCTTTTGAATCCAGGGCCCAATGTCATGGTAGCGGCTTTATTAATTTATCTGCAGGCACTTATATTCAACCGGATTGTCAATCAACATAATTTGCTGCAAAAGCCATCTGATTTGCCGGCTTTAATGTATATTTCTTGTTCTAGTTTATTCTTACAGTTTCAAATTATAAGTCCCCCATTGGTTTGCAATTTCTTATTGCTTTGGATTATGGATAAGTTTTTGAAATTGGGTAAAACTAATCAAGCTTTATTTTCCTTATTTGATGTGGGGATGTTAATTGGTTTAGGTACTTTGATTTATTTTCCTTTCGTGGCTTTATTAGGTATGTTATGGCTGAGTTTATTGCTCTACCGATCGTTTAATTGGAGAGAGTGGGTAGCTGGATTAATTGGCTTTTTAACGATTTTTTTCATTTTAGGGGTAGCTTTTTACTGGCAAGGAAATTTTTACGCTTTTAAGCAAATTTGGCTACCGCTGACCAATAAATTCCCAACTGTTTTTACGGTTAATTACAAAGATTATTTGGTGCTCATACCCGTAATTATCATGTTTGTACTTGCACTGATCCAACTTAGGGAAAATTTTTATCGGAGTTTTATTAATACGCGTAAGGCATTTCAAATGCTGTTTTTCATGTTTTTGGTGGGTTTGCTGAGTTTTTATACTAAGCCTGATTTTAGACTCTATCACTTTTTATTGTGTGTACCACCCGGGGCTGTATTATTAGCCTATTATTTCTCCAATGCCAAAGTGCGCTGGTTTTATGAGAGTTTATTTGCGATTTTCGTAATCTCTATGCAGTATTTCTTGTTTGTTTAATGGCATGATTAATGCCATAGGCTTTAACCTTTTTTAACAATTGTAGGGGAGGAAACTAGTTGAAGTTTTTTAGCTTTGTGTAAGATTATAAGATGTTTAATTTAATTATCGATAGGGGGAATTCCAAAACCAAGCTGGCTGTGTTCAATGGTCGGGACCTTTGTTTATTTGAGCGATTTTCAACCTTTGATAAGAAAGCCCTAGAAGCGGTTTGGCATCAATTTCCTATTCAAAACTATAGTATTTCTACGGTTCAAAATGATTTAGAGGAAATTCGAAGTTATTTTCCGGATCATATGCATTATAAACCCTTTCATACGGGCATACGTTTAGGATTGCAATCTAATTATCAAACGATGGATACTTTGGGTTTAGATCGTTGGGCGAAGGTTTTAGCTGTAGCTCAATTGTATCCTCAAAAAAATGCCTTAATCATTGATGCGGGTACCTGCTTAACTTTTGATATGCTGACGGCCGAAGGCTTTTATCAAGGCGGTAGTATTAGTTTAGGCATACAAATGCGCTTTAAGGCTTTAGCTGAATTTACAGGGAAACTACCTTTAGTGGATTGGAATCAGCAAATGACTAGTTTTCCTGGTAGGAGTACAAGCCAGGCGATAAGTGCAGGGGTGTTGGATGGTACTTTGCAAGAAATTTTAGGGATTGTTTCCCGTTTAAATAAAGAAATGCCCAACTTATTGATATTCTTGACAGGTGGAGATGCTGATTTTTTGATAGAACAATTAAAAAATAGCATCTTTGCAAGCCAATTGGTTCAGGATCCCTATTTAGTTGTGAAGGGTATTAATGAAGCTATTAACTTTGAATATGTATAAAAAATATAAAATATTATTCCCTATCCTTTGCCTTGTGATGGGTTTTGGAGCACAAGCTCAGGTGACGGTTCAATCCCCATACTCTAAGTTTGGAGTAGGAAACATCAAAGGTACTTTAACTCCTCAGTGGAGAGCTATGGGAGGTATTACAACGGCCATCGGGAAAAATTCTTTTTTCAATAATATTAATGCGGCTAATCCAGCTTCATTTGCTTTAACTGATGCCACAGCAATTGATATGGGGGCTTCAACAAGTTTTAATGAGATACGCAATAGTAGTATGTCGGAGAAAACTTTCAATGGGTCATTAAGTCATGTGGCTTTTTCTTTTAAAACAGGAAATCGTGCAGGACTTAGCTTTGGTGCCCTACCTTATTCCGAATTAGGTTATGATTTTTCAACCGCTGGTAAGTTAGGAAATAGCACAGATACACAAAGAGATGTGAATTATTTATATCGTGGTGAGGGTGGTTTGACGAAAGCTTATTTAGGTTATGGTATCGGCATAGGTGATAATTTTAGAGTGGGTGCTAATTTGGAGTATTTATTTGGGAGTTTAACAGATGTTCGTTCTACGCAATTTGTGAATGACCCAGGTGCTATCTCCTCTAGAATTCAAGATAAGAATAGTATTGGTGGTTTTACCTATTCATACGGTGCGCAATATGATTTTAGAATAGATAACAGAACGAGTGTAACGGTTGGCTATAGCGGTTCTTCTTCAAACAAGATTAACTCTAAGAAATCGGTTTATGTGACGCAATATAATTTAGCTCCAAACGGGGAAGAGAATTCAGCGATTGATACCTTATTTTCAACCGAAAATGAAAAAACTAATTTAAAAATGCCTTTAATGCATAGCATAGGGGTAGTCGTTCAAAAATATGAGCGTTGGTTAATTGGTGCGGATTATAGAATGGGAAAATGGTCTGATTTGACCATTGATCGCGTGAATCAAAGATTACAAGATACCTATGGCTTTTCCCTTGGCGGACAATACATACCTGATTTCGGATCTGTTAATAGTTATTTTAAACGTGTGGAATATCGTTTAGGTTTTAGCTATGATAAAACCTATATCCAAATGAATAATCGGGATGTCAAACAGATGGCTGTAACTTTTGGATTTGGTTTGCCGATGTCAACTTATAGCCGGGGTACATTCTACAAAGCGAATCTTGCTTTTGAATTGGGGCAAAGAGGAAGTATTTCCAATGGCTTATTGCAAGAGCGTTATTTTAATATTCACGTAGGTTTTACCTTAAATGATGGTTCTTGGGGGCAGCGTTATCGCTTAGATTAATGAGAGCTTTGAAACCCATAAAATTTATTAAAGGCTGTTTATTCTTAGGAATAATGGCCTTTTCTGCTTGTACGCAAGATGATCTCAAAAAAGTGCCTACCGTTTCGATTGAGAAGGAAGCTTTAAGTCGGGATCGATCCTTAAATGTACTCGTGGAATATAGTGATTCGGCTGTGGTTAAAGCTAGGGGCTTTGCGCCTGTTTATGATAAAGTTACGCCTAAAGTTGGCGCATCCTACAATGAAATGCCTAAGGGGGTAAAGATTGAGTTTTTTGACAATTTAATGCGCGTTACGGGTACAATTACTTCAGATTATGCCATTAATAATGAAACGGATCGCATCACCATTTTTAAAAAGAATGTGGTCATTGTAAATGACATCATGACCTTTAAAACAGAGGAGTTAATTTGGGACGAAAATAAGAAACAATATACCTCAAAATATGGTACGGTTTTGGGTAAGGATGGGACCATCGTAAATGGCACAGAATTCTCTGCTCCACAGGATTTTAGTTACTATAATATCAAAGCGGCTTCAGGCTCTAGTATTATTAAGGAAGAAATTCTTCCCTAAAATTTTCTATTTACCTGCAAATTTGTATCTTGCGCCCGCTAAAAAATATAAATATTAGAAAAACATGGGTATAATGACATTTTTGCGCAACCGCGCCGGCTTTATTTTGGTTGGAGCGATTGCATTTGCAATTATTGCATTTCTAGTTGGTGATGCTATTCAATCTGGTCGTCCATTTTGGGAAGCTTCAAATCGCGTTGTTGGATCAATTAACGGTACAGATATTAGTTATGATGAGTTTGCTCCTAAAGTGGATCAAAGTCTAGATCAGTTTAAACAACAATATGGTGGTAGTGTAAATCCACAGATGCAAGCAATGGCCGTAGATAATGTATGGCAGGCTGAAGTAGCAAGCGTTATTTTGAAAAAGGAATATGAGCAATTGGGCTTAAATGTTTCTAGTGATGAATTATTCGATTTATTACAAGGAACGAATCCAAGTCCAATCATGTTACAATATTTTGGAAATCCACAAACAGGTGAGTTTGATCGTCAAGCGGTAATTTCTTCTTTGAAAGCTAGATCTTCTGATCCTAATTTGAAAATGCAATGGGATATTCTAGAAAAAGAAATTGAAGATCAAACTTTACAAGGAAAGTATGCTAAATTAATTCAAAATTCGGTTTATGTAACGAGCTTAGAGGCACAAGATGATTATATCAATCGTAATAAATTAGCTAATTTCTCTTATGTGAGCGTAGCTTATAACAGCCTTTTGGATGATGCGGTAAAATTAACTGATGAGGATTATCAAGCTTTCTACAATGAGCGTAAAGCGGTTTTCCAAAATCCAATTGAAACAAGAAAAATTGAGTATGTGCGTTTTAATTTTGCACCTACAGCAGCTGACTCTTTATTAATTAAACAGCAAGTTGAAAAATTAGCCGCAGATTTCAGAACAACTAAAAATGATTCTTTATTCGCAGTGAGTAATTCAGATGTTGCGGTTCCTTATGCTTATGTTACTAAAGGTACTTTAGATCCAGCTGTGGATTCTATTGCATTTAAATATCCTGCAGGAAGTTTTTACGGGCCATCTTTAACAGGTAACTCTTACAAGATGTTCAAAGTAATTGATTCAAAAATTTCTCCTGATTCTGTAAAAGCTAGTCATATTTTATTAAATCCAGCAGCTATGGGTGGTGAGGCAGTAGCTATGAAATTAGCAGACTCTTTAAAAACTTTAGCTAGCCGTGGAGGTAATTTTGCAGCATTAGCTAAAACCTATAGTGTAGATGGTTCTAAAGATGCAGGTGGTGATTTAGGTACTTTTGGCCGTGGTGCTATGGTCCCTGAGTTCGAAAATGCAGCCTTTAATGGTAAAGCGGGTGATTTAAAAGTAGTGAAGTCTAGATTTGGTATTCACGTAATCAAAATTGAAAAGCAAATTGGCGCTTCACGCGTTGTTAAATTAGCTTATATTGAGAAGAGTGTTGCGCCAAGTTCTAAAACTAAAGATGTAGCGCATAGAAATGCTTCAGCTTTTTTAACTGCAGCAAATAGTGGCGACTTTACGGAAGTAGCTAAGAAAAGTAATTACTCCGTTTTAGTAGCGGACCAAGTAAGCTCATCGCAAGGTTTTATTTCTGGACTAGATAATCCGCGTCCTATTGTTAGAGCAGCTTTTCAAGCGGATAAAGGCGATGTTTTAGAAGAAATTTATTCCATGGAAGATGGCTATGTAGTAGCTCGTCTAGCTCACGTTTATCCTAAAGGCCAAATCTCATTAGCGGATATGAAAGATAAAATCGAGTTAGGTGTTCGTAATAAAAAGAAAGCCCAAATTATTGCTGAAAAAATGAAAGCAGCTTTAAATGGTACTTCAAGTATCGATCAATTAGCTCAAAAATTAAATACTACCGTAAATCCTTTAGAAAATATAGTTTTTGCTAATCCGGTTATTCCTGGTGTGGCTTTAGAAAATAGTGTAGTTGGATCTGTTTTTGGTTCTCCGGTAAATAAACTATCTCAACCCATTGAAGGAAATGTTGGGGTATATGTTTTTGTGGTGAATGGATTCACAAATCCAGCCCCAATTGCTAATATGTTTAAACAAAAACAAGTGTTGAGCCAAGCAGTGGCGCAAAGAGCCATCAATTCAGCATTTAGAGCTTTACAAGATAAGGCAGAAATTAAAGACAATCGTTTTAAATTCTATTAAGATAAAAGATTATTATATGAAAAAGCCACTCCTCGGAGTGGCTTTTTTTGGGCTATCATTTTTAGCGGAGTTTAGGATTCTGTTGATGTCGATCCTGATCTCTTTGCGTTTTCTTTTCTAAGTTTTTTTGCAGGGCGGCTTCAAGGTCTATGCCATTTTGATTAGCTAAGCAAATGAGAACAAATAATACATCTGCCATTTCATCTGCGAGTTGAACCGTTTTATCACTTTCCTTGAAAGATTGTTCACCATGCACTCGAGCCATTATTCGGGCAACTTCACCTACTTCTTCCATGAGCATGGCCATATTGGTTAATGGACTAAAATAACGTACACCAACCGTTTTTATCCATTGATCTATGACTTCTTGGGCTTCTTTAATATGCATATGCTTATTCTTTATTTTGCGTATCAATTATAATCGTTACAGGGCCGTCATTACATAAAGAGATTTTCATATCGGCACCAAATATTCCACAGGCTATTTCTTTTTGGCTTAATGATTTTAGTTGCGCTTTCATTTCCTCATACAGGGGGATAGCTTGTTCTGGTCTAGCTGCACGCGTAAATCCAGGTCTATTTCCTTTTTTTGTTGCCGCAAATAAGGTGAATTGGCTAATCAATAAGATTTCACCATCAATGTCAAGCAGACTTTTATTCATCAGGCCATTTTCATCTCCGAAGATGCGCATATTTACAATTTTCTGGGCTAACCAATTGAGGTCTTCCAGGGTATCGTTCACTTCAATGCCTAAGAGGATTAACAGGCCTTGATTTATAGCGCCAGTGATTTGGTTATCTACTCGGCAACTGGCCTCACTTACACGTTGTAAAACTGCTCTCATGTTAATTTTATTTAAGGAATAAAGGATTTAGCGAATTATGCGCGGGTGTCATTGCCAAAGTAAATACTTTGATAACTATCATAACGGCTAGCTTCAATTTCACCATTTTCAACCGCTTTTAAGATTTGACAGCCCGGTTCGTTAATATGTCTGCAATTATGAAATTTACAGGTATTTAGACGATCTCGCATCTCTACGAAATAATGGCTGAGCTCTTCTTTTTGGATATCATAAATACCTAATTCTCGTATACCTGGCGTGTCTATCAAATAGCCGCCAAAGGGTAATTCGTACATTTCGGCAAAAGTGGTGGTATGTTGCCCTTTATCACTCCAGTCAGAAATATCACCGGTTTTTATGGATTGTCCGGGTAGTAAATAATTGATTAAGCTGGATTTTCCGACACCAGAATGCCCTGAAAATAGGGTGGTTTTATCTTTCAATAAACCAATGAGTTCATCCATATGCGTTCCTTTTATAGCGGAAACTTCATGACAGGGATAACCTAATTTTTCATAAATAGCTTTATAATCTTTTAGAATATCTAGTCCTTCAGGGCTATAAATATCAATTTTATTAAAAATAAGATGGCTGGGAATACCATAGGCTTCAGCAGTAACCAAAAAACGATCGATAAAACCTAAGGAGGTGCGTGGCGAGGCTAAGGTAACCACTAAGAATGCCTGATCCATATTCGCCGCAATTATTTGAGCTTGCTTGCTTAAATTAATTGATTTACGGATAATATAGTTTTTTCTTTCTTGTAGCTTAAAAATAACTCCTCTGGGAGCCTCTGCTTCCATATGCTGCTCTTCCAGTTCAAATTCAACCCAATCGCCCACAGCAATAGGATTAGTCGTTTGAATACCTTTAATTCTGAATTTACCCTTAATGCGGCATTCATAAGCTATTCCATCCTGACCTTTAACCTGATACCAGCTACCTGTTGATTTTGTGACTAATCCTTGCATATTTATTCCTCTAAATTAAGGATTTCAATAGGATTTTTTTTAATTTGGTAGGCAGAAAGGAAAATTTAATTTAAATTGCACGGTATCAGGTTTTATGAAAAACAAGCTAATCATTTTTTTTATAGCTATTTTCTTAATTTCAACTACTGAAGTTGGGCACTTTTTGAAAATTCCTTTGATTTTCACGCATTATCAAACCCATAAAGAGCGCAATCAAGATATCAGTTTTTTGGGTTTCTTAGCCCTTCATTATTTGGATGATTATGCCGATGGCATACCTGATGAGCAAGATAAATCCTTACCTTTTAAAGTGTGTAATGAGCGTGTTTTTCAAGTGTCTTGGATCGCTATGGCGATTCCTATGAGTTTTGAAATCGATAAAGCGATTTTGCCTTTAGTCTTAAAACATCGCTTATCCCTACAGGATATTCTGTTCCAATCTAGCTATTTGGATAATATTTGGCAACCGCCCAGACTGGTTTAAGTGTAGATGAGGGGTAATTTGCCCTATGTTTATTCTTTACAATAATTTTTATAAAATCATATGTTAAATAAAATTATTGAGTTTGCGATCCATAACAAACTCATGGTTGGACTCTTTATTATAGGTCTAATCGGTTATGGGAGTTACCAATTTACCAAGCTCCCAATTGATGCCGTTCCTGATATTACAAATAATCAGGTGCAGGTTATCACAACAGCTCCATCTTTCGGGGCTACAGATATTGAACGTTTAGTTACTTTTCCAATTGAACAAGCGAATAGTAATATCGCAGGCTTACAAGAGATTCGAAGTTTCTCTCGTTTTGGCTTATCCTTAGTTACTATTGTGTTTGATGATGATACAGATATTTACTGGGCCAGACAACAAGTAGCAGAAAGGCTTCAAAAGGTACAATCTGAAATTCCAGATGGGATTGGATTTCCTGAATTGGGCCCTATTACAACAGGCTTAGGGGAAATCTATCAATATGTTTTGCGTCCTGCTAAAGGATATGAAACTAAATATGATATTACAGAATTAAGAACTTTACAGGATTGGGTAGTTCGTCGTCAATTATTAGGGGTGAAAGGGGTTGCTGAGGTGAGTAGCTTTGGGGGTAAATTAAAGCAGTTCTCCATTGAAATTGATCCCGATAAATTGCTGGCACATCAAATTACTATTCAGGATATTTTTGATGCTTTGGCCAAAAACAATCAAAACACTGGGGGTTCTTATATTGAAAAAGGTCCTACCGTATTATACATTCGTGCCGAAGGCCTTATTGGTAATATGGAGGATATTGGCCAAATCTTGGTGAAAAGTCAAGAGGATGGAAGTCCACTTTTTATTCGAGATGTAGCGGAGGTTAAGATTGGGCATGCTACCCGTTATGGGGCGATGACCTATAACGATCAAGGGGAAGTGGCAGGAGCGGTTGTTATGATGCTTAAAGGAGCCAATTCATCAGAGGTCATTAAAAATGTAAAAGAGCGTGTGGCTCAAATTCAAAAAACGCTTCCAGAAGGAGTTATCATAGAAGCTTTCTTAGACCGTAGTAAAATGGTTAATAATGCCATCGGTACGGTGAAAACCAATTTGATTGAGGGCGCTTTAATTGTGGTGTTTGTATTGGTTTTATTCTTAGGGAATTTTAGAGCGGGTTTGATTGTAGCTTCTATTATTCCTTTGGCGATGCTCTTTGCTATCATTATGATGAATCTCTTTGGGGTAAGTGGAAACTTAATGAGCTTGGGGGCGCTGGATTTCGGCTTGATTGTAGATGGGGCCGTCATTATTGTAGAGGCGGTATTGCATTATATGCATGATCCGAATTCGAAAATACCGGGCTCCGAGTTATCTACCGAAAATACAGGCTTAATATCGCAGAAACAAATGGATAAAGTAGTCGAGTTTTCGGCGGAGAAGATGATGAATTCTGCTGTTTTTGGTCAAGTTATTATTTTGGTGGTGTACTTGCCGATTTTTGCCCTCGAAGGCATAGAAGGCAAGATGTTTAAACCGATGGCGCAGACGGTGGCCTTTGCCTTGTTAGGGGCATTTATATTGTCCTTAACGTATGTACCGATGATGAGCGCCTTGTTTTTAAGTAAAAAGACAAAATACAAACCTAATATTTCGGATCGAATGATGTCGGCTATTGAGCGTGTACATCAAAAATATTTGAAAAAGGCCCTACAAATGCCTAAGTTAATTTTAGGAACGACTTTAACTTTATTCGCTTTAGCTTTATTTATTTTAAGCCGCATGGGCGGGGAGTTTATTCCATCTTTAGAAGAAGGTGACTTTGCTATTGAAACTAGGGTATTGACGGGAAGTAGTTTAAATACAACGATTGAGCAAACACAAAAAACGGCACATATTTTAGTTTCTCGTTTTCCTGAAGTAGAAAAAGTAGTTACTAAAATTGGTAATAGTGAGGTACCTACCGATCCTATGCCGATGGAGGCCAGTGATATGGTGGTTATTTTGAAAGATAAATCAGAATGGACTACAGTAAAAACTTTCCCGGAAATGGCGGATACCATGAGTAAGGCTTTAAGTGAGATTCCGGGTGTAAGTGTAGGTTTTCAATATCCTGTTCAAATGCGCTTTAATGAGTTAATGACTGGAGCACGTCAAGATGTGGTTTGTAAGATTTTTGGAGAAGATTTAGATACGCTATCTAAATATGCGGAGAAATTAGGGCATTTAGTGAAGCAGGTTGATGGAGCCAAGGATTTATATGTTGAAGCGGTTTCTGGTTTACCTCAAGTTGTGATTAATTATGATCGCGCTGCACTAGCGGCCTATCAAGTGGATATTGCTGATGTTAATCAAGTGGTGAATATGGCTTTAGCTGGTCAAAGTAGTGGTAAAGTTTTTGAGGGCGAACGTCGATTTGATTTAGTGGTTAGATTAAATGAAGAGAAAAAGCATGATTTAGCTGTAATTAAGAATTTATTAATTCCTACACCTTCTGGTCAACAAGTTCCATTAGAGCAAGTGGCGCAAGTAAATATTATTGATGGACCTAACCAAATTCAGCGAGAGGATGCCAAACGTAGGATTGTCATTGGTTTTAATGTGCAAGGCCGTGACGTGCAAAGTATCGTTCAAGATTTACAAGCTAAAGTGGATGGAAATATTAAATTTCCTACAGGTTATTACGTTACCTATGGCGGCGCATTTGAGAATCTTAATGCCGCTACCAATCGCTTAATGATTGCCGTTCCAATTTCCTTATCCTTAATTTTCCTTTTACTATTCTTTGCTTTTAAATCGGTAAAATATGGTTTACTGATTTATAGCGCTATACCTTTATCGGCTATTGGGGGTATTTACCTTTTAGCTTTAAGAGGTATGCCTTTTAGTATTTCAGCTGGAATTGGCTTTATTGCACTGTTCGGGGTAGCAGTATTAAATGGAATTGTTTTAGTGGCTGAATTTAATCGGGTGAAAAAAGCGGGGGTTAATGCTTTGAGTGATATTGTACTGGAAGGAACAAAAACGAGATTAAGACCCGTATTGATGACCGCTTTTGTGGCTTCTTTAGGATTTTTACCGATGGCTTTAAGTAATGGGGCAGGTGCTGAAGTTCAGCGACCATTAGCAACTGTAGTGATTGGCGGATTATTAATTGCTACATTTTTAACGCTATTTGTACTTCCTATTTTATATGTCACTTTTGAGAGAATAACCTTAAATAAGATGGAGAAAAAAGCGAAGCTATCGAGTACGAGCTTAGGTTTGTGGATTATGTTAGCTTTAAGCTTTAGTTTCACAGCGAGCTCGGCGCAAGATAAACCTAAAGCCATCAGCTTAAAAGATGCCTTGGAGATGGCTCATGCAAGAAATCATCTATTGAAAAGTGAAACCTTGAAAGCTAAGTATAGGGAAGATTTAATGGCCTCCGCTGTACAACTTCCCGCTTTATCTGTGAATACGGAGTTTGGTAAGGTGAATAGTGCTTATGGGGATAAAAGAATTGGTATCAGCCAAGGATTTCAGTTTCCTACACTTTATCAAAGACAAAAGGATTTGTTTACTAAGGATTGGGAAAAAGCTTTGATGGAAGTGAATGTCGAAAAGAATCGCTTAAATGCTCGTGTAAAAACCTTTTATTTTAATTTGGGAGCTGCGCAAGAGCGTTTAACCTTATTAAAAGAAGCGGATTCTTTGTACCAGGCTTTTTTGGCTAAATCTGAGCTTAGATTGGCTGCAGGATCGAGTTCTATTTTAGAAAAATCAGCTGCTCAAGCTCAATTGGTGCAAATTAAAGTACAATTACAAGCCGCAGAGCAAGAGTATCAGCGACTTTTATATGGCTTTCAACTTTTATTGAATAGCCCGGATTTGTTGGTTCCTATAGGAACCGATATCATGCCATGGCAAGATCGCTATTTAAATGCCAATGTGGTAGAATCACATCCTATGCTGCAGGTTTCTCGCTTGGATCAAGAGCGAGCCCGTATACAAATTGCGATAGAGAAAGCAAAATTACTTCCAGAGATTAATTTAGGCTATACCAGAGGTACTTTTAAAGGAGAAGGTCCGGATGGTCTTTTATATAGTTCCAAAGACTGGTTCCAGTCGGGTCAGGTTGGAATTTCCATTCCTGTATTTGCTGGTGGACAAAGAGCTCGAATTAGAGCAGCGAAAACAGCTGAAATGGAGGCCGACAATGCCTATGCTTATCAGTTAGCTAGTATGAAATCTGCTTACCTGACTTTGGCTAAAAACACCAAGCTACAGTGGGATAATTTACAAAGTTTAAAACCCTTGACATGGGCAAATGCTAAAACAATTGAAGAAACGGCAAATGCACAATTCCAAGCTGGTGAAATCAATTACTTGGAGTATATTTTATTAGTAAATCAAGCGATTCAATTAAAAGAGCAGTGGATTGAAAACAAAAAATCTTACGCTGAAAACATTATTCAATTAGACTATTTAAATCATTATGAATTATAAAAGTTATTTCCTATTGCTATGCTTAGGATGGAGTTTAAGTGCTTGCCAACAAGCCCCTCAAGCCGCAGAAAAAGAAGCCGAATTAGGTGCCGTAGAAAGCGCTGGCAATAGTTTAACCTTAACTCCTGCACAACTCAAGCATGCTAAATTGGCCTTTGCTAAAATTGAGGAAAAAGAAATTAGTGGCGTTTTAAAATTAAACGGGAAAATAGATGTACCGCCACAAAGTATGGTTTCTATTTCGGCGCCTTTGGGTGGCTATTTGAAAAATACTAAATTGTTGCCAGGTATGCATGTGAACAAAGGTGAGGTAATTGCAACTTTGGAGGATCCACAATATATCCAAATTCAACAAGACTATTTGCAAACAAAGGCTAGTTTAAATGTAGTTAATTTGGAATATGAGCGTCAACAACGCTTGGCACAGAATTTAGCGACCAGTCAAAAGTCCTTAGAGCAAATTATCGCTGAGCGAGAAAATTTACAAATTGCCCTGAATGCCTTGGCTCAAAAGTTAAATTTAATTGGTAAGGATCCAGCTAAGATAAATGCTAATTCTATCTCAAAGAGTATTAATATTCTTGCGCCAATTGATGGTTTTATAACGGCAGTTAATGTGAATATTGGTAAATACGTTTCCCCGACAGAGGTGCTTTTTGAACTGGTTAATCCTTCTGATATTCATTTATCTTTAACGGTTTATGAAAAGGATTTAGCGAATTTATTTGTAGGCCAAGAGGTTGTGGCTTATACGAATTCTAAGCCTGATGTGAAATATAAAGGCGATGTGTTGATGATTGGCAAATCCTTAAATACAGTTCGTAGTACCGAGGTTCATTGTCACTTTGATCAATACGATAAAGCTTTAATTCCGGGTACTTATATGAATGCGGAAATAAAAATCAAAGCTAAAAATTCTTATTTATTGCCAGAGAAGTCTTTGCTGCGATATGAAAATAAAACCTATGTTTTTGTGAAGAAAGCTGACTTAACTTATGAAATGGTTGAAGTGCATATTGGGATGCATGAGACAGACTTTGTTGAGATTTTAAATGGAGAAAGTTTAAAGGACAAAGAGATCGTTACGCAAGGCGCTTATACTTTGTTAATGGCCTTGAAGAATGTGGCTGGCGAAGATTAATTAATAGCGATAGGTAAATGTAAAAAGCCCCCAGGAAAGAATTTCCTGGGGGCTTTTCTATTTATTTAAGCCTCTTGTGGTTTATTCTAATTAATTGGTTTTTAAAGAACCATCTTCGTTTTTATTAACTACTGGTCTTTTTTCGCCATTTGCTAATTCCCAAGCGGTAAAATATACTAATTGAGAACGTTTAGCTAACATTGGGAAATCAATTTTATCTACCTCATCACTTACTTGGTGATAATCTTTGTGTACACCATTGAAATAGAAAATTACTGGAATTCCGTGTTTAGCGAAGTTATAGTGGTCAGAACGATAGTAAAAACGGTTAGGATCTGTTCTATTGTTGTATTTCTCGTCTAAAGTAATACCTACATAATCCTCATTAGCTTTTTTACCAATACGATCTAAGTCATCACTTAACATATTCGATCCAATGATATAAACGAAATCATTATTTCCTGGACGGCTATCATCGCCACGGCCAATCATATCAATATTTAGGTTGGTGATGGTGTTAGCTAATGGGAATACCGGATGATCGCCATACCACTCTGAACCTAATAAACCTTTTTCTTCACCAGTTACGGTCATAAATAGAATAGAGCGTTTAGGGCCTTTTCCAGCTTTAGCAGCATTAGCAAAAGCCTCCGCTAATAATAATACGCCGGTTGTGCCCGAACCATCATCATCAGCACCGTTATAAACTCTGTCTTTAGCATTTGGATCAGCCACTAAACCATCGTGGTCATAGTGAGCAGTGATAACTACTAATTCTTCTTTTAATTTTGGGTCAGATCCTTCTAAATACCCTAATACGTTGTCAGCACGTTGAGCAACTTCAGTTTTTTTAACAGAGGCATTGAAGGTAGTTTTAACGGCAAATGAATTAGGTTTTACATTATCCATGATTTGTTTTGATAAACCTTCAACCGTTTGTTTAGATTTTTTTAAGATCTCATTAGCAGTTGCTGGAGAAATAGTCATGGAAGCAAATACAGGACCTCTTTGAGGTGTTTGTGGAGCATTAGCTGGAGCTGCTTTCTTAAGCGTTAAACGACCGTTTAAAGCAGCTTTTTTAGACCATTCAGGAACGTTATCAAAGTTCATGTCAACATAAATTACAGCAGCTGGCTTAACTTTTTGAAGACTTGCTACAGCTCTTTGTCTAGCCATCATCGCTGCACGTGGATTGTTATCCGTCGCTGTATTTGCTTTAGCTGTTGGATCGCCTGAAGCAAAAATCATGATCACTTTACCTTCTGCATTAATGCCAGCAAAATCATCATAACCATCTTTCGTTAAACCGTAACCTGCAAATATGATTTCTGATGCATTGATTTCTAAACCTGTCATCGGTACCGCATTATTGGTTACACTGAAGTCTTTTAAAAAGGTTTTAGTTTTACCATTTACTTTTAAGCTAGCTGAAGTGATATCGTTCGTAAATAAACCTACTGGTTGTAAATAAGGATCAGAGCTACCTTTTACAGGTCCTTTTAATCCAAAGCTTTGGAATTGTTTTTTAATATACTCAGCAGCCATCCAGCCTCCTTTTTGAGCGGTATTACGACCTTCATACTCATCTGAGGCTAAAATTGATAAATGGCTGTAGGCGCGATCT
Organism: uncultured Pedobacter sp.; assembly: GCA_964592575.1. Classification (GTDB taxonomy): domain Bacteria; phylum Bacteroidota; class Bacteroidia; order Sphingobacteriales; family Sphingobacteriaceae; genus Pedobacter. The sequence goes on from CAZQFF010000006.1 coordinate 76,480, forward strand.
TTATTAACAGTCGCGCTGAACTTTACGGCATCTGGATTTTTTTGTGCCGCTGCCCCTAAGCTTAAGCATAGCGCTAAACTAGTGGTGTACAGAAACTTTTTTTTCATGTTGGAAATTGGTTTTGGATTTAGATAAAGAACCTAAAGTTTGCTTTTTCTTATATGTTATAATTTATGTGTTTCAAATTTTGTTAACTCGGTTTTGATGTCGGCCTCCTTCAAATTTAGTATTTAAAAAGGTTTCTACAATCTCCGTAGCCTCTTCTTGTGAAATAAATCTAGCGGGTATACATAGAATATTGGCATCATTATGTTGTCTAGCTAAACTCGCAATCTCTGCTTTCCAACAAATTGCGGCACGAATACCGGCATGTTTGTTGGCTGTTATGGCTACCCCATTCGCTGAACCACAAATGAGTATGCCCAATTGAAATTCACCACTTTCTACCGCGCTGGCAACTGGATGTGCAAAGTCAGGATAATCTACAGAATCTGTAGAATGCGTCCCGAAATCTTTTACTAGGTAATTACTGAGGTGTTTCTTAATGACTTCCTTATAATCAAACCCCGCATGATCTGATCCTATTGCTATATGTTTAATCCCTTCCATAGGTATAATTCAAATTTATATAGAATAATCCTGTTAGCGCGTAAATTTTTTGTTGCGCTTGGAAGCTAATATAGGGAATTTTAGGTATTTCCTAGGGCTAATTATAGGCTTTTTCTGCAGCTATTCTTTTCTTTTCAATACTAGCAGAAATGAATATACTTAACTCATACAGCATAAATAATGGGAAGGCCACAATCATCATGGTGTAAGGGTCAGAAGTTGGAGTAACAATTGCTGCCACGACTAAGGTTAATACCACGGCATATCTTCTGTTTTGACGCATAAATTTAGGCGTCATTACTCCTAATTTGGATAATATAAAGATCACTACTGGGAGTTGGAATATTATTCCTGAACCGATAGTGAGGGTTAAAATAGTCGATAAATAGGAGCTAATGGTAAAGGTGTTTTCAATATCACTACTTACTGTAAAGTTAATTAAGAAATTAACGGATAATGGGGTTACGATATAATAGCCAAATAGTACGCCTAAAGCAAATAAGAAGGAAGCAAACATCACAAATCCTCTTGCTGATTTTTTCTCTTGCTCATGTAAGGCAGGCTTTATGAATAACCAAATTTCAAATAAGATATAAGGCACCCCCAGCATGATACCCGCAATGATGCTGGAATTCATTAAGAGCGTAAATTGCCCAGCCATTTCCGTATTGATAATTTTGGCTTCTATTTTTGTGATACAGAAATCTTGCCCGATGATAGAAGGGAACATTTCCGTTAGTTTACACATCATTCTATAGGTCCAAAAGCTAGGTTCTTTAGGCGCCATGATGATTTCATGCCAAATGAAGTTTGAAAAATAAAAAGTTCCTACGGTCAATACCAAAATCACAAATAAGGCTCTAAGTAAATGCTTTCTTAGTACCTCGATATGATCAAAGAAGGACATTTCGGCTTCCAGGTTTTTGCCTTTATTCCGAATGGATTCAATTAATTTATTCGACTGCTTTTGACTCATGTAAAAATAGTTGGAAACAAAAATACCATTCTATTTTTAATCGAATGGTATTTTATGTTCAAATCTATATTATTTTGATTTTATTCTGAAAAATTAAAGGTTTCCATGAATTTGGTGGTGAAATTACCTGCTCTAAAATTAGGATCTTTCATCAGTTTTAAATGGAATGGAATGGTGGTTTTAATACCTTCAATAACAAATTCACTTAAAGCTCTCTCCATGGTACAAATGGCTTCCTCACGAGTTTGTGCAACGGTGATTAGTTTTGCAATCATAGAATCATAGTTTGGTGGAATTTGATAACCTGCATACACATGGGTATCTACACGCACACCATGACCACCTGGTGAGTGGAAGTTTGTGATTTTTCCTGGCGAAGGTCTGAAGCCGTTATTCGGATCTTCAGCATTAATTCTACATTCTATAGCATGCATGTCTGGCACATAATTTTTACCCGTAATCGGAATACCAGCAGCTACTTTAATTTGTTCTTTAATTAAGTCGTAATTAATAACTTCTTCCGTTACCGGATGCTCTACTTGAATACGCGTATTCATTTCCATGAAGTAGAAATTACGGTGTTTATCCACTAAGAATTCTACAGTTCCTGCACCCTCATAGTTCACGGCTAAAGCACCTTTAATTGCGGCTTCACCCATTTTTTGACGTAATTCAGGTGTCATGAATGGAGATGGCGCTTCTTCTACTAATTTTTGGTGTCTTCTTTGAATAGAGCAATCACGTTCTGATAAGTGGCAAGCTTTTCCATATTGGTCACCAATAATCTGGATCTCGATATGGCGTGGATCTTCAATATATTTTTCTAAATATAAGCCGTCGTTACCAAATGCTGCTCCCGACTCTTGACGCGCACTATCCCAAGCATTTTCAAACTCTTCATCTTTCCACACAATACGCATACCTCTACCGCCACCGCCAGCTGTTGCTTTTAAGATGATAGGGTAGCCGATTTCATTAGCGATTTTAATGCCTTCTTCAATAGAAGTTAAAAGTCCTTCAGATCCAGGAATAGTTGGAACACCAGCTTTTTTCATGGTTTCTTTGGCTGATGACTTATCGCCCATGCTATTAATTTGCTCCGGAGTAGCACCAATAAATTTGATGCCGTACTCTCTACACACGGAAGAGAATTTAGCGTTTTCTGAAAGGAAGCCGTATCCTGGGTGAATAGCATCAGCATTAGTAACTTCTGCTGCAGAAATTATATTCGGGATGCTTAAATATGAATCTTTACTTGGAGGTGGGCCAATACAAACCGCTTCATCGGCAAAGCGAACATGAAGGCTGTCTTTATCGGCTGTAGAATAAACCGCTACGGTTTTAATTCCCATTTCCTTGCAAGTACGGATAATACGTAAGGCAATTTCGCCTCTATTTGCGATTAATATT
>CAZQFF010000006.1:79516-99223 GCA_964592575.1 uncultured Pedobacter sp.
CTTAAACATAATGAGCTCCTTAATCCATTTTATTGGATCGGATAAAGTGATTGATTAATTAGGTTCAACTAAAAACAGGGGTTGATCGTATTCAACAGGTGAGGCATTTTCTACCAAAACCTTTACAATTTTACCTGAAATCTCACTTTCTATTTCATTAAATAATTTCATGGCTTCAATAATACAAACTACTTTACCTGCACTTACCTCATCACCTACATTGACGTAAGATGGTTTGTCAGGACTAGCAGAACGATAAAAAGTACCAATCATTGGAGATTTAATCGTAATGTATTTTGAAGTATCCTCGGCAGGAGCTGCTTTTGTTTCTGTAGTTGCAGGGGCTGCTGCTGGTGCAGCTGGCGCAACTGGTGCGGCTACAGGAGCTGGTGCAGGAATTGCTGCATTTACGTAAACTGGATTTTGATTAGTTTTGATCGTGATTTTGAAGTCATCTTGTTCGATAGCTACTTCATTTACGCCTGATCTTGAAACAAACTTAATCAGTTCCTGAATTTGTTTAATGTCCATTCTTTTTGTTTTTATGTTAAAAAAATTGGTGTCTTAAATTTAAACTAAGTTATTTTATTTGTTTAGGAATTACAAATGTACAAGTTTCTAGGCATTATAAGCCCATTTCAAATAAATTGCACCCCAGGTAAATCCACCTCCAAATGCAGCTAATATTAAAGTATCTCCTTTTTTTAGCTTATTTTCCCATTCCCATAAACACAATGGGATGGTTCCGTTTGTGGTGTTCCCATATTTTTCAATATTCACCATTACTTTTTCTGGCGCTAAGCCCATACGTGAAGCTGTAGCATCAATAATTCTTTTGTTTGCTTGATGCGGTACTAACCAAGTCACATCGTCTGAACTCAAATTATTGTTTTCCATAATGGTTGCAGCTACATCTGCCATATTTGTTACGGCAAATTTAAACACGGCTTGACCTTCTTGGTAAACCACATGTTCATTGTTTTGTACCGTTTCTAGCGTAGCTGGATAAGCAGAACCACCTGCTTTTTGACGTAAGTAATGACGACCTGATCCGTCTGCATGTAATATGGCATCTTGAATTCCTAAGCCTTCTGTATTTGGTTCTAATAGTACAGCACCACAGCCATCTCCAAAAATAATACAGGTTGTTCTATCTTGATAATTGATGATTGAAGACATTTTGTCTCCACCAACAACTAAAACTTTTTTATGTTTTCCAGATTCAATAAATTGAGATCCAGTTGTTAATCCATATATAAAACCAGAGCAAGCCGCTTGCAAATCAAATCCCCATGCATTTTTTGCACCTATTTTATCCGCTAAAATATTTGCAGAGGCTGGGAAGGGATGATCTGGTGTAGTGGTGCAAAAAATAATTAAATCTAATTCGTCAGCTGTAATACCTCTTTTTTTAAGCAATCCGTTTACCGCTTCCACAGCCATATCCGATGTGCTTAAGCCCTCACCTTTTAAAATTCTACGTTCTTTAATTCCCGTTCGTGTGGTGATCCACTCATCAGTGGTATCAACAATAGTTTCTAATTCTTTATTCGTTAAAATATAATCGGGAACGTATCCATTTACGGCAGTGATCGCAGCTTGAATTTTACTCATTTGTTTAGTGTTTAATGGAGAGCGGCTTGGATTTTATTAACAAGACCAGTTTGAATCATATCTCTGCATTGGAAAATCATATTTTTAATGGCTATTGGACTTGAAATCCCGTGTCCAATTAAAACAGGAGCATTCACCCCTAATACTGGGCTGCCTCCATAATTTTCATAATTCAGACGATTGAAAAATTCATCATTGATACCCCTTTTCAAGTTGAGGACATAAAAGGATTCGGCTAATTTTAGTAAAACGTTACCTGTAAATCCATCGCAGACAATAACATCAGCTTTATCATTAAACAAGTCACGACCCTCTATATTTCCAATAAAATTGAAGAGTTTAGTTTCTTTCATCAAAGGAAAAGTGGCCATTACGGTTAAATTTCCTTTTTCATCTTCTTCACCAATATTCATTAATCCAACTTTGGGATTTTGAATATGCATGATATGTTCGGCATATAAACTACCTAGAACGCCGAATTGCAAAAGCACATCTGGTTTGCAATCTGCATTAGCGCCCACGTCTAACATCATACCTAAGCCTCCGCTGAGTTTAGGCACCATTGTAGTTAAACAAGGACGAATGATTCCAGGAATTGTTTTTACGGAAAACATCGCGCCTACAAGCATGGCTCCAGAATTTCCAGCACTAGCAAAAGAATCAATTTTTCCTTCTTTTAACAGACTAAAACCTAAAGCAATACTAGAATTTGGCTTTTGAATAATGGCTTTGGTAGGGTGTTCACCCATACCTATAACTTCTTCGGTGTGGTAATAATCGAAGTTATTGCGATCGAATCCTTGCTCATCGAGCAAAGGGTATACTTGATTGGTATCGCCTATAAGAACTATACGTTCTTCAGGACGAAGAGATTGATGTGCAGCTATTGCTCCCAAAACTACAGCCTTGGGAGCATAATCACCGCCCATGATATCTAGACCTATTTTCATCTTAAAAATCTTTCGTGTATTTAAGCTATATGCTTATTTTCCTTTGTCTAAGTTAATCTTATAAGGAATTAAACACAAAATTTTTATTAGAAAATTAACCTAGTGAAGTGTTTTCGATAAGTAGTTTTCCGTTGTAGTATAAATTACCATCAACATTATACGCTGTGTGTGGAGCGTGAATTGCACCAGTAGTTTGGCAAGTTGCCAAAGAAGGAGCTACTGCTTTATAATGCGTTCTTCTTTTATCTCTTCTTTGTTTCGAAACTTTACGTTTAGGATGTGCCATCGCTATTTAAATTTATATTATTTTAACTTTTTCAGAGCAGCCCATCGCGGGTCCTCTTGAATTTCTTCTTTTGTTTCTTTATCTCCTGCACTAAATTTTTGCAGGGTTGCAATCATCTCTGGATCACATGTTGCTCCAGCTTGCTCGCAGTTGTTTACGTAAGGTACAGAAATGGTTATGTATTCATAAATCAATTCTGCTACGTTAATTTCACTCTCTTTACGACTAATTACAATGATCTCTAAATCATCATTCGCTAATTCATCGTCTGCAAATTTAACAATTTGCTTTTCTTTAATCACAATGGGTTGCGCAAAGTCTGAAAGACAAGTGTCGCAAGTTAATTGAATAGTTCCTTGGATATCGAAATTCAAGATTAACATGGTCTCTTGTTTATCAAGTTCCATATTAACTTTTAATTTTCCATCCTTTACTAAGGAATATTCAAACGCATCAAAAAAATCCTTATCAACTTCCAGTTCAAATTGGTGTTTTCCAAGTTTTAACCCAGAAAACGGAATTGAAAATTGTTTTAATGCCTTCAATTGTTATTAAATTTTAGCCTGCAAAGGTAAGAAATAATTTATTAATAAGAAATATTTTTCAATTAATTAGCATCATCTTTTACGTCCGACGCGGTCTCAATCATTTTTCCTCCTGTGCGTAATTGATTAGCGATTAAATTATCTTGTTCTATACGATTTTTAGCAATATGAATTGCTGCAAATAAGGCTTCTACAAAGGAAGAGGGGTTAGCCTTTCCTTTTCCAGCAATATCCATTCCTGTGCCATGATCTGGAGAGGTGCGGACAAATTTTAAGCCAGCCGTAAAGTTCACGCCAGTATTAAAAGCTATGGTTTTAAATGGTATCAAAGCTTGGTCGTGATACATGCCTAAAACCGCATCAAATTGTTTGTAGGTTCCGTTTCCAAAAAAGCCATCAGCTGGATATGGGCCAAAGCAAATGATACCTTTATCAAAAGCGGCCTGAATAGCTGGGCTAATGATTTCGGCTTCTTCTTTGCCAATTAATCCTTGGTCGCTAGCATGTGGATTCAGACCTAAAACGGCAATTTTTGGTTTTTCTATCCAAAAATCTCTTTTTAAACTGGCATGCATCAGCTCTATTTTCTTGACAATTTTATCAATGCTCAAGTTCTCGGCTACTTGCGTTACAGGAATATGGCCAGTAACCGTGCCCACACGGAGTTCGTCTGCAATTAAAAACATAAGTGATTCATGCTCTGGATCTAGGGAATCTAAAAACTCGGTATGTCCAGGGAATCTAAATTCATCCGATTGAATATTATGTTTGTTAATTGGGGCCGTAACTAATGCATCAATATTTCCTTTGACTAAATCTTCACTGGCTCTTTTTAAAGATATCCAAGCATACTTTCCACCTGTCTCATTAACTACGCCTAAATTAACGCGCACATCTTCTTCCCAGCAAGTAATTAAATTAGCTCGTCTAGGATTGGCCTGACTTGCATTTTGTATGATGTTAAAGGAGAAATCACTTAAATGGAGCGCTTTTCTGTGGAAAGCACAAACTTTAGTATTTCCATAAACAATAGGCGTGCAGTAATCTAAAAATCGACTTTCTGATAAAGTTTTTAAGATAACTTCTAAGCCAATACCATTAATATCTCCAACGCTAATACCTATCTTTAATTTATCGCTCATAGTGCATTCTATAAATTTGGTGCAAATTAACAAAAATTGGGTAATTTTGTCTTTATGAGTTCTGTAAAAGCCAAAAAACATTTAGGTCAACATTTTCTAACCGATAAGCATATTGCCTCCAAAATCGTAGCTGCCCTACAAAGATATCAGGAATATGATCAGGTATTAGAAGTTGGACCTGGTATGGGAATTTTGTCTGATTTTTTACTCGACTCTAAAGATTATCAAACCTTTTTAATTGATATCGATACAGAATCTATAAGCTTTTTAGCAAATAAGTATCCGCAATTGGGTAATAGATTGATTTCGGGTGACTTTTTAAAGCTAGATTTTCAACAAACTTTTTCTGGTAAACTAGCGGTTATAGGTAATTTCCCTTATAATATTTCGTCTCAAATCCTGTTTAAAATATTAGATAACAGGAATGTGGTGGTAGAAATGGTAGGTATGTTTCAAAAAGAGGTGGCGGAGCGTTGTGCGGCTAAACCGGGTAGTAAGGAATATGGTATTTTAAGTGTTTTAATTCAAGCGTATTATCATATAGAGTATTTATTTACGGTAAAACCAGGTACCTTTAATCCACCTCCAAAAGTTAATTCAGGCGTCATTCGTTTAAGTCGAAATGATGTTCAGACTTTAGACTGTGATGAAAAATTATTCTGGCGAGTAGTAAAAGCTGGTTTCAATCAAAGACGAAAAACGTTGCGAAATGCCCTTTCAGCCCTGGTACCAAAAGCCCAAATGGGTGACCATGCTTTCTATGATAAACGAGCGGAACAATTATCGGTAGCTGACTTTGTTGAATTAACTAAGTTTTTAACGCTTAGCATACAAAAGAGTTAGGCATAATAGGTTTGCAAACGATGGAAAATAAAATTCTAATCATTGATGATTTACATCCGGCTTTTAAGGAGAAAGCTGTAGCCTTAGGTTATCAAGTGGATGATCGTCCGCATATTAATCGCGATGAAGTGATTTCCATATTACATCAATATACGGGTTTAGCGGTACGTACCAAATTTCAAATTGATCAAGCCGTTTTAGATGCTGCGCCAAATTTAAAATTTATAGCCCGAGCCGGTGCAGGATTAGATAATATTGATGTGGCTGCTGCTAAACAAAGGAACATTCAATTGATGGCGGCTAATGAAGGGAATATGGATGCCGTTGGAGAACACGCCTTAGCCCTGTTGCTCAACTTGATGAATCATTTGAGATTAGCGGATAGGCAAGTTCGAAATGGTATTTGGGATAGAGAAGGGAATCGAGGCTATGAGTTAAAGGGGAAAACTGTGGGTATTATTGGTTATGGCCATATGGGTCAATCTTTTGCTAAAAAGCTATCTGGTTTTGAGGTTCAAGTTTTGGCTTATGATAAATATAAAACAGGCTTTTCTGATGCTTATGCAAAAGAAGTGAGTATGGAAGAGATTGTAAAGCAGGTGGATGTCTTGAGTCTTCATATTCCTTTAACGCGTGAAACTAAGGGGATGATTGATGAGGAATATTTGTTTCATTTTAAAAAGCCTTTCTTTTTTATTAATACCGCTAGAGGAGAAATTGTGCATACCCAAGCGATTATAAACGCTATCGAAAAAGGGCAGATCTTAGGTGCTGGCTTAGATGTTTTGGAAAGAGAAAAGTTCCCTGGATTAGCGGCCGAAGTTTGGTATCCTGAATTAATAGCTAATGATAAGGTGCTTTTGAGTCCGCATGTCGCTGGTTGGACATTTGATTCTTACCGTAAGATTTCTGAAGTATTAGCCCAAAAGCTTTCGGAATTAACATATTAATTGTTTATATTGGACTAAGCAATTTCATTTGCAGGATTCTATAAACAGTTTATTATGGCAAAAGATCATTTCTATAAATCCCAATTGGTTTGGACAGGCAATAAGGGTTCAGGAACCATGGACTATCGTTCTTATGATCGCGATTTTATTGTTAAAATGGATGGTAAGCCCACCTTATTAGGTTCTTCTGATTCAGAATTTATGGGCGATAAAGCGCGCTATAATCCCGAAGATTTATTGGTTTCTTCGGTTTCTTCCTGTCATATGTTATGGTATTTACATTTGTGTGCTAAGCATGATATCGTGGTTTTGGAGTATAGCGATCATGCCGAGGGGATTATGGTTGAGCAAGCAGATGGAAGCGGCCAGTTTAAAGAGATTATTCTTAAGCCGGAAGTGCTAATTTCAAAAAAGGAGCAGATAGAGCTGGCCAATGCCTTACATCAGGAGGCTAATAAAATGTGTTTTATAGCGAATTCACTTAATTTTAAAGTTGCCCATCAGCCTCATTGTAAGGCTAGTAATGAATAGGTATATACCCTTCAAAATAATTCTAAACAAAATATTTGCTTTTCTTAAAATAGGCTTTTATCTTCGTTTAATTCGAGAGCAAGACTATGTAGGCCTAAAGCCGATATAGTCTTGTTTGTTTTTTAGGAGTTTCATAAAGAATAGAAAGATTATGTCTGAAGTAACTTATTACACGCAAGAAGGATTAGATAAACTTAAAGAAGAATTACATCAGTTAAAAACAGCTGGTCGTGCCGCTATTTCCAAAGCTATTGCTGAAGCCCGAGATAAAGGTGACCTTTCTGAGAACGCGGAATATGATGCTGCTAAAGAAGCCCAAGGTTTACACGAAGCAAAAATTGCTAAATTAGAATCGACTTTAGCTAGCGCTCGCTTAATCGATGAAAGTAAGTTAGACCTTTCTAAGGTATTAGCCCTTTCCATTGTAAAAATTAAAAACACTAAGAATGGGGCGGTAATGACCTATCAATTAGTGGCAGAAAGTGAAGCGGATTTAAAATCTGGTAAAATATCCGTAAAATCACCTATCGCTCAAGGCTTATTAGGAAAATCCATTGGGGATAAAGCAGAGATTCAAGTGCCTGCAGGGAAAATAGAATTTGAAATATTAGAAATTTCGAGATAATGAGTATTTTTTCAAAAATAATAGCTGGTGAAATTCCTGCCCATAAAGTTGCAGAAGATGAAAAGTATTTAGCTTTTCACGATATCAGCCCTTTAGTAATGGGCCATGTTTTGGTTATTCCAAAAGAACCAATTGACTATATTTTTGATATTGATGATGAAAATTATCAAGGACTTTGGCTCTTTGCTAAAAAGGTAGCCGGAGCGGTTAAAATTGCCTTTCCTTGTAAAAAGGTAGGGGTGGCCGTTATTGGATTAGAGGTGCCGCATGCGCATATCCATTTGATTCCAATGAATCAGGTTAGTGATATGAATTTTGCTCAGCCTAAATTAAGTCCAAGTTCAGCTGAACTAGCGGCAGCGGCGGCAAAAATAGCAGAAGCCTTAAAATAGGGCCTCTGCTATTTTTTTTGTTGGATTAGGATTACTCATGGTATAAAAGTGCAATACAGGAGCGCCTAGTTTAATTAATTCCTTGCATTGGCTTATCATATGTTCAATGCCCACTTCTTTCACCTCTGCCTCCGATTTACACGCTAAAACAGCTTCACTCAATTCTTCTGGTATATCAATATGAAAGATTTTAGGCAAACTGACCAATTGTTTAGAATTTGTGATGGGTTTTAAGCCTGGAATAATAGGTACATGAATATCATTTTCTCTGCATTTCTTTACAAAGTCCAAGTATTTTTGATTATCATAGAACATTTGTGTAACGATAAATGAAGCCCCCAGATCTACTTTCTGCTTTAAATATTTAAAGTCACTTTTTAAGTTTGGAGCTTCAAAGTGCTTTTCAGGATAGCCGGCTACACCAATACAAAAATCAGTTTTAAAAGCCTCATGGTCTTCGTGTAAATATTTGCCCTGATTCATATCCATAACTTGTTGAAGCAAATCAGAAGCATATTGATGGCCACCTGGCGTAGAGATAAACTGATTATCCGCTTGACGGGCATCTCCTCTCAGCACTAATACATTATCTATGCCTAAAAACTGTAAATCGATTAAAGCATTTTCAGTTTCTTCTTTAGTAAAACCACCACAAATCAAATGGGGCACAGCGTCCACCTTATATTTGTTCATGATAGCGGCACAAATGGCTACCGTGCCTGGTCGCTTACGATAGGATATCTTCTCTAAGAGACCATTTTCATGCTGCTTGTAAATATAATCCTCACGGTGATAGGTAACATCAATAAAGGGAGGTTTAAATTCCATGAGCGGATCAATGGCTTCATAAATAGATTGAATACTTTTACCCTTGGTAGGAGGTAAAAGTTCAAAGGAGAAAAGTGTTTTTCCTCCGGAATGTGCAATATGTTCCGTTATTTTCATGTGTTTTAACTTAAATTAGGACTAAGCCATTTCTCCGCTTCATCAACAGACATGCCTTTCCGTTTGGCATAATCTTGAACTTGCTCCTGATCAATTTTACCTAAACCAAAATAGCGTGATTCTGGATGAGCAAAATAGAAACCTGAAACGGCTGCAGTTGGATACATAGCATAACTTTCGGTTAGTTTAAGTCCAATTTCCTTCTCTGCTTGTAATAAATTGAAAAGTGTGCCTTTCTCCGTATGTTCTGGGCAGGCTGGGTAGCCAGGAGCAGGACGAATTCCTTTGTATTTTTCTTGAATTAAATCTTCATTACTAAAGTTTTCCTCGGCAGCATAAGCCCAATATTCTTTTCGGACTAACTCGTGTAGCTTTTCTGCAAAAGCTTCCGCTAAACGATCCGCTAAAGCTTTTACCATGATGCTATGATAATCGTCGAACTGAGCTTCATAAAAACTTACTAATTCCTCACAACCATCTCCTGCTGTCAGGGCAAATGCCCCGATATGATCTATTTGTCCACTTTCTTTGGGCGCAATAAAATCAGCTAAAGCATAATAAGGCTTGTCTGCAGTTTTTTCAGCTTGCTGACGCAAAGTATAAAGGGTTACTTTTTCTTGAGGACCATGAATCGTTAAAGGGTCAACTTGTAAAGCAGAGACAGGTAATTGCAGTTCAATATCATCGCCCACCTGATTGGCTGGCCAAAAGCCTAAAACAGCATGAGCTCTCAACTTTTTATTCGAAATAATATCCTTTAAAAGTTCTTGCGCGTCTGCATATAGCTTTTTGGCTTCCTCACCCACATAAACATCTTCAAATATTTTTGGAAAACTGCCTCTTAATTCCCAAGTGTGAAAGAAAGGTGTCCAATCGATATAAGCAACTAATTCTTCTAATGGGAAGTTTTTGATGGTTTTAGTGCCTATAAAAGTTGGAGCAGGAGGGATAACCGAGAAATCCGGTTTAAACCGTTTTGCTCTAGCTTCTGCTACAGGTATATAGCGTTTGTCTGATTTTTTATGAAGATGAGCGATTCTAGTTTTTTCATATTCTTGTTTGATCTCGGCAATATAGGCGTCTTTGCTTTGTTTATTCATTAATTGCGAGCAAACTGTTACGCTTCTGGATGCATCTAACACGTGAATAGTTGGGCCGGAATATTGAGGAGCAATTTTAACTGCAGCGTGTATTCTCGAGGTAGTGGCTCCGCCAATAATCAGTGGAATATTTAAGCCTGTTCTTTCTAACTCTTTGGCAAAATGTACCATTTCTTCAAGCGAAGGGGTAATTAAACCACTTAATCCGATAATGTCCGCTTTGATTTCTACTGCTTTTTTCAGAATATCTTGAGCGGGCACCATTACGCCCATATCGATAACTTCAAAGTTATTACAGGCCAGTACCACCCCAACAATATTTTTCCCGATATCATGCACATCACCTTTTACTGTAGCTAATAAAACCCTTCCGGCCGAACTATTTTGTTGGTCTAAAGGCAGAGATTCTTTTTCTTTTTCGATGAATGGCAATAAATAGGCTACTGCTTTTTTCATCACGCGAGCCGATTTCACAACTTGCGGCAAAAACATCTTTCCTGAACCAAATAAATCTCCTACGATATTCATGCCGTCCATTAATGGCCCTTCGATAACTTGGATCGGACGTTCGTATTGTTGGCGGGCCTCTTCCACATCCTCATCTAAAAATTCAATAATACCTTTGACTAAGGCGTGTGAAAGTCGTTCTTGTACCGAAGTTTTTCGCCAAGCCTCATCTTTAATTTGAACTTTACCCACCTGTTTGATGTTTTCAGCGAATTCCACTAACCTTTCCGTGGCATCAGCTCGACGATTTAAAAGCACATCTTCTACTTTTTCTCGAAGTTCCTCCGGAATCTCCTCATAAACTTCTAACATGCCCGCATTCACAATTCCCATATCCAAGCCAGCTTGTATGGCATGATATAAAAAGGCTGCATGCATCGCTTCACGCACGGTATTGTTTCCGCGAAACGAAAAGGAAATATTGGAAACCCCACCACTAACTTTAGCTAATGGTAAATTTTGTTTAATCCAGCGAGTGGCTTCAATGAAATCTAAAGCATAGTTTTGATGCTCTTCTAAGCCGGTGGCTACGGTTAAAATATTGGGGTCGAAAATTATGTCTTGTGGAGGAAAATTACATTGTTCAACTAAGATTTTATAACTGCGCGCACAAATCTCAATTCTCCGTTCTAAACTATCTGCTTGACCTTTTTCATCAAAAGCCATCACCACAACAGCAGCTCCATAAGTAAGGATTTCTTTAGCATGCGTTTTAAAAGCTTCTTCTCCTTCTTTTAGAGAGATGGAGTTTACGATACCCTTTCCTTGAATGCATTTTAAGCCCGCTTCAATTACAGACCATTTAGAGGAGTCAAGCATAATAGGAAGCTTGGCTATGTCGGGCTCGGCAGCAATTAAATTTAGGAATTTAACCATCGCAGCTTCGGAGTCTAACATGCCTTCATCCATATTGATATCGATGATTTGGGCTCCACCTTCTACTTGTTGTCGGGCAACAGCCAAAGCTCCTTCGAAATCTCCACTTAAAATGAGTTTAGAGAATTTAGGTGAGCCTGTGATATTAGTTCTTTCGCCAATATTTACAAAATTAGTGTGCTCAGTGATGGTTAAACTCTCTAAGCCACTTAATCTTAAATAAGGCTTTATCTGTGGAATGGCTCTGGGAGAAGCTGTTTTAGCTACTTTCGCTATGCAGGCAATATGTTCTGGACTCGTGCCACAACAACCGCCAACGATATTCACAAATCCAGCCTTTATAAAGTCATCTATATAATGTGCCGTTTGATGCGGCATTTCGTCATAGGCCCCAAATTCATTAGGTAAGCCCGCATTGGGATAAGCAGAAATATAACATGGAGCTTTTTGGGCTAATTCCTCTATATGTGGGCGCATATCCTTAGCACCTAAGGCACAGTTTAAACCTATACTCAATGGCTGAGCATGTAGTACAGATTCTAAAAAGGCTTCTACGGTTTGTCCCGATAACGTTCTTCCAGAGGCATCGGTAATCGTACCAGAAATCATAATTTCTAGCTTTTTGCCGATAAGCTCTTCATACCATTTGATAGCTTTTATAGCTGCTTTTGCGTTTAAAGTATCGAAGATAGTTTCAATCAAAATAACATCTGCACCGCCATCCACTAAACCTTTAACTTGCTCTTGATAGGCACTATATAATTCGTCAAAACTTAAGGCTCTATAACCTGGATCACTTACATCGGGAGAGAGGGATAAGGTACGATTTGTAGGGCCAATAGCTCCAGCTACGAAACACTCTCGATCTGGATGCTTGAGCATAAAGGCTGCTGCAGCTTCTTTGGCAATTTTTGCCCCTTCATAGTTCAACTCATAAGCCAAATGTTCCATTTGATAATCAGCCATGGAAATGCGTTGAGAGCTAAAGGTATTGGTTTCGATGATATCCGCACCAGCTTTCATATAAGCCGTATGGACAGCTTGGATAATAGCAGGTTGGGTGATATTTAATAAGTCGTAATTGCCTTTTAAATCACAAGGATGTTCTTGAAATCTATTCCCCCTAAAATCAGCTTCGGCTAATTTATATTGCTGGATCATGGTTCCCATGGCCCCATCGATAATCAAGACTCTTTTTTCTAATGCTGCTCTAATATTCATGTTTTTAGCTAAAGGATAAACCCTATTGACTGCTGTCTAGTAAAAAAATACGTTTAAAAAGGCTTATATCCTGAAAGGAAGATCATGTTTTGATCGAACTTATCTTTCCTAGTTTGATAGGGTAATCAAACGGGGTTAGAATTTAGCACCTTGTAAGCACAGGTTGCTAAGACTTCATCGGGTCTAATCCCTCCGCCTTTCCTAATAAGCTCTGCAAATTTGCAATTTAAACCGAATATTTCCAAAAAAATTAGCTAAAAACCAAATTAAATTATAAAGGCCACCTCATTATGGGGTGGCCTTTGAAATTATGTTTTGTTTACTTAGTCTCTTCGACCGCCAAATATTTTTAGTAAATAAATGAAAATCATAACGAAATCGAGGTATAAAGTTAAAGCCGCAATTATACCTGCTTTTTTCGCATCCACATTTAATTCTGTTTCTCCAGATAGTTCATAACCCTGTCCAAAACGTTTAATTTTTTGCACATCATAAGCAGTTAAACCTGTGAATATAGCAATACCTACGAAGCTTAAGATATAATCTAAAGTTGAACTTTGCATAAAGAAATTAATCAAAGTAGCGATGACCATTCCGATTAATCCAATAAATAGAATAGAGCCAAATTTAGTTAAATCTACTTGCGTAGTATAGCCCATAAAGGCCATTAAACCAAATATACCGGCTGCTGAAACAAAGCAAATCACGATAGATGAGGTAGAATAATACATCAGTGTGAAACTTAAACTAACACCCATTAATATCGAGTATCCGATAAATAAGCTCAATAAAGCCGGGTAAGAAAGTTTGCTCAAGGCAAAACTCATTGTCATCACTAGAATCAATGGTGCAAATTGCACAATATATCCTAAACCACTTAAGCCTACCGTTTGACCGGACTCATTCACTTTAAGTAAATTGGCCATCAAAGCTGGGTTAAACGCAAAAAGAAATGCCGCTAAAGCCGACATACTTAAAGCAATAAACATCCATAAAAAAACTTGGGCAAAGAATTTTTTTGCTACTCTTCCTTCTTCCAGTTGAATAACATTTGGGTCTTGGTAATTATAATTAGGTGCTTCCATATTCGTTGGGTTTACTATAATTTTTAATTTATAAATTTTGTAAAGGATTAAATTTACCAAATATGTGGTTTTAATTCAATCTTTTTTGTAATTGCTCTTCCACTTTTTTGTAAAATTGAAGTGGTTTTAGAGTTCGCCATGGTAAATGGTCTAATTCGCCTCCAAAATTGATGTAGTAATCGATATTATTTGATTTAAATTCTTGAATTACATGTTCATTAAAATTGATGCCTGCTATCCAGCCATCCTCTACATCTTGAAACCATTCTTCATAATATAAATCATCTGAAGCATGAAAGTTTAAAACGTTTTCCCCAATGAGGATAAATTTATTGATGCCCTCATCCATCATGAGCTCGATGATTTCTCTTTTCAAGATCATAATGTCATTGGTTATCGCATCATTCCATTCGCCCAACATTTCTATGATGGCATATTGGCGATCGTAATCGGCATAGAGCACCTTGAGGTAAAGGGTGTTTGATCCAAAACTATCCCATTGCGGATGAATTAAGAAATTATAAAGCTGCTTGTCGAAATAGAATTCCGAATATTCAGTATTATAAAAGGGAGAGCGATCATCCTCAGCTGCAATATAATCATCTCTCCATTGATAATATGGCTCTATAACATGCATAAATTATTTATTTGCGCTAAAAAAAGCGGCTTTAAGGAGCCGCTTTTCTAAATTTCAATTATTTTCAATTTATTTTAAAACTTTTCCAGCTTCAACGGCTTTTCTTACACTTCCGTGCTGTTGTAAAAGCTCGGCAGCTAAAGTTTCTTCAATATTTAACTCATTCATCACCATTTGGGTGCCACGGTCAACTAATTTTAGATTAGTTAATTGCATATCCACCATTCGGTTTCCTTTTACACGACCCAATTTAATCATTACGGTTGTGCTGAGCATATTTAATACTAATTTCTGTGCTGTGCCTGATTTCATACGGGTAGAACCTGTTAAAAATTCAGGGCCTACAACCACTTCAACTGGATATTCAGAAGCTTGGGCTACTGGTCCTCCTTGGTTACAAACAATACAGCCCGTTAAAATGCCATTTTCGCGAGCAGTTTTTAAACCTCCAATTACATAAGGTGTGGTGCCTGAAGCGGCTAAGCCAACTAAGCAATCTTTTTCGTTAATTTGATATTCCTGCAAGTCTATCCAAGCTTGTTGGGCATCATCCTCAGCGAATTCTACGGCTTTACGAATAGCAGAATCCCCACCCGCAATAATGCCGACTACGGTATCAAAACTTACCCCAAAAGTTGGAGGACATTCTGAAGCGTCCACTACACCTAATCGGCCACTTGTACCTGCGCCTATATAAAATAATCGTCCACCTTTTAACATTCTTTCAGCTACGGCGGAAGCTAGTTTTTCTATTTGTGGAAGTGCTTTTTCAACAGCTAATGGCACCCCTTTATCTTCATTATTGATGCCTTTCAAAATCTCCATTACTGACATTTGATCAATGTCTTTATAATTAGATTCTTGCTCGGTTACTCTTATCATACTAAAACTTTGTCCTCAAAGGTCGTTAATTTTTCTCTAAACTTTAAAAATTTTATAGAAAGCAATTTATGGTCTGCTCTTCTCTTTAAAAAATAGCAACGAAAAGTTTAGGTTTAATGCCCTGCTATTCTTAATTTTGTGTGCTTGATTTGGTAATGAAAAAATCTACCCGTATAAATTTTGTACTTGCTTTTATTTGTGCCTTCATCTTAATATTAGGGATGGTATTGGGCGTACAATTTTTAAGGGATCAAGGTTTTGAAATTCAAAAGCCTGATCGTTCCATTTCCTCTGAAGAAAAAAGAGCTGCCGATATCCTGAGCCTAATTAAGGATAAATATGTGGATGAGGTAGATTCAGCTACTCTTCAAAACCTTCCTATCGATAGTTTACTTCAAAATTTAGATCCGCATAGTATTTATTTGCCAGCCGATAAGGCTTTTGTTTTAAGTGATAACTTAGAAGGTAATTTCGAGGGAATCGGAGTGGAGTATTATATTTTGAATGACACCTTGTTAATTACCAATGTTTTAAGAGATGGTCCGGCACAGCAAGGCGGTTTAAAGGTGGGCGATAAGATAATAAAAATAGATTCGGTTCAAGTTAGTGGCCGAGCCTTGCCTCGTTCAGAAATGATGGGCCGTCTGCGTGGTAAAAGAGGATCTCAAGTGCAGGTTTTAATTCAAAGAAATGGGCAAAACCAAGCTTTGTCCTACCAGATTAAAAGAGGGCGAGTTGAGGTAAGCTCCGTAGAGGCTTCTTTTATGCTGAATGCTGAATCTGGATTTATTCGTTTAAGCAAATTTAGTGCGAATACCGAAAAGGATTTTTTAGAAGCCTTGAGAAGCTTAAAAGCCAAGGGGATGAAAAAACTAGTGCTAGACTTAAGAGATAATGGGGGAGGCTATGTGAGCTCCGCAACCAGTTTAGCGAATCACTTTTTTGCAGAGGATAAACTGATTATGTATACCCAAGGCCGAAATGAGCCTAGAACAGATTATTATACCACTGGTGGAGGAGAGTTTGAGCAGGGTAAATTGGTGGTGCTGATTAATGAAAACTCCGCTTCTGCAGCTGAAATTATTGCAGGTGCTATTCAAGATGGTGATCGTGGTTTAATTATAGGAAGACGTTCTTTCGGAAAGGGATTAGTTCAAGAACAATTTCAATTAGATGATGGTTCGGCACTTAATTTAACGGTGGCTCGTTATTATACCCCACTGGGTAGAAGTATTCAGAAGTCTTATAAAAAAGGCTATTCAGCCTATCAGCATGAGCTGGAAGAAAGATTTGTCGATGGCGAGCTCACCAAGTTTGAACCTAGATTAGCCGATAGTTTAGCCCGACAAAATGTCTATACCACGCCTGCAGGTAAAAAAGTTTATGGGGGTGGAGGCATAAGCCCAGATGTTTATGTCAAATTAGATACCACAGGCTACACCAAGTTGTACGGTAAGTTAATTGAACAGAGTATTCTTATCGATTTTGTGTTCGATGTATTAGCCAAACGATACCAAGCGGCGACTTTAAACCAAAACTTGAATCAGTTTCAGGTTAGTGAAGCTGATTGGAAGGAGTTTATTCGATATGCACAAAATAAAGGCATTAAGGCCGAAGCAAAAACCTTTCAGGCTTCTCGCAACTTGATTAAAAGTGATATGAAGTTGATGCTTTACCGTTATTATTTCGGTGATCAAGGCTATTATCGCGTAGCGAATTTGAACGACCCGATGATAAAAAGCGCTTTACAAAATCTCCAATAAGCTTAATTTATTTTTATTTCTGACGGAAATAAATCTGAATAGGTACTCCTGAAAAATTAAAGTGCTCTCTTATTTTATTCTCCAAGAATCGCTTATAAGGTTCCTTAATATACTGCGGTAAATTACAGAAGAAAGCAAACATAGGCGCTACTCCATTAATCTGTGTAATATATTTAACCTTGATATATTTTCCTTTTAAAGCAGGAGGAGGGTAGTTTTCAATAATAGGCAACAATACATCGTTAAGCTTAGAAGTAGGGATTTTCTTTTTACGATTCTCGTAAACCTCCATTGCGGTTTCAATCGCTTTGAATATACGTTGCTTGTTTAATACCGAAATAAATACGATAGGAATATCAGTAAAAGGAGATAGCTTTTGTTTAATTTGGTTTTCAAATTCATTGATCGTTTTATTATTCTTTTCGATCAAATCCCACTTGTTTACCAAAATCACGATACCTTTTTTGTTCTTTTCAGCAAGGTGGAAAATATTCACGTCCTGCGCCTCTAAACCTTCTTGTGCATCAATCATCAAGACAACCACATCAGCTTCTTCTAG
Organism: uncultured Pedobacter sp.; assembly: GCA_964592575.1. Classification (GTDB taxonomy): domain Bacteria; phylum Bacteroidota; class Bacteroidia; order Sphingobacteriales; family Sphingobacteriaceae; genus Pedobacter. The sequence goes on from CAZQFF010000006.1 coordinate 96,970, forward strand.
TGCTTTTATGGTACGCATCACCGAATAAAACTCAATGTTTTCTTTAACCTTGGTTTTCTTTCTTAATCCCGCGGTATCGATGAACATAAATTCATGTCCAAATTGATTATAATGGATATGGATAGAGTCTCTGGTTGTTCCAGCAATTGGCGTAACAATATTTCTTTCTTTACCAATTAAAGCATTGATTAAAGATGATTTACCCACATTTGGACGTCCTACGATAGTAATCTTAGGTAAAGTGTTTTCTTCTTCAATCACATCTTCAAGATGCTTAACCGCCTCATCTAATAATTCGCCGGTTCCAGAACCCGTCATAGAAGAAATGGTATAGATTTCACCTAAACCTAAGCTGTAGAAAATAGCTGCTTCGTTTTCTAAATTGGTATTATCCACTTTATTAACGACCACAAATACAGGTTTTTTACTGCGTCTTAAAATTTGAGCAATTTCATCATCTAAGTCGGTTACGCCTGTGGATACATCGACCATGAATAAAATGACAGATGCTTCTTCAATAGCAATCATCACTTGTTCGCGGATAGCTGCTTCAAAGATGTCGCCTGAATTATGTACGTAACCCCCGGTGTCTATAACCGTGAATTCTTTATTTGTCCATTCCGCTTTTCCATAATGACGATCTCGAGTAACTCCACTAAAGTCATCCACAATAGCTTTGCGGCTTTCTGTAAGTCGATTAAAAAGGGTCGACTTGCCTACGTTAGGTCTTCCGACAATAGCGATTATATTACTCATACTCTAAAATATTATGGGGTATCCCAGTATAAATTGCTGGGATTTGCGCAAAGATACGGTTAATTTTCGTATCCGAAGTTTTTTAAATAGTTCTTTTTGTTTCTCCAATCTGGAATAACTTTCACAAAAGTCTCTAGGAAAATCTTTTCTCCAGTAAACTTTTCGATATCCTTGCGTGCTTCCATGCCTACTTTTTTCAACATAGCGCCAGCTTTTCCAATCAGAATATTCTTTTGAGATTCCCTTTCAACGATGATTTCTGCAGAAACTCGAATTAAGGGGCCAGTTTTACTTTCCGTTTCTTTATAACTGGTCACAATAACCTCAGTACTATAAGGGATTTCCTTTTGATAGTTTTGAAAGATTTTTTCTCTGATGATTTCTGAAACAAAGAATCGCATGTTTCTATCCGACAATTCTTCTTTATCAAAATAAGCCGGATGTTCTGGAATGAAACCTAGAATGGTATCCATCAATCCCTCTAAATTATATTGATGAAGTGCGGAAATCGCATATACATGTCTTGGATTTAATTTTTCTTGCCAGTATTTGGTTTTTTCTTCTACTAAATCCTGATTGCCATTATCTATTTTATTGATAAGAACAATAATAGGAATACTCGTGTTTGCGATTTTCTCTAAAACATCATTCTCATCATGCTTTTCATTAATGTCGGTTACAAATAAAATTAAATCTGCATCACTCAAGGCGCCATTTACTGCGGTCATCATAGCATCTTGTAATTGATATTGTGGTTTGATAATTCCAGGTGTATCCGAAAACACGATTTGGTAGTCCTCTTCGTTTACAATGCCTAAAATCCGATGACGGGTGGTTTGGGCTTTAGGTGTGATAATGGAAAGTCTTTCCCCAACTAAAGCATTCATCAACGTTGACTTACCAACATTAGGTTTTCCGATGATGCTTACATATCCTGCTTTGTGCGACATAAAAAAAATAAAATAAATTTGTTTTGCAAAGAAACGAATTATATCTTTGCAATCCAATTCGGAAACAACGTTAAGGATTTAACGAAAAAATCAAGGATTGTATATAGTGCGGGGTGGAGCAGTTGGTAGCTCGTCGGGCTCATAACCCGAAGGTCGCACGTTCGAGTCGTGTCCCCGCTACCAAAAAAGTGTTAAGGTAAGCACTTTTATTTTTTGGCCCGTTCGTCTAGGGGTTAGGACGCCAGATTTTCATTCTGGAAACAGGGGTTCGATTCCCCTACGGGCTACGGAAAAGGGATTTTATCCCGGTAGTGAAAGCCGATCTGAGAAGATCGGCTTTTTTTGTGCCTTTAAATTTAAGACAATAGTGTATGCAAATTTTACTGCCTGAAAATCAAAAAGCTATCAATTTTTCTGTTTTAAATCTTGTGCAGCTTTAGAAAAAAAAATATCTTTACAGACCTTATTGAAAAATAGGCGAAATTATATTGTATGGCCCGTTCGTCTAGGGGTTAGGACGCCAGATTTTCATTCTGGAAACAGGGGTT
>CAZQFF010000007.1:0-79673 GCA_964592575.1 uncultured Pedobacter sp.
CAATAATTTCCTTTTTACCAGAAGTGAAACCTCCAGAAGCCCCACCTAATGCCTTTCCTAAAGTCCCGGTGATAATATCAATTCTATCCATAACTTGGAAATGCTCATGCGTACCTCGACCATTTGGACCAATAAATCCTGTACAATGAGATTCATCAATCATCACTAATGCCTCATATTTATCGGCTAAGTCACAAATTTTATCTAATGGAGCTACCGAGCCATCCATGGAAAAAGCTCCATCCGTTACAATAATTCGATGGCGACAACCTTTAGCGGCAATTAATTGTGCTTCAAGGTCTTCCATATCGACATTTTTATAGCGAAATCTTTGTGCTTTACATAAGCGAACGCCATCAATAATAGACGCGTGATTCAGTTCATCAGAAATGATAGCATCTTCCGGACCAAATAAAGGTTCAAAAACACCGCCATTGGCATCAAATGCTGCCGCATACAAAATGGTATCTTCTGTACCCAAAAAAGTTGAAATCTTTTGCTCTAAAGTTTTGTGAATATCTTGAGTACCACAAATAAAACGTACCGAAGACATCCCATAGCCATAATGATCGATAGCATTTTTGGCCGCCTCAATTACTTTGGGATGGGAAGATAAACCCAAATAGTTGTTGGCACAAAAATTAATAACTTCGGCACCTGTATTAATTTTGATATCAGCTCCCTGAGGAGTAATAATAATTCTTTCTTTCTTGAATAAACCGGCATTTTCAATTTCGGCTAATTCTTTCTGCAGCTGAGGTTGGAGTGTTTTATACATATTTCTATTGGATGCAATCTTCAGATTAATTTATTTATTTACAAATATAAGGGATTATGTGATTATCTTTATCTGCATGACCAAGCGATTTCTTTTACTATGCCTACTTTGTTTCTTTGGACTTAGTGGCTTTGCTCAATTTCAGATCAGTGGTAAAACAACCGACACGCAAGGCGATATCATCCCATTTGTGTCCGTTCTCTTGAAAAACACAAATAAAGCGGTTTCTTCCAATGCCGAAGGACAATACCTTATACAAATAGATAGCCCTTCTTTCACCTTAGTTTTTTCCGCAATTGGCTATAAAACAGTGGAGAAAAAATTCCAAATTAAATCGAATACAGTTTGGAATCAAAGCCTCGAGCCAGAAACCTATCTGCTCCAGACCGTAGAGATTAAAGTGGGGAAAGAAGACCCAGCTTATGAAATTATTCGAAAAACGATTTCGGCCAGAAAGAAACACTTACAGGAAGTAAAAGCGTTTAAAAGTGATGTTTATATAAAAGGCTTACAAAAACTAGTAGGTGCCCCAAAAAAGTTTTTTGGACAAGATGTGCAACAGGTTCTATCCTTAGACACCAATCGAAATGGGATTATTTATTTGTCGGAATCCCAATCCCAGTTTTCATATCAGCAACCGAATCAATACAAAGAGGTGATGGTTTCCTCTAAAGTTTCAGGTCGAAACAACGCCTTCAGCTATAATAAGGCCTCTGATATGTTGATTAATTTTTATGATAATCTATTGTTAACGAATGCTGGATTAAGCAGCCGAGGTTTTATATCCCCCATCTCGGAGAATGCTCTATTTTACTACAACTACAAATTATTAGGACGCTCTGATCAAGACGGAAAGATTATCAATAAAATTGAAGTTAAACCCAAGCGAAAAAACGATCCTGTTTTCCAAGGAGTCATTTACATCATTGATGATAGTTATCGCTTATTTGGTGTGGATTTAAACCTAACAAAAGAAGTAGGTATTAATTTATTAGACACCTTAAACATACAGCAAGAATTTCATCCTGTTCAAAAAATTTACATGCCTGGCAATCAAAAATTCCTATTTAAAGGGAATCTCCTTGGCTTTAAATTTGAAGGTTATTTTGTTACGATTTTCTCCAACACGGAATTGGTAGATAAATTTCCTAAAAAATATTTCAGTCCAGAAATTTTATTGATCAGCAAAGCCGTGAATAAAAAAGATTCACTTTATTGGGCAGAGAATCGACCTATTCCATTGAGTCCTGAAGAAATTAAAGATTATGCTAAAAAAGACAGTTTAGCCCAACTGAGGAGTTCAAAACCTTATTTAGACTCTTTGGAAAGAGCTAACAATAAATTGTCGGCTTTAAAATTACTATTACTAGGTTATACTATAAACGATCGTGTCCTAAAAAAATCTTGGAGCTTCGACCCGCTTAAAAATGCGCTTATCTACAATACCGTAGAAGGTTTTGCTTTGAAATTTGGCATAAGCTATAACAAAACCTTTGAAAATGATACGCGTTTAAGTATAAGACCTCAAATACGCTATGGTTTTGCCAACAAAGATTTGACAGCTAATGTGAGCAGCGATTTCTTGTACAGTAGAAGGCATCGTGGGCGAATTAATTTTGCTTTAGGTACTGATTTCATCGACTTAAATAATTTGGGTTCAATTCCCATTTTATCAAACACCCTGAACTCGCTTCTATTCGAGAAAAACTTGCTTAAGTTTATGAAAAAGGAATTCATCAGTTTAGGTACTTCTAGAGAGCTTGCTCCAGGTTTAAACGGATCCATTAACTTACAATGGAGTCAAAGTACTTCGCTTTTAAATTCGAGTAGTTATGCTTTTAGACACATAGGTAACAGGAGCTTTACACCGAATAATCCGTTTAGCCCAAATGCAGAAACTTATTTGTTTGCACCCTATAAAGCCTTTACGCTTTCCGCTTTTGTGAATTATACCTTTGGCCAAACCTATACAACTTCACCCAATGGCAGATTTTACAGTCCAGCTAAATATCCAACCTTGTATTTGAATTACAAGAAAGGATTTAAAGACATCTTTGACTCCGTGGTTGACTATGATTATCTAGGTTTTGAAATCGCTCAAAACAATATAAGTTTAGGTTTATATGGAAAGACTGCCTTAGCCATAGGTTTAGGAAAATTCATCAATAACAAAAACCTATATTATCCTGATTTCAAACATTATAGAGGGAATAGTGTTTTATTATATGCACCTGAATTACGCAAATTTCGTTTCCTAGACTTTTATTTACACAGCACACCTGATCAGTTTTTAGAGGCACATATACAGCATAATTTCGGTGGTTTTTTATTCAATAAAATTCCTGGATTAAGAAAACTAAAATTGAATGAAATGATTGGATTCAATTATTTAACCCAACCTGGAAAAAGGAATTATAGCGAATTATTTTTTGGATTTGAACGCTTAGGATTCGGGCTGAGTTATGGGTTTGCATTTGATGAACAGAAAAAAACAGATCAAGGCTTTCGATTTACTTATGTCTTTTCCTTTTAGCTTGCATAATAACTAGGAATGATTTAATTTTGTGCGCATTAAACGCCGTTTGCAGCGGTATCAATGAATATGAAATATCAGACATTACTTTACTATTGCTATTCACCTATAGCAGAGGCTGAACAATTTGCAGCCGATCACCTAGCTTTTTGTAAATCTATCGGACTTGTAGGCCGTATAATTGTTGCCGACGAAGGCTTAAATGGTACCGTTTCGGGCACTGTTGAAGCTTGTCAACAATATATGGATCATGTTTTAGCCGATGAGCGTTTTGCGAAAACTGAATTTAAAATTGACGATGTCGATCAGCCTTCTTTTATTAAGATGCACTGTCGATACAAATCAGAGATTGTACATTCTGGTTTAAGAGATAAAAGCATTATCGACCCAAACAAACAAACGGGTAAATATTTAGAGCCTACGGAATTTCGAGATATGTTAGATGATGAGGATGTAGTGGTGCTGGATGTGCGCTCTAATTATGAACATAATCTAGGTAAGTTTAAAAATGCGATTACGCTTGACATTGATAATTTCAGAGATTTCCCGGAAAAGATTAATGAATTAGCAAAATACAAGGGCAAAAAAATCATGACCTATTGTACTGGCGGAATTAAATGTGAAAAAGCTTCAGCTTTGCTTTTACATCATGGTTTTGAAGATGTTTATCAATTACATGGCGGAATAATCAAATATGGTAAAGAAGCAGGAGGTAAAGATTTTGAAGGCAAATGCTATGTTTTCGATAATCGTATTGCTGTTGAAGTAAACAAAGTTAATCCAACGGTAGTTTCTACCTGCTTAAATTGCGGTACAAAAACAGACAAAATGATTAACTGCGCCAATCCAGAATGCAATGAGCATTTTACGCAATGTGATGCCTGCGGTGAAAAACTAGACGGCTGCTGTTCTGTAGAATGTTCAACGCACCCTAGAAAACGTCCTTTTGACGGCACAGGATATTATGTTAAAGTTCCACACATGGGCTAATTTGCATCAGCCTATCCCATAGTCATAAAAAAGCCGAAGCTTAAAAACTTCGGCTTTTTTGTTTTATTCTGCCATATTGTGATAAACTGCTTGAACGTCATCATCTTCCTCTAATTTATCGATGAGCTTCAATACGTCTTGGGCTTGTTCTTCAGTAACTTCTTGGTGCGATAAAGCAATTCTCTCCAACTTTGAGCTTTTTAGTTCAATACCTTTTTCTTCTAAAGCCTTTTGAAGAGATCCAAAACTTTCAAATTGACCTTGAGCAACAGCTACGTCATTTCCTTCCTCATCCAACTCTACATACAATTCTTCTAAACCTGCATCAATTAATTCAAATTCTAATTCTTCTAAATCTAAATCCTCTGCTGGCGTGAAGCGAAAAACTGATTTTCTATTGAATACAAAATCTAATGAACCTGTTTTACCTAAGGCTCCATTCGTTTTGTTAAAATAACTTCTAATATTAGCGACGGTTCTATTGGTGTTATCCGTTGCTGTTTCAATTAGAATAGCTACTCCGTGTGGTGCATAACCCTCATAAACAATCTCCTCATAATTAGCCATAGACTTGTCTGAAGCCCTTTTAATCGCGGCCTCCACTCTATCTTTTGGCATATTTACCGCCTTAGCATTTTGCATGGCCGTACGCAAACGCGCATTGGTTTCGGGGTGAGGGCCACCTTCTTTTACTGCTATTACGATATCTTTCCCTATACGAGTAAACTGAACCGCCATTTTGGCCCAGCGTTTAAATTTTCTTTCTTTTCTAAATTCAAATGCTCTTCCCATTGTTTATTTGTTATGGTTATACATTACCAATTGTAATGCTAATTATTTTTTCAAGTTATCTAACATATCCTTTGTCATCTTAGCTAAATCATAGGTAGGCTTCCAGTTCCAATCCTTTTGAGCGACGCTATCATCAATAGAGCATGGCCAAGTGTTGGCAATTAATTGACGAGGATCATTTGCCACATAATCCAAGCTAAAACTAGGTATATGCTTTTTAATTTCCGCAGCTAATATTTCAGGAGTAAAACTCATTCCAGCAAAGTTGTAGCTAGAACGCACACTTAATTGTGCTGAAGGCGCATCCATTAATTCTAAGGTGCCACGTATCGCATCATCCATGTACATCATTGGCAGCTCCGTTTCTGCCGACAAAAATGAAGTATATTTTCCATGAGCGAGTGCTTCGTGAAAGATATGAACAGCATAATCGGTTGTTCCGCCTCCTGGGGCTGCTTTCCAGCTAATTAATCCTGGATAACGAATACTTCTAACGTCTAAATTATATTTATGGAAGTAATATTCACACCATCGCTCTCCAGCTTGCTTACTAAATCCATATACGGTATTGGGATCCATCGTGCAATATTGTGGCGTTTGGTATTTTGGTGAATGCGGTCCAAACACAGCAATAGAACTTGGCCAATAAACTTTAGCTGTTTTGTAGGCTAAAGCTAAATCTAATACCTGCAATAAACCATTCATGTTTAAATCCCAAGCCAATTTTGGATTTTGTTCACCAGTAGCGGATAAAAGAGCAGCTAATAAATAGACTTGTGTAGGTTTATACTGCTCAAATAGTTCTTTTAAGCGATCTTGATCTAAAATATTTGCCAATTCAAAGGGTCCGGCATTTAAAAAATCATATTCAGGTTTTCTAATATCGCAAGCAATTACTTGGTTATTTCCATAAATATTTCTTAGGGCAGCCACTAATTCCGTTCCGATTTGCCCATTGGAACCTAAGACTAAAATATTTTCGTTCATGCGCTAGAAATTTTGAACAAAGGTAAAAAATGCATTTTCATTTTATTTCTTTTTGCCAATATTTTTTACCTATTTTAATGCACCCAAAACCAAACCGAAATTTTTAAACTATGGATAGAAGACAGGCTGTTAAAAACATGGCCATTTTAATTGGAGGGGCTATCTCCGCAAGCACCTTGTCGGTCTTGCTAGATGGCTGTACACCAGCATCAAAGCAGGACGGGGAATTATTTTCTGCCGATCAAATTGATTTATTAAATGAAATAGCTGAAACTATTTTGCCAGCTACCGAAAAGTCTCCTGGTGCAAAAGCTGCTCAAGTAGGCCCTTTTATGGCCATGATGATTACAGATTGTTTTCCTCAAGAAGTACAAACCGTTTTCATGGAGGGCTTGAATGATGTAGAGACCCATTCTAAAAATTTATTCGCAAAAGATTTTAGAAAATTAAATGCCGAGGAAAGAAATACAATCCTTGAAGAAATTCGTCAAGCTACTTTAGCTCAACAAAAAGCCGATTCGGAGGCAGACAAAGCTAAAGCTGAAAAAGAGGTAGATAATAGCCCTAAACCAGCTGTCAAACACGCCCCATTGAAAGATGAGCGTAAAGACCGAGCTTATTTTTTCTCTACGGCTCGTGACCTCTGTATTTTAGGCTTCTTCACTTCTGAAATTGGCCAAACTCAAGCCTATGAATATAACCAAACACCTGGCCGTTATGAAGGCTGTGTAGATTTAAAACCTGGACAACGTTTAAGAACCTAACCCCCTATCCTAATTTATGAACTTGAATTTAAAAGCAACCGCTCAAAATACCTATGATGCTATTGTTATTGGCTCTGGAATTAGTGGTGGTTGGGCAGCAAAAGAATTAACAGAAAAAGGCCTAAAAGTAATCCTTTTAGAAAGAGGCCGTAATATTGAACATATAAAAGATTATACCACTGCGACTAAAAAGCCTTGGGAATTTGAACATAGAGGCCGCTTAACCATGGAACAGAAGGATTCCCACCCTGTTCAAAAAAGAGATTATCCCTATACAGAATTTAATGAAAGTTTCTGGGTTAACGATTTAGAATGCCCTTATACAGAGGTAAAGCGTTTTGATTGGTACAGAGGTTTTCATGTAGGTGGTAAATCCTTAATGTGGGGACGTCAAAGTTATCGTCTTTCTGATTTGAATTTTTCAGAAAACGCTAAAGATGGTTTTGGTGTAGATTGGCCAATACGTTATAAAGATATTGCACCATGGTATGATTATGTAGAAAAATTTGCAGGCATTTCAGGGCAAGCAGAGAACTTCCCTCATTTTCCAGACGGACAGTTTTTGCCTCCTATGGAATTGAACTGCGTAGAAAAGTCGGTTAAAAAAAGAATTGAAGAACATTATAAAAGAAATCGAATTTTAACCATTGGACGAGTAGCCAACCTAACGAAAGAGCATTTAGGAAGAGGGGCTTGCCAATATAGAAATTTATGTAGCCGCGGATGTCCATTTGGTGCTTATTTTAGTACCCAATCTTCAACTTTACCTGCTGCACAAGCTACGGGAAATTTAACCCTAAGACCCTTTTCTATCGTATCCGAAATCCTTTATGATAAAGAAACGCAAAAAGCTTCAGGTGTGCGAATTATCGATGCCGAAACCAATGAAGTGATGGAGTATTATGCCAAAATTGTATTTGTAAATGGATCTACCCTTGGCACGACCTTTATTTTACTTAACTCAACTTCGGACGCTCATCCAAATGGATTAGGAAATGGCAGTGGAGAATTAGGACATAACTTAATGGATCATCATTTCCGTTGCGGAGCAAGTGGACGCGCTGAAGGTTTTGAAGACAAATACACATTTGGAAAAAGAGCCAATGGCATTTATGTGCCTCGCTATAGAAATATTGGAAATGACAAACGTGATTATGTGCGTGGATTTGGTTATCAAGGCGGGGCTAGTCGAGGCAATTGGCATGCAGAAGTTGCGGAATTAGCATTTGGAGGTGAAGTAAAAGACTTAATGGCTACGCCTGGAGCCTGGACTATGGGACTAGGTGGTTTCGGCGAGTCTTTGCCTTATCATGAAAACCGTGTTTATATCGATAAATCGAAAAAAGATAAATGGGGCTTACCGGTATTGGCTATTGATTGTGAGTTCAAAGAAAACGAAGCTAAAATGCGTATTGATATGATGAATGATGCGGCAGAAATGTTAGAATTAGCTGGTATTAAAGACATCAAAACCTATGATAATGGTTGTACACCAGGCATGGCTATCCATGAAATGGGTACTGCACGAATGGGAAGAGATCCTAAAACATCCGTATTAAATCAATGGAATCAAATGCATGAAGTAAAAAATGTTTTTGTAACGGATGGTTCTTGTATGCCTTCTGCAGCTTGTCAAAACCCTTCATTAACTTATATGGCTTTGACCGCAAGAGCTTGTGATTTTGCCGTTTCAGAATTGAAAAAGGGTAATTTATAAAGATGAAAGAAAAGATTAGAATGGGCATGATTGGCGGTGGACAAGGCGCATTTATTGGTGCCGTTCATCGTATGGCTGCCAATTTAGATGGCTTAGTGAATTTGGTATGTGGAGCTTTTAGTGCTGACCCCATAAATTCCAAATTAAGTGGAGAAAGCTTGTTTTTGGAAAGTGATCGCTGTTATGCATCTTATCAAGACATGTTAGAACAGGAGTCTATGCTGCCCCCTTCCAAACGCATGCACTTTGTAAGTATTGTAACACCTAATCATTTACATTTTGAACCTGCTATGTTAGCCCTGGAAAAGGGCTTTCATGTTTTAATTGACAAGCCAATCAGCTTTACTTTAGAAGAGGCCAAACAACTTCAGCAAAAAGCGCAGGAAAAAAAATTAAAAATCTGCTTAACACATACTTATTCCGCTTATCCCATGGTGCAACAAGCTAAAGCTATGATTGCCCGTGGCGACTTAGGTAAGATTCGAAAAATCGTGGTGAACTATCCTCAAGGATGGTTGAGTACGCCTACAAGTGAGGATAATAAACAAGCCGCTTGGCGAACCGATCCAGCACGTTCAGGTAAAAGTGGTTGCATGGGTGATATAGGTACACATGCCGCACATTTAGCCGAATACATGAGCGGTCTTCAAATTACAGAAATTTGCGCTGATTTATATCGTGTGGTGGACAATCGTCAACTCGATGACGACGGTAATGTTTTACTGCGCTTTAATAATGGCGCCAATGGTATTTTAATGGCTTCTCAAATTGCTAGCGGGGAGGAAAATGCCTTATCCATTGCGATTTACGGAGAGAAAGGTGGTTTAACTTGGGCACAGATGGATCCTAATAATTTGGTACTCAAATGGAATGATCAGCCTATGCAGATTTACAGAACAGGACAGGCTTATTTATTTCCTGAAATCGCGGCTTACACGCGTACACCTGCAGGACATCCAGAGGGTTATTTAGAAGCCTTTGCGAATTTGTATAAAAATTTTGCCTGCTGCATTGATGCCTTGAATCAAGGCGATGAAAATTTAGCCTCGGCTTTTGCATTCCCGAGTACGGAAGAAGGAATACGTGGAATGGCTTTTATTGATCTTGTCGTTGAAGCTTCAGCTTCTGATGTAAAATGGCACACTTTTAAAATATAAACGAATGACTACGATTAAAGGACCTGGTGTATTTTTAGCACAGTTTATTGCTGATCATGCTCCTTTTAACACCTTAGATGGAATTTGCGCTTGGGCTAGAGATTTAGGCTTTAAAGGTATCCAAGTACCTACATTAGATAAACGTTTTATTGATTTAAAACTTGTTGCAGAAAGCAAAACTTATGCAGATGAGTGGCGAGGTAAAATTAATAGCTATGGCTTGGAGGTAACGGAGTTATCGACCCATTTACAAGGGCAATTAGTGGCTGTACATCCAGCCTATGATGATTTGTTTGATGCTTTTGCTGCTCCTGAGGTAAAGAATAATCCAAAAGCCAGAACCGCTTGGGCAATAGATCAATTAAAATTAGCCGCCAAAGCTTCTAAAAATTTAGGTTTAAAAGCCCATGCAACATTCTCTGGATCACTTTTATGGCATACTTTTCATCCTTGGCCACAACGCCCTGCAGGTTTAGTAGAAGAAGGATTTACTGAACTCGCTAAACGATGGTTACCTATTTTGAACGAATTTGAAGATTGTGGTGTAGATGTGTGTTATGAGATACATCCTGGGGAAGACTTATTTGATGGCATCACTTATGAAATGTTTTTAGAGAAAGTGCATCAGCACCCTCGGGCTTGCTTATTATATGACCCTTCTCACTTTGTTTTGCAACAATTAGATTATATTCAGTATATCGATCACTATCACGAAAGAATCAAAGCCTTCCATGTTAAAGATGCTGAATTCCATTCTACAGGCAAACAAGGCACATTTGGAGGTTATCAAGCTTGGGAAAACCGAGCCGGCCGATATCGCTCACCGGGGGATGGACAAGTAGATTTTAAACGAATTTTCAGTAAATTGGCTCAATACGATTATCCAGGCTGGGCAGTTATGGAATGGGAATGTTGCATTAAGGATGCTCAAACCGGTGCTAAAGAAGGTGCCGAGCTGATTAAAAACTTGATTATTCCAGTGACGGATAAGGCATTTGATGACTTTGCTTCTACTGGTATTGATCCTAACTTAAATCGTAAAATTTTGGGTTTATAAACTTTAAATGATAAGACAATGAAGAATAAAATAGTTTTGGCCTTAGGGGCATTTTGTTTGATTTTAGGCGCTTGTGGAGGGAATGATTCCAATAGCACAAGTAGTCAAGTTGAAAATACGGCTAGTAGTCCAGCTGCACCTGCAAAATCTGAAGGAGAGATTTTAATTGCACAGGCAGATTGTATTGGTTGTCATCATAAAGAAAATAAAGTAATTGGGCCTTCCTATATGGAAGTGGCCGCCAAATATGAAAATACGCCTGAAAATGTAGCGCTTTTAGCCAAGCACATCATTGAAGGCAGCAAAGGAATTTGGGGAACCATACCAATGACTCCACATCCTAAAACAACCACAGATGAGGCTAAAAAAATGGTGACTTACATCATGAGTTTAAAACCATAATAGTTTCTCAAAAAGAACAATATAATAACTAAACCTTTAACTAAATGCTAAACTAAAAAAATGGAAACCAATAAAAATTTAGAAAGCAGTAGGCGCACCTTTATTAAAACAGGTGCGGTAGCTTCCGCAGCTTTTATGATTGTGCCTAGACACGTATTAGGCGGAAATGGCTACCTAGCTCCTTCAGATCGATTAATTGTAGCAGGCGTTGGTGCTGGTGGAAAAGGAACCTCAGATATTAAAGCCTTTGCTGATTCAGGAAAAGCTGATATTGGTTTTTTATGTGATGTGGACACGCGTCGTGCAGCTACTTCAGTAAAGAATTTCCCTAAAGCGAAATTCTATAAAGACTGGAGAGAAATGTATGATAAAGAACATAAAAACTTTGATGCGGTTTCGGTATCAACACCAGACCACAATCATGCTGTTCAAACTTTAGCGGCTATGCAATTAAATAAGCATGTGTATGTTCAAAAACCTTTGACACATGATATTTATGAAGCTAGAATGTTGACCGAAGCGACAAAAAAATATAAAGTTGTCACCCAAATGGGAAATCAAGGGGCTTCGAATAACGGTCCTAGACAAATGCGCGAGTGGTATGAAGCGGGTTTAATTGGGGATGTGCATACCATTTATTCTTGGACAGATAGACCGGTTTGGCCACAAGGTATTCCATGGCCTAAAATGAAAGCTGATGTACCTAAAGAACTCGATTGGGATTTATGGTTAGGTACCGCACCTTATGTAGATTATATTGAAAAATTAGTACCATTCAATTGGAGAGGTTGGTGGGATTATGGAACAGGTGCTTTAGGTGACATGGGTTGCCATTTATTAGAGACACCATTTTCGGTATTAGATTTAGAATATGCTACAGAAGTGGAAGCTTCCGTGGGCTCAGTTTATGTGGATGAATTTAAACGTGGCTATTTTCCAGAGAGTTGCCCTCCTTCTTCCCATGTCATTTTAAAATTCCCGAAAACTAAAAAAACTAAAGGTCCAGTGACGGTACATTGGATGGATGGTGGTATTCGTCCTTCCAGACCAGAAGAATTAGGGCCTAATGATTTATTTGGAGATGGTGGTAACGGTACCCTGTTTATTGGAACTAAAGGTAAAATGATGAATAGCACTTATGGCGCAAATGCCCGTTTATTGCCTTTATCAAAAAATGAAGAAGTAAAAATCGCCCAAAAATATGACCGCGTTCCTAATGAAGCGAACGGGCACTATGCACAATGGGTTAATGCATGTATTGCTGGTTATGGCAAAGAGAAATTAAGTTCTCCTTTTGAAATTGCAGGGCCTTTAACAGAAGCTTTATTAATGGCTAATTTAGCGATTAGAGGCGCTGATATTGAGCGCATTAATGCTGATGGCAAAAAAACATATCCAGGTCGTTATGCGAAATTGCTATGGGATAATGCCAATATGAAAGTAACTAATTTTGATGAAGTCAATCAATTCGTTAAACGTGAATATCGTAAAGGTTGGACTTTAGGTCTTTAATTTTAAACAGATGAAAAAATATATTTTAACGCTATGCCTAGGCTTAATGCTAAGTTCAGCTGCTTGGGCTCAAAGAGGTTTTAAACCTTTATTTGACGGCAAATCTTTAGCGGGTTGGCATACCTATGGTAAAACGACCGTGGGTTCAGCTTGGGTAATTGATGATGGCGCCATTCATTTTGATCCGAGTAAAAAAGGAACAAATGGAGGTGGCGATTTAGTTACGGACAAAGCTTATGCTAATTTTCACTTAAAACTAGAATGGAAAATTGCCCCCAAAGGTAATTCAGGCATTATTTTTTATGTGCATGAGGATGTAAGTAAGTTCAAGCAAACCTATTTGACTGGTCCAGAAATGCAAGTTTTGGATAATGATGGTCACCCTGATGGAAAAATCAAAAGTCACCGTGCTGGAGATTTATATGATATGATTGAAAGTAGCTCGGAGCCTGTAAAAGCTGTTGGGGAGTGGAATAAAGCAGAAATTATCAGCAATAAGGGTAAATTAACTTTTATGCTTAACGGTGTTAAAGTGGTGGAAACCACGATGTGGGATAATAATTGGAAGACTTTAATCGAAAAAAGTAAGTTTAAAACTTGGCAAGGATTTGGCACCTTTAAAGAAGGTAAAATTGCCTTGCAAGATCATGGTGATAAAGTTTGGTACAGAAATATTAGTATTAAAGAACTTTAATCATGAAAACGGCTATTCGCTTTAAACTTTCAACCATGATGTTCCTCGAATTTTTTATTTGGGGATCATGGTTTGTTACGATGGGTACTTATTTAGGTGCTCAACTTAAATCCGATGGAGTACAAATTGGCTCAGCTTATAGTACTCAATCATTTGGCGCTATTTTAGCGCCTTTTATCATTGGCTTAATCGCGGATAAATTTTTCTCGGCGCAAAAAATCTTAGGATTTCTACATTTATTAGGCGGTATTTTGCTTTGGCTTGCCGCCTCAGCATTAACTTTTGAAAGCTTTTTCCCATGGATTTTAGGTTATATGATTGCCTATATGCCAACCTTAGCTTTAGTGAATTCGATTTCATTTAAGCAAATGGAAAATCCAGGTAAAGAATTTCCAGCCATTAGGGTATTTGGAACGATTGGTTGGATTGTCGCAGGTTTGGCTATTGGATGGCTAAATTGGGAGCAAAACGGAGATTTGATTTTAACCTTTAAAGTGGCTGCTGCAGCATCCATTATCTTAGGAATCTTTTCTTTCTTTTTACCAAATACACCGCCAGCTAAAAAAGGAGAAAAAACCACATTTAGAGATATCATTGGGCTTGATGCCATAGGTCTTTTAAAAAACAAGTCCTATTTCTTATTCTTTATTGCCTCGGTATTAATTTGTGTGCCATTGGCTTTCTACTACAATTTTACTAACCCATTTTTAAATGAAGTGGGTGTAAAGGCTGCGGCAGGAATTCAATCCTTAGGACAAGTTTCAGAGACTTTATTCATGCTATTAATGCCTTTATTTTTTGCCCGCTTAGGTGTTAAAAAAATGTTGGCCATTGGTATGTTTGCTTGGGTTGTACGTTATTTATTATTTGCTACCGGAGATGCTTATGAAGGATACTGGATGTTAATTGGAGGCATTGTACTCCATGGTATCTGTTATGACTTCTTTTTTGTAACGGGTCAAATTTATACCGACAAATTAGCTGGAGACAAATTTAAAAGTGCTGCGCAGGGCTTTATTACCCTAGCTACGTACGGCGTAGGTATGTTAATTGGCTCCATTGTTTCTGGTGTAGTCGTGGATATGTACAAAATTGGCGATACACATATTTGGCATCAAATATGGCTCATCCCAGCGATGATTGCAGGTGCAGTAATCCTGTTATTTATTTTATTTTTTAAAGATAGGGTTCCAGAAAAAGTGCCATCATAATAGCCTTGAATATGTATAATAGAAGAGTTTTTATCAAACAAATGAGCCTATTAGGTTTGGGAACTCTATGCCTGCCAACAAACCTACAAGCTGCATTTAAAAAGCCTTTGCCTATTGGCCTTCAACTTTACACCTTGCGGGATATTATTGGAAAGGATATTGGTAAAATTATTCCTCAATTAGCTAAAATGGGTTATTCGGAAGTTGAAACCTTTGCCTATTATAAACAAAGTTTTTTTGGCTGGAAGACCGCAGACTTTGCCAAGCTTCTTGCAGACAATGGTTTAAAAGCACCTTCAGGACATTATGAATTTGCCCAATACTTTCTCCAAAAAGGAGATCGTCAGGTAGCCGAAGCCATAGAGGCTTCGGCTATTTTAGGCAGCCATTATATTACGGTACCTTGGTTAGATCCACCCGTTAGAAAAACATTGGATCAATACAAAAAAATAGCTGAACTCTTAAATAAAGCTGGAGAAATGGCAGCCAAATCTGGTATAAAAGTAGCTTACCATAATCATGAATTCGAGTTCAAAAAAATGGGGGATCGTACGGGTTATGATATTATGCTCCAAGAAACAGATCCTAAACTTGTAGATTTTGAATTAGATTTATATTGGTTATTATATTCAGGTTATGATCCAGTTTCCTTTATAAAAGCTCATCCAAAACGCTTTGCCTTATGGCATCTGAAGGATATGAGCCTACAAAACAAAAACTGGAATACGGAAATTGGTTTAGGGAAACTACCTGTAAAAGATCTCTTCAAAATAGCGAAGACTTCTGGCTTAAAGCATTGTTTCGTCGAACAAGAAACGAATTATCAGCCTAATGAATTGGAATCCGTTCGTAAAAGTGCTGCATTTATCAAAAAGCTTGTTTAATTTAATTTTGTTGTCTAATGTTTTCGCATTTGATAGGTGAGCCCAATTGCTTGTTTAAAGTGTTTTCGCTTGCCATTTAAATCAAATAATTCCCATTGAACAAGATATAGTCCAGCGGGCGCTCATCTGCCCTGTTGGTCTTGTCCGTTCCAAGTGATAGAACCATTTTTCCCAAAATAAACATTATTACATAGCCGCTTCACCAAGCGACCTTGCCTATTATAAATCTCCACTTTTCCTGTTCATTCTTGAACAGGAAAAATATAGTTCCAAATTATTTCATCTTCAAATCCATCTCCATTAGGCGAAATCACTTTATGAACTACCCAGACTGAATCTTTAAGTTGCCTTGATATTTCTTGAGCGTTTGCATAAGTAGGACTTGCTCCCCCATTCAAACTACTACTAGATTTAAAATTACCGATGGCATTACTTTCCTGATGAAAAGAACTGCGTTCTAAACTAATGCCTTTAATATTTCTATATAAAGGATAATGCATATCCTGGTGGTAATTAAAACTATCGATTAATAAGGCTGCTGTTTTTAATTTGACTTGTCCCCTTTCATTTGTAAATGCAGGTAAATTGGGGATTTCAAGTACTTGCTTAGGATTGGGGACCGCATAGGCTTGTTGAAGTGAAGATAATGATTTGGTCAATACCCAATAAGTTTGCGGAAGTATATATTGCTTTTGAGGTAATTTAACACTTTGATTAGCATTAGCTACGCTTAGATCGCCTAAATCTAATATTTTTTGAGAGCGATTATAAACTTCAATAAAATCGTTGCTGCCAATTTTTGGATTAAACAAAATCTCCGAGATTAATAAATCATTG
Organism: uncultured Pedobacter sp.; assembly: GCA_964592575.1. GTDB lineage: Bacteria > Bacteroidota > Bacteroidia > Sphingobacteriales > Sphingobacteriaceae > Pedobacter. The sequence goes on from CAZQFF010000007.1 coordinate 16,316, forward strand.
GCAGCTATTGGTAATGCTCTATAGATTTTTACTACAATCTTTTGGCTTGGAAGACTAAGGTTAGAATCTAACTTTACATGGCAAGCTTTTAAAGATTGAATGTTTATCGCTATTTCAAATCCTCTAGGTAATGCTTTAGTAAATTCTAAACGAACTTGTGTATGGGGATTAGCATTAAATTGAATGTCTTTCAATTTCAAATTTGAATCCGAAAAAGTATAATTGGATTTTTCAGTTAAAAATTGATGGGCGAGTTCTTGATTAAAATGAATTTCGATTTGGTCATCCCGCAACCATAGCCATTCTTGGACATTTAATTCATAGGCGGAAACTTCTGCATTGGCCCAGCTATTAACTTGTCCGGGACTCCCTCCAATAGGGGCTAAACTAGCTGCCCAATTTTGAATAGCAGTACATATGGACCAAACTTTTTTCCGTTCTAAACTAAAACCTCCATTTTGTTTGGTTTTATCACGATACCATAGCTGCGTATAGGCAACTTTATCTATAATTTCCCCTTTGCTATTCTGCAAGGTTAATTCATCTGCGTCATTATTTAAAGTTGGCCAATTCTTTATTTCCAATACTGCACCATAAATTTGAAAGGCCTGAGCCTGACCTGCAGGACAAAGTATCAAATAGGAATGAGGAGGCAATACATATGGAGGTAATACCACTCGCTTTTGTTTATCTTGCCATGTTCAATCTTTTAAATTTATAGCATGACTACTGGCATTATACAATTCTACAAATTCTTGATCTGGCAAGCCTTGACTGGGACTTGGGTCAACCATGATTTCACTGATTTGAATGTTTTCGAAATCAGATTTTGTGGATAAATTTTCATTTTCAGAAAAAATAAACCCTGAATTTCATAGCATTATTGATAGAATAATGACATGAAAACTCCATAAAAAGACTAAAGTTTTTCTCATCTTTGGCTCCAATTAATAATATTCTATAATTTAAACAAATTCCATTAGAAAATGAAAGTTGCTGTTGTTGGTGCTACGGGTTTAGTAGGCACCGTTATGCTTCGCGTATTAGAGGAAAGAAACTTCCCGATTACTGAATTAATTCCTGTTGCTTCTGCCAAGAGCGTTGGTAAGGAAATTGAGTATAAGGGTAAGCGCTTCCCTATCGTGAGTATGGAAACAGCGATTGAGATGCGCCCAGATATTGCTTTGTTTTCAGCAGGGGGTAGTACTTCTTTAGAATTTGCGCCTAAATTTAAAGCAGTAGGTACGACTGTAATTGATAATTCATCCGCTTGGAGAATGGATCCTGAGGTGCCTTTAGTGGTTCCAGAAGTGAATGCAAATCGCTTAACCGCTTCGGATAAAATCATTGCCAATCCTAATTGCTCTACGATTCAAATGGTCGTGGCATTGAAACCACTACATGATCGATATGGAATTAAAAGAGTGGTTGTATCAACTTACCAATCGGTTACCGGAACTGGAGTGAAGGCTGTTAATCAAATGATGAATGAACGTCAAGGCATAATGGACGGAGAAATGGCTTATGCTTATCCTATTGATTTAAATGTCATCCCACATATTGATGTTTTTACAGATAATGGTTACACTAAAGAGGAAATGAAAATGATTAATGAAACCATGAAAATTATGGGTGATGATCAAATTCGTGTAACAGCGACAACAGTTCGTATTCCGGTGATGGGTGGACATTCTGAATCAGTGAATATTGAATTTAAACAAGATTTTGATTTAAATGAATTACGTCAAATATTAGAACAAACTCCAGGTATTGTGGTCGTTGATGATGTAGCTAATTTAAAATATCCGATGCCTAAAGATGCGCATGAGAAGGATGAGGTTTTTGTAGGCCGTATTCGTCGAGATGAATCTTTAGAAAACTCAGTGAATTTATGGATTGTGGCGGATAATTTGCGAAAAGGAGCAGCTACCAATGCGGTTCAAATTGCAGAATATCTGGTTACAAATAAATTGGTTTAAAATTCGGTAGCTCTGCTTTTCATTTCCTATTTTTAGGTTATGAAAAAATGGCTTCTCTTTTACTTGTTAATTTGCCCTATTTTAGGCTTTTCTCAGTTTCCTTTAGAGCGTTTAAAACTAGCTTTTGAGAACTTTGAAAAAGACCCTCAGAGTTTATATGGAATACAATCTATCTGTGTTCTAGATGCAAAAACTGGGAAAGTTCTGTATGCCAAAAATGAAAACATAGGCTTAGCCACCGCTAGCACCTTAAAAACCATTACGTCAGCGACAGCACTTTCCCTTTTAGGTAAAGATTTTCGTTACCATACAACCTTATCACATAGCGGAGAAATTGACGCAGAAGGTACGCTTCGTGGAAATCTATATATACATGGAAATGGGGATCCTAGTTTAGGTTCTTCGCGCTTTGCGCAGACGCATGAACGTTTAATCATGCAAAAATTAGTAAGCGCTATTCAAAAAGCAGGCATCCAGAAAGTGCAAGGTCAGGTCATTGCAGTAGATACCCTTATGGGTACCGAATCAGTTCCAGCAGGTTGGATATGGCAAGATATAGGAAATTACTATGGGGCTGGATCAAGTGCTATTAATTGGCGTGAAAATCAATTTGACGTACATCTAAGGCCAGGCACGAAGGTAGGTGATCAGGTAGCCGTTTTAGGCACTTACCCAGCTAAGCCTTATATACAATTAGTTAACGAGCTTTCTACAGGGGCAAGCGGTTCGGGTGATAATGCATATGCTTATATAGGTCCTTTTACCCAAACCGTCTATTTAAGGGGAACCTGGGGAATTGGAATTAACAAAAAAGCGATTGCTGTATCTAGTCCCGAGCCAGCATATGATTTAGCTTATCGATTACAAGACACCCTTCAAAATTTAGGCTTTGGGTCATCCATTATACCAACTACGGCTAGACGCTTAATGTTAAACAATAAGGATTTAGCAGAGCCGACTAAAGAAATTTTAAAAATATATTCGCCCAGCCTTTCTGAATTAGTGTATTGGTTTAATAGAAGAAGTATAAATTTATATGGTGAGCAAATGTTGAAGTCAATCGCATTGGCTGCCGGCAAAAAAGCAAACACAGCTGAAGGGGCAAAAGTAATTATCGAATATTGGGCGAATAAAGGAATAGATAGAAAAGCTTTGCGTATTATAGATGGCTCAGGATTATCTCCTGCAAATCGGGTAAGTAGTTTGGCTATGGCCTCGATTTTATTTCAAGTCCAAAAAGAGTCTTGGTTTGGAGATTTTTACGAATCTCTACCTATCTATAATGGCATGAAAATAAAAAGCGGGAACATCAGTGGAGTAACTGCATATGCTGGTTATCATACGGCGAAAAATGGCCAAAAATATGTGATTGTCATCAACACAAACAATTATAATGGCAGTGGTATTAGTCAAAAATTATTTCAAGTACTTAATATTTTAAAGTAAATTGCCGCTTATACTAATCTATTAAAACCTTTATCATGAATTGGAGATTTATTTATCTGATTGGCTTATTTTTATTGGGAAGTTTAAATGCAACTTATGCACAGAACTCCATTAAATCTGCATCACTACCTTCAAATTTACATTTATGGGGTAACTCAGTTGCTCAAGCTGAAATTGCTATAATTCCTGAACCTGTAAGTTTAATTAGAAAAGATGGTCAATTTGAACTTCCTCAAAATGTAGTCATTACAGCTCCAAAGTTTTCACGTTTAAATCATGGCTTAAATGCCCTTAAAGAAAAAATCGAATCGGCCAGCGGACACTATGTAAGTTTAGTTCATGCAGCTGAAGCATCTGCACATATACAATTACAACTATTATCACCAGCCGATCCTAGTATTGGAAAGGAAGGATATCAATTACACGTTACTCCTCAACACATTTTAATTAAGGCTAATCAAGAAGTTGGCTTATTTTATGGACTACAAACTTTATTACAATTATTTCCAAAAGAAATTGAAAGTAAAACTCAAATTGCCGGTGTAAAATGGACTATTCCAGCGGTAGAAATCAAAGACTATCCTAAAGTAGCATGGAGGGGATTAATGTTTGATGTATCGCGTCACTTTTTCACCATAGGAGAGGTAAAACGATTTATAGAGAATATGTCTCGCTATAAATACAATAAATTTCATTTTCATTTAACCGATGATGAAGGTTGGAGAATTGAAATTAAGGGTTATCCAAAGCTAACTGAAGTGGGCGCATGGAGTGTTAAAAAAGAAGGTACTTTTGGTGATTTTATTCCACCTGGAGCCGATGAGCCTAGAACTTATGGAGGTTTCTTTACACAAGAAGAATTAAAAGATATTGTAGCTTTTGCTCAAGATAGATTTATTGATGTCATGCCTGAAGTGGATGTACCTGGCCATAGCTTAGCCGCTATAGCTTCTTATCCAGAATTATCTTGCACGCTTGAAGCCGTTAACTATAAAGTGCGCTCAGGTGAAAAAATTATGGATTGGAGTAGAGGCGCTCCTCCCCTCGCCTTAGTTGATAATACCTTATGTCCGGCAAATGAAAAAGTTTATGTTTTTATAGATTCCGTGGTTTCTCAATTAGCTAGGATTTTTCCTTTTGAATATATGCATTTAGGCGGTGATGAAGCTCCACATAATTTTTGGGAAAAGAATGAGCAAATTAAAGCACTGATGAAAAGAGAGGGTTTAAAAACGATGCCTGAAGTGCAAGCCTATTTTGAAAAAAGAGTGGAAAAAATTGTTCGCGCTAAAGGCAAGAAAATGGTGGCTTGGGATGAAGTTTTAGAAGGAGGTGTACCGAATTCTGTAACCATTATGGCTTGGAGATCCGTGGAGAAGGGAATTGAGGCTGCTAAAAAAGGTCATGAAGTGATTATGACCCCAACAAAGTTTGCTTATTTAGATTATATGCAAGCGGATGAAATTACTGAACCGAGAGTTTATGCGAGTTTAAGATTAGCTAAGACTTATGAATTTGACCCTCTTCCAGCTGGAGTTGATCCAAAATTAATTAAAGGTGCACAAGGCAATTTATGGACAGAGCAAATTTTTAATATTAGACAAGCGGAATATATGTTGTGGCCTAGAGGCTTTGCCTTAGCCGAATCTATGTGGTCGCCTACTGATAAAAAAGATTGGAACTATTTTATAGCCAAAACTGAGAAACATTTTGAACGTCTAGATATCGCAGAGATTAAATATTCACCAGCCATATATGACCCTATTTTTTCCGTAAGAAGAACAGCGGATAAGCGTTTACAAGTTTCATTAAAATCTGAGATTGAAGGCTTAGACATTTATTATAGTTTCGACAATTCTTCCCCAGACCGCTTTTATCCAAAATATAATGAGCCCTTAATTGTTCCAGTTGATGCGGGCGTTTTAAAAGTGGTGACTTATAAAGGAAAAGAGCAAGTGGGTAGAATATTACATATGCCAATTACTGAATTAAATAAAAGAGCGGGTAAATAAATATGAAAAAAATATTATTGTTTGGATTGTTATTATCCACTTTACAGATTTTTGCACAAAATCAAGTTGAGCATTATTTTAAGTTAAATCGTCAAGGATTTCAGGCAGAGCAAGCTTATCAAACCACAGCTTTTGTTGAGCAATTTTTTAGAGTACCGGGGAATACTGGCTTTAATGAAAGTATATACCGCATTGAGAAAATTTTAAAAGAGGCTGGTTATGTTCTTGAAAAAGAAAATGAGTTTGAAGCGCCTCTTACCTATAGAATTGAAAGAAGATCGATGAATAGAAATACTTGGGAACCTGTAGATGCCAGTATTTTTATTGAAGGTGAATCGGTTCCTTTACAAAGCTTTAAAACTAATCGGAATATGATTCCGATTAATTGCCCTTCTACGCCAGCCGAAGGAGTATTAGCCGAGGTGGTTTATGTGAATAAAGGAACTCCAGCAGATTTTGAAGGAAAAGATTTAAAGGGCAAAATCGTATTTGCTGAACAAGGTGCAACGCGCATTTTAAACGCGGCTATTAAAGCAGGTGCAATTGGCACTTTAGGACATAGCATGCCAGCGTATACGCAAGCCTCGAAACATCAAAGCTCTATTCAATTTACGAGTATGAATGGCAATTTGGGGGCTTGGGCATTATTATTATCTTATGCATCTAAAGAACGTTTAAAAGAGGCTTGTGCCAAGGGGCCAGTAAGGTTACGTGTTAAAATAGAAACAAAGAGTTATTCAGCCGAAGAATTGACTATCGTAGCAAATGTAAGAGGTGAAAAGAAAGCACAAGAGCGTTTTGTATTTTCAGCCCACGTACAAGAACCTGGTGCAAACGATAATGCCTCAGGAGTTGGAGCTTTAGCTGAAATGGCACGCTTAACTGCTCAATTAGTGAAGTCGAATGCCTTCCGTCCAGATCGTTCATTAACTTTTTTATGGGGTGATGAAATTACTTCTACGCGTCGTTATATCGTAGAAAATAAAGAAAGAGCTGCTGGTATTTTATGGGGAATGAGTTTAGATATGGTTGGAGAAGATACGGATAAAACAGGCGGAACCTTTTTATTAGAAAAAATGCCTGATCCATCAGCTATTTGGACTCGCGGAGAAGATAAACATAGTGAATGGGGAGCTGGAAATGTTCAAGAAAAAGATCTTTTCCCACATTATTTCAACGATTTCGTATTTGATATTTGCAAAGCTCAGGGTCAATTTGCGAATTGGACAGTGAAATTTAATCCTTTTGAAGGTGGTTCAGACCATACACCATTTTTGCAAAATAAAATACCTGGCTTGTTGATGTGGCATTTTACCGATGTATTTTACCATACGGATAATGATCGCTTAGATAAGGTTTCTGCTACTACTTTAAAAAATGTTGGCATTTCTGCTTTAACTGCTGCCATGACTTTAGTATCAGCCAATGAAAAAACGCATTTAGCGATGTTAAATGATTTAAAAGCCAATGCAGACATGCGTTTAAAAACCGAGTTTAATTTAAGTCAAAAAGCAGTAGAAGCCAATTCAGATAAAAATGCAGAATTACATATTCTGAAATCTTGGACAAATTGGTATTTAAAAGCATTTGATTCGATTAAAGATTTACCTATTGACGCTAATACAAAGAAATTGGATAAGGCTATTATAAAAGCAAAAAATGCTTTCGAAAAAACTAGTTTACAGTATCAAAAGATGCTGTAAACTATAACTCCAACTGCTGACGCAATTGACTAATCTCTAAGTCGAAAGCAGACACCGTAATTTGGGCTTTTTTATAGTAAACCTCTCTTTCTTGGAGTTTTGTTTCAATGAAATGTAGCAATTGCAGATCATCCATATCTTTTATGAGTGGTCTTTTTTCTCGGTTTCCTAAACGAGAGACTAACTGCTTTGCTGTCATTTCTAAATAAACCGTCTTGCCATTTTGATTCATCCAATCGATATGATCATAAAAGCAGGGTAATCCTCCTCCAGTTGCGATAATGGCTTGTTCAGGAAATGGGTAGGTTTTTAAAACTTGGCCTTCCATTGCTCTAAACTTCTCCTCCCCATTTAAATGGAAATACGCTGAAATGGGCATACCAATAGCTTCTTCAATTAAAGCATCCGTATCAAAATGTGGGAAACCTAAACTTTTGGCTAACTGCTTTGCCTTAGTGCTTTTGCCGCAGCCCATAAATCCAATTAAAAAGATTTTCATGAATTCAATTTTACTCTAGGGTCAATCCAAGCATATAATATATCTACTATGATGTTCATGATCACAAAAACCATGGCTATAAACAAAATGGAGCCCATGACTACAGGAAAATCAGACATTTCTAATGCATTAACTGTTGTACGCCCTAAACCATTATAGCCAAAAATATACTCTACAAAAAATGATCCAGCCAACAATGAGGCGAACCATCCAGATACGGCCGTAATAACTGGATTTAAGGCATTCTTTAAAGCATGCTTAAAGATGATTCGAGATTTATTTAATCCCTTTGCTTTTGCTGTTCGGATATAGTCCTGTGCCATCACATCTAACATAGCCGAGCGAGTGAGTTGTACAATAATAGCTAAAGGGCGTAAAGCGAGTGTTACCATAGGCAATATGAGATTTTTCCAAGTTATGACCTCGCCTAAAAAGGGATCATAGCTATACAAACTACCACTCATATTCAATCCAGTGTATGGAGCTAAAACGAATCCAAATAACCAAGCGATTAAAATACCAGCGAAAAACGATGGTGCAGAAATCCCTAAAATAGCAAAAGAATTCGCTAGCTTATCAATCCATGTATCCTTATATACCGCCGATAAAACGCCTAAAAATACGCCAATTAAAGTGGCAAAAAACATGGCTGAGGCAGCTAATACGAAGGTATTCGGAACCGTCTCCCAGAGTATACCCGATACATCGCGTTTAGTTTGATAAGATCGACGTAAATAAGGCTTTTTGATAACTAAGACCTCTTTTTCACCAAGTTTAAGCAGTTTTTGATATTGATATTTAGCTTGATTTTCGGGCGTATTTTGATGTATACTCAAGGGCAATAAATCATTGACGTAATGAATAAACTGCATGCCTTTGGATTGATCCAAGCCAAATTCCTTTCGAACCGCATCCAATGATTGAACGTCGGCTCTTTGCCCCATGGTCATACGTGCTGGATCGACAGGTAAAATGTTGAATAATATAAATACAACTAATACGACTCCCGACATGACAGCCAAACCATATAATATTTTTTTGAGTATATAGTTAAGCATCAGCGATTAAAATATTCTTTTTCTAAATCCTCAAAATTGGGCAATTGCATGCTTGACCACTTTTTAATCACTACCCCATTTTTCATAAGCAGCAAGCCAGGATTTGATCTTACCATACTTTTTAGGGGCACCGCATCGACAAAAAACAATTCTGTTTTCCAATTATTCATAGGTAATTTACTCGAAATGGTTTCCCATCCTGATGAAGTAAGCAGGACGGAACGAATATTATATTGTTCTTCAGCCTTTAGGGCTAGTTCATTAAAATGGTCTAACTTCATCGAATCAGCCTCTTCAATTTGATAAGCGACTAAGATTAAGTTATAAAATGGGTTTTGGATAATTTCTTTAGTGTAATCAATCCCATCTACATTAGATATAACCAAATCTTTAATTTTAACCTGATATCCTTTTTTTATTAGCTTTCTTTCGGGTTTACCTACAATCTCCCAATCTTTATCCTTCCAAATTTTTTGTTCCAAATATTTCTTATCACTTAATTTTTGGGTCTTATTAAGCTTTTTATTCTCTAGCTTATAAGTTATTTCATATTGATCCAATTCAGCGCCTGCCGGAATAATCATGGAAGCTGGAATATCAGCACCAACTTTATAAGGTAAAAAATCTATAATGGGTAAATAGAAATAAGTATATAAACCAAAAATTAAGGGGCTAGTAAAAAGAATAGCAAAGCTGGCAGATTGCTTAGGCCCAGCGCTAAGAAGAGTAGGAATTTGATCTTCATTCTTCTTCAAATAAACAATTCCAATTAATAATAGGATATCCTTTAAAAAAGATTGCCAAGGTGTTAAAGGAATAGCATCCCCAAAACAACCACAAGAGGTTACAACCTGAAATGCGGCCGAGACAAATGTCAATAAGGTAAAGAAAAGGATGGTTGCTATTAATCCATTTAGTGTAAATCGTTTAAAGATTCCTAGGATTAGAAGCCCCCCTAATAAAATTTCTAGAGCACATAACAAAATAGCAATTGCTGTGGCTATTCCGTTAAAAAAAGAAAGGTGAAAAACTTCGAAATACTCTTGTAATTTATAGGAAAAGCCGAGTGGGTCATTAGCCTTAATAAAGCCAGAAAAAATAAATAATAGACCTACAATCCATTGAACTAACTGTAAGTATATACGCTTTCCCATAAACTACACTAACTTAAGGTTTAACCCTCAATTTAATTAGGGCGAATACAGCATAATTAAGCATATCTTGATAATTAGCTTTAATTCCCTCAGAAGCTAAAGTGACACCTTGGTTATCCTCAATTTGCTTTACCCTCAGAATCTTCATGAGAATTAAATCAGTAAAAGAACTAATTCGCATATCTCTCCAAGCTTCTCCATAATCATGGTTTTTAGCAAACATTAGATCTTTAGTTTCATTCACTTGTTTATCGAACAAAACTTCCATTCTTTCAGGATCAATATCAAGTTCATCAGATGCCGAAAACTCTAATTGCAGCATCGCCATTACACAATAATTCACTATACCCACAAATTCTGAGCTTATGTCTTCTCCAACTTTGGAAACTTTTTTCTCCTCAAGGGTTCGAATGCGCTGAGCTTTAATGAATAATTGATCAGTTAATGAAGAGGGCCTTAAAATGCGCCATGCTGTTCCATAGTCCTTTGTCTTTTTTAAAAATAGACTTTTGCAAACTGCAATTACTTGATCAAATTCTTGTGAAGTGTGGTGTACCAAAGCAATAATTTTAGGTTTAGATTAGTTTCGACTTTTTTATCTTTAAATTTGATTAATTTATGGCTAAAGATACAATTTAAACTGAAAAAATATGCAAGCTACGACACCTTCCTTTATAGATTTTAGTTCGCCTGGAGTGATGGCTATATTAAATCTTACACCAGATTCGTTTTATGCAGGAAGCCGTGTTTCAGATAGTCAATATGCCCTACAAAAATGTGCCGAGTATTTAGATGCAGGAGCAAAATACATTGATATTGGCGCTTACTCGACCAGGCCTGGAGCCGCTTATGTTTCTGAACAAGAAGAGATTGATCGCTTGATACCTATTTTAATAGAATTAATAAAAAAATTTCCTCAAGCTTATTTTTCGATTGACACTTTTCGTGCTAAAGTAGCTGAGCAAGCTATTCAAGCAGGAGCTCACCTTATTAATGATATTTCAGCTGGAGACTTGGATCCAAATTTACCTAAAATAGTTGCTCAATATCAAGTGCCATATGTGTTTATGCATATGAGAGGGACGCCGCAAAACAAGCAAGATTTTTGTGTTTACGATAATTTAAGAACAGATATCAAGCAGTATTTTATAGATAAAATTAATTATTTCCGAGAATTAGGAATTTCCCAATTGGTATTAGACCCTGGCTTTGGTTTTGCTAAAACCCTTGATCAAAATTATGAGCTATTACAAAATTTAGGGGAGTTTAAAGCCTTTGGATTACCTATTTTAGTTGGCCTTTCCCGAAAATCAATGATTACAAAATATCTAGGGATAGCTAGCGATGAGGCCTTAAATGCTACAAGTGTTCTAAACACCTATGCTTTGTGCCAAGGTGCTTCTATTTTAAGGGTTCATGATCCTATTGAAGCCATACAAGTTATTAAGCTAATTGAAAAAATAAATAAGCCCTATTCCAGCTAGTTGGTCAATAATATTTATATTTAAACATGAAAAGTCTGGATTTTGATTTCTTAAGTTTGGGATGGGTAAATGTTATCGATATCATAGTCGTAGCTGTACTTCTTTATTATATCTACAGCCTTATAAAAAACACCATCGCTGTTAATCTCTTGTTAGGCTTATTAGTCATTTTCATTTTTTATCAAGTAGTTAGCAGCCTAAAAATGGATTTGCTATCCACTATACTCAATAAGTTTATGAGTGTAGGAATTTTAGCGTTGGTGGTTATTTTTCAACCTGAAATCAGACGTTTTCTCTTACATATTGGCAAAAGCTCCTTAATTCAACAAAACAAGATTTGGTGGAGAAATTTATTCGGTGGAAAAGAGATAGAGCGAGACAATATGATGCGAATTAAGCCGATTATGGATGCTTGTAAAAGCATGAAAAAATCGAGAACAGGCGCTTTACTCGTATTTGTAAAGTTTTATGATGATCAACTATTTGCAAATAGTAGTGAACTGATTGAATCTAGAATTTCAAAACGTCTTTTAGAAAGTATATTTCATAAAAATAGTCCGCTTCACGATGGTGCAGTGGTGATTGCTGAGAATAAAATTAAAAGTGCCAGTTGTATTTTGCCACTCACGCTAAATGAAAATTTGCCTGCTCATTTTGGATTGAGACATCGTGCTGGAATTGGCATTTCGGAAAACACAGATGCCGTTGCCGTAATTGTTTCAGAAGAAACTGGGGAAATTGCCTACGCGAAACAAGGGAGAGTAAGAATGAATGTTTCCTTTGGTGAATTAGAGAAACTACTCAATAAAGATTTTTAATTTAAAAGCTTTTAAATTTTAGCATAAGATATAATCTCAGAAGCTATCATGGTAATAGGCTTCTGAGATTCTCTAAGAATTAGCAATATTGTTCGAAAGCTCCAACTAAGCTATCTGCAATCATCTGAGCTGGACGTCCTTCGATTTGATGACGCTCAATCATGTGCACTAATTTACCGTCTTTGAATAAAGCCATTGCTGGGGAAGATGGAGGAAAAGGCATCATATAAGAACGAGCTCTATCTACGGCATCTTTTTCCATTCCTGCGAAAACAGTTACTAATTTAGTTGGATGTTTTTCATTAGCGGCAGCAAGTTTAGCGGCAGGGCGCGCATTAGCCGCAGCGCATCCACAAACAGAATTTACGACAACAAATACAGTTCCTTCACTTTTAATGGCTTGATCCACCTCTTCAGCAGTTTTTAATTCCTCAAAACCTGCATTAGTTAATTCAGCTCGCATTGGAGCTACTAAATATTCTGGATACATCATAGTATTAAATTTTACTCCGCAAAGATAACAAAACTAGATGGTAATGTTTGTCGCTATCAGAAATTTAGAACATATTTCGAATTTGAGATGACAATTCTGAATCTACCATATCATGGCCTTTAGGTAAAATAAGTTTTTGCACTTTATTTAGCTTAACTTCAAAATTTTCTCCTATAGCCGCTGGAAAGTGATGATCATATGCTCCATAAACCAATAGAGTTTGAATGCTTTGACTATTGATTTGAAAAATCAGCTGAGGTATATCTGGAAGTAAATTTCGTAAATAAGTTACGGTAGCATAAAACATATGCCTCAAGGAAAAATTACCTAGTTCTTTTTTTATGATGGGATAGCTTTCCTTGTTTAAATATCCAAATGTATTCGCAAGCTTTAAGGAAAAATTGACAGCAAATTCACTATAAACAAATTGCCTAAACCTTCTATTTTTCCATCCTGGTTGACCTAAATAAGTAATAAATTTTGGAATTCTTAAAAATGCTGGAGCTATAAATACTACTTTATTAATTTTAAATAATTGACTTTCTATTAATACGCCTGCACAGGCTGTACCTATGGAATAAGCCAAAATGGAAAACTCTTGAATATGCAGATTTTGACAAAAATCCTTTATAATATCAACTAATTCGCATTTGCTCATTCCCTTTTCTAAATAGCTTAAACTTTCGTTCTTTAACTTGGTTCCTTCGTGAAAAAACAAATCAAAACTATATAAGGTATATTCTTCACCAAAATCTTCTTCAAAGCAGGCAAATTGTCTGCCATGCATGCCATATCCATGAAAACACAAAATTACTTTCGGACCTTTCCCAAACACATAATAGTGTAAGTCAACTAAAGGATGATGGTGGTACTTTGAATTCATTCCAAAAATTTTAATTAAATTTGATTATTAATCTAATTTCATGCGCTCCAAATCTAATTACCTAAATTTATTTTTAAAGATAATATTAATCTTTTTCCCTATTGGTATTTATGCACAAAACTATCATTCTGAGCTCAATTTAAAACTTGACAATGATTATTATGTTTCTTCCGATTTAGATCGGTATTATACACATGGTTCATTTCTAAATTTCCGACACAGTTTAAAGTTAGACTCTGTAAAAAGCCCATTTCTCAAAAAGATAGTTGAATTAGAGTTAGGCCAAAAAATATATAATCCTTATTGGTCGAATGCGCCAGACGTGAAAAAGCATGATAGACCATTTGCAGGTTATGCCTATCTAGCTGCAGGAATAAATTGGTTTGGTAAAAAAAACAATCTAATAAAAGCAAATGTACAATTAGGCATATTGGGACCTGCTTCTCAAGCTGAAAAGGTTCAGACCGCTTTCCATAATTTTTTAAATGCTTACTATGGTGTTAAAGGTTGGGAGTATCAGGTTAAAAATGAATTGATATTGAATTTAGAGATGGCTTATATTAAAGAAATTATAAACTTAAAAAAGTCGTTTTTTGATATACATTACTTGGGGCAAGCTCACCTTGGAAACTTTAACACAAACTTGCAAACTGGCGCCATTTTTAGATTGGGAAAGTTAAATCAAATTGCTCAATCAAGCTTATTTTCCTCACGTTTAGGTAGAGAAAATAATAAAGCTCCGTTCGAGATTTTCTTTGTTTACCAACCTCAAATAAATTTGGCTTTATATGACGCCAGTATACAAGGCGGTTTGTTTCGCTCTGATAAAGGTCCGGTAACTTATGCCATCAGACCCTTAGTTTTTCAACAGGTTTTAGGTTTTTATAGCGCTTACCAACGCTTTGCCTTTAAGTATTTAGTTACTTTTAAATCTAGGGAAGTAAAAAGTAGTGCCACACCTTATTATTATGGCAGTATTTCACTAAGTTATCTATTCAGATAATGATTTTTATTCCCTGTTTTGTAAAGCCTACATCATAATATTATTGCCTTTTGAGTAACATTTGAATTTCAACGGTCTATGTCGTATTTTTGTTGACAAATTAATCAATGAAAAATATGTCATCAGTAGAGACTACATACTTGCCTTATAAAGTTAAAGATATTTCTTTAGCGGAATGGGGTAGAAAAGAAATTGAATTAGCCGAGGCAGAAATGCCAGGTCTAATGAGCTTAAGAAAAGAATTTGGGCCATCTAAACCTTTAGCTGGCGCACGCATTGCGGGTTGTTTACACATGACCATTCAAACAGCTGTGTTAATTGAGACTTTAGTTGAATTAGGCGCAGAAGTTACTTGGTCTTCATGTAATATCTTCTCTACGCAAGACCATGCCGCAGCAGCAATTGCAGCAGCTGGAATTCAGGTATATGCATGGAAAGGTTTAAATGCCGAAGAATTTGATTGGTGTATTGAACAAACTTTACATTTTGGTCCTGATCGTAAACCATTGAATATGATTTTAGACGACGGTGGCGATTTAACTAATATGGTTTTTGATCAATATCCAGAGTTAATCGCTGGTATCCGTGGATTGTCAGAAGAAACAACGACCGGAGTTCATCGTTTGTATGAGCGTATGAAAAACGGCACATTACATCTTCCTGCAATTAACGTGAATGATTCTGTTACCAAATCTAAATTTGATAACAAATACGGTTGTAGAGAGTCATTAGTTGATGCTATCCGAAGAGCGACTGACGTCATGATGGCTGGGAAAGTAGCTGTTGTATGCGGTTATGGAGATGTAGGTAAAGGTTCAGCGGAATCTTTAAGCTCACAAGGCGTTAGAGTAATTGTAACCGAAATTGATCCAATTTGTGCTTTGCAAGCCGCTATGGAAGGTTATGAGGTTAAAAAATTAGCCACTGCTATCAAAGAAGCGGATATCGTTGTTACAACAACTGGTAACTGTGATATTGTTCGTGCCGAGCACTTTAAAGCGATGAAAGATAAAGCTATTGTTTGTAATATTGGTCACTTTGACAATGAAATCGACATGGCTTGGTTAAATGAAAACTATGGGCATACAAAAACTGAAATCAAACCTCAAGTTGACAAGTATAATGTAGATGGAAAAGACATTATCATTTTAGCTGAAGGTCGTTTAGTGAATTTAGGTTGTGCAACTGGTCATCCTAGTTTTGTGATGAGTAACTCCTTTACCAATCAAACCTTAGCACAGATTGAGCTTTGGACAAATACAGATAAATACGAAAATAAAGTTTATGTGTTACCTAAACATTTAGATGAAAAAGTGGCACGTTTACATTTAGAAAAAATTGGTGTAGAATTAGATGTTTTAGATCCGCATCAGGCCGAGTACATTGGTGTTCCTATAGAAGGGCCATTCAAGCCAGATAGCTATAGATATTAATCCTAATTGTATTTGGATTATTGAAAAGGAAGCGAATTTAACGCTTCCTTTTTTTATGCAATAGGTTTAAAAATCAAACTAAAAGTAGTTCCTTCTGAGCTAGATTCAACAAAAATATCACTATCGTTTTCAGAAGCGTATTTTTTAAATAAAATCAAACCTATTCCTATTCCCTTTTCGTTGTCTGTTCCATAAGTAGAAATATTTTTGCCCATAACAGAGAATAATTGTTTGATTTTTGATTCTGGCATACCTACTCCTGAATCCTTTATTTTAAGGACAATTTTTTCAGGAAAGGATTCATAACTGACCCAAATATTTCCATTTTTAGGTGTAAACTTTATAGCATTACTGAATACGTTTTGAAAAATAATAAATAGATGCTGAGGATCGACATATACCTTGAGTTTTTCATTTGCCTCATGATGTATCGTAATTTCTTTATCCTTAGCCATAATGTGCCCCAACAATAATACTTGATTAAAAATCTTGGATAATTCTACCGACTCTTTTTGAGTTTGTGGCATACGACTTTGGTTTTGAACCCATAACAACAAGTTTTCTAACATGTTCGCTGTTGCCGATAATCTTTCAAAAAAACTATTTAGCACCATTTGCGTTTCTTCTTGGCTAAGATCATTTGAACGAAGTAAATCCACCGTTTATACAATTGACATAATTGGTGATCTTAAATCATGCGCGACTACACTAAATAACTGATCTTTGGAGTGGTTCAAGTTGGCTAATTCCGCATTTAACTTGGCCGTTTCTTTACGCTTTTTATGAATGATTAGTGTAATAATAATTAGAGATAAAACACTCAATACAATTAAAGCATTTACCAATTTGTTAAGTTGTGATTTTTGCTTCTTTATCTGTATAGTATTTTTAAGCTCCTCATTTTCTTGCTGCTTTTGTTGCAAAAGCAAGCGGTTAATTTCTTGATCCTTTATAGTACTATAAACAGAATCAGAAATTAATTTATATTGCTCAAGATGATAATAGGCTTGACGATAATCCCACATTTTCGAATAGGATCTATTTAATAAACTTAAAGCTTGTTGTTTATCCCAATTAGCATTCATACTTTCAGCCAATTCTCTTGCTTTAATTCCAAACTGAATAGCTAAGCCAAAATCGCCTTTTAAGTAATAAGCTTCTCCTAGGTTTGTGTAGGCAAAACATTTTTCCCAAATACTTCGATCTTGGTTTTCTTTCAAAGCTAGGTTGAAAAATTTAATGTCTTCATTAAAGTTCCCTTTTTTTATCTGAACATCAGCCAAGCGATTGATAGCCATTACTAAAACAATAGAATCCTTTACTTCTTTACTGATGGCTATGCTATTTTTTAAAGCTGATTCTGCATCATTTAAATCTTTTAGATCAATGTAGCAAATAGCCATATTAAAATAATTAGATGCCTGAGGTTTTCAAACAGCTAATCTTTGGTTCCATTCTAAAGCTAACTTAAATTCCTTAAGAGCTTCTTTAAAATGACCATGTGCTAAAAAGATTAAGCCTCTATTGTTTATCGCATAAGTTTTACCTGGGTTGAAGCCTATTACTTTACTTAAGCTATCAAGTATAGAGCCATATTTTAAAGATTGATCATAATCTCCTTTCACATATAGCGTTTTTGAAATAGCAATCAAAGCTTGCGCTTTTGCTCTATCAAACTTTTGCTGATTAGCTAACTCTAATGCCTTTTTAGCAAAATCCAAACTTTTTTGCGTTTGATTATAGGTGTAGTGATTGGCTGAATCAATTAAGTTTAAAGTATATAAAGTATCTCTACTTTGAGCTAATCCTTTGGGAATAAACAGACTAACACATACCATTAAAAAGAGCGATTTTATAAATTTAATAGCAGCCAATTTTGATGTATTTTATCATTATTTAATAAATCTAATCAAAAAACATTTTTCTAACAAAAAAATCAAGAGCTTTAAAGGGATTTTAGGTTATCTTTGTGTATGACACGTCTTTCCGTTAATATTAACAAAATCGCCACCTTAAGAAATAGTCGTGGAGGTAATAATCCAAACTTATTAGAAGTAGCTTTAGATTGTGAAAAATTTGGAGCACAAGGCATTACCGTTCACCCCAGACCTGATGAAAGACATATTCGCTATCAAGATGTTTTTGATTTAAAAGCGAAAATCAAAACAGAATTTAATATTGAGGGAAATTGTAGAGAGGCTAAATTTGTAGATTTAGTTTTGGCTAATAAGCCGGCGCAGGTTACTTTGGTACCCGATACAGAAGGTCAAATAACTTCAAATCACGGTTGGGATACTTGGACACATCAAGGTTATTTAAAGGAAATGGTTCAACTTTTTAAACGAGAGGGAATTCGTGTTTCCATTTTTGTAGATCCGAATACCGCTATGATTGAAGGGGCTGCCGAAACGGGATGTGATCGTGTAGAGCTTTACACGGAAGCTTATGCTCAAGCCTATATTAAAGACCCTGAATTAGCTATTGCCCCATATTATAGAGCAGCTGCTCGTGCTCAGGAACTAGGCATTGGATTAAACGCTGGACATGACTTAGATCGTTTTAATTTGAGTTATTTTGCTCAAAATATACCGAACTTATTAGAGGTTTCTATAGGACATGCCTTAATTTCTGACGCATTATATTTTGGACTGGAGAATACCATTCAATTATATTTAAAAGCACTACAGCCATCTTTTTTGCAAAACAATTAATTTATAAACTATGAATAGCTTAAATTTAAAATCTTATATCTTAATTTTCTTCAGCTATATTTTATTATTACTTAGTTGCGGAGATCCTACTCAAATTGAAGCAGATGATGCTTCAAAGTTGATTTCAAAACATCTTGAAACAGCGCCTGAATTTAAAACCATTCGTTTTGACTTTGGGGAAATGAAATTTAATTCTGACGCTGATATGTCACGATTAGAAGTTTATAAGGAATTAGCCAACGAGGGACTTGTTGAATTAGAACAAATTGAAGGAAAAAAGAAATTTTTATCTAAAGACTCGGCATTTGTGTATGTTATTAAGCTTACCGATAAAGCAAGTGATTTCGTTTTAAAGCAAGCAGATGGGAAAGCCACTGTAAAAGCAGTTATCTATGAATTGGATCCAGACAAGACAGTTACTTTCAATCAGGTGAACGAAAACCATGCAAAAGTAACTGTACACCTTAAAAAAATAAACACGCCATTTGCTCCATTTCAGAGAAAATCTGATGAGTTTTCTGATTTTATAACCAAAACTTATCGTCTTAAATTTGACAAAAACGCTGGTTGGATGGTCTCAAATTAGGGATATTTTTGTACCTTTGCCCAACCAATTACTGCTATATCATGAGCTTAAATATACATTACCAAGAAGATTTTCAAGACCGCCATATTGCGCCTAGTTCAGAGGACACTGCGGCAATGTTAAACGCTGTAGGCGTGAATTCATTAGATGAGTTGATCGAACAAACTGTTCCAGCTCAAATTCGATTAAAAAACCCTTTACAATTACCTAATGCAAAATCAGAAATAGATTATTTAAATGATCTAAAACAGACGGCTACGCTTAATAAGGTTTTTAAGTCATATATTGGACAAGGGTACTATGACACACATACACCTGCTGTAATACTTAGAAATGTATTCGAAAATCCAGGATGGTATACCCAATATACGCCATATCAGGCGGAGATTGCTCAAGGCAGACTTCAGGCTTTGTTAAACTTCCAAACTATGGTTATTGATTTAACCGGTATGGAAATAGCTAATGCTTCTTTACTTGATGAATCAACTGCAGCAGCAGAAGCTATGTTTATGCAATTTAGTTTAAGAAAAAATCAAGCTGCAAAAAAATACTTTGTATCAGAATTGATTTTTGCTCAAACCATTGATGTTTTAAAAACTCGTGCTCAACCTTTTGGTATTGAATTAGTAATTGGCTCACATCAGGATTTTAAAGCTAGTGAGGAATTCTTTGGAGCAATTGTACAATATCCAGCAAGTAATGGCGAAGTTTATAACTACACTGATTTTGCTTCATCATTACATCAAAGCCAAATTAAATTAACTGTAATAGCTGATTTATTGAGCTTAACACTTTTAACTCCTCCAGGTGAATGGGGTGCAGATGTTGTAGTGGGCACAACTCAAAGATTTGGAATTCCAATGGGCTTTGGTGGACCTCATGCAGCATACTTTGCTACTAAAGAAGAGTATAAACGTTCTATTCCAGGTAGAATTATTGGAGTTAGTATTGACTCAAACAATAATTATGCTTTAAGAATGGCTTTACAAACACGTGAACAACATATTCGTCGTGATAAAGCCACCTCTAATATTTGTACGGCTCAAGCGCTTTTAGCTATAATGGCTGGATTCTACGCCGCTTACCATGGCCCTAAGGGTTTAAAGTTAATTGCAGAAAGAACCCATGGCTTGACGGTTAGTTTAGCAGAATCTTTAAGAAATTTAGGCTACACTGTAAATAACAAGCACTATTTTGACACGATTGAAGTAGACTTAGGAGACTTGAAAGATTCAATTCATAAAGAATGTTTGGATCATACCATAAACTTATTTTATCAAGGTAATAAAGCCTTAATTAGCTTTGATGAAACCGTTAACTTTGAGGACTTATCTACTCTAGTAAAAATATTTGCCAAAGTAAAAGCAATAGCAGCAGATCAAGCTCAAATTTTGGAAGCGACTTCTATGGCTATTCCTGCGGCTTTACAAAGAAGTTCCACTTATTTAACTCATCCAGTATTTAATTCGCATCATTCGGAACATGAAATGTTGCGTTATATCAAATCTTTAGAGGCAAAAGATTTGTCTTTGTGTCATTCAATGATTGCTTTAGGTTCATGTACGATGAAATTAAATGCAACCACAGAGATGATACCGGTTACTTGGGCTAATTTTGGAAAAATCCACCCATTTGCACCAAACGATCAAGTTTTAGGCTATTACACCATCTTTAATGAACTCGATAAATGGTTGAGTGAAATTACTGGTTTCGCTGCCATGAGTTTACAGCCTAATGCTGGTGCTCAAGGAGAATATGCGGGCCTAATGGTTATTCGCGCTTATCATCAAGACAGAGGAGATCATCACCGCAATATCGCTTTAATTCCAGCTTCGGCACATGGCACTAATCCAGCTTCAGCTGCAATGGCAGGTATGAAAATTGTTGTGGTAAAATCTTTGGAAAATGGGAATATTGATGTAGACGATTTACGTGCAAAAGCAGAAGAACATGCTAATGAGCTTTCTTGCCTTATGGTAACTTATCCATCGACTCATGGTGTGTTTGAAGAAAGTATCATTGAAATTTGTGATATTATTCATAAACATGGCGGACAGGTGTATATGGATGGAGCTAATATGAATACTCAAGTTGGCTTGACAAGTCCAGCTAACATTGGAGCTGACGTATGTCACTTAAACCTACATAAAACATTCTGTATTCCTCACGGTGGTGGTGGACCTGGAGTTGGTCCAATCGGAGTTGCAGCGCATCTCGTAAAATACTTACCAGGACATAGTGTAGTCGATATAAATAAAGAAAAATCTATTCCAGCTGTATCTGCAGCTCCATGGGGCTCTGCTTCTATTCTTTTAATTTCGCATGCTTACATTGCCATGATGGGTGTTGAAGGTTTAACAAGAGCTACAAAAATGGCCATTCTAAATGCTAATTACATGAAGGCTCGTTTAGAAGCACACTATCCAGTATTATATTCTGGTAGCCAAGGTCGCTGTGCGCATGAAATGATTTTAGATTGTCGTAGCTTTAAAAACTTTGGTATTGAAGTGGTTGATATTGCGAAAAGATTGATGGACTATGGTTTTCATGCACCTACCGTTTCGTTCCCTGTTGCTGGAACACTAATGGTGGAACCTACAGAAAGTGAACCTAAACATGAATTGGACCGTTTTTGTGATGCTTTAATTGCTATACGTTCTGAAATTAAAGCTGTTGAAAGTGGAGATTCAGATCGTCTAGATAATCCTTTAAAAAATGCTCCTCATACGGCACAAGTGGTTACTGCAAATGATTGGAATCATAGTTATAGTCGTCAAATTGCAGCATTCCCACTACCATATGTGGCACAATATAAATTCTGGCCATCGGTTGGTCGAGTAAATGATAGTCATGGTGACCGTTCATTAATTTGCGCTTGCCCTCCAATTGAGAGTTATGTTGAAGCCAATGAAATGGCTTAAGAATTCGGCTTAACTTTTACATATAAATAGGCCCCCAATCACTTTCAGATTGGGGGCCTATTTTGTTATAATTCTATTTTAATTCCAACATTAAGTCCTAATCCACCTATATTAATATAAGATTTTAATTCATCTGATGGTTTAGATGAATCATATCCTACATGACCAGGCACATTTGAACTAGCTGTAATCTTTTTATTGAAATTTACATGTTTTACTCCATTTGGCAAATCATTTAAATTAACTGGAACTTGTGTTCCACTAGCTAAAGTTCCGACTGCTGAAAATTCTGTAATTTCTTTACTTTTTCCATTTACTGATACATTTCTGTATTCAATTTCACTAAAGAAGCTCAATTTTTTGGCAATTGGATAAGAAAATCCAGCTCCACCTGTAAATCCTATAGTTGGATTAGGTTTAATTCGCTCAGTTCTATCCAATACAATAGCGACAAAATTTGAATTAACTGTTTTTGCGACGGCTCCCGTTCTATCATTTGCTTTGGTATTTATTTCTAAGTAACCATAAACTGGAAGAACAGCGCCAACTTTGACATAAGGTTTAAATTTGTTTTCAGTGGGCATATGAAATACCATCGTAGGCATCAAATCAAGCGCTAAAACTTTACCTTTCGCCTCTAAAGACAAAACTTGATTATTCCCAATAAATCCCGTCTGTTTAGCCATCGTATTTTTTTCAGATTGAAAATAATTAAAACCCATTTCAAAAGCTATAATATCATTAAATCTATATCCTCCAGTAATACCCGCTCTAAAGCCTTGACCAAAAGAACCTGTAATAGCCTCTTCAGAGATTGTACTTTGTGCCCCTGTAACTGGATTAATAGAAAACACTACATCTCTCGGTTGTAATGGTCCAACATTTGGGAATTCTACTGGAGTTACTTTTGTAAAATAACTACTAGTTGGTTTTAAGTAAAATCCTTTACCTTCTTGAGCCATAGCGGTATAAGAGACACCAGCAAAAACCATGACGGATAATAATAACTTTTTCATTTTTTGAAAATTTGATAAATAATAAAAACTATGCTTGCATAGCATAATAATAACGCAAAGACAATCAAAAAATTTGGAATTTTAATAAGACAAGTATCATTACATAGTCAAATAAAGCAACTCTTGCTAATGATCAAAGATACACTCCTTAATTTTGCATAATCATTAATCGCTCTCAAAACAGAGTTTAAATAGCTGAGTTCTGTTCACAAACAATTAGTATTTAACTAAAAACAAATAAAACAATGAGTTTAATCAATGCCTTAAATTGGCGATATGCGACCAAAAAAATGAATGGTCAGGCGGTATCCGAGAACGATGTGAATCAAATTTTAGAAGCAGCTTTACTTGCTCCTACCTCTTCTGGTTTACAACCTTTTGAGATCTTTGTGGTAACAAATCCTGAAGTAAAAGAAAAAATTTATCAACAGGCTTTTCAGCAAAGTCAAGTTTTAGATTGTTCACATTTATTAGTGTTTGCTGCTTGGGATAATTACACAGAAGAAAGAATCAATCAAGTATTTGAAATCTCTCACAATTTAAGAGGGACAGATCCGACTAGTACAAAGGATTATCAACAGATGCTTATTCAATCTTACTTACCTAGGGACCCACAAACTAATTTTGAACATGCTGCTCGTCAAGCATATATTAGTTTTGGAATGGCCATTGCACAGGCAGCAGAACTAAAGGTAGACGCCACACCTATGGAGGGTTTTAATAGTGCTGAAGTTGATTCCATTTTAGGATTAACAGAAAAAGGATTAAAATCAGTAACATTATTGCCATTAGGATATAGAGCATCTGAAGGAGACTGGTTAGTCAACTTAAAGAAAGCAAGAAAACCTAAATCAATTATGGTTACGGAAGTGAAATAAATAAAAAAAGGGCTTTTAAAGCCCTTTTTTTATGTCAATAATCAATATATTAGCGTTTTACCGAAGAAATTTAAATTCATGAAGTATATACGTATCCTATGTTTAATTCTTTCTTGCTTTTTTTGGGCAAATACTGAAACTCAAGCGCAAACCGATAGTTTGAAGTTAAATGGATTGCTTCAAAAGCTTAATAGAATTTCTAAAGAGCAACCTCTTGAAAAAGTTTATATACATTTTGATAAGCCATATTATGCCGTTGCAGATACGATGTGGTTAAAAGCTTATTTAACTACAGCGCATACTCAACCTAGCCCTTTAAGCAAAATAGTTTATGTAGAATTATTTACAGCCAAAGATTCTTTAGTTAGAAGCCTAAAGTTACCTGTACAAAATAGTGTGGCCAATGGAAATATTCCATTAGACATGAAAGATTTTAAGCAAGGAAATTATTATGTTAGAGCATATACGACCTGGATGTTAAATTTTCCTGAAGAGTATTTATTCTTTAAAAATATTCCTTTAGGCGAAGCTATTGACAAAAACGTTAACAGTCATATTCAAATCAATCACAACTACGAATCCTCAACAAAGAGTGTAAAATCTACTGCAATTTTGCAATTTAAAGATATCAACAAAAAGCTATTGGCGCAGAAATCTGTGAATTGGATTATTACACAAAATGGAGATGAAGTTACACGTGGTAGAGGTGTCACAGATGCTAAAGGTCAATTACAAATTACTTTAACAAGAAAGGAAAATGAATTACTTAAAAATGGGATACTAATAGCAACAATTCAAGTTTCAGATAAAGAAAATGCGCAATCTCAATTTAAATTTGAACAACAAGTATTAGAAAATGATTTTCAGTTCTTCCCGGAAGGAGGCGAATATATTGCTGGTATACCAAACCAAATTGCAGTGAAAGCAACTGCCCCGTCAGGCTTTGGTATAGCTTTTAAAGGTGATATTATAAGTGACGACAATAATGTTGTAGCCTCTATAAATTATGGCCATGCTGGAATGGGTTCGTTTTATATCAATCCTGAAAATGGCAAAAAATATCAAGCACGTATTACTTATTCAGATGGTAGCACCAAAAATTATCCATTACCTAGCATCAAAGAATCTGGAATTACGGTTCAAGCTGGACAACAAACACCAGATTTAATTCCTTTAAAAATATTGGCTAGTCCAGCATTTTTAGAAGCTAATCAAGGAAAGACACTGCACATTGTTGGTCAAAGCAACGAAGCTGTTTTGTATGCCGCTACAACACCACTTCAAAGCCAACTTATTAATATTAGAGTGCCTAGAAAAGATCTTCCAAATGGAATTATTCAATTTACCTTATTTGATGAAAACTTATTCCCGTTAAGTGAAAGATTAATCTTTCATTTACATCCAAGTCAGATCGCATTACAAATTAAATCAGATTTAACAACTTATAAACCAAGGCAAGAAGTTAAAATTAATGTATCGGCAACTTTAGAAAAATCACCGATCATTGGAGACTTTTCAGTAACAGTAATTGATGCGCAAAAAGTGCCTTTCGAAGAGGATAATGAGACTAGCATTCTGAGTTACTTATTACTAAGCTCTGATCTTAAAGGCTATATTGAAAAGCCTAATTATTATTTTAATCAAATTAATGAAAAGAAGATTGCGGATTTAGATAAGCTGATGCTAACACAAGGATACAGACGCTTTTTGTATACGGATATTATTGGCAATAAGTTCAATAACGTTCGCTTTTTACCTGAACAAGGCATTAATATTTCTGGGACACTTAGAGATCGAACAGGAATGCCTATTCGGAAGGGAAATATAAGACTTACTGTTACTGATAAATTAATATCCTCAGAAATTGTTACGCAAAACAATGGCTCATTTAATTTTCAAAACTTAAATCTACCTGATTCTTCTGAGGTAGTGATTAATGCTCGCTATAATCCAAATCCTAATAATATTATGATTGTATTAGATGGATTCCCTATTCCTGTAGCCGGTAAAAATAAAAATCTTTTGGACGAAGTAAACAATATTGATACGACATTGTCGGCTTACTTAAATAATAGCCAAAAGCAATATCGATTTATGCGAACGCTAAAAGAAGTTGAAATTAAAGGCAGTGCTGCTATTCGTCCTTCTCACAGAGACCATGGAAATTTGACTGGATTAAAGCAAAACCCAGATCATTTTATTGAAGGATCTACTTTTACAGATTGTAGTTCAACTTTTGAATGTTTAAAGACTAAATTAATGGGTGTTACATATGATAATCAAAAGCTATATGTAACTCGCTTATATAATTCTGGAGCAAGAATTCCAATGCAAATATTTTTAAATAGTATGCCAGTTGAAGCTGATTATATCAACAACATAGATCCAATTATGATTGATAATGTTGAAATCTTTTTAACTGATCCAATGGGTATTATTGACAATATGTATAAAACCAGAGGAGTTGTTGTGATTAATACCAAAAAACCAGTTGCAGGAGAGAAGATTTCAAAATCAGAGTTCTTAGACATGCTCCCTAAACCTTATATGTTAACCCTTTATCCAAAAGGATATAGTAAGGAACGAAGCTTTTATTCTCCAAAGTATTTACCTAATGCCCCTTTTGGAGCTTCAGACTTAAGGACAACCTTATATTGGAATCCCAAAATTCAAACCAATGAAAAAGGAGAAGCACAATTTAATTTCTTTAATGCAGATGGAAAAGGAAATATGAAGGTTATCATAGAAGGTTTTGATAAAGAAGGTAATTTAGCTAGAGGAATTTTCCAATATAAGGTGAATTAATTTTTATGATCACTTTTAATACACGCTAAACCACTTTCTGTAATTTTCCAAAAAGTAAATGAACCTTCTCTTTTAGGTTGATTTTCACAATCTCTATGATTAAAATAAGTAAAATGAATAAAATCATCATGAATTTTTAAAATCGTTCCCTCTGGAAAATTAAGCGTTAAGCGTACCTTTTGATCCCGATATAATTGTCCAGGCAATAGATAAGCGAAGTAATTGAACTTTAGCAAATCCCCGTTCTGAGTGAATCTATAGTCTATTTTCTTAGCATGATCTAGAGCTTCTTTAAATGTTTTACCATGTGATTCAAAGTTTTGTAGTATAAATGCAGAACTTGATTCACTTCTTTTAATTACCATTCGAACATTTCGATCCATGTTATTTGGCATATTATACCACTTATAGACTACTCTTTTATTACCTAAACTATCTGAGTTTAAATTATAATTCAAGCTATCAATAGCTCTCAAATCGGCCTCATTATTCAAAGTAAGCGTATACATGTTTTGAGTTGTCAGACTTACAGTCTGCTCCAAACTCGCTTCTTCTTTAAATTCAGATCCCAATTTCGCTCCATAAAAAACTCCCGAAAATAACGCTACTAACCAAGCAACCAAAAGCCCCAAGGCTATACGATTTGGCAATGGACGTAAATTAAATAAAACTCTGATCGCAAAAAGCAATAAAGCTAAAATGGGAATCAATAACCATACAAAAACAGATAAGATAATTGGTATTCTAAATTCTTCATTAATTATGTTTAGAGGGAAATAACTATAAACATCAGCATCCCAAAACCCAAGTAATACAGCTAAGCCTGTAATTAAACTTAACAATAGAAGACTACCAAAAGTTATCACCAACGCTCCAAACAGTTTTCCAAACCACTTAAACAAAGCTGAAAAGAAACCTTTAACAAACAAGCCAACTTCTTCAAAAAACGGAATTGACTTTTCGATCAGAGGTTTATATTCCCTTTCTGTTTCACGCATTTTTTGCTTCAACAAATTCACTTCTTCTTCAAAAGATTTTTGAAACGCATTCAAGTCTAAGCCTTCTCCACGCATCCTCATCTTTTCAGAACGAGATTTTGCTCGTGGAACAGCCATCCATAAAATGACATATACTAACACTCCAAAGAAGAAAGACATCGTTAAAAGTATAAATGCAATTCTTATCCATATTGTAGGTATTCTTAAATAATGCGATAGACCTGCACATACACCTGCTATAATTCTATTATCTTCATCGCGAAACAATTCCTTCTTAATTGAAGTATTAAAAGTTTGTTCGTTCTTAGATTCTTCTACTTCGGTGAATTCAAAATCTTTTACATGACCCATCTTTGAAATGACTAATTCTACATCATTCATTTCAATCAATTGAGCCCCTTTTTCTGCTAAGGATTCATTTAACATTTCTGCTATTCGATATTCTATATCTTTTACGATCTCGAAGTCATCTATATTTTTTGCAAAATGAAGTTTGATTTCATGCAAATACTTTGTTAATACATCATATGCGTCTTCACTAATATGCAAAATTGAATTTCCAATATTTATTATAACGGTCTTTTTCATAGTTCTAAGATTGAGTTGGCGTATTTTCAGTTCTTGATTTTTGGGCAGTTTGAACGGCATAAGAAAGCTCTATCCAAGTAGCGTCTAGCTGTTTTAAAAAATCATTACCTAATGGAGTTATGATATAATACTTACGAGGAGGTCCAGAATTTGACTCTACCCAATTATAGTTTAATAAGCCATTATTCTTAAGGCGAGTTAATAAAGGATAGAGCGTTCCCTCAACGACTAGCAACTGAGCTTTTCTAAGCTCAGCAATAATATCAGAGGCATATATCTCACCGCGCGAAATAATCAAGAGTACACAATACTCTAAAATTCCTTTTCGCATTTGGGTCTGGGTATTTTCAGCTATCATATATTTTCACTTAAGGTATAGCAAAGATATATGTTTTATATAGTAGTATGCAATACATAGTACTATATAAATAAAGCAAATCAATTTAAATCACTGATTTACAAGTAAATAAATTTTATTAAAATTATAGAAGTAAAGTATCTATACGAAATGCTTGAACACGATTATGCTTATCTGACCAAGAAAATATAGTAAAATGCCCGTCTTGCGAAGCAACTAAAACCATAGCTTGTGTTTGGTCTTTTACAAACTGAGCAGCAGAAAAATGTCGGGTTCCACCTAACTTTCCAGGATGAATATGTTCTACTTGATTTCCCAATACAGGCTCAAAGAAACTAACTTCAGCTACAGTGCTAGAGCCCGAAGCCCGAGTTAATTTCGCACCAAAGCCTAATAGTTCAAACTTATCATTAATTATAGTTGCCCCATCAATAGCTGTAACACCCGCAATATATTCTACCTCTTTTTTAACAGCTGACTGCCAATACACTTCTGACTTAGCTGGACCAACTTCTGGTTCTAATAGTTTGGATAATCCTTTATAACACGGGAACAAAGGATAATTCATTGGGCTGATCACTGATTTTTTCCATTCTTCATCCTTATCTGAAACAACCACTAAACTACCTCCCCTTCCATGAGCGCGCATAGATACGGCAAGCTGAATTAAAATATTAGCTTTATCATCCCAGCCAACATTTGTATCGCCATCTAATAAGGTTTTTACGATTGTTGGGAACTCCTCAGCAACCATTTCTGACTCTATTACATATTTAATTTGCTCACCTTTTAAAACAACCACATTGGCAAATTTTCCAAAGCCAACCATTCTACGGTGTTTTACGACTAACAAACCTGGTTCTGACACATCAGTTACAAAACAACAATTCGGCAAAAATTGTGTACTCCCCCAAATGTACAGTTGATAACCATCATGCCATACACCTAAATATATTCCCACTCCGGCCATACCTGGAGCAATTTTAGTCAATATATTTGGATTTAATTCTAAAGGCTTTTTAAATCGAATAGAATTTTGGGCCATTTCCGGAGGTAAAAAGGCTAGTGATATTTTAGGAGAATATCCCTCTTCCTTTCTCAAACTAGCCCAAAAAGCCACATCTATTATAGCCTCAATAACTCGAGCTGGAGGCAAGGGAGCTATCTCAACCTCGCCATTATCAGAAGCATGGGAAAGTAAATGCGCGAAATGCTCTTCCACAACAGTAGAAACAATTTTTGCGGCCTGGTAACTAGCTCTATTTAGCATTTTCTAAGTTACTGACTTTCTTATCTTATATCAAGAAATAACCCATCATTTACTTGTAATTTTGTATCAAACAAGAAAGGAAAAAACATCATGTCTAAAACAGTATTACATTTAGCGGATACACGAGGTATGGCTAATCATGGGTGGTTAAAAACAGCACATAGCTTTAGCTTTGCAGGTTACTACGACCCTAAAAGAATGCACTTTGGAGCCTTAAGAGTATTAAATGACGATGATATAAGTGGAGGAATGGGATTCGGAAAACATCCTCACGATAATATGGAAATCATTACCATTCCACTTTCCGGGGCATTAAAGCATGAGGATAGCATGGGAAACTCTGCTGTTATTCGCGCAGGAGAAATACAAGTGATGAGTGCTGGAACTGGCATTTATCATTCAGAATTCAATGCAGATGAGTTTGAACCAGTAAAACTTCTACAAATTTGGTTATTCCCAAACAAAAGAAATGTAGAACCCAGATATGCTCAACAATTAATTAATCAAGAAAATAAAAGAAACGAACTTATGCAAATATTATCACCATCTACAGAAGATGCTGGTGTTTGGATTCATCAAGACGCTTGGTTTCATTTAGGCCATTTCGATAATGGAGCTAAGGAAACTTATAATATAAAGAAAGAAGGAAATGGAGTTTACATCTTCGTGATTAAAGGTCAAATTGAAGTAGATGGAAATATTTTAAATAGTCGAGATGGATTTGGTATTTGGGATACAAAGAGTTTTAATATCCAAGCAAATGGTCCTGCAGAGTTCCTAATTATGGATATTCCTATGGAGGTAATTTTATAACTATTTTAAAAGCCCTTGAATACTTAAGGGCTTTTTTTCTTATTTAAAAATTGTCTTACTTTTTGATGTAATTCTGCAGGAGCAAAAGGCTTAACTATAACATCATTAATGTCAATTCCTTCAATTTTATCAGCAATATCTTCCTTAATATTAGCTGTAAGTACAATAATAGGAATTTTGACCCCACGGTCTCTAATTATTTTAGCGGCCTGATATCCATCCATCTCCGGCATATGTAAATCCATTAAAATTAGTTGGTGTTTTTTTGGCTCTAATTTTTGCAAGGCAATTTTACCATTCTCTGCTACATCAACCTCTGCCCCCCAATTTTTTAAGAAACTTTTTGCCACTACAACATTTATAGCATTGTCTTCAACTAACAAAATATGCTTTCCTAAAAAAGGTTTTTCTTCAAATTGATCTTGTGTTTCTCCTGTCACTTCTTGTTTAATTTTTTGAGTAGATTTCATGAAATTTTGAACAAAATAAAACTCTGAACCTTCATTAGGTTTACTAATCACAAACAGTTCAACTCCTTGCAAAGCCAAAATCTTTTTAGAAATAGCTAGCCCTAAACCGGTTCCTCCAAAACTTCTTGAGGTAGAGGTATCAGCTTGAGTAAAACGGTCAAAAATTATTTCCTGATTCTTTTCAGAAATACCAATTCCAGTGTCAACCACGCTCACCCGAATTTGAAGAGAATCATCGCTTTGCTCCAGAGCGTCTAAAAACACATCTACTCTTCCCTTCAAAGTAAATTTAACAGCATTGTGCACAAGGTTGTTTAGTACTTGGAAGAATCTGGTAGCGTCTCCATAAATTAAGTGTTGAATTTGAGGATCTGCATGTAATTTTAGTTGAATTCCCTTTTCAATAGCTTGATTTTGCAAGCCAACAACAATATTCTTAGCAACTGAAATCACATCAAACTCTATCTCTTCAAAATCAACTCTTCCAGCTTCTAGCTTATTATAATCTAAAATATCATTAACGATAGTTAATAAAGAGTTAGCTGAAAACAATAATGTATCTAATTGCTCAACTTGTTCAGGTTTAGGTTCATTTCGCAATAATAAATGGCTCATTCCAATTACCGAATTTAATGGAGTCCGAATCTCATGACTCATTATACTCAAAAACTCAGATTTCGCTCTAGCACTTCTTTCCGCTAATTTTTTTGATTGTTTTAATTCAAAAGAAACCCGATGTGATAAAATCAACGACTGAAGAAAGAAAAATAAAATATAACTCAAAAATGAATAAATCTGTACATCCACAAGAATCGCCCAATAATTTAAAATAATCAGGATAAATGAAGACATCAAAACTATAGAGCTTAATAAAGCATAAAATGAACCAGGCAATTTTCTTCTATAAGCTTCAATGAAGATATAAAGGGCATAGCCAATACATATAACTGTTACTCCTAAAAAAGGGGTAATCAATTGTGTGAAAATGTAAGGTTTAAAGAAAATGGTTATTAAACCAAATATCATACAAAAAACACTGATACTATAAGCAGCCCATCGCTTCACTACTTGAGGGTATAAATAACGTGTGTATGAAGCAAAAACCCCTATAGACAAGAATAAACTTAAATATTCCAGATGAATTAAAAGATTCCATCCTAGATCAGGAAAAATACTATGAAAAGCATAATACCCAGTTCCAATTATTCGATAAGAATATAATAGACAAAAACATGCAAATAGCAAAATTGATAAATCTCTGTTTCCTAAGAAATATAATCCTAAGAAGAACAAGCCGCCCATAAATAGACAGCCAGTTAAAAACAAGTCAATAGCTACTTCTCGGTTTTGTTTTAATGTTATAGATTCTAGTTCGCCAATGATAATTGGCTCTTTTATGCCCCCACGAAAATGCTCAAAATTGGCTATTTCTAAACGAAACTCTAAAGAATCAGCATTTAATGGTAAATTAACTGCTTTAGTTGACCATTTTGGCTCATAATCCTCCTTTGATTTAGCAACCTTGCCTGTAGTTAACCCTAAAATATCATTAATATAAAAACTATACGCCGTATAAATATCTGGAATTTCAACTCGATAACGCTTTCCATTCTTTGGCAAATATACTTTTAATTTATATGTAGCATATCCTATTCCGGTAAGTTCTTTACCAAAGCTTTTATCTCCATTCCAAAGACTTGGAAACTTAATATATTCCTTTCTAGATTCATCTAGTTGGGGGCCTAATTGATTCCAATAAAAAGCCCATTCCCCGTTTAAGGAAATAGGCTTTTTTAAATCATAGTTTCTTAAATCAATTACGCCTTCAATGGCAATGGGCTTTTGAACTTGCGCATCGGCATATTTAGTTAAAACTAAAGTTAAGCACAATATTATATAGACCCATTTTGTTTTCATTGAACGCATTAAATTTAATTATTATTTGTGCAATATTTAATAAGTAGCTGCTAATTTTAAAGCTTCATAAGCATTTACAACTCCGCCACTTACACAAAGTTCAGAAAATGGAACAGAAACAGGGCTTTCCTTTTTTAAGAATCTTACATTACCATTCACTTTGGTTACTGTCTTCATTATTATTTCTTTCACTTGCTCAGCTGTAAGTTTAGGGTAATAAGCTCGTATTATTGCTGCTACGCCAGAAACAACTGGTGCAGCCATACTTGTGCCGTTTTCTTCTTTATACTTGTTTTCAGGAATAGTTGAATTAATTTTCACGCCTGGTGCAAATACATCTACATTCCTTTTTCCATAGTTGGAAAATTCAGCTTTTAATTCTTCGTCATTAGTCCAATTTGATGCCCCAACTGTTATATAGCCTTTAGCTATCTCTCCGTTTAAGAAAATCCTAGAAGGATAATTTGGATCAACATCAATATCTTTATTATCATTTCCTGCAGCTTGCACCAATAAAACATCTTTACTCATTGCATAACGAACAGCCTCATCCACAGCAGCTTTATCCCAAACATAAGATTTACCAAAACTCATATTTATTATTTTTGCACCATTATCAACAGCATAACGAATCGCGTTAGCTACATCTTTATCTCGTTCGTCACCATTAGGTACATTTCTTACTGCCATAATTAAGGCTTGATCAGAGACACCCATTATACCTAAATTATTGTGTCGATCTCCAGCGATTATTCCTGCGACATGAGTTCCATGACCAGCATCTGGGCCCTTAACATCTGCGTTCCCATAATACCTTTCTTGACTATCGTTTGGATTATCTCCAACAATTGTTCTCGGATTAAATTCTAAATTATAATTATACTTAATTTGGCCCTCATAATATTTTATACCTTCCAAAATTTGATTTTCATAAAAATCCTTAAAATCGTAATCCTTTAAAATTGACAGTATAGTGCTTTTAATACGAGTTTCTATATCCGTAGTCGGCTTGAAATTCTCAAAATCAGCTAAACTAGGGTTCTCCTTTCCAATTTTTTTTATAACGGGTTCTAAGGCACTCTTAAAACCTAAAATTCCAGCATAATTACTTCTTGCTGTTCCCAACTCTGCTTCAACATAATTTCTATTTTTTAAATATTGTTCATAATCAGCTTTTTCAGCAGGATTAAGTGACTCAGGGTTTTTACCAACAAATCTAGCTTGATCTCTAACAACTAAACGAGTTACTTCTAAAGTTTCATGTTCTATGGAACCACTCTTTCCACCTAAAAAGTTCCAACCATATATATCATCTATATAGCCATTTTTATCATCATCAATTCCATTACCTATTTTTTCTTTGGTATTTTTCCACATGATTCTTTTCAAATCCTCATGAAGATAATCAACTCCTCCATCTAATACGGCTACAATAACAGGTTTAGCTTTTTTCCCTTTTAGCAATTCAGAATATGCCTTTTCCGTGCTCACTCCAAATATAGAATCTTGCTTAAGATCCAAATTATACCAATTCGCTTTGGGCTTAATTTGCGCCCACAATTGTATTGGATTTAAAGCTATCAATCCAACAAAAAAGATGCTTTTAACGGCTATCCATAAAGATTTTTTGTTTTTCATATATCTATTCAATTAGTAAAAATATTAACCTTTCATTTCTTGAGTATTAAACATTGGAATTACATTATAATACGCCAATGCACACAAGCCAACAAGAAATGTGACCACAATCCATAATGCGTTATAACCATATTTCTCCGCAAAGAAAAATCCAGAGGATGGCCCAATAACCTGAGCTATTGACCAAGCCATAGAATATCCCGCAGCATATTGGCCTCTAGTTTCGGGCTGACTTCTTTTTATTACTATCGTGTTTATAAATGGGATAGAAAGCATTTCTCCAATGGTAAAAGCCACCACACAAGAAATAGCTAATAGAATAGGCCAAATTTTAGGTAACATAAGCAAAGCAAAAGCAATTCCAGTAACAAGTATCCCTAAAATGATAAAATATCTAAAGCTCCTTTTATTTTCAATTTTGGTAATCAAAACCATTTCAAATAAAGCAATCATTATTCCATTAATACCTAAAATAATGCCAATATAAGCTTCATTAATGTGCCAATCTTCCTTGAAATAAACCGGCACAACCCTAAACATCATGAAAAAGCAAGTTGTAAACAAAACATTGATCAGGATAAAATACAAATAAGGTCTATCACGCCACGGCATTAAAATTGGTTTTTTAGCCTCCTCATCCAACTCTTGTTCATTTTTTGTAGTCACATTCAATTGACTTTTCTCCTGCTTATACTTAATTTTCTTTACCCTAAGTCTTTCATTCTCCTTCTTTGGTAAAAAATACCATATAGCGAACCCTACGGATAAGGTTACTATACCATCAACATAAAACAACAAAGAATAATTAAATGCCGCTATTATCCCACCTAAACTTACGCCCACTGACCAACCTATATTATTTGCTAATCTGTTTAAAGAATAAGATCGAGTTTCGGTATTTGGGTTGGCATAAGCCGCAATTGCGGCAAAATTGGCTGGTCGAAATAAGTCTACAAAAAAACTAATCCAAAAAGCCAAAACGCATAACCAAAAAAAATCATGAATATGAGCAAAAAATAAAAAACACAAACCTCCTGCAATAGAAGCTAAGATTTGAACAGGTCGAAATCCAATTAAATCAGTTAAATAACCACCTACAACAGCTCCCAAAATTGCTCCAATACCAAAAATTGAAATTAATATTCCAGCATCTGCAGCACTTCTATTTAAAGCTTGAGTTAAATATAGCCCCATAAAAGGTGCAGCCATGAAACCACATCGATTTATTAAAATCACCACACTCAACATCCATGATTCTCGACTTAGCCCAGAAAAAGATTGCTTATAGGTAGATAGAATTTGGCGAAACATAGAAAGCAAAAGTAAGAAAATTGCCTTAAGATTTTGTACATTTGAATGAGCAAATTCTAAGCTTATTCACGCTTAAAAAAGATATCTATGTCAACTGAAATTAAATGTCCGCAATGCCATCACGCCTTCCCATTAGAAGATGTCATGACTGAAGAATATAAACGGAATTTAAGGGAGCAAATGCAAAACTTCACTAGACAAAAAGAGGAGCAATTTAAACTAAAGTTAGCAGAACTTGAGCAAGCCAGAATTAAAGAAGCCCAAGCCTTTGAAAAACGTTTGCAACTTGAAAAACAAGAATTACAAACTCAGCTGGCTGAAAATCTTAGAAAAAGTATTGCATCAGACTATGAATCAAAATTAAAACTTTTAGATGAAGCGAATAAAGACCAAGAAGAAAAATTAAAATTAGCTCGTCAAAAAGAATTAGATTTTTTGAAGCGTGAGCAAGAAATCAAAAACAAAGAAGCCGAGCTTGAGCTTTCTTTACAAAGAAAATTACAAGAGCAAAGGGAAGAGTTAGTCTTACAAATTCGAAAACAAGAAACAGAAAAAAATAATTTAAGAGAAACTGAACATCAACTTCGAGTAAAGGAACTTGAAAAGCAATTGGAAGATCAAAAAAAATTGGCTGAAGAAATGAAGCGTAAGGCTGATCAAGGATCTATGCAATTGCAGGGTGAAGTTCAGGAATTAATTTTAGAAGATCTTTTACGAAATACTTTTCCATTTGATGTAGTAGAAGAAGTTGGCAAGGGTGTGAGAGGAGCCGACTGCATTCAAATAGTTCGAAATCAATACGGTGAAATGGCAGGCCGAATTATTTACGAAAGTAAAAGAACTAAAGATTTCTCACCTGAATGGATAGAAAAGTTAAAAAAAGACAGCCGGAGCTTGGGCGTAGACATTGCAGTTATTGTTACTCAAGCATATCCTAAAGGAATGGATTGCTTTGGGGAAAGAGATGGCGTATGGATTTGTTCGTTTTCCGAACTAAAAGCAGTCGCTTACATATTAAGAGATAGCATTTTAAAATTAGCATCAGCCATGCGTTCTCAAGAAAATAAAGGCGATAAAATGCATATGCTTTATGACTATTTAAATAGTAATGAATTTTCGGAACAATGGAAGGCTATTAGGGAAGGCTTCATGAGCATGAAACTTTCAATTCAAAAAGAAAGAGATGCGATGGAAAGATTATGGAAAAGTAGAGAAAAACAGCTCGAAAAAGTTCTTCTAAATGCGGCACACATTAGAGGCTCAATAGAAGGAATCTCAGGAAGCAATCAAATCCACCTAAGTTTAGGAGAAGATGAAGAAGATGATAATCTCTTATTAGACTAAAAGGAGTCTAAAAACAAGTTATTTTCCAACGCCTCTGCCAATTTCGCTGAGGTTCTAATTTTATTATACCCTCCTTTTCAGTTAAATCTTGATTATGATCAATTTGATCAGCGATTCCACACCAAGGCTCTAAACAAACAAAATCAGCATTTAAAGCTGCCCAAATACCAAAATATGGAAAGTCAGGAAAACTAAACTCCACTCCATTATAATTCTTATCATTCATTAAAAATAGGCTAGAACTTGGAAAGTTTTTAAAAACCAAAGCATCATTTTTAAATAAATCATAATTCAAATACAATCTACCATTCTTTAACGGTATCTGACGTTTATTTTTCCCAACCAGATTTCCTTCTACCTCATAATATTCAAGTTCATCAACTCCCTTGAATTGGAGATAGTAATCATCATATTTGCCCTCACCATTTAAAGGAGCAGCAAAAGCAGGATGAGCCCCTAAAGAAAAATACATCGGTACCTCTCCTGAATTAAACACCCTATATTGACAGTAAACACTGGCCTTATCTAATGTATAAGTTATTTCCAATCTAAAAGGAAATGGATATTGCGCCAAAGAAATAGCATTCTGATATAGCGTAAATAAAATAGCATTTGGAGCTAATTGCTCATATTGGAACTCCATGTCACGAGCAAAGCCATGCCTGGGCATCTTATAAGCTTTACCCTGATAGAAATAAGTATCTCCTTTTAAACTCCCAACTATTGGAAATAACACTGGACTAAATTTCGACCAAAATTTAGGATCACCTGACCATAAATATTCTGTCCCACTATCACTACCAGTAATATGATGTAATTCCGCACCTAGTGTAGATAAAGACAACTTTAAATGCTCGTTTTCAAGGTGTAATATCATAGCGTTTAATTTAGATTATTGTTTAGCATTATATTTTTCGACAAGCCCATTAAATCCCTCAACTTGATTTGGCAAGTCTTTCAATTTAATGGATTTATTTGACGTAGGATTCAAAGTAAAAAACTTATATACTTTTTTCTTTCTCAATGTTAAAATCGTAAATGCCTTTTGAGGTAATTTGTCATGGCCTAAAATAGCTCTAGGGCCATCTCCAATGGCGCCAGCATTAAACAATAAGACACTTTCCTTTTTTGCTGGATAATAGGCGTGTTGATGTCCTGATATATAAATATCAACGCCATGATCTTTAAAAAAATTTAATGCATGCTCTGGAGAATCATTTACTTCTCCTGGTTTATTTTTCGCCTGTACAATAGCATACAAAGGAAGATGCCCAATGATTATTTTATGACTTGCTGATTTAGCCTCTGTAGAATTTAGTTGTTGAGCCATCCACTCATATACAGCTTCAGGAACTTTAGCAGAAGCGGCATCCCAAGAAATAATAAATTTCCCATTTTGCAAAAAACTATAATATAATGGAAAATGAGTGTCATCAACAAAGTTCAAACCTAATTTAGTTTTTCTTTGATTCCAAAACTTATAGGCCAGTTCTCTCTCTGTTTGAAAGCTAGGTGAAGCATCATGATTTCCTACAGTAAACCCAAAAGGTATGCCAGAAGCTGAAATCTTTTGAAAAATATTCCGATCAAAGCTGTCCCACATTGCCTCCAGGTTTTCATTGGTAAGACCTCTTTTTTGACCAGCAATCATATCACCAGCACTTAAAATTAAATCAGGTTTAAAGGAACCTAATTTATCCATTACCTTTAATACCTCAGTACTGTAAGCAGTAGTGCCATAAGCACCATTTAAATCACTTACAACAAGAATTTTTAATTTTTCTGATTTATTCTTTGGAAATACCTGCGCAAACACAGGAAAATTAAATAAAACTAAAACGGCTCCAATTAAGGTAATTAAATATCGAAAAATGGTTTTAGTTTTCATTTAGATTAAAATTGTGCTGAATTTATCAATATTTTTTGAAATCTTCGATTACTTAAGGACTGAATATTTTGATTTTCATCTAAATAAAATATTAAGGCCCCCATTTTTAATTTGTCAGAAGCAAAATCGACAGCTTCACTTGGGCTTTTCCCTAAACAAACTTGATCAAAAGCATCTGCCCAAACTGCCTTCTTACCGAACAAACTAACACTAATTATTTGACTTTGAATAGGATGACCAGTTTTTGGGTTTATGATATGAGATTTCCAACCTTCTGCGTATTCTATTCCCTGCTCATACACAGCCGAAGTGGTTAATGCTCCACGCTTGAATTCCACTATAAAATCAGCACCTTTATAATTTGGAGGTGTCAAAACACCCAATTTAAATTTTTGTCCTGTAGGCTTGAGCCCTTGCAAGTAAAGTTCCCCTCCTAGCTCAACTAAAAACGACTTAAGTCCTTTCGATCGTAAAAAATAACTTAAATAATCAACTGTGTAACCTTGAGCAATACCATTAAAATCTAATTGAATTTCAGGCCTAGTTTTATAGAGTTTATTTTTACGCAAATAAACCTCAGAAAAACCTAGCTTATTTAAAGCTTCTTGTATTGAAGTCTGATTAATTTCAAAATTAGACAAATGATAACCACCCAGCCCCCACAAATTCATCAGAGGAACAACGCTTGGATCAAATTGATATTCTGATTTTTTATAAGCCCTTCTAGACTTTAAGAAAACGCTCTTCAAATGTGAATCTACCTTAACTCGACCAGCAGAAAGGTTAAATTTCTGCAAGATTGATTCCTTTTGATACAAAGACAATGAATTATCGATGACTAAAAAAATACTATCGATTTGTAGCTTAGTTATCTTTTCATTTTTCGCGAAATATTGAATTTGGAAGCTTGTCCCTTGAGCAAATCCAGAAATTTGATATGAGTTTAGGTTCTCTTGCGCAAATAAAGAAAGGGTACTTAGTAACAAACCAAGTACCCCATAAATTGAAGAATAAAGCCTCAACTTTATTCTCATTAAAATATTTTTAGCTTTCCTGGCCTAGCTGTTGGATAATTCCCATCCTTATCTGGGAGTACTTTTGGTAAGGCATCCCATGCCAATGTATTAGGCATTAAATCTATTTCCGATTGCAAAGCTTGGTCCCATTTTATAACTTGCCCAGAGTAAGTCGCATATCGACCAATTATAGCCGTAAAACAGCTTTTAGCTGCTCTTTCTGCATCCTCAAATTTATACTCACCTTTAGCTATAGCTTGAAAAAGTTCATCATGTTCAGTTTGATAAGGATTTGCATTGCCTTTGGTGTTATGGTTGTAAATCTCATTACCTTTTAAATCCCATAATTTACCCGTATGATTGGCAGATAAATAAACTCTACCTTTTGTCCCTTGAAAAGTTTCATCTACACGATTTGAAATACCTTCAAAATGACGGCATTGGCTATAAATCACAGAGCCATCAGCATAGGTTAACTCTACAGCGTGATTATCATAAATTTCTCCGTAATCCTTTCCTGTTCTCCAAGCCCTACTACCAGTCCCTTGAATAGAAACGGGATAAGCATTTTTAACCCAATTCGCAATATCTATATTGTGTACATGTTGCTCCACAATATGATCTCCACACAACCAATTAAAATAATACCAATTTCGCATTTGATATTCCATTTCAGTTTGACCAGCTGTACGAGGTCTAACCCACACCCCTCCCGAATTCCAATAAACTTGCCCAGAAACGATATCACCTATTTGTCCATCTTGAATTCGCTTAAGAACTTCTCTATAATTAGTTTGATAACGACGCTGTAAACCCACTACAACATTTAACTTCTTTTGTTTAGCCACTTCTGCGGCAGCTAAAACTTTTCTAATACCAGGAGCGTCTACAGCTACTGGTTTTTCCATAAACACATGCTTCCCTTGCCTTACTGCTTCCTCAAAATGTGTGGGTCTAAATCCAGGAGGAGTTACTAGCAAAACGACATCGGCTAAAGCAATTGCCTTTTTGTAAGCATCAAATCCAACAAACTGTCGCTCCTTAGGCACATCCATTTTAGACGAATAGCGTTCCATTAGCAGTTTATGACTAGCATCAAGCCTATCTTGAAAAGCATCTGCCATTGCTACTAATTTCAGATTAAACGAAGTATTCAAAGCTTGAAAAGCAGCACCAGTTCCTCTATCTCCGCAACCAATTAAGGCAATTTTAATGGTATCATCTACTCCTGAATGCCCTTTGGCAAATGCACTTCCATGTAACAAAACACCTCCTGCCGCTAAAGCAGTAGCTTTTATAAACTCACGGCGAGCATGGTGTAGATTAAGTTCGGTTTTCATATTAATTTTGTTTTTAGCTTAGTTAGTTATTTATGGTTTTGGTTTTATAGTTTTTAGAAATCCTTAATCGGAGCCTTATCATAATAAGCCATAATCTCTTCTACACTTGGGACATTTACAGGTCTTACCAAACGTAATCCTACAAATGGAGCTTCTGGAAACCACCAATTACTTTTTGGAATTTGTGGATCTATCTGCTTCCATGAAGGATCAGAAGCCGATCTAGCAGCTGATCGCAGATTTCCAGCAGAATCATCATAATGTCCACCTCTAAGCACAATAGGATATAGTTTTTCAGGATTAGCTACCGGATTCTTTACGCTTCTTCCACCAGATTGAGCATAATAATCGGCTATATATTGGTCATAAACCCATTCTGCAACATTTCCATGCATATCGTACAAACCCCAGGCATTAGGCAATTTCTGAGCAACAGGATGTGTTTTTTTTTCAGAATTTGTAGCAAACCAAGCATATTTCTCAAGTTCCGCTTGTTGATCTCCAAAACAATATTCTGAATTTGACCCTGCCCGACAAGCATATTCCCACTCGGCTTCAGTTGGTAAACGGTAAAACACACCAGTTTTCACATACAACCATTTACAAAATTGAATCGCATTATATGCCGTCATAGCTAAAGCTGGATGATTCTGCTTTCCAAATCCAAATGTCATATCAAGATAAGGCTTGGTAGGCCTTGTAACAGCATCAACTTGAGCTGTAATTGGAGATTTACTTTGACTAACTTCATAGTCCTTGTAAAGAAACAATTCATATAAATCCCATGTCACCTCAGTCGAACTCATATAAAAAGCATCTAACTCAACTGTACGTTGAGGTCTTTCATCGGTAGGCCCATTAACACTTCCCATTTTAAAATTCCCATTTGGAATCAAAACCATTTGAAATTTCACAGAAGTACCTGGAATATTTTGATCAATAATTTTAGTTAGACTTTGAGCTGTCGAAAGAAATGAAAAGCTAAACAAAAAAAATAGTATAGGGCTACAGATTTTAAGCATGCCCTAAAATAATAAAAAAATAATTCTCGGAAAGCTTAAAAAAAATAAGGACATAAAAAAACCCCACTTGAAGGTGGGGTTAGTGGGAAATGAGGGATTCGAACCCCCGACCCCCTCGGTGTAAACGAGGTGCTCTGAACCAGCTGAGCTAATTTCCCATGTTTTTTGAACATCCGTTCGTTTGTTTTGGGACTGCAAATATAGCGTGTTGTTTTGGTTTTCCAAAAAAATTTTAAAAAAATTATGATAAAATTTCTTCTAAAACTAAATGCGATTTAATCTGCCCAAATGAAGCCGTATGTAAGTTATAGTATATCAATATCTTATCTAAAATCCTTTTCCTTTCTATTCTTGAAACTTTTATTTCACTTAGTTTATCAAAACTAGTTTCATATAGCAAAAACAATATTTGAGCTTCTGCTTTTTCTAAATAATAAGGATGAGCAGATGGCAAATCCACATAAACTCCATCTTGCAAATCATAAAACTGCGCATCATGACCCGATTCCAAATTAGGGGCAAATCCTAAATATCTTGACAACTTAATTAAAAATGACAAATGAAAGTTCACATCTGGCTCTTCAACTTCATCAAACCAGCATAAAGCATGATAAATAAATAAAAATAAATTTTCATCCTTATGATCCTGATGTACACTTTTAAAAATTACTTCATTTAAGAATTGTACAATTGTATTTTTAATTAAATTATATGGTATACTTTTATAAGCCGGCAACAATTGCGCCTCTTGCATACGCTGTAATCCAGTTCCAGGCTTAAAATTTACAACAAATTCAATCAAGTGCAATGCTTGTAAGAAATTCATAGGAATCTTTGCACGAGGCTTTTTCACCCCATTAATCAAAAAGCTTTGCATACCTAAAGATTCCGTAAACACTTTGGCAATAACAGAACTTTCGCTATATGGCGTAGTTTTTAAAACAATTCCACGTGTCTTAATTAGCATTTCATTGAATTTAGTCAAAGATAAAAATTTTGCTAAGGTTAAGATAATCCGTTTCTTTGTCGAAAATTCTGTTTTGAACATGTGGGAGAAATTTTCTAAGTATATTCTAAATCATAAAATTAGCCTTCTTTTACTTTTTATTATCATTAGCGCATTTATGGCGTTTAAGGCTAAAGACTTAAAACTTTCCTATGCTGGAAGTAAGATTTTACCGCTCACAGATTCTGTGTATGTTGAATATACTGCTTTCAAAAAGAAATTCGGAGAAGACGGGAGCATGGTTGTCTTAGGAATTAAAAG
This sequence comes from uncultured Pedobacter sp., assembly GCA_964592575.1. Lineage (GTDB taxonomy): Bacteria > Bacteroidota > Bacteroidia > Sphingobacteriales > Sphingobacteriaceae > Pedobacter. The sequence goes on from CAZQFF010000007.1 coordinate 60,438, forward strand.
TCCAAAACTATTCAATAAAGATACCTATAATGCATGGCGTCAACTTTCCTTAGATATTCAAAACATAGAAGGTATAACTGGAGTACTTTCTATTGGAAATTTCTTTGAATTAGAAAAAGACACATTAAATCAAAAATTTATTGCTAAAAATTTACCTGGTAAATTAATGGCATCTCAATTAGAAATGGATAGTTTGAAGCAAAAGATCATAGGACTACCATTTTACGACAAACTTTTAGTTAATACACAAACCAACAGTACGCTTATGGCGATTTCTATTGACCAAAAAATACTAAATTCGGTAGCTAGAAATCGTGTATTAAAAGCAATAGAAGATAAAACTGTTCAATTTGAAAAAGCACAAGAAATAGAAGTTAAACGTTCGGGCTTACCATTTATCAGAACAGCTACTTCAAAATTAGTATCAAACGAATTCGCCTTATTCTTAGGACTATCAATATTAGTTTCAGCCTTAGTACTATTATTTTTCTTCAGGAATTTTTACGCAATTATCTTTCCTATTTTAGTTGTGATATTAGGCGTAATTTGGAGTGTAGGAACGCTGGTGTTATTCAATTACGAAATTACTATTTTAACAGGCCTAATACCTCCTTTAATTGTAATTATTGGAATTCCAAATAGCATATTATTATTAAACAAATATCATGCTGAATTAAAAAAACATGGGGATAAACAATTAGCCTTAAGCGTCTCAATCGAAAGAATATCCATCACCACCTTAATTGCCAACTTAACTGCCGCTATTGGATTTGGTGTTTTATATTTCACAGGCTCAGAACTACTCATGCAATTTGGATTAGTTGCGGCATTAAACGTAATGTTTACTTGGATTATTTGCCTCTGCTTAATCCCAATTATTTTCAGCTATTTACCTACTCCAAAAAAATTCACTAATGCCCATCATGAAGGCGACTTTTTAGATAAACTATTAGCTAAAGTAGATTATATTGTAGGCTTTAAACGCTCTTTAATTTATGGAATTACCATTTTATTAAGTATTATTTCGGTTATTGGAATATACAAGATTAACATCAACGGTTATGTTGTAGATGACTTACCAAGTGATTCTAAAATCTTAACCGATTTGCGATTTTTTGAAGAAAACTTTGAAGGAATTTTACCTTTAGAAATAAGCGTTGACACCAAAAAGAAAAATGGAATCTTAAATTTATCGACTCTAAAACGAATTGATAAAATGGAGGAAATGATAGCCAGCTATCCAGAGTTTTCTAAGTCAATTTCATTGAATACTGCCATAAAATATGCAACTCAATCTTTCTACAATGGAGACCCCAATTTCTATCGTTTACCTTCAGAGCTTGAAAAGAATTTTATTTTAGCCTACGTTGCAAACTCAGGAAAGGGAGATGGCAATATGCTAACTAACTTTTCTGATCAGAATAAACAAGAAATGCGCATTAGTTTTCAAATGGCAGATATTGGATCTAAAAAATTAGATAGTGTTCTAGAGGAACTAAAGCCTCGAATAGATTCCATTTTACCGGTTAATCGTTTCGATGTTAAATTAACTGGCTCTTCCATAATATTTTCAAAAGGCACAAACTACATGCTTCATCATCTTTTCGAAAGTATTGCTATCGCCATCGTGTTAATTTCTTTGTTAAGACTAGCGCAATTTAGAAGTTTAGGGATTATGTTTATTTCTTTGCTGCCCAATGTTGTGCCCCTATTGATAACCGCAGGTATAATGGGATTTTTCAATATTCCACTTAAGCCCTCCACCATTCTTATATTCACCATTGCATTTGGCTTAGCTTCCGATCAAACCATTTACTTTTTAACTCGATACCAACAAGAACTCAGTATCAACAAACTTTCAGTGCCAAAAGCTATTTCAGAAACGATCAAAGAGACTGGAGTTAGTATGACGCATATAGCCTTTATATTATTTTTTGGATTTGGTATTTTCACTGCTTCAACTTTTGGAGGAACAGTTGTATTAGGTATATTATTGTCAATAACATTATTGGTCGCATTAATATTCAATTTAACCCTATTGCCTGCCTTAATGCTTTGGCTTGATGGGCGCAAAAAATAACACCTATACAAAGTTGATTCTCTGATAGTTCAAAGCAGTAAAATTGAGGCTACCATTTTTCATTCAAATTCAGTAGCTTTGCATCCTTTAATTTTGAAAATACTACATTGATGTATAGGGAATTTAGATCACTTGAGTTAGCTAAAATAGGCGAAGAAATTTTGGAATTTTGGAACCGAGAGAAAATATTTGACAAGAGTATTTCATCTCGCTCTGCTCAAAAACCATTTACTTTTTATGAAGGTCCTCCTTCGGCTAATGGCATGCCTGGCATCCACCATGTTATGGCTAGAGCCATCAAAGACATCTTTTGTCGTTACAAAACCCTAAAAGGTTATCAAGTGAAACGTAAAGGTGGTTGGGATACACACGGTCTTCCTATTGAGTTAGCGGTAGAAAAAAAATTAGGTATAACCAAAGACGATATCGGTAAAACCATTGCTGTTGAAGATTACAACAAAGCTTGTAAAGAAGAGGTAATGCGATATACTGACGTATGGAACAATTTAACACAAAAAATGGGTTATTGGGTTGACCTTGATCATCCTTATGTAACCTATGAAAATGAATATATAGAAACCTTATGGTGGATCCTTAAATCATTCTATGAAAAAGGATTGTTGTATAAAGGCTACACTGTTCAACCCTACTCTCCTGCCGCTGGAACAGGTTTAAGTTCACATGAGCTGAATCAACCAGGTACGTATAGAGATGTAAGCGACACCACTATTGTAGCTCAATTCAAAGCTATTCAAGACACCTTACCTAAAGAATTACAAAGTTTAGGAGAAATTCATTTCCTAGCCTGGACAACTACCCCATGGACATTACCAAGTAATACGGCTTTAACAGTTGGACCTAAAATCGATTATGTTTTAGTAAAAACTTTTAACCAATATACTTTCCAACCAATTCAAGTCATTCTAGCAAAAGCTTTAGTTGGAAATCAATTCTCAGGCAAATACTATTCCACGGAAGAGGCTGCTGAATTTGATACTTTCAACGCAGAATCAAAAAAGATCCCATATCAAATAATATGGGAAGGTCAAGGAAATGAATTAGTTGGCGTACGATACGAGCAATTATTAAAATACGCATTACCTTATCAAAACGCTGAGAATGCGTTTAGAGTTATTGCTGGAGATTTTGTAACTACAGAAGATGGTACAGGAATTGTGCATACGGCTCCAACTTTTGGTGCAGATGACGCAAGAGCTGCTAAATCTGCAAAACCAGAAGTACCACCAATGCTCATTTTAGATGAACAAGAACAAGCTGTTCCGCTAGTTGATTTACAAGGGAAATTTGTAGCACAAATGGGCGCTCCTTATGCAGGAAAATTTGTGAAAAATGAATTTTATGCTGAAGGAGAAGCTCCTGAAAAATCAGTCGATGTTGAAATCGCTATTCAATTAAAAGAAAAAAACAAAGCCTTTAAGGTTGAGAAATACGTGCACACTTATCCTCATTGTTGGAGAACAGATAAACCTGTTCTTTATTATCCTTTAGATAGCTGGTTTATTAAAACCACAGCTGTTAAAGAAAAAATGGTGGAATTAAATAAACAAATCAATTGGAAACCAGAAGCTACTGGCTCAGGTCGCTTTGGCAATTGGTTAGAAAATTTAGTTGATTGGAACTTATCTAGGTCAAGATTCTGGGGTACTCCATTACCTATATGGAGAACCAAAGATGGATTAGAAGAAAAATGCATCGGCTCAATTGCTGAATTAAAAGCAGAAATACAAAAATCTATCGAAGCCGGTTTCATGCCTTCTGAATTTGATTTAAAAGACTTACACCGCCCTTATGTAGATGATGTAATATTAGTCTCTAAAAAAGGCGAAAAAATGTTTAGAGAATCAGATCTAATCGATGTATGGTTTGATTCTGGAGCTATGCCATATGCACAATGGCACTTCCCTTTTGAAAACAAATCAGATTTTGAAAATGCTTACCCAGCAGACTTCATTGCTGAAGGGGTTGATCAAACTCGTGGATGGTTCTTTACCTTACATGCTATTGCCGTAATGCTGAGTGAAAGTAGTGAGGAAATAAAAGCTATTAATGAGCGTGTTCAAAATCCAGGTATTGCTTATAAAAATGTTGTTTCTAATGGATTAGTATTAGATAAAAACGGCAATAAAATGTCTAAACGATTAGGAAATGCTGTAGACCCATTTTCAACTATAAACACCTATAGCGCTGATGCTACGCGTTGGTATATGATTAGTAATGCGTCACCATGGGATAATTTAAAGTTCAACTTAGAAGGTCTAGACGAAGTCAGAAGAAAATTCTTTGGGACACTTTATAACACTTATTCGTTTTTTGCACTTTATGCTAATATTGATCAATTCGAAATTGATTTAGAGAACCAAACTCCTATAGCGCAAAGGACAGAACTAGATCGTTGGATTCTATCAAAACTTCAAACTTTAACTGCTGAAGTTGATGAAAGCTACGCTAGTTATGAACCAACTAAAGCAGCCCGAGCTATACAAACATTTGTTGATGAACATTTCAGCAACTGGTACATTCGTTTATCCAGACGTCGTTTTTGGAAAGGCGAAATGACCAGCGATAAAAAAGCTGCTTACGAAACCTTATATACTTGTTTATGGAAAGTTGCTCAATTAATGAGCCCAATCGCACCATTTTTTGCAGACTGGCTGTATTTAAATTTAAGTGCAGGCTTAAAATCTAAGCAAGCTGAATCCATACATTTAACGCTTTGGGAAGAGCTAAAGTCTGAACAAATTGATTTAGACTTAAACGAACGCATGGAGATGGCCCAACAAGTAGCCTCCATGGTACTTTCTCTTAGAAAAAAAGTGGGTATAAATGTACGACAACCATTATCTAAGGTGTTAATCCCTATTTTAGACGAAACTTTTCAAGACAAAATTGCTCAAGTTGAACACTTAATTTTGTCAGAAACTAATGTTAAATCAATAGAGTTTATTAAAGACACTGCTGGTTTAATAAAGAAAAAAGTAAAACCTAATTTTAAGTCTTTAGGAGCAAAAGTTGGGAAAGACATGAAATTAGTCACTACAGCAATTACCAACATATCAGAGGCTGACTTAATTAAGTTTGAAACTACTGGAAAATTCAATATCCCTGAAACAAATTATACAATTGAATTGTCTGATGTAGAAATTATTGCAGAGGATATTCCAGGATGGCAGGTAACTAATATTGGAGCGCTTACTGTAGCTTTAGATATTACGATTGACGAATCACTTAAAGCTGAAGGCTATTCACGGGAACTTATTAATAGAATACAGAACCTAAGAAAAGAACAACAATTTGATGTTACAGACAAGATTAAAGTTGAATTAGTTGCAAATGAGAATCTTATATCAGCATTTAATCAAAACAAAGACTATATTTGCACCGAAATTTTAGCAGAAAGTTTAAATTTTGTAACACATATTGAAAACGCACACACCATAGAAATCGAAGAACAAGAACTGCAAGTTATCCTAACCAAACATTAACTTAAATTACCGTTGCTAGATGGAAAAAACTGAAAAGACACGCTACTCTGATAGCGAATTACAAGAGTTTAAAGAGCTTATTTTAAGTAAGTTAAAAAGCTCCAAAGAGGAATTGATTTCTTTAACTTCTTCGTTAAGCAATCCTAATGCACATGGCACTGAGGATACTTCGGGTGCATACAAAACCTTAGAAGATGGATCTGCTACTTTAGAAAAAGAGCAAATAAATCAACTAGCTGCTCGACAAAAGAAATTTATTGATAATCTTGAAGCAGCATTAGTTAGGATAGAAAATAAAACCTATGGCATATGCCGTGAAACAGGTAAATTAATTCCTAAAGAACGCTTAAGAGCAGTTCCACATGCAACTTTGAGTATGGAAGCGAAATTAAAACAAAATTAATGAAAGGCTATACCAAACCGCTTTTAATTATATTTTTGGTTTTATTAATAGACCAAGCTTCAAAAATCTGGATTAAGACCAATATGTTTTTAGGTCAAGAGTTTAAGATTTTTGGAGATTGGTTTATTATTCATTTTACGGAAAACAATGGTATGGCTTTTGGTCTTGAGTTCGGAGGTGAGTTTGGTAAATTAGCCCTATCCTTATTCCGAATCGTTGCCGTAATTGGAATTGCCTACGCCTTGCATTACCTTATTAAAAATAAATATCATAGAGGTTTAATTTTAAATGTAGCCTTAATTTTTGCTGGCGCAATAGGAAACATTATAGATTCAACATTTTATGGTTTAATATTCGGCTATGAAACCCTTTTTCATGGTCGTGTAGTTGACATGCTTTATTTCCCAATTATTAGAGGGAATTATCCTGAATGGTTTCCATTCTTTGGAGGCGAAGATTTTCTATTCTTTAGACCCGTCTTTAACATTGCTGACACCGCCATTTCTGCTGGAGTTATCTCCATCCTTATTTTCCAAAAACATTATTTTAAAGAAGACGTCGACGACGAGATCGGCATAAATAATGAAATCGTTGAAGAATAGTAATTTCTAATAGAAAACTATTAACTTCATGATTATGAAATTAAAATCCTTTGTAATTTGTTTATGCATAATTGGTTTAGGAGTAACCACTTATGCACAAAAAAGTCTGTTCAACGGGAAAGATCTAAAAGGCTGGAAAGTTGATGTACCTGACATGGATAAAAATCCTGAAGCTATAAATCCATTCATCGTAAGAAATGGCATGCTGGTTAGCCTAGGAGATCCTAGAGGTCACTTAATCACAGAAAAATCCTATCAAAATTATCGTTTAGAAGTTGAATATAGATTTGCAGGAAAGCCTGGAAACTGTGGAATTTTAGTACACGCATCAACTCCTAGAGCACTTTACGGAATGTTTCCTAAGTCAATTGAAATCCAAATGCAACATAAAGATGCAGGTGACTTTTGGTGTATTCAAGAAGACATACAAGTTCCTGATATGATTACTCGTCGGGGACCTGAAAAAGACTGGGGAGTAAGTGAAGGTAAACTTAGAAGAATTAAAAACTTAACCGATAGTTCTGAAAAACCACTTGGTGAATGGAACACTATGATTATTGAGTGTTTAAATGACGAGGTAAAAGTTTGGGTAAATGGAGATCTTGTAAATCATGGCTTTAAAAGCACGGCAACTAAAGGACAGATAGCTGTACAAGCCGAAGGATCAGAAGTAGAGTTTAGAAAAATATACATCAAAAATATAAAATAGCACGCTTTTTGTTCTTGATATACGGAATACCAGTTAAGACATACAAAATTATATACTATGAAAAAATTACTAGTCATTGCATTATTAGCCATTGCAAGTATGCAAGTCATGGCTCAAGACGGAGATTTAAGAAAGAAAATTTCAGTAAGTGGTACAGCTGAAGCAGAGGTAACTCCAGATATCATTTATATAAGTATATCTTTAAAAGAATATTTTAGAGATAACAACAATAAGCGATTAATAAACATAACAGATTTAGAAAATCAGTTATATAATGCCGTTATAAAAGCAGGTATACCACGTGAAAACTTAATGGTTAACAATATTTCTAGTTTCACCTACGCAACTGAAAAGAAAAAAAATCCAGATTATTTAGCAAGCAAACAGTACAAATTAAAAGTTACTGATTTAAATAAATGGAATGCTATCATTGGTGAAATTGACCCAAAAGCTATTGCTTTTACAAATATTGACAGCTATGATTATTCAAAAAAAGATGCTTTAAAACTTGAACTTAAAATAAAGGCACTAAATGAAGCCAAAGCTAAAGCTAAGGCACTAGTTGAATCAATTGGCGAACAATTAGGTGGTGCACTTAATATTCAAGAAATAAATAATGAATATTATCCACAGCCAAATTACTCGACAATGAGACTTGCTAAATCTTTAGCCGCTAGTACTGAAGCAATGGATGAGGCACCAGAATTAGATTTTAAGAAAATAAAACTGATTTACACTATGAACACTACTTTTGAGATAAAATAAATTGTTCTAAAAAAAGCTCGGTAAAACCGAGTTTTTTTTAGATCTTATCAAAACCTGTATATGGTCTCAAAACCTCTGGAATTAATATCCCTTCTGAGCTTTGGTAATTTTCCAAAATTGCAGCTACAATTCTAGGTAAGGCTAAGGCCGATCCATTTAAAGTATGTGCCAATTGACTCTTTCCTTCTTTACCCTTAAATCTTAATTTTAATCGATTACTTTGGTAGGTTTCAAAGTTTGAAACTGAAGACACTTCAAGCCAACGTTGCTGAGCTGCAGACCAAACTTCCATATCATAAGTCATCGCCGAAGTAAAGCCCATATCCCCTCCGCAAAGTCTCAAAACGCGAAAATGCAATCCTAAATCTTTTAATAAACCCTGAACATAAGCACTCATATCTTCAAGAACTGCATAAGATTGACTTGGATGAGCAATCTGAACAAGCTCTACCTTATCAAACTGATGTAGTCGATTTAAACCTCTAACGTGAGCCCCATATGAGCCTGCCTCTCTACGGAAACATGGAGTGTAAGCCGTGTTTTTTATTGGCAAGTCTTCTTCTTTCAAAATTACATCTCTATATAAATTCGTCACTGGAACCTCAGCAGTTGGAATTAAATATAAATCATCTTGTGTGGCGTGGTACATTTGACCTTCTTTATCAGGTAATTGACCTGTACCAAAACCCGAAGCCGCGTTAATCATATGAGGCACTTGAACTTCTTGATAACCTGCTTCAATGGCTCTGTCTAAAAAGAAATTAATTAAAGCTCTCTGTAAACGAGCGCCCTTACCTTTATAAACTGGAAACCCTGCACCAGTAATTTTAACACCTAATTCAAAATCAATTAAATCATATTGAGCAGCTAAATCCCAATGCGGTTTTGCATCTGAAGCCAAGCGAGCAGGTTCTCCGTGGGTTAAAACAATTTCATTATCCTCAGCACTGGTACCAGCCTTAACTAATTCGTAAGGCAAATTTGGAATTTGCACTAACAAAGCATGAAGCTCCTCCTCAAATTGAGTTAGTTGCTCTGATAAAGCTTTAATTTGTTCCTTAAACCCGGTTGTTTGTTGTTTTATTTGCTCTGCCTCTTCCTTTTTACCTTGTCTCATCAAATCCCCGATTTGCTTAGCCGCGGCATTTGCTTGCGAAGAAACTGTATCTAATTGCGTTTGGGATTGCCTTCTTGACTCATCTAAATCAATGATCTGATCAATCCATTCTAAATTTTTAAAATTACGCACTTGAAGGCGTTCTAAAACTTTCGTTCTATTTTCGCGGATATAGTTAACTTGCAGCATTATTATATTTTTTTACAAAGATAGAAAGTTTAGGTTTTAAATAAAATTGGAGTATTTTTATGCACATGGGAACATTATACCTTATTCCTACCCCTATTGGCAACTTGGAAGACATGACTTTTAGGGCCGTGAGACTCTTAAAAGAAGCCGATGTTATACTTGCTGAAGATACGCGAACAAGTGCTCCTTTGTTAAAATACTTTGGAATCGACAATAAAGTTTTTGCTCATCACCAACACAATGAACATAAAGCCAGTTCAGAAATTATAAAATTCTTAAAAGCGGGTCAAACGGTTGCCTTAATTTCAGACGCTGGAACGCCAGGCATTTCCGATCCAGGATTTTATCTGGTAAGAGAAGCCGTTAAAGAAAATATTCCTGTACATTGCCTCCCAGGTGCTACAGCTTTAGTTCCAGCACTTGTTCAGTCTGGATTACCAACCGATCAATTTGTATTCGAAGGCTTTCTTCCTCCTAAAAAAGGTCGTCAAACCCGACTTCATCAATTAGCAGAAGAAGAAAGAACAATAATATTGTATGAAAGCCCTCATAGACTCCTAAAAACACTAACTGAATTTATAGAAGTCTTTGGAGAAGAGCGTCAAGCATCAGTAAGTCGAGAAATTAGTAAAATGTTTGAAGAAACTGTACGCGGCAGCCTACAAGATATAAAATCACATTTCGAAGACCATGTCTTAAAAGGAGAATTTGTAATTTGTATTGCAGGAGCTGAAAAGGAAAAGAAGAAACAAAAATATAAAGACGAAAAATACCGAAAAGACCATGAACATTGATAAATTTTTATCAGACGAACAAGATATTAAAGCGGTTGAAAAAGTCATTGTTAAAATCCATGATTTAATCCATGACAATGAAGAATTGCTTTATATGGCTGTACAAAAAAAACCTGCAGTAAACCTATTGCCCGATAGCATTGTAGTGAGTACACATCGACTATTCTTTTGCAGCCCAACCCATTTAGGCTTAACACTAAACATCAAAGATATCTCATGGAGAAATATTAAAGAAGTCGCCTTTAAAGAAGAATTTTTTGGATCACAATTTATTTGTATTCCGCAGCATGGAGATCCTATAATTATGGATTATATCCCAAAGATTCAAGCTAGAAAACTACATCAATTTGCTAGTCAGCAAATGGAATTAGAAAGAAAGTCCAGCGCCGACAAAAACAACACCTTAAATCTTAACTTCATAGAAGATATAGCCGAAGCAGAAATAATAGAAAGCCCTCAATTAGAAACTGAAGATGAAATTACAGCTAAACTTAAAAAGTTGAAATTGCTATATGATCAAGAACTGATTACTCAAACGGAATACGAAACAAAAAAAGCTGAAATCCTTTCTAATCTTTAATCTACCTCTATGCCTAATCAAAAACTTTGGGTTTATAGCCTTATAAGCGCATTTTTATTGAGTATTGCTTGGCCTCCTGTGCCCTATACCTCACCATTATTAGCCATCGCACTCGTTCCGCTGTTACTAGTATTTGAGCGCATAAAAACTGATTCTCCAAAAAGCAGAAAAGCATATTTTAAATATGCTTTCTTAACTTTTTTCACTTGGAATACAATTTCCATTTACTGGGTTTATAATGCTATTGACGCTGCCAGCACAAATTTTTTAGGACATGTAGTTTCCTTATTAGTATCCTTAATTCCTTTTGGATTAGGTGCTTTAATTATGACTACTGCTTTTTGGCTTTATGGTAAATTAAGTGAGATTAGTCATCGCTACTTGGCCTATCTAGCTTTAATTTCATTTTATTTAGCAGGCGAATACTTACACCAATCTTGGGACTTAGCATTCCCTTGGATGAATTTAGGAAATGGTTTTGCTGGTCTACATCAATTAGTTCAATGGTATGAATATACAGGTGTTTACGGCGGAAGTTTATGGATATTACTTAGTAATATTTTGATATTTGAGGTTTGGAAAAATAGGTCGCTTAAAACTAACTGGAAATTAATTGGAATAAGCATTATTTGGCTATTAGCTCCTGCAGCATACTCCTTATATACCTACAATAAATATGAGGAAAAATCAGTTCCAACTCATGTTGCCGTCATTCAACCCAATATCGATCCTTATGGTAAATTCGGAGAAATAAGTCCTGCATCACAATTAGAAACACTTATTCGACTCTCTGATTCTGTTGCAAAACCTTACACGGAATATTTTATTTGGCCAGAAACAGCATTACCTATTTATGCAGATGAGGCTCAAATAAGATCCTATCCTGAGATCCAAAGAACCAAAAACTTTTTAAGTCAATATAAAAACGCCAGCTTAATCACTGGTATAGAAAGTATAAAATGGTACAAAAACAAAAGTACACCTTCAGCAAAAGAAAGTAATCAGCCTGGCTATTTTTATGACAATTTTAACGCTGCAATGCAATTAGAAAATGGAGATGAAATCTATTTTTATCATAAAAGTAAATTAGTTCCAGGTGTAGAAAAACTTCCATTCCCTCAAGTATTTTCTTTTTTAGCCCCTGTTTTTAAGGAGCTAGGCGGAAGTGTTTCTGGTTGGGGATGGCAAGAAGCTCCATCCGTTTTTTATGCGAATTCTGGAATCGGAGTGGCCCCAGTTATTTGTTATGAGTCCATATGGGGAGACTGGATAGGTCAATCTGTACAAGATGGAGCTCAATTCATTGCTATCATTACTAACGATGGTTGGTGGGGTAATACTTCTGGAAAAGATCAGCATTTCTTATATGCCAAATTAAGAGCTATTGAAACTCGTCGTTACGTGGTAAGGTCAGCAAATACTGGTATATCAGGCTTTATTAATCAAAAAGGTGATATAACTGCAAAAACAGAATGGTGGGTTCCCACCGCCATAGCTAATGAAATCAACTTAAATGATGAAATGACATTTTATGTTAAAAATGGAGATGTCATAGCTAAATTCTTTACATTTGCAGCTATTTTGTTTATAGGCCTTTTAGTCTATTTGAAAAAAATCAAAAGAAAATCTTAATTATTGATCCGTATTCATGAATCCTTCTAATCAAGTAAAGCGTATAGTTCTTCTTACTCTATTTATTTTATTCAATTTTGGTTGTGATCAAATATCTAAGGTAATTGTCAGAAAACAAATCGATGAATATGCAAATATCTCTGTTATCGATAATATCTTTACGCTAACTAAAGTTGAAAACAAAGGAGCATTTTTAAGTATTGGTCATAATTTATCTGATGAGCTAAGAGTAATTGTACTGAACTTCTTTCCTATTCTAGTTATTATATTTGGTTTCTACTATTTAATAAAAGAAAAAAATCTAAATCAGTGGACACAAGCAGGATTCTGCATGCTTTTAGGAGGAGGTTTAGGAAATATTTATGACAGAATTGTACATGGTTCAGTTACTGATTTTCTTCATCTCAACTTTGGTATTGCCCAAACAGGTGTATTCAATATTGCAGATATGTTTATCATGGCCGGCATAAGTATCCTATTCGTTTACACCTTCAAAAAAGATAAAAACTAATACCAATATTTTCCAACAATTGGCATTCTTCGACCCATCCCAAATGCTTTAGGAGATACTCTAAGTATAGGTGGAGTTTGATAACGCTTAAACTCAGCCGCGTTTACCATTTTCAAGATCTTATAAACCAAATGAGCATCAAAACCTTGACTGATTAGCATCTCTGGTCCTTTTTTAAGTTCAACATGCTGAAACAAAATAGCATCTAATACATCATACTCAGGCAAAGAATCAGAATCTTTTTGATCGGGTCTTAACTCTGCAGAAGGCGGTTTAACAATAGAATTAACAGGAATAACTTCATTGTCCTTATTCATATAATGTGCCAAGGCATAGACCTGCGTTTTATAAACATCGCCTAAAACTGAAATTGCCCCACACATATCCCCATACAAAGTACCATAACCTACCGCACACTCACTTTTATTGGAGGTATTCAATAAAATATAGCCGAATTTATTAGACATAGCCATTAAAATCGTACCCCTTGCTCGAGCTTGAAGATTCTCTTCAGTCAAATCCAAAGCCAAACCCTCAAAAGGTTTAGCTAATACTAGATTAAATGCTTCCGTAACCTCCTTTATCGGTATAATTTCATGTAAACACCCCAAATTATTAACTAAATCCAAAGCGTCTTGAATAGAATGAGGAGTAGAATAAACAGAAGGCAATAATACCGCCATCACATTTTTTGGACCTAAAGCTTCTGCAGCTAAGGCACAGACCACAGCAGAATCAATTCCTCCTGACAAACCTAAAACAGCTTTTTTTAAGCTCGATTTATTAAAATAATCACGAATACCTAATACTAAGGCATGATGTATTTGAGCAATATCTGATTCCCTATTTTTAAGTAAAACTTCAGGCATAGAGCTTCTATATAAATCCGCGCTATCCACCACAAAGAAATCCTCTTGAAAATAGGCCATCTCCTTTATAAGATCTCCATTACTGGCCATCACAACTGATCCCCCATCAAATATTAGCTCTGTCTGAGCACCAATTTGATTAACATAAATTAAAGGCAATTTATATTTAAGCACATTTTTCTGCAACATGACCAAACGCTCCTCATCATGCTGATAGCTAAAAGGAGAAGCCGCAATATTTATCATTAAATCCGGTCTTTCCTGAATTAAAGTGTCCATTGGACATGATAAATACATGGGATTGTCTTCCAAATTCCATAAATCTTCACAAATAGTCAAAGCTATACGTTGGCCTTTATATTCTAATACTTGAAAACTATCATTAGGCTCAAAATATCGATATTCATCAAAAACATCATAGGTCGGTAACAAGGCCTTTTTAGTTATACTTTTAATCTCTCCATCAGCAAGTAAATATGCAGCGTTATAAAGATCCTTGCCCGCTAAAACTTCATTCTTAATAGGTAAACCAACAATGGCTGCAATTCCATTACAATGCGAAGCCACTAATAAGGCTTGTTCATGACATTTAGCAATAAACTCGTCAAACTCTAAAAAATCACGTGGAGGATATCCACTTATCGATAGCTCCGCAAACACCACTAATTCGGCACCTGATTGCTTGGCTCTTTCTATATTTTTAATGATTTTCTGAACGTTATTTTCAAAATTCCCAATATGATAATTGATTTGCGCTAATGCTATTTTCATAATGCTTTTGCTCCAATATTTTCCCTGGATAAAGCTACATAATGATTTCGAATATTTCTCTAATTCCCTTATATTCGGAAAAATTCTGGAATCATGAAAATTGGAATTGTACTATCTGGTGGTGGAATTAGGGGCATTGCTCATTTAGGAATATTAAGAGCTATAGTAAATTCAGGCATTACAATTTCTCATGTAAGTGGCACCTCTGCTGGGGCTATCGCAGGATCTTTTTTTGCAGCAGGCTATCACCCTGATGAAATATTTAATATATTTCAAAAAACAAAACTATTAAAATACATTCGTCCGGCTTTTGGCTCACTAGGTTTAATTAATATTGAGCCAACTAAAGACATATTAAAACCCTACTTCCCTGAAGATACCATAGAAAGCCTAAAAATTCCATTAACTATTTGTAGCACTAATTTTAGTGAAGGTAAAATTGCCTATTTTAAGGAAGGGCCATTAATCCGTTCGATATTAGCCTCAAGTTGTATTCCAGGCATATTCAAGCCTATTCAAATTAATCATCAAATGTACGTAGATGGAGGTGTTTTAAACAACTTCCCTATTGAACCACTGCAAGGCATTTGCGACTTAATCATAGGCTCATCTTGTAATCATCTTCTACCAAATGATAATATCAAAGGCCTCACAAACTTAATTCAACGTGCAGCAATCATGTCTATTAATCACGATATGGAGACTAAGCGGAAAAGCTGTAATTTAATGATTGAACCTAAAGGCATGGGCGAGATAAGTACCTTCGACATGAAAAAAGCGGAATCTATATACTGGATAGCACATGAAGAAGCACTTAAAACACTGCAGAACGAAGAAATATTTAAAAACTATTTTAAAGGCACCAATTGATCCCCTCGCAAAACAGGTATAACTGTACAAGTATTCTTTTTCAAGCAAAATTGCACATCTTGTTCAATATTTAACTGCGCTAATCTGTGCGAGTGAGATGACTTTTTCAAATACGCTCTTAAATCATCTTTAGCTAATGAATACATATCTTCAGCCGCCACGCAAGCATCGTCAAAATGACCAAACTTTCCTTTTAATGCTTGCACAACTGCACCTGCAAACAATGTATCTTCTAAATTAAAATTATCCTTCCAACCAGCACAAAGCAACACAACATCTCTGTTCTGTGCATCCAGATAGGCTACCAAAGTATCCAAATTTAAAAAAGAACCCACAACAACTTCATGAGCAGTGGCTCTTGCCATGTGCAGTGCCTTAGTGCCATTAGTTGTTGTGAGAACAATAGTTTTTTGCGCTACCTTTTCTGCTGTATATGAAAAAGGCGAATTACCAAAATCAAACCCAGGCACCACTTCCCCATTTCTTTCCGCTGCTAATAAATAGCCGTACTGCTCATAAGCTAAACATTCTTCAACTTGTGAAACCGGAATAATAGCAGTTGCTCCATTTTGCAAACCATAAGTCATCGAAGAAGTTGCTCTTAAAACATCAATTACGACAACTATTTTTTCATTTAAATTGTATAAATGAAGTAAAGCTGGAGTTAGGCAAACCTGAACAGTTCTATTCATTATTTATAAAAAGGGAATTTTACTACTTTAGCCTTAATCTTTTGATTTCTAATCTCAATAAATATTTCAGTCCCTTCTTTAGTAAATGAACTAGCTAAATAACCCATTCCAATTGCTTTTTGTAAGGATGGAGATTGCGTACCAGAAGTAACTCGACCAATCACATTTCCTGCTTCGTCAACAATTGGATAATCGTGACGAGGAATACCGCGATCAATCATTTCAAAACCCACTAGTTTTTGTTTAACACCAGCTTCTTTTTCGGCTAAAAGAGCCTCAGAATTAGTGAATTTTTTAGTAAACTTTGTAATCCAGCCTAAACCAGCTTCTATAGGAGAAGTATTATCATCTATATCATTGCCATATAAACAAAAGCCCATTTCAAGGCGTAAAGTATCTCTTGCACCAAGTCCAATAGGCTTTATACCAAATTCAGCTCCTGCTTCAAAAACAGCATCCCATATTTTTTCAGCATACTCATTCTCAAAGTAAATTTCAAAACCTCCTGCCCCAGTGTAACCAGTGGCTGAAACTAATACATTTTCCACTCCAGCTAATACACCCTTTTTAAAAGTATAATACTCCATTGAAGCTAAATCCATATCGGTTAACTTTTGTAAGGCCTCTGCTGCTTTTGGCCCCTGAACAGCCAATAATGAGGTCTTATCTGAAATATTGTGTATCTCAACTCCTTCAGTGTTAAACTTCCGAATCCAGTTCCAATCTTTTTCAATATTAGATGCATTAACAACTAACATATAAGATTTTTCATCAATTCGATAAACCAATAAATCATCAACTATACCACCATTTTCATTAGGCATGCAAGCGTATTGAATCTTACCATCATATAATTTAGAAGCATCATTACTACATACACGTTGAATCAAGTCTAAGGCCTTATCTCCTTTTAATATAAACTCACCCATATGACTAACATCAAAAACACCTACAGCCTGACGTACAGTGGCATGTTCTACATTAATTCCTTCATATTGTACAGGCATATTATAACCTGCAAATGGAACCATCTTAGCACCAAGTGCTATGTGTTTTTCTGTTAAAGCAGTATTTTTCATAATTGAATCTAAATTTATATACTGTGACAGCGAATAAAGGCTGCCAAGTCCGGCAAAAGTACTAAGAAAATTAAACTTTTACGAGTTCATTTTTATAGGTCTGAACCATACACTTGGCATGCCATCTCAAATCATGATTTTTCTCAACCGTTCGCCGAGCTTCTTGACCTAATTCTCTCCAAAGATTTGGCTGAGTAAGACACTGTAAAATACAGCGGTAAAACTCATCAGGGCTGTCCGCAATTAAAATGTCTTTCCCATGCTGACATATAATTCCTTCAGCTGCCATAGAAGTAGCAATTACACACTTTTCCATAGCCATACCTTCAATAATCTTAACGCGCATACCACTCCCCGTTAACAAAGGTACGATCATAATTGCTTTAGAATTCATAAACTCTATCGCGTCCAACACCTCCCCTTCCACAATAAGGTTATCATAGTCATATTCAAAAAATTCCTTTGGCATATGCCTACCAGCGATATAAAACCTCAAATCTCCACTTAACTTTTCAATATCTGGCCAAACTTCATCTAAAAACCATGCTAAACCTTCTCTATTTTGACGCATATCCATAGCTCCTAAATGAAATAAAGTAGGGAATATTGTTTTGGTCGAATCGACCTTATATTTCTCAAAATCCAAAGCAACGGGAAAAACTTCTAATGGTGTATCCGAACCAAACATAAACAAACTATGTCTATCTTGTTCAGAGATCGCAAAAACCTGATGAAAACGACTAATCTGATCCCGCTCATAACTCTTCAATCTTCGTGCTAAAAACTCCAGATACCGCCTTCTAGGATTGAATCTTTCTCTTAATGCTAAACGTTCCCAAACCTCATGTTCAATACTATGTGCTCTATATACTAACTTTGCCGAACTATGCTCCTTAACAATCGATAAATACGGAACAACATACAGCCCTTCAAACTGGACAACATCAAATTGCTGTTCTCTTAATATATTTTCGATAGCCTGTGCAGCATCTTCATCATAATACCTTGAAACATTATAGGCATCATGTGAAAAAATATTTAAAAAAGCACCCCATAGGCTCACCTCCGTAAATATAATCCTAGAATCAAATTTAATTTGATCATAAACGGGGTCATATATATCATCCACATCTACCCGATACTTATAGGGATTTAAAGAAAACAAGGTAATATCTACGCCCTCAGCTAATAATCCCTTAATCGTATTGTAAACCACAATAGGATATCCAGAATTTGCTGGAAAGGGAACTCTATGGGTTATGATTAAGGCTTTCAATGGGTTAAAATTTCAAGGTTAATTGAGGCTTAGACACCTGAAATGTCTTCCTATGATAGGGCGAAAATCCATGTTTTAAAACAGCATCTCTATGAGCCTCTGTAGGGTAACCTTTATTCCGACTCCAATCATAAAGTGGATACTCCAATGCAATTCCATCCATATACTCATCTCTATGTGTTTTCGCCAAAATAGAAGCAGCTGCTATATTTAAATACTTTCCATCTCCCTTAACAATACATTGATGTGGTAAATTTGAATAAGGCTTAAATCGATTTCCGTCTATAATTAAAAACTCTGGAGTAATTGACAACTTATCGATGGCTCTATGCATGGCCAAAAATGAAGCATTTAAGATGTTAATTTGATCAATTTCCTGATGATCTACCCAAGCTACAGCCCATGCTAAAGCTTGAGCTTCAATTAATGGTCTAAGAGCAAAACGCTTCGCTTCCGATAGTTGTTTAGAGTCAGTCAGTCCAGGCAATTCAAAATTATCAGGTAAAATAACAGCAGCAGCAAATACAGGGCCTGCTAAACAGCCTCTGCCAGCTTCATCACATCCAGCTTCTAATAAGCCCTTTTGAAACGATTTTTCCAATCTATTTTGCATCAAATTTGCCTTTTACTCAAAAAATCCTACCATTTAAAAAAGAATATCTAAAATAATTTATTTTTTTTTGATATTCGTTGTAGCGTTTTAGTACGCAACTCCGTTAAGGGGTATAAGCATTAAAAATAATTTAACTCTAAAAGTAAAACCTCTGTGATTAGGACCCATAGGGGTTTTTTTA
>CAZQFF010000007.1:79683-89021 GCA_964592575.1 uncultured Pedobacter sp.
TTACACAAAAGCTTTTAAATATTGGCATCCTGGCCTTTTACATCAAAAGCATCTCTTAACCCAATAGCTAAAACATTAAACGCATACACAGTTAACATTATAGCTAGTCCAGGTAATATGGCTAAATAAGCCGCATCCATAATAATATAAGCATAATGCTCTTTTATCATACTTCCCCAACTTGGCATAGGTGGCTGAGCTCCAAAACCTAGAAAACTAAGGCCAGTTTCTAATAAAATCGCAGAAGCAAAATTCGCAGAGGCAACCACCAATATTGGGCCTGCCATATTCGGTAACAAATGCTTTATGATAATTCGAGAAGAAGAAAAACCTAAGGCCTTTGCGGCCTCTACATATTCAACTTCCTTTAAAGCCATAATCTGTCCTCTAACCAATCGAGCAACATCCACCCAAGTTGATAATCCAACCGCAATAAATATTTGCCAAAAACCTTTCCCTAAAGCAAAAGAAATGGCAATAACCAATAACAACGATGGCAACGACCAAATAACATTCATGAACCAGGAAATTACAGTATCTACTTTAGAACCAAAATATCCAGCCATTGCGCCTAAAGAAATTCCAATGAACAAAGAAATCAATACCGCCATTAAACCTACCGATAAGGAAACCCTAATTCCTAGAATCAATCGACTGTATAAATCTCGCCCATACATATCTGTACCAAAATAAAAGGTTTGATTAAAAATCCTATCCTTAATAAACTCTTGCTGTTGGGCTGAACTTAAATACTTAAGCCCAGTTAATTGTTCAAAAGAATAAGCACTCTCCTCTGCTAATTCATCATCGCCTATATATTCTTTAATATATATCGAATCACTGCTTAACCTATAGCTACTAATGGGGATGGCTCGATAATCTAATTCTTGCCCATTAATCAGCTTATCAAAAAAACCTCTCTTTTGAATATGCTGTAACTTTTCAGTTTTAAAAAATGTAAACTCACGTAATGGCTTTTTATTACTCAATGGCAAATACATCGTATTCGCGTATGGGCTTTGATCTGTGCAAACATGATAACCCAAAACACCCAGTAAAACCATCAAAAGAATAAAGCCCAAGCCGCCCATAGCTAACTTATTGCGCTTAAATTTTTTCCATATTTTTTGTGAGGGCGTACTGAACTGCATTTTATTCAATTATTTCTATTATTTAACGGTTCTACCCTTCCAAACATAAGTCGAACGTTTTCCAGCTAAGCCTATATATACCAAATAAAAGATATGGACAAAGCTTAACATAGGTACCAAAAGTAATAGTTTTGTTCGTTTAAAAAAGCTTAAAGGAGAAAGAATAAAGAAAGTTTCAATGGTAATTTTTAAACCTAAGCCTAACAAAAACAAAACCCAAATTAACCTATCCCCAACAAACAGGGCTACAGTCAAATTCAACAATAAAGACAAATTGAATAACCATAAAAGAATAGTCGTCCATTTCATCCATGCAGCCTTATAAAATGTACTTTTAGAAGCCCAACGAATTCTTTGCTGAATAAAATCAGACCAGGTGGGTTTAGCATAAGTATAAACAATAGCTTCCTCAGATTTTAAATAGCCAATTTGTTTAGGAAAATGAACTGACATTTTATGTAGTAGAAGTTCGTCATCACCAGAGGCCAACTGATTAACGCCCTGAAAACCATCAACAGCTAAAAATGCCTGCTTTTCATAAGCTAAATTCGCCCCATTACAAGAGCCTACTTTTCCCAAACCAAAATTTGATGCACCCAAAGCATTTAACAAACAAAACTCTAAACTCTGTGCATGCTCAAAAATATTTCGTTCTTTAAAATAAGTAACCGGTCCAGATATCATTTTCCAACCCCATTTTTCATAAGCTTGGGCTATACTCGATAACCAATTTACACCCATTTCACAATCAGCATCAGAACAAACAATTAATTGTCCCTTCGCGGCCTCAACACCTTTGGAAATAGCTAATTTTTTATAAGAATTGAACTTATCATAGCTCGTTAATCTAATCACCCTTAAACCCCGAGCCTCAAATGGACCAATAACATCTAGGGTCTTATCCGTTGAATGATCGTCTATCACAATAACCTCCCATAATTCAGGAGGGTATTGCTGATTAAAAATTGCATTTAAAGTCGCTGGCAACAATTTCTCTTCATTTCTAGCGGCTATTAAAATGGTAATCGTAGTAGAAGGAATATAATTAGAAAGTTTAGTAAGCCTAGGAATTTTCCTCCAACCTCTAAACCAAAACAAAAACAAGAACAAGTAAACTCCACCTAAGAGAATACAAGACCAACTAATTATAAGTTTTAGACCTTCCAAAGAAATTCAATTTTAATACAAAATAAGAGCCTAATATAGCAGGAATAATAATATTAGTAAACCAAATAATAGCAAAGCACGCTAATATAGCAGAGTTATTATCTGAAACTAAGTTAAAGAAGTACAGACCAGTTATACTCCTCACTGCCAAATCCAACAAATCCAAAGAAGGAAGATAAGATTGAACAAAAAAGAAAACAGCTATCAGCATGAAAACTTGCAAGGAAGATACTTCCGGAACCAACCAAGCAAAAAGTATAACATATTGAAGGCTAAATACCGCATATCTCAACAAACTAAAACTAATAATCCTAAATAACTCTGGCTTAGAATAACGAGCCAAAACCGCATAAATTTTTTTAAATTTTCTTGTCCATTTAAATGAAAGTAGAATTTTATGCAGCAAATTGATATTAAAATAAACCAACAAAAAAAAGAATAATGTCAAAGTAGCAAACACCCCAAGTCCCATTGCTATTCTCTGATCAAGCACCTGAAATTGAAAAATAAAAATCAAACTAGCAATTAAACCAAAAACATTAGTTACTACCATTTGGCTAAAAGAACCTATTGCCATAGCGAAAACTCCTGGTAAACGTCTAGCTGGTCTTAAAAAGAAAACCCGTCCACCATACTCACCAAGCCTATTTGGCGTAAAAACAGCCCACGTTAAACCACAAAAAACAGCCGAAACCGATCTCCAATACGTCTGCGGCTCAATCTTCCTCAATAAATACTTCCACTTTGATGCCTCTAAACCCCAATTCAAAAACATTAATAAAAAGGTAAGCCCTAAAAAGAAAAAACTTTCAGACGGAGGTATGCTTGCTAAACTGGTAACAAAATTTTGAAAATCACTATGACTATTAGTTTTAGTGTAAATTATCCAACAAGCAGCTATCAGAACTACTAATTTGATTAAAGCGCTTAGATATTTTTTATTCTTATCCGACAATTTTAAAGATTCTAAATACAAATATGCTTAATTTAGGCAAATGTTAGCGCAAAAAAAAGAGCGAATCATTTTAGGTATTGATCCAGGTACTGCCGTAATGGGATATGGATTGATCCTTGAAAAAGGCAGTCAATTAAGTTTAATTCAAATGGGCGTAGTTAAAATGAATCACCTAGATGATCATTTTTTAAAACTTCAGCGCATATTTGAAAAAACTCAAGAGCTTATTCGCAACTTTAGTCCAGATGTGTTAGCTATTGAGGCACCATTCTATGGTAAAAACATACAAGTAACACTCAAATTAGGAAGAGCTCAGGGTATAGCTATGGCAGCTGCTTTAGAAAAAAATATTCCCGTTGTCGAATATGCTCCAAGGAAAATAAAGCAATCCATTACAGGAAAGGGAACAGCAAGCAAAGAACAAGTTGCTGCTATGTTACAAAAACTATTAAACTTTAAAGAAACACCCGAGTTCTTAGATGCTACCGATGGCTTAGCCGTTGCCTTATGCCATGCTTTTCAAAAAAACACAAGCTCTACTGGAGAATCAAAATCCTATTCAGGCTGGTCTGCCTTTGTTAAAGACAATTCGAAAAGAGTAAAAAAATAAGAAACCAAAAAAAAGCCCGCTTTATCAAGCAGGCTTTCCATATATCAATCTTAAACGATATTCTTTTTATTTGGCATCTAAAATCCTGAAAACACCTTTGCATGCTACAACTGTACCTACAGCCAAAATAGCCCAAGAAACAATAGATAGCATTGTTGAATCAGCAGCAAAACGTAAGAATACACCTACTACCCCAATTAATACCCCAACTAAAATTAAATTATAGATGGATGTTTGATTGGCAGCTGCCATACTTTTTTCTCTTTCTTCTGATGGATTCATAATCTAAAAGTTTTATTGCTACAAAAGTAAAATTTATTCTTTAAATATAAAGCTAAAATCTAGCTTTTTATAAAAAAAGCATAGACTTAATGCTAAAACCCTTTCAAACGTTCAAAACGTTGTTTAGCCTTTTCCTTTTCCGTCAAATTTTCTCCAGAATACAAAGGCTTTTCCCAATCCCCATACATAGGATTAGGTAACACAATAAACTTGGTTCCAAATAAATCTCTTGCCAAATCAACTTGTGCTTTTGTATCCTTGCCTTCTCTGTAAAAAACATTAGAAAAATCACTTAGATTATCACCACATAATAATAATATATTATAGTCTTTTAATATAGATTGTCTACGTGGCTCTTTATCCGAGGTATTTTGCTTTAAAAGTATATGCTTTTCATCAACAAAAGGGAAACCTAATTCTTTTAAATTTTTAAGTGTACCAGCACGGTCAGCCTCATCTCGATTCGTCACATAAAAAACCTCCACGCCTTTACTCTCTGCAAATTTTAAAAAAGATAAAGCTCCAGGCACTGTATCTGCTGCAGCTAAAGAAGTCCATTTAGTCCAATCTGAGGGCACATAACTTACTCCTCTTTTAAGTTCATAACCTTGAAACCTAGAATTATCAATAATCGTTTCATCAGCATCAACAATTATACAATTAGGTCGCCCATTAGCATTTTGCCAAAGTGCTTCTTTTAACGATAAGCGGGCGAAATTATAAGCCTGATAAGCCAAAGCTCTATATTCACCACTGCCTTGTTGCCAGAGCACCGCATTAGTCCAATCTCTTTCAGGAGAAACAAGTTCAGTTTTTTGCTTTTGTGCCAATAAGGATAAAGGCAATAAGCATAACATCAACAGATACAGATTCTTTTTCATAAACAAATATACAGAAACACAAAAAAAAAGTCGCCTACTAATTAAGTAGGCGACTAAATATGATTTAAAAACTATTAACCATTCAAGGCCGCGGCTCCACTCACAATCTCCGTTAACTCGGTAGTAATTGCAGCTTGACGCGCTTGGTTGTAAGCTAATTTCAGTGATTTTAAAAGCTCTCCAGCATTCTCAGTAGCTTTATCCATTGAAGTCATACGAGCTCCATGTTCTGATGCATGAGAATCCAAAACAGCTTTATATAACTGAATTTTAATCGATTTAGGAATTAACTCACTTACAATTTCTTCTTGAGAAGGCTCTAAAATATAATCTACATGAGAAGCACTAGCTGATTCATTTACCTCAGTTTTAGCTAAAGGTAAAATTTGCTCATTAGTGATAATTTGCACAGCAGCATTTTTAAAGCGATTGTAAATAACTTCCACGCGATCAAACTCACCCTTTACAAAACCATCCATAATGGCATCTGTAATCTTGGTTACATTCTCGAAGCTTAGATCAGCATAAATTTCATTGTTATTCCCAATTACTTGGTACTTACGCTTCTCATAGAAATCTTGTGCTTTTTTACCAATAGCAATAATACTAACGTTTCCATTTTGATATTGCTCGGCATATTTAGTTGCAATTAATTGATTAGTGGCTTTAATTACGTTCATATTGAACGCACCAGCCAAACCACGATTCGAAGAAACGACAACTAAAAGGACTTTATTAGGCTCTCTATCTTGTATAAAAGGAGATGAACTACCTTCTAAACTTGCTGATAAATTTTCTAAAATATCCTTCAATTTATTGGCATAAGGACGCATTTGCACAATAGCGTTTGTCGCTCTTTTCAACTTCGCAGCCGACACCATTTTCATAGCTTTGGTAATCTGCTGAGTTGATTGTACAGAGGCAATCCTTAATCTTACTTCTTTTAAATTAGCCATTATTAATATTTACTTGAAACTTCTTTTGCAACGGTTTCTAATACTCCAGTAATCTGATCATCAAACTTACCAGCCTTTAAAGCTTGTAAAGTCTCTGGATGACGCATTTCTAAAGCTTGAAGATATTCACTTTCAAACTCTCTTACTTTTTCAATTGGTACGTTACGCATTAAGTTTTTAGTTCCTGCATATACAATAGCCACCTGTTTTTCAACAGTCATTGGCGAGAATTGTCCTTGCTTTAAGAACTCTACGTTACGAGCACCTTTATCTAATACCGATTTAGTAGCTGCATCTAAGTCAGAACCAAATTTAGAGAAAGCCTCTAACTCACGGTATTGAGCTTGATCTAACTTTAAAGTACCCGCAACTTTCTTCATCGACTTGATTTGCGCATTACCACCTACACGCGATACCGAAATACCAACGTTAATAGCCGGACGAATACCCGAGTTAAACAAGTTAGACTCTAAGAAGATCTGACCATCTGTAATCGAAATTACGTTTGTAGGAATATAGGCAGAAACGTCACCAGCTTGGGTTTCAATAATAGGTAAAGCAGTTAAAGAACCACCACCTTTTACAATACCTTTCAACGACTCAGGCAAATCGTTCATATTTTTTGCAATCTCATCGTTCGCATTAATCTTAGCCGCTCTTTCTAATAAACGACTGTGTAGATAGAATACGTCACCTGGGTAAGCCTCACGACCTGGAGGACGACGTAATAATAACGAAACCTCACGATAAGCTACAGCTTGTTTAGATAAATCATCATAAACAATTAATGCCGGACGACCTGTATCACGGAAAAACTCTCCAATTGCAGCACCAGCAAATGGCGCATAGAATTGAAGTGGAGCTGGCTCAGCTGCAGAAGCTGATACAACTACCGTATAAGGCATAGCACCGTTTTCTTCTAAAGTACGTACAATATTAGCTACTGTACTTGCTTTTTGACCACAAGCTACATATATACAGAATACAGGCTGACCTGCTTCATAAAATTCTTTTTGGTTAATAATGGTGTCGATACAAACGGCAGTTTTACCAATTTGACGGTCACCAATAACTAACTCACGTTGTCCACGACCAATTGGAATCATCGCATCAATAGCTTTGATACCTGTTTGTAAAGGCTCATTTACAGGTTGACGATATATTACCCCTGGCGCTTTACGCTCTAAAGGCATTTCATAAGTTTGACCTAAAATTGGACCTTTACCATCGATAGGCTCACCTAAAGTGTTTACTACACGACCAAGCATACCTTCACCAACATTGATGGAAGCAATTTTCTTAGTTCTTTTAATTGTATCACCTTCTTTGATCTCATCGCTTGGACCTAATAATACCACACCCACATTGTCTTCTTCAAGGTTTAAAACGATTCCTTGCAATCCATTGGCGAACTCTACAAGCTCTCCACTTTGAACTTTAGTTAAGCCGTAAACACGAGCAATACCGTCACCTACTTGTAATACGGTACCTACTTCTTCAAGCTCAGCTTCTGATTTAAAGCCCGACAATTGTTGCCTGATGATTGCCGAAACTTCGTCTGGTCTTACCTCTACCATAATGTTATTTTTGATGTATGTTTTTTATAACTAATTATTACGCTATACCTTGCGCAAATTCCTTTTTCAATTTATTAAAGCCGCCTGCAATACTTGCATCAAACTGTCTATCTCCCACTTTCAAAATCAATCCACCAATTAATTTAGGATCAACTTTTTCCTTAAATAGTACTACATTGGCCTGCATTTCTCTTTTCACGATAGCCTCGATCGAAGCTTTAGCCTCAGCCGATAAGGATGTAGCCGACGTTACTTCAGCTGTCACAATACCTTTTATAACTTGATATTGCTTTACAAACTGTTTAGAAATCTCGAATAAAATAGAAGAACGTCCTTTTGAAACCACTAATTGAAAATAGCGTGCAGAAATATCATGAATTTGTTTACCAAACAAACCTTGAATAATTCCAGCTTTTTTATCTAAAGGTACTATAGGGTTCTTTAAAATAGCTTCTAACTCACGGTTATCATCTACTACCTGCCCGAAAAGAACCATATCATTTTTAATTTGCTCCAAAACCTGTTGTTCTGTGGCAAGATCAATTAATGATTTGGCGTATCTACTTGCTGCTTTAATTGACATATGCTATTAAGCTCTTAGTTTAATTTAACGTCTTTTAATAAGTCACTAACCAATTCCTCTTGTTTCGCTTTATCGGCTAACTGATTTCCCAACACACGCTCAGCAATCTCAATAGATAAAGCCGAAACCTGACCTTTTAATTCTGCTAAAGCCACTTTCTTTTGGTTATCAATTTCGATACGGGCCTTTTCTAATAACTTAGCACCTTCTTGTTGAGCAGAAACACGCGCTTCGTTTACGATATTATCTTTCAAGATTTTAGCTTCTTTTAAGATTTCATCACGCTCCAAACGAGCTTGTTTTAACAAGTCTTCGTTTTGTGAAGTTAAGCGAGCCATTTCTTGTTTAGCTAACTCTGCTTTATTTAAAGCTTCGTCAATAGAATCTTCGCGAGATTTAATGGCTAATAAAATCGGAGCCCAGGCAAACTTTTTTAATAAAAGTAATACAGCAATAAATGCAACTGAAGTCCAAAAAACCAATCCAATGCTAGGGGTTACTAAATCCATATTTATATAATATTAAAATCTTATTCTGTTCAATTAACAGGTAGGTTAAACCAATCGTCTAACCTCCTGTTATTTTTTAAGGTTGATTATTTGATTCTTATAAACCTAATAATGCAACTACCACACCGAATAAAGCAGCACCCTCAATAAGGGCAGCAGCGATAATCATTGCAGTTTGAATTTTAGATGCAGCTTCTGGCTGACGAGCAATACCTTCCATTGCTTTACCACCTACTTGACCGATACCGATACCAGCACCGATTACAGCTAAACCGGCACCAATTGCCGCGATTGAACCTACCATAATTGTATTTATTTATATGATTAATAAAACGTTTATACTCCTTAATGATGCTCTTCAACAGCCATTCCAATGAATAAAGCTGTTAATAAAGTAAAAATAAATGCCTGTAAAAATGCCACTAATAACTCCAACACATACATAAACATAACAAAGGCTACAGATACAGGCGCTATAGCCAAAGTTTTGAAAATAAAGATTAATGAAATTAAACTTAATACGATAATGTGGCCCGCAGTAATATTCGCAAATAAACGAATCATTAAAGCGAATGGCTTAGATATAATACCAATTAACTCCACAGGAATCATAATTGGATATAACCACCAAGGCACATCAGGCATTAAAATATGTTTCCAGTAATAC
>CAZQFF010000008.1:0-88102 GCA_964592575.1 uncultured Pedobacter sp.
GTGCAAAACAGCGCTTAGCATCCCCTGCACTCATCCCCGAACCATTATCTATAACCTGAATTAATGCCTTCCCCGCATCCTTTAAAATCAATTGTATTTTAGTAGCTCCTGCGTCTATGGCATTCTCTAATAACTCCTTGACAGCCGATGCTGGTCGCTGTACGACTTCTCCTGCCGCAATCTGGTTAGCTATGTGATCAGGTAATAATTGTATAATATCCGACATTCCTCTATTCTATTTTGCTAAAATAAAGAAAAATTACCTTTTTGGGGAGAAAAAGCCTAAAAGTTAAATGACATAATCCTATCTTTAAATTATGAAAAAATTCCTATTCATTTTACTAAGCTGTTTTATAGGTCTGAATTCCTGTAAAAACCGACAAGTAGACTTAATCGTCTATAATGCCGAAATCTATACGGTTAATGATAATTTTGAAATCTTAGAAGCCATGGCTATTAAAGATGGCAAAATATTAGCTTTAGGAACCACGGCTGATATCCAAAAAGAATATAGTGCCAAAGAATCTTTAGATGCCCAAGGAAAAGCGATTTTCCCAGGTTTTATTGATGGTCATGCCCATTTTTATGGCTTAGGCGAATCCCTGCAATTTGCTGACCTCAGAGAGGCCAAATCATGGGACGAAATTTTAGAAAGACTCCAAGCTTTTGCGGAAAAGCATCCTGACTCTTGGCTTTTAGGTAGAGGCTGGGATCAAAATGATTGGCCAGGCAAAGAGTTCCCCGATAAAAGTAAATTAGATGAACTTTTCCCTGACCGCCCAGTGATGTTGACACGTATTGACGGACATGCTGCCATTGTTAACCAAAAAGCGTTTGATCTTGCCGGTATTCAATCGGCTGTGACTATTGTAGGTGGCGAAGTGCAAGTCAAAAATGGCCAATTAACTGGTGTTTTAATTGACAATGCCATGGGCTTAGTTTCTGAAAAAATTCCACAACCTGATCGAGAAAAGACCAAGCAATTATTAAGAGATGCGCAACAAAATAGTTTTTCTAATGGATTAACAACCATTGTAGATTGTGGAGCTGATTTTGAGCTTGTAGAACTGATGGAAAGTATGCAAAAGGAGAATGACTTGAAAATGCGTTTATATGTCATGCTTTCCGATGCTGAAAAAAACTATGATTACCTGATTAAAAGAGGCATCATTAAAACGGATCGTATGCATGTACGCTCCTTTAAAGTTTATGGAGATGGGGCCTTAGGCTCAAGAGGAGCTTGTTTATTACACCCATATAGCGATAATCCTGATCAAAGCGGCTTTCTTTTAGCCACTTTAGACCATTATGAAAATGTAGCTAAAAAACTTCATCAGCATGGATTTCAAATGAATACCCATGCTATCGGCGATTCTGCCAATAGAGCCTTATTAAAAATTTACAATAAAGTTTTAGGCGGAAAAAACGACTTGCGCTGGCGAATCGAACATGCACAAGTTATCAATGAAGCAGATTTCGAATTATTTGGAAAGGCCAGCATTATTCCTTCGGTACAACCTACGCATGCGACTTCAGATATGTATTGGGCGCAAGATCGTTTAGGTGAAAAAAGAGTGAAAGGGGCTTATGCCTACAAGCAGCTCTTAAATCAAAACGGATGGATGCCTCTAGGCACCGATTTCCCAGTAGAACATGTGAGTCCTATGTATACCTTTTTTGCTGCAACCTTCCGCCAAGACGCCAAATTATATCCACAAAATGGCTATCAAATTGAGAATGCACTGAGCCGAGAAGAAGCCCTAAAAGGCATGACCATTTGGGCGGCTAAAGGGAATTTTGAAGAAAAAGAAAAAGGCAGCCTCGAAGTTGGTAAACTAGCAGATTTTATTGTTTTGGAACATAATATCATGAAAGCTAATGCCAATGAAATATTAAATAATAAAGTATTAAAAACCTTTATCAATGGAGAAAAAGTATATGAACTTCCTTAAATCGACCAAGTATTTGGGCCTCATATGGGCGCTTTTGTTCAGCTTTACACTTTGCGCACAAGATAGCATGCATCCGCAAAGCATCTTAGCAAAACGCGAACAAATTGCCAAACAAAGTACTTTACTAAATAATTCACCCGTACATATTCCAATTAAGCAACTCTCACATGAAAGCTTTGCGAGTGTAAACCTTGGTTTTGCTTATCAAGCGGCCTTTGATAGCTTATTAAACAAATACACGCATGTAGCGGGTTTAAGTAGTGCTGCATATGCGGATTCGACTCATTTAAACGATTTAGAAGACGATTTAAAGTTTTACACCCAAATCATTATTCCTGTTTCTGAAACGGAGATTCAATCGGAAAAGAATCGAAACTTTATTGAAAGTTTATCGCGTTCTAAAAAAGTAATTCTAGCTGTTTTTGGAGAAGGAAAAAATTTACGCTACTTCGATTATGCCCATTACCCTATCCTTTGGACAGCTACAGCTGATGCGCATGCTGCCGAAATTTTACCCCAAATAATTTTTGGAGGAATCCCCGCTCAAGGACGCCTACACCAAAATTATTCCGCAAAATATCAAAGTGGATCAGGTTCTCATACCCATGCAGTCCGTTTAAAATACACTTTACCCGAAGAAGTAGATGTTTCTTCTGCGGATTTAGCTGAAATCGATAAAATAGTAGCTGAAGGTATTGAGGGAAAAGCCGCTCCAGGTATGGTGGTATTAGTGGCTAAGGATGGAAAGGTTATTTTTAACAAAGCCTATGGACATCATACCTATGATCAATTGCGTCCAAACCGAGTTGATGATATTTTTGATTTAGCCTCGGTGACCAAAGTAACGGCTACAACGCCTACAGTTATGCGTTTAGTGGAAGAAAATAAATTAAATTTAGATCATCATGTAGGACAATATATCGCTAAAGCGCGAAATACCCCAATGAACAATTCCACTGTTCGAGATGTCATGATGCATCAGGCCGGATTTATCCCCTTCATTCCCTTTCACAACTATGTAAAAGAAGGCGATTATAGTCGAGATTCATCCGCAGCTTACCCTACTAAAGTAGCCGACAATTATTATATTAAAAAAGGCTTTTTTGAGCAATTTATGTGGCCAAAGATGCTAAACTCACCATTGAAAACTCCAGGCAAATATGTTTACAGTGATATCAGCATGTATGTCATGCAGGATATTGTAGAACATGTATCTCAAACGCCTATAGATCAGTATTTGCAATGGAATTTTTATCAACCGCTAGGAATGCAGAGCGCTGGATTCTTGCCAAGAAATCGTTTTCCAAAGCATCGCATCGTGCCGACAGAGGATGATCAATTATTCCGCAAAACTTTATTAGAAGGCTATGTACACGATCAAGGAGCTGCCTTAAGAGGTGGAGTGGCTGGACATGCTGGTTTATTTGGAAGCGCCAATGATTTAGCCATTTTCTATCAATTAATGTTAAATAAAGGCCATTATGGTGGCGAACATTATTTTAAAGAATCGACTATCGAAAAATTCATTAAACAACAATCCCCTACTTCGCGTCGAGGTTTAGGCTTTGACCGTTGGGATCCAGATACCACCAAAAAATATCCATCTGAACTTGCATCACCAGAAACATTTGGACATACCGGCTATACGGGTATTGCCGTTTGGGTAGATCCTAGTCGCCAATTGACGTATGTGTTTTTATCGAATCGGGTTCATCCTAGTGTGAGCGAACAATTAGGACGTTTAAATATTCGTCCACGCATACAAGATGTGATTATTAAAGCTGTCGATAAAGCTAAAAAATAAATAGCTATAAAATTAAATAAGCGAGCCCGATTGTAAAACAATCGGGCTCGCTTTTATAATCCAGTATAAGCTTTTGCGCTTATTTCTTTAAACCAATCTCTCTTAATCTTTCATCCAAATATTCTCCTGCTGTCATATCCGAATAAGCTTTTGGGTGCTCTGCAGAAATAGTCGAAGGCAAACAAGTTAAATCCATATTCGATCTTGGGTGCAAGAAAAATGGCACGGAATAACGGGAAGTCTTCATCAATTCCCTTGGTGGGTTTACCACACGATGCGTAGTCGATTTCAATTTATTATTAGTTAAACGTTGTAGCATATCCCCTACATTTACCACAATATCATTATAATGTGCTTTGATAGGCAACCACTCATTATTACGCGTTAACACTTCTAAACCATCAGCACTGGCACCAATTAATAAAGTAATTAAATTGATATCCTCATGCGCACCAGCACGTACGGCATCTGGGGCAATACTATCTGGATCTTCAATTGGAAAATAATGAATAGCTCTTAAAATAGAATTTCCATTATGTACATGTTGGTCAAAATAATCTAGAGGTAATTCTAAATAAGTGGCAATCGCTCGGAGCAGATA
Organism: uncultured Pedobacter sp.; assembly: GCA_964592575.1. GTDB lineage: Bacteria > Bacteroidota > Bacteroidia > Sphingobacteriales > Sphingobacteriaceae > Pedobacter. The sequence continues at coordinate 4,358 of CAZQFF010000008.1, forward strand.
CTTTCCATTATTCTCTAACTTTTGATAAATCTCGCGAGTTACCGTATTAAATTCAGGAATTTCCTCTAAATACTCATTATCAGGATATTCCGCTTTAATAGCATCGCCATCACTTACCGTTTGACCAATTTGCCAAAACTCTTTTAAATCAGCGGTCTTAGCTCCTTTAGCAGTTTCTTTCCCAGCTGAAGTATAGCCTCTTTGACCCGCTAATTCAAGCTTTTCATATTTTCTTTTCACATCTAAGGGTAAAGCAAACGCTGCTTTTACCTGATCGTACAACTTATTGATTAAGTCCTGAGAAACGCCATGATTTGTAATCGTAACAAATCCTGAATCATTAAATGCACGGCCGAGTTCATCTGAAAATTTTTTCTTTTCTGCTTCGGTCCCATTTATGTAAGTGCCTAAATCCAGGCACGGTATATACGGTGTTGACATAGTAAAAACATTTTAGATGTTAAATTTAAGAAGAATTGTTAATTATTATTAACATCTTAAATAATTATTTATTAATATTTTAACATACAAAGTTTTAAGTTATCAACATTTTTAAAAGAAGAAAGCTGGAGTTAAAAAAAATGCCTATTATTGAAATTCTAATACATCCGATGAACCTTATGAATGATATGGCACAATTTGAAATAGCAACTCTAGGCATGGGCTGTTTCTGGTGTACTGAAGCTGTTTTCCAAAGACTAGAAGGCGTAAGCAAAGTGGTTTCAGGCTATGAAGGCGGAAACGTTCCCAATCCTACTTATGAAGAAGTGAGCACTGGTCTGACTAATCATGCCGAGGTTTTACAAATTACTTTTGACCCTAAACGGATTAGCTTTTCAGAATTATTAGAAGTGTTTTGGAAAGTGCATGATCCAACCACGCTCAATCGTCAAGGAGGCGATGTGGGTACACAATACCGTTCGGTTATCTTTTATCACAGTGAAACGCAAAAGAAAATTGCCCAAGCTCAAATTGATCTCTTGAATAAGGAAAAAGTTTTTGGCAAAAATGTAGTCACCAAATTAGAACCAAAAGCTGTATTCTACCCCGCTGAGGATTATCATCAAAATTATTTCAATAGAAATCAATCGGCTCCTTACTGTCAATTGGTTATTTTACCCAAGATCGAGAAATTAGAGAAGCTCTTTAAAGATAAACTCAAGAAAAGCAAATAATTAAGATTTATTACTCATTTACCACACCCATTGCACAAAATTTATCAATTCTTTGCGCGACTAGGCTTTCAATAGGTACTTGAGTAAATTGATCTAAATCGGCTACGATATGCGATTTGAGTGTTTCGGCCATTAATTCTGGATTCTGATGCGCACCACCTAGAGGTTCTTTAACAATCCCATCGATAAGGTGATTAGAATACATATTCTCAGAGGTTAACTTCAAACATTCTGCTGCACGTTCTTTAAAATCCCAGCTTCTCCATAAAATGGATGAGCAGGATTCTGGAGAAATTACAGAATACCAAGTATGCTCTAACATATATACTTTATCTCCAATACCAATACCTAAAGCCCCACCTGAAGCGCCTTCACCAACCACAAAACAAAGAATTGGCACTTTTAATACGGACATTTCTAACAAGTTACGCGCAATAGCTTCTCCTTGTCCACGCTCTTCGGCCTCTAAACCAGGATAAGCACCCATCGTGTCGATAAGCGTAACCACAGGTTTATTAAACTTCTCTGCTAAACGCATTAAGCGAAGGGCTTTTCGATAACCCTCTGGATTAGCCATTCCAAAATTTCGGTACTGACGCTCCTTTGTGTTTTTCCCTTTTTGGTGACCAATAATCATGACGGTTCTGCCGTTAATGGTTCCAAAGCCACCTACAATAGCTTTATCATCCTTAACCGTTCTATCGCCATGTAATTCGATAAAATCATCACAAATATATTTGATATAATCCAAAGTCTGAGGACGCTCAGCATGTCTAGACATTTGAACTTTTTGCCAACCTGTAAGATTATTATAAAGTTCATGACTGGCTGCATCTACTTTTTGCTGTAGTTCAGCAAGGGTGGCAGACATATCCACTTTAGTCTTTTCAGACACTTGTTTAACCTTTTCGATTTGTTGCATCAAATCTGCCAAAGGCTTTTCAAAATCAAAGCTAGTTTTTATCTGTTCCATATGGGAGGGTAAAAATACAGAATCTGAATTAATAAAGAAGAAAAAATAGCAAATACTTGTCAAAGACGCTTCTGCTTCGGCCTTTATTGCAGAAATAACCGACCGAAATAATAACCAAACCTGAACTTGACTTATCCCTGACCTTATATAATCCATTAAAAATTCTTTAAACAAGTGCAATTGTGTAACTTTATGATAATTAGCCATTAATTTATAAGACCATGGCAAAAAATAATATCATTTCACAAACTTTCCCGGTATTAGGCATGTCATGTGCCTCCTGTGCCATTAGTGCGGAAAGCATCGTAAAAAATCAAGAAGGCGTATTAAATGCTGCTGTGAACTTTGCAAGCGGCAATCTTAAAGTTGACTACCTCGCTGAAGTAACCAATGCTAAAGCTTTGCAAAAAGCCCTACAATCCATAGGTTATGATTTATGGATTGAAGAAGAAAAACAGGAGTTGGATACATTTGAAGCTAGGCAAGCGCAGCATTATAAACAATTAAAAACCAAAACTATTTGGGCTATTATCTTATCCTTGCCCCTAGTGATCATTGGCATGTTCTTTATGGATATGCCCTATGGCAATGAAATTATGTGGGCCTTATCTAGCCCCGTGGTTTTATGGTTAGGTAGAGATTTCTTCATCAATGCCTGGAAGCAAACTAAACACCGCAGCGCTAATATGGATACATTAGTAGCTTTAAGTACTGGTATTGCCTATTTATTTAGCGTATTTAATCTCTTGTTTAAGGATTTCTGGCATCAAAGAGGTTTACACGCGCATGTTTATTTTGAAGCCTCGGCCGTTATTATTGCATTTATCCTTTTAGGAAAATTATTAGAAGAAAAAGCTAAGGGTAATACCGCCATAGCTATTAAAAAACTAATAGGCCTACAACCTAAAAATCTAATCCTAATCCAAGCCGACGGATCAGAAAAACAAATTGCCATTGAGGAAGTAAAAGTTGGGGATCTAATATTGGTAAAACCTGGAGATAAAATAGCCGTTGATGGCTTGGTTATTTCAGGAAGCTCTTATGTAGATGAGAGTATGCTGAGTGGTGAGCCAGTACCCCTGTTGAAAAAGGCAGACGAAAAAGTATTTGCCGGCACCATCAACCAAAAAGGAAGTTTCCAATTCAAAGCGCTTAAAGTAGGAAAAGAAACCCTGCTGGCCCAGATTATCCGCATGGTACAAGATGCACAAGGCAGCAAAGCGCCCGTTCAGAAATTAGTGGATAAAATAGCTGGCATTTTTGTGCCTGTTGTTATTAGTTTAGCTATACTCAGCTTTATCTTATGGCATGTATTAGGAGGCGATAATGGAGCGGTGCAAGGACTATTAGCGGCGATTACTGTTTTAGTCATTGCTTGCCCCTGCGCGCTAGGATTAGCCACTCCAACAGCCATTATGGTAGGGGTTGGAAAAGCTGCTGGGCAAGGAATTTTAATTAAAGATGCGGAAAGTTTAGAATTAGCTCAAAAAGTAAACGCGATTATTTTAGATAAAACGGGAACCATTACCGCAGGTAAACCTCAAGTAATCGACATCCATTGGCTTAAGGAGGATAGCCACACCAAAACTATTCTGTTAAGTATAGAAAAACAATCCGAACATCCTTTGGCAGAGGCTATAGTGAAGTATTTAGCGAACACAATAGACACACCCTTATCTCATTTTGAAAGCATTACGGGCCAAGGCGTTAAAGCTATGGACAATCAGGAAAGCTACTATGTTGGTCAGAAAAAACTTTTAATCGAAAATAAAATTAACATTCCTCAGGAATTACAAGCGCAAGCTGAACAATGGAACAAAAAAGCCTATACTTTAGTTTGGTTTGCTAATCACCAAGAAGCCATAGCACTCATTGCTATTTCTGATCAAATTAAAGTCAATTCTGCACAAGCTATTCAAGCCTTGCAAGCTATGGGAATAGATTTATATATGCTCACTGGCGATAATGAAGCCGCAGCTAAAGCTATTGCCGAGCAAACTGGACTGCAACATTACCAAGCAGAAGTATTACCCCAGCAAAAAGCTGATTTCGTAAAAAAACTCCAGCAAGAAGGCAAAATAGTGGGTATGGTAGGCGATGGCATTAACGACAGTACTGCTTTGGCCACAGCCGACATCAGCATCGCTATGGGAAAAGGTTCGGATATTGCTATGGATGTAGCCAAAATGACGATTATTTCCTCTGATTTAATCAAAATACCGCAAGCGATTAAGCTGTCAAAACAAACCGTAGCCACCATTAAACAAAATTTATTTTGGGCATTTATCTATAATATTATCGGAATTCCGCTTGCTGCTGGGATTTTATATCCCATAAACAGTTTCTTACTTAATCCCATGATCGCTGGCGCAGCCATGGCCTTGAGTAGTGTCAGTGTTGTGGCCAATAGTCTGCGCTTAAAATGGAAAAAATAATTTTCAATAATTAAGCCTATGAGTAAACTTAAAAACGCTTTGGTTAGTTATTTTCGGCTAGGAAAATGGGTTACCAGAAGTTTACCTAAAAAAACTAAGCAAAATAAAATCGGATCCGTTCGACAAAATCATTACCGAAGCAAATTCAAAAAGGCAAATCTCTTCTTGAAACCTATCAAATACGTAATCCGTATGGGCTATAAAGAGCTTTCTGACAAAAGAAATTTAACTGGACATAATCTGGCAATGTCTCATTTGCTAAAGAACTGTTTTAACGAGCAGGGAGAAATAAATTTCAGTCGATTTTATATCAGTCAGGGCTCATTACCCCCCTTATCACCCGTAAGTTTAATTCTTCATGATGAAGAAATTGAACTACAATGGGATCCAAAAGATCCAATTAATGCGGGTAGAGATTTAGATCGATTGCTTATTGCGATATATGACCCGGAGATAGCGGAGGTACTTTTCCAAGGCACATCGGTTAAACGCATGGATGCCAAAGTAAAATTCTCTTTAAATAACAGCCCGGAGAAAAACACGAAGTATCAAGTTTGGGTGGCTTGCATCAATGATACACAAAAATTAGTTAGTACTAGCCAATACCTAGGCGCTTTTTAATGGCTTTGCCGCTCTGTAAAAAGCGGCCGCTCTTTACAGAGCGGCCGCCAATAAGATTGCCTTCCGATTAGAATTTTGCTGGAGTATCTCCTTTTGGAATAGAGCTTAAAATAAACTCTCTAATATGTCCATTAGCTAAAGCTAAATCGTGTTTACGTAAATACATCATATGACCACTTTCATAAGCCTCATAACGCATTCTATCTTTTAACTTTCCACTTGGATCCATTTGCCACATATTGTATTTGGCATTAAAATAATCGCAGGCACCATCATAATAACCTGCCTGTACGAATAGTTTTAAATAAGGATTTTGAGCCATAGCTGCTCTTAAATTTTCGCCTGTTCTATCGCCAGTATTATCCCAAGGATTAACTGGTCCAAACATATTGTATTTTAAATCTGTTTTATAGTTCAGCTCATTTCTCAAGTACATATTGATAGCTGGCGTAAAAGAATGTAACCAGGATGTTAATTCGGCATTATAATCCGGACTATTACCCCCGTCAGATTTATCAATTCCACGGTATCTAGAATCTAATCGACCTACGGTATAGCCTTTATCACGTAATAATTCCTTCCAAAACAAATTGGTGCTGACATCTAAATTATTTCTTAAAATAACTTGTTCAGATAAACCAGAGAAACGAGCCATTTTAGCCGCAATTCTTTGTTTCTCTTCTGGTGCTAAGAAACCTCCACGTGCCATAGCTGGAATTAATTCTTTAATGGTGAACTCTTCTACTTCCGGCAACATGTCTGTTAATTTTTTCTTTTGCAGATCCGCAGGCAATCTTTTGTGATACCAAGCTGTTGCCGCAAAATAAGGTAAACGCATAGCCGCATCCATCACCGTACCTCTTTCTATTCCTAATTCAGTTGGAGATACCAAGATGACCCCATTTAAATACATCCAATGATTACTTTGTAATTCTAAAGCTAGGCCCGATACACGTGTTGTGCCATAACTCTCCCCAATTAAATATTTAGGTGATGCCCAACGATCATAGCGGGTTACAAAAGTGTTAATCCATTCCGCTAAATATCGAATATCCGCTCTTACTCCAAAGAATCTAGAGTTTTGAACATCTCTTCCCGTTGTTCTCGAGTAACCTGTATTGACAGGATCGATATAAACGATATCGGCTACATCTAAAATAGAGGTACTATTATCTTTATACCCATATGGTTGAACTGGATAGCCTTCCTCATCTATATTGAGTACAACTGGACCTGTATAGGCAATATGCATCCAAACCGAAGCAGAACCCGGACCGCCATTGAAAGAAATAACTAAAGGGCGACGTTCTCTATTTTGCACATCACTACGCTCATAATACGTATAAAATAAGCCCGCAATTGCTTTACCATCTTCATCCCAAACAGGCAAAGTACCAGCTGTGGCTTTATAAGGTATTGTTTTTCCGTTAATATTAACGCTGTGATTAGTTACAACAGCCGACTCGGTTACAATATTTCTACTTTCAATTTGTGTATTCGCTCTTGCGCTAGAAGGCGCAGCGGGAGCAGCGCTTGCGGCATTAGCTGCTGGTGCGGCGCCTGCCGGGCCACTTGGTCGGGCAGCCCCAGTTCTTCCCGTTTGAGCTTGAGTCGCGTAACCTAAACTCAAGGCTACTAAAAGTGGTATAAAAAACTTCTTCATAAATGGTTTTATTGGTTTAGTTTAGTGTAATGGTTTTTTTTTAAGGTTTTTTTCAAGACTTTAAGTTTTCCATCAATAGGCTCGGTAATTTTTAGACCTAAAATTTCGGTAATGAGTGGGTAAATATGAATATTCTCGAAAGCTGGAATTTTAACTTGCGATTTGAATTGAGGGCCTTGGGCAAAAAATATTCCACCCATATCAGGATGCGCGGGATCTACTCCGTGTTGTCCTGGATCCGGAAGGCGGTTATTTATATTAAAAAATCTGGGCAATTTGGCCACTAAAATGATATCACCTAAACGATTAAAGCGATCATCGGCCGTGCGATGATGCCAGCGCTTTGGGGTTTTATCACGGAGATAAACTTGATAACCATCAGCTTCAGCCACTAAAGCTTTGTAAATAGGTTTTACTTGAGTTTTATCCTTAATATGGACATGCAATAGCGCATTTCCCGCAGGCACAATAACCTGATCATTTTGTAGAGCTTTTGGTTTAGGTATCGTGAGACTTTGATTGATAGGTGTCATTCCATGATCGGAAACCACAATCAGATTAACAGGAAGCTGAGAGGCTTTAATGATTTGTCTTAATTCACCAATCATAGCATCCATTTTTAAAACGGCCGCCTCGGCTTGAGCACTTTCTGCAGTAAATTTATGGGCCGCTTTATCAACTTCAGGGAAATAGATATTGATGAAATGTGGCCTTCTTTCTGCTGGTAATTCCAGCCAATTTTTTATCACGCCTAGGCGTTGAGGCATAGGCGTTACCTCATTGTATTTATAATAATAGCTTGGGCGGATCCCATTTTTACTATGCTCAGATCCTGGCCAAAAGTAAACGGCTGATAACATCCCTTGTTGTTCTGCTAGCCTCCATAAAGGTTCTCCCCCATACCAAGTACTATCTGTTGCTCCATCAACACTTGATTTTATATAATATTTTTCCTTTTGCGTATCATAAAAGTGGTTATCTACCAAACCATGATGCACTGGGTATAAACCGGTTACTATAGAATAATGATTTGGAAAGGTTAAAGAAGGATAAGTAGAAAGCAACTTTTCAGCTTGTACGCCCTCTTGAGCTAAGGCTAAAATATTTTTAGCTTGAAATTTTTGAGCAAGATCCCATCGAAACCCATCTAAAGACAATAATATCACATAAGGCTTAGCCTGAGCTTCTAGGCTGTTTTTACGCGCATAACTAATTTTTTGCGCCGTATCTATTTGCGCTTGAGCTAGCTTCAATCCTCCAAAAACGAGAAAGAAAAAAAGAAAAATGCGAAACTTGTTTATCATGCTGCAAGTTATTAAATCCTTAGCAATCTCTTACATTAGGATAGTAAATGTTACATTAAAATCCGGTTAAGAAAAGCTTAAGCTTCCTTATTCAGGAGATTCATTTTAATCCGCTGATACATGCTTTGCCGATCTAAGGCTTCTTCCAACTGATCTAAAATCGACATGATATTCGCGTCGGCACTACTTATCCATTTTTTATTCTCCTCTAAGATACTTCCTAATATGGGCTCCAGTTTTTGCAAGCTTTTTTTGCCTTGAGGACTTAGGGAAATCAATCTTTTTCGGGCGTCATTTTTATCGACCTTGGCTTGAATTAATTTTTTCTCTAAAAGTTCGTTCACCATTTGTACGATAGCTGGATGACTGAGCTTTAAAGCCTCGGCTATTTCCGTGATGGCCATCAATTTATTTTTCTGCAATAAATACAGGAGCAAAAACCACCGAGCTTCTACATTCACATCCGATTCCTTGTATATTTTACTTACGTCCATAGAAAGACGTTCACTGAGTCGCTTTAAACGGGTAGCTAATGCTAATTCGGCTAAATCCTTAATTAAATCCATCTTGTAAATTGATGTTCTAAGTTAAGGAATTTAGCCGATAATCTAGCGGTATGATCGATTAATTAGCACGTCTCTTCTCTTCTTCCGCAGCACCCTGACGTCTGCTACTGGTTCCATTGCTTTTCCCAAAACGATAACTGAAGCTCAAATTCATAACCTGCGTCTCACGCATTTGATAGAAAAACTCATTATATCCAGCTAATTGAGTTTTAGCATCCACGACATTGCTAAAAAACACATCGTTAAAGTTTAATCGCACACTAGCTTTCTTATTTAAAATTTGTTTTTGCACGCCCATATTCAGCACAAACACGCCTTTAAAATCTAATGGGCCATAATAACCGCGACTTTGATAGCTAGCCGATAATTCAGCACTTGTACTTGCATTTATTTTAAATGTATTTGAACTATTGATCACATAACTCACACGACTTAAATCTAAGCGATCGACACCAACAACACCTTGATATTTTCCATAGAAAGTAGTAATATCCTGATGACTCGTGAACCATTTTGCTATCCGAACAGGGAAACTAAAGCTGGCATTAAAGAAATGATAATCGGCCAAATTTCTATGTGTTTGCACAACAGAACGAGGTTGTACATCAGGAGATAAAATGGTTACAATATTATCCGAGGTATGCGTATAACCTAGTTTCAATAAATACTGTTGCTTTAAGGTATAACTCAATTCATAGACCTCACTAATTTCAGGCAATAAATAAGGGTTTCCAGTGGAATAAGTTAAAGGGTCTAAAAAGGCTTTAAAGGGATTTAACTGACGATAAGATGGTCGATTTATCCTTCTGCTGGCGGAAATTCCTAAACGATGATCATCATTAAAAGCATAACCTATATAAGCACTTGGAAATAATTGATAGTAATTGTGCTCAAAAGTATCATTCTTGATGACTTGTAAGCCATCTGCTTGCGTGTTCTCTAAGCGCAGCCCCATTTGCACTTGCCATTTATTCCAAGCTTTGTTGGCATTTACATAAAAAGCATTGATATTTTCCTTGTAAATAAAGTGATTACTTTTACCCGTATCTAAAACAGCCGTCGCATTACTTTTATCAAAGAAGTTAACCTCATTATCGGTTTTCACCCAACTGCTTTTCCAACCCATATCTAATTTCGCCGCCCATGACTTTAGCGGGGTGGAATAATCTGCTTTAATAGATTTAATTTCCAGCGCACCATGTAAATCTCCCATCAATTTATAGGGAATTCGAGTCGGTATGCCATTGACATCCTTATACTCCGTTACATAGTTTTGCGTTTCGGCCATATTAAATTGTGCATAATCAGCATCAATAGCTAATTCTCTGCCCATGGTGTCTAGCTTGCTTCTATAATTCACGTTCATACTATAATTTTGACGGGTAGGGCTATTCAAGCCTTGAGTTTGAAAGGCGCCATTTTTGAAACGAGATTCATCATAGGTATTGGCTAAGGAATTACTGCTGGCCACAACATCTGTAAAAATGCCATTTGCCGTAAAGCCTAAGATACTTTTACTATTTACATTAAAATCAGCACCTAAGCGAACATTATGTGTGTTATTTCTATTTTTAAAATAGTTATCATAGATATTGGAGCCTAGAAAATTTTGTGTTGGAGAATAGAAATCTCTAATGATCGCTAAATCATTAAATCCACGATTTCGACTGAAGGTATAATTTCCAAAATAATTGGCTGAAGGACGCTTATGGTTAAAACTCAAATTAGGGCTTATTTTTTCATATTTCCCCATCCCCATAGTTAAGGACAAATTCCCATTGGTGCCGATGAGATTTGATTTTTTTAGTCTAATATCAATTATTCCTGCATTTCCCGCCGCATCAAATTTAGAGGAAGGATTGGTTATTAAATCTATTTTTTCAATTTGACTGGCCTGCAATGATTTTAAGTAATTGGCTAAATCTGCACCATTTAAATTCAGGGCTTTACCATCCACCATAACCATAACGCCTTGTCTACCGCGCATGGAAACATTCTCATTGGGATCAACTTGTACGCCGGGAGCTTTAGCTAATACCTCTAATGCATGTGATCCTACGGCGGTGACTGCGTTCGATACATTTACCGTGGTTCGATCAAAAGACTGTTGAATTAAAGGCCTTTGTCCGCCTATAACCACCTCTTTGAGTTGTTGAGTAATGGCCTCTAAAACAATTTGACCCAGATCCAAATTTTTATCTAAATCAAATTTTTCAGATTCATAAATTTTAAAACGCATACTTTGCACCATCAATTTATACTGGCCTACTGGAATTTGCTCAAACAGAAAATCCCCATTGGCGTTAGCCTGTTCCATTTTTACTAAAGATTTATCCGTTGACTTTAATAAATAGACACTAATGTCATCATAGCTTTCCGTGCTATTACTTTTTAGTTTGCCAGTAATTTGATGTGCTAACATAGCTTGGGCTTTAGCTTCATTTGCGTAAGCACTTACGCAAATGAAGCATACAAGCATCCACTTAAACGGGATTGATTGTGGTTTCATAAGTTGTTTAAAATAGGTTTGATGTAGGGTGTATTATTTTATATTTTTCAGTTATTGGACAACAAACTATAATATTCGTTACAAAAAAAATAAAAATAATGGTAAGCACTTACATAAAATATGCAAGCATAAAAAAAGAGGTCATTTGACCTCTTTTCTACATTGGCTCCCGAAGCTGGGCTCGAACCAGCGACCCTCTGATTAACAGTCAGATGCTCTAACCAGCTGAGCTATTCGGGAGTGCTGGTGTTAGCTAAAACAACAAGAATTATTATTTGATAAATGTTCCTGTGTTTTGGGACTGCAATATTAGGGGTTTTAAATTATTTATGCAATATTTGCAGTGAAAAATTTTAAAATATTTTTAATAAAAATCATATGAGCCTGATAATCATAGGTACTGTAGCTTTCGACGCTATAGAGACACCTTTTGGAAAAACTGATAAAATAGTTGGAGGAGCGGCAACTTATGCTAGTTTAGCAGCTTCTTACTTCTATAATCAAGCAAAAATTGTAGCCGTGGTGGGTGATGACTTCCCTCAAAAAGACATCGAGAACTTCAAAAATCACGGAATAGATACCGAAGGTTTGCAAATTAAAGCAGGAGAAAAATCTTTCTTTTGGAGTGGTAAATATCATAATGATATGAATAGCCGCGACACTTTACAAACAGAGCTAAATGTGTTAGAAAATTTTGATCCTATCCTTCCAGAAAGTTATCAAGATTGTGAATACTTGATGTTAGGTAATTTAACACCTATCGTTCAAAAAACAGTAATTGAGCGTTTACGTAAACGTCCTAAATTAATCGTTTTAGACACCATGAATTTTTGGATGGATATTATGATGGATGATTTACTAGACACCTTAAAACTAATTGATGTTTTAACGATAAATGATGCAGAAGCTCGTCAATTATCGGGTGAGTATTCCTTAGTTAAAGCCGCTCAAAAGATATTGAAAATGGGGCCTAAATATTTAATCATTAAAAAAGGAGAACATGGGGCCTTATTGTTCCATGAAGATAAAATATTCTCTGCCCCTGCCCTACCATTAGCTGAAGTATTCGATCCTACTGGCGCAGGAGATACTTTTGCTGGTGGTTTTATAGGTTATATGGCTAAAGTTGGCACCGTTAATTTCAACAATATGAAAAATGCTTTAATCTATGGTTCAGCCTTAGCTTCATTTTGTGTAGAAAAATTCGGCACCGAGCGCTTACTTAATTTAGATGAAGCGACTATTCAAGATCGCGTGCAGGAATTTGTACACTTGAGTAAATTCGAAATTCTTTAAAATTTTATTTTTTCAAGAAATCCCTTGATTTTAAATATTCAAGGGATTTTTTTTAATCTTCCAACCACCTTAAATTTCTCAAATACCTGAGTGGTATGTGGAGCATCGGCTAATTCTGGAGTCAAATCTTGACCTGCCCAATGTTCGTAATGCTTTCCGTTTCGCCACAATCTACTCTCGGTAACATCATAAATAAGGCCTTTATAAGCTACCCATATTTCGGGCTTATCTTGCCCATTTCTAAGGGCCAATTGAGACAAGGTGTATTCTGTATTAGGCATATTTAAAGCGTCGATTAGATAGCCATTCAAAACTAGCCACAGTCAATAAAAACATCCCTAAAAACATAAATAATTGTTCAAATGGCATTTTAAAAATAGCCGCATTTAAGGTATCAATCCAAGTAAATTGGTAAAAGCCGATTTGACATAAGCCAATTTGGATGAAGGCAAATAAAAGCAAAAGTGGGGTGACCGCCCGGTAAAATTTAGGCATAAATCTGAGCGCACCTCGATACTCCACTAAAATCAATATTAACATGAAGCTAAATACATTTAGCACATTAAATAGTTTCGAATAACCAGCAAACAATAAGGCTATACTCAAGCCTATTAGAAAATTACTAAATACAAAGGATAAAGCAATATTGGGATTAGGCTGCCTAGCATTCCAGTATTGATAGATACATAGGGAGAAGAAATTAAAGCCAAAATAAAATAGATATTGTTCTAAGGGTAAATAACGATACATGATTCCGATATGATAATCTGGGTTAAAACTCCAAATTTTCATTAAGCCAAAAAACACACCCATCTCTGAAAAAATAATCGTAGAAACTAGCGAAGGCAATAAGCTTTTCACTACATTTTTAAACTTAAAATACTTGACATCAAGAAGTAACAAAAAAGGTAAAAGCAATAGGATGATATTGAGCCACAGAAACAAATTCTTCATAAATCTAATTTTGAACTCAAAAATAAAGATTTATCTGGCTTATCCCGCTTTTACCTTGCGTAAAATCATCTATACATTTTAGAAGTCTTTCGCATAAACTTTTAAATATCTTTTTAAAATAGTTCTAGCGATATGAATTCGGGTTTTTACAGTACCTATCGGAATATCTAATTCTTCCGCTATTTCATGATAACGATAGCCTTCAAAATGCTTAACAAAAGGAATATAATACTCGGGCTGCAGTGTAGCCAACGCTTTATGGATATCATTTCTTACAAATTTACTCGTAGCCAAATTCTTAGTCGCACTATTTTGTAAATGTGCATAAGAAATTTCATCAGATTGGGTGATCAGACTATTGGTTTTCACCATTCGCCTATAATTATTAATAAATGTATTACGCATAATGGTAAATAACCATCCCTTGAGATTAGTCCCCTCCTTAAACTTGCCATAATACATCAAGGCTTTCAACAAGGTGTCTTGAACTAAATCATGGGCATCCTCAGCATCTTTGGTAAATTTCATGGCTAATGCCTGCAAAGAATTTGCATGCGCATTTAGTTGCGAATTAAATTGTAGCTGTGTCATAGGTTCAATTTTAAGAATGGTTAATAAAAAATATTAATAAACTCTTAATTGAACTAAACAACTATAATACCAAAAAATTAGCTTGACTTAAATTACATTGACTTCGCGCTCTAAAAGCACGCTAAACTTATCAAAAACAGCCTCTATGATCTTTTCTGAAAAATCATACACCTCTTGACCAGTAGCCTCGCCATGATTAACTAACACCAGGGCTTGATTTTTCCAAGTGCCCGTATTACCATACACTTGGCCTTTAAAACCACATTGTTCAATTAACCAAGCTGCCGCCAATTTAACTTGATTTGGAGCAATAGGATAGTTTACAATTTCAGGGAATTTTAACTTTAAGGCCTCAAATTGAGCTTGGGGAATAATAGGATTTTTAAAAAAACTCCCTGCATTCCCAATTTCACTGGGATCCGGCAATTTACTTACACGAACTTCAGCTACGGTTTGAGCAATTTGTGCTAAACTTGGTTGGGTTATTTGTTTAAAGGCTAAGGCCTCGGCTAAGGCTGCATAATGCGCTTTAATTTCCGCTTGCTTTGACAATAAAAAACTGACCTGACAAATAATATATTGCCCTTTAAGTTTACCTTTAAATACCGATTCTCTATAGGAAAATTCACAATCCTCAGGCTTGAAAACCCGCATTTTACCTGTTGCAATTTCATAAGCCTCACAGGCATAAAATACATCCATTAGCTCCACCCCATAGGCTCCAATATTTTGAACAGGGCTTGCGCCTACAGATCCAGGAATTAAACTCAAATTTTCAATACCTGCATAGGCGTGTCCTACACAATATTGTACAAATTCATGCCAATTAACACCTGCACCTGCTTTGACGATGACTTGATTACCATGCTCTTGAGCCTCGATGCCTTGAATATTCATCCGTAATACTAAGCCAGAAAAATCATGAACGAACAACATATTCGAACCCCCACCCAAGACTAACAGAGGAATATCACGATCTATTTTAGCAAAAACCTCCGTTAAATCGGCAATTTGATTGATTTCTGCAAAATACTTGGCTTTTGCTTCCACACCAAAACTATTGTAGGCTTTTAAAGAGACATTGTGAAGGATTTCGGCCATGAATTCATTTTTTATATGCAACAAAAGTAATCATTCCCCGCTAAAAAATATATGAGATAAAGATGACAGATTTTTTTTTATTTCAAGCTACGGAAACTTTGGAATTAAAAAAAGTTTCCGTAGTTTTGCGGAGAAATTTTTAAAATATTGGAATTAAGAGCACATATCATTAAGGAAGCTGATAGGCTGTTTGAACTTTACGGATTCAAAGCGGTGACTATGGATGATATAGCCAAGCATTTGGGTATGTCTAAAAAAACCATTTATCAAAACTTTAGTGACAAGAATGAATTAGTAAATTTATTAATCAAGGAAAGATTAGAAAATTTACGTTGCATGAATACCGAAAGATGCCAAAAGGCTAGAAACGCGGTAGAAGAAATTTATTTAAGTATCATAGAAATAAAAAAATCTATTCCCAATCTGAATAACAAATTATTCTATGAGCTACAAAAATATCATCCTCAAGCTTGGCAACTATTAGACAATTATAAACAAGAATCCATTTATAAGGATATTGTAGCCAATTTAAACCGAGGTTTGGAAGAAGGCCTATACCGTCCAGAGATTCAGGTTGAAATTATTGCCCAAGTGAGAATGAGTCAAATAAATATGATTTTTAATCGGTCCGAACAAATAATAAATAGTAATTTTAATATAAGTCAAGTTCTTCAAGAAATATCCTTGCACTTTTTATATGGAGTATGTAACGAGAAGGGCCATAAAATAATCCAAGAATTAAATGCCGAAATTGAAGAGCAATAACCCTATGTATATAAAAACAAAAATGATTCTCAAGAGAAAAATAATTAGCCTTATAGCTATTGCAGGGCTATTTTTAAGTCCACAACTTAGCCAAGCCCAAGTGCAGATCACATTGAAAGAGGCTTTGAATTACGCCGTAAGTCACAATACTAATTTGAAGAAATCGATCTTAGACATTGATGCGGGAAAATATAAAACGCAAGAAGTTAGATCGCAGGCTTTACCACAGCTAACAGCTACTTCAGGCTTAACGTATAATCCAGTAATTGGTCAAATCGTATTTGGCGACCAAGCTATTAAATTAGGGAGAACATGGAATTCCAATGCTGGAGTAAGCTTAAATCAACAGTTATTTAATCAACAAGTTTTCACTGGTTTGCAAGCTGCTAAATCGAGTGAAAATTACTATGCATTGAATGCGGAACTAACCGAAGAGCAAGTAATTGAACAAGTGGCTAATAATTATTATCAGGTTTTAGTGAATCGTATTCAAATGAATGTGATTGACACCAACATCAAAAATGTAAGTGTGGTCGCTAAAATCATTAATAACCAATTTGAAAATGGATTAGCTAAAAAAATTGATGTGGATCGAATTCAAGTGAGTTTAACCAATTTAAACACACAAAGAGAAACGATTAAAAATGCCATTACGCAATTAGAAAATAATTTGAAATTGTCAATGGGCATGTCGGTAAATCAAGCTATTATTATTCCTGAAACGGAATTTATAGCCATTCAAGAAAGCCCAATTTTCCCAGACAGTTTAGATATGTCAAATCGTACAGAAATGAAATTATTTGACGTACAATCTGACTTATTAAGACTTCAAAAAAAGGCTTTCGTTTCGGAGTACTATCCTACCCTTTCTTTAATGGCTAATTATAATTATGCCACGCAATCAAATAAATTCGATTATTTGATGACTAACCCTAATGCCATTGGATTCGGTTCATCAGCTATTGGTTTGACTTTACGTGTACCTATTTTCAATGGTTTTTTAACACGCTCTAAAATTAGACAAGCGGACATACAAATAGCTAAATTAGAGGAAGATCGTTTTCAAGCTAAAAATGGTTTGAATATGGCTTATGAAAATGCAAAAATTCAAATGAAGAATAGCCTAAACACCATTAATCTGCAAAGAAAAAATGTGGAATTAGCACAAGAAATTTATCTCAGCACACAAAATAATTATAATAATGGACTGGCTTTTTTAACGGATTTATTAGAAACTGAAAATTCGTTAACTCAAGCTCAAAATTCATACAACCAAGCGCTATTAAATTATAAAATAGCCGAAATTCAATTCATTAAATCTCAAGGAAACATTAAATCGCTAGCAAAATAAATCATGAAAAAAGTAATCATAACTATAGTTATTTTAGTATTAGTTATAGTAGGTATTGGCTATGTACTCACCAATAATAAAAAGAAAAATGAGGCTAAGACAGCTTTTATCGCGGAAGGAAATGGAGCTGTAGCTGTTAACGTTGCAGAAGCCAAAAAATCTATTCCAAGCTTAGACTTTATAGCAAATGGAACTTTTGCTGCTGATCAAGAATTAATGTTTTCAGCAGAAAATAGCGGAAGAGTTGCACAAATTTTTGTGGAAGAAGGATCGAAAGTTAGCAAAGGTCAAGTTTTAGCACGTATTGATGCAGAAATCTTAAATACAGATCGTGAAACCGCTCAAGCTACTTATGAAACCGCAGCTCGTGATTTAGCGCGTTATGAAAGTTCTTTTAAAACAGGCGGCGTTACTCAACAACAATTAGATCAAGCCCGTTTAAATACAGCGAATGCCAAGCTTCGTTTACAACAACAAGAGCGTAAAGCTAACGATGCAAATATCCGTTCATCTATCAATGGTATAGTTAATAAAAAATTAATTGAAGTTGGTGCATTTGTGGCTCCAGGCACACAATTATTTGAATTAGTTGATATTTCTAAATTGAAATTAAAAGTAAGTGTAAACGAAATTCAGGTTGCAAACTTAAAGATTGGCGATGTGGTTAAAATTCAATCTTCTGTTTTCCCTGAAGAGACATTTTCTGGAAAAGTAACTTTTATCGCAGCTAAAGCTGATGGCTCTTTAAATTTCCCGATTGAAATTTCTTTAAATAATAATACGAAGGCTGCTATTAAAGCAGGTATGTATGGTACCGCTATTTTTGATTTCCCTAAACAAAAAGAGGTCATCTTAGTTCCTCGTACTTCATTTGTGGGTTCAGTTAGCTCAAACAAAATTTTCATCTATGATAGAGCAAATAATGTAGCTAAAATGAGAGATGTAGTGGCTGGTCGTATTTTAGGCACTCAGGTTGAAATTTTAAGTGGATTAAATGAAGGAGAAACAGTAATCATTAGCGGTCAAATTAACCTAATTGATGGCACTCCAGTTAGCATTATTAAATAATTTTTACGCGATTTAGAAGCAAACAAAAATGAAAATAGCAGAAATTTCAATTAAAAGACCTTCCTTGGTTATTGTGGTTTTCGCCGCTTTATCCTTGCTAGGCTTATTAAGTTATTTCTCACTTGCCTATGAATTATTACCAAAATTCTCTCCGAATGTAGTGTCGGTTTCGACAATCTACCCCGGTGCATCCCCAAGTGAGGTTGAAAATACAGTAACCAAAAAAATAGAAGATGCGGTTTCCTCGATGGAAAACGTGAAGAAAATTAACTCGATCTCGCGAGAGGGGGTTTCCATTGTAACCGTTACGCTTACCGAAGCGGCCAATGTGGATATTTCTTTGAATGATGCGCAACGTAAAGTTAATGCCCTTTTATCTTCTTTACCAGAGGAAGTTAAAACACCTACCTTAAACAAATTCTCTTTGGATGATATGCCTATTATCACCATTGCAGCCACCGCTAAATTATCGGATATTGATTTATACGATTTAATTGATCAAAAAATTGCTCCCGATTTATCTAGGGTGCAGGGGGTAGCTCAGGTTAATATCATTGGGGGTTCGGAACGTGAAGTTAAAGTAGCATTAGATGGAACTAAAATGAAAGCCTTTGGCTTAAGTATTTTGCAAGTTCAACAACAAATTTTAAGCTCGAACTTAGACTTCCCTACCGGAAGTGTAAAGTCAGATGGACAAGACATATTAGTTCGTTTATCGGGTAAATACAAAAACATCGAAGAGTTAAGAAATTTAGTCGTTAGCACGTCCAATTCGGGCGCTCAAGTGAGATTATCAGACTTTGCTGACATACAAGAAACTTCAAAAGAAGCAGAAAAAATTTCTAGAATTGATCGCTCTAATGCCTTAACCTTAAGTATCATTAAACAAAGTGATGCGAATGCCGTTGCTGTAAGTCAGGGAATTAAAACCGCTTTAGCTAAAATGAACGGGGATTATGCAAAAGTTAATACCTTGAACTTAGAAATTGTAAACGATAGTTCGATTTATACTTTAGAATCAGCTGATGCGGTAATCTTCGATTTAATGATTGCGGTCGTATTAGTGGCTTTTGTAATGCTATTCTTCTTACACAGTATTCGTAATGCGGTGTTTGTAATGATTTCCATTCCAGTTTCCTTAATTGTTACTTTTATTGGCATTTCTTTGTTCGGTTTTACCCTAAACTTAATGTCTTTATTAGGTTTATCCCTAGTGGTAGGTATTTTAGTGGATGATGCGATTGTGGTTATTGAAAATATTCAGCGCCACATGGAAATGGGTAAAAACAAAGTTCGTGCGGCATTTGATGCGACGCAAGAGATTGGATTCACCGTAATTTCCATTACCCTTGTAATTGTGGTAGTATTCTTACCGATTTCTATTAGTACAGGATTAGTAGCTAACATTTTAAGACAATTCTGTATTGTGGTAATTATTGCAACTCTGCTTTCCTTAATTACTTCATTTACGATCGTACCTTTATTATTTTCTCGCTTCGGTAAATTAGAGAAAATTGAAGGGAAAAACTTCTTTGGAAAAATCATTGTATGGTTTGAAGCCCAATTATCTAAATTCACCAACTGGATTACCAATATTTTAAATTGGGCATTAGATCATAAAGCTATTACCTTAATTGGGGTATTCATGCTTTTAATTAGTTCTTGTGGGCTATTTGCTGGAAAATATATTGGTTTTGAATTTTTCCCTAAATCAGATAAAGGAGAGTTTTTAGTTCAAATCGAATTACCTAAAGATGCCTCTTTAGAATTAACCAATCAATACATGATGCGTGCTGAAAATTACCTCAGCAGCCTACCTGAAGTAGATCAATTGATTTCTACAGTAGGCCAAGCTAGTGGTGACTTTGGAAGTACACAAGCTACGGCTTATAAAGGCGAAATCAATGTAAAATTGGTGCCTCGTGAAGCCAGACCAGGTACAAGTACCGATATTTTATCTAAGCAATTATCTAGAGATTTATCTAAACAATTAGTTGGGGCTAATATCAAAACGGTGAACATTTCCATTATGGGTACGGCTGAAAATGCAAATATTCAATTAGTGGTCATGGGATCAGATTTGGATTCTGCGATGTATTATGCTGATCGTGCTAAAGCGATATTAGATAAAATCCCAGGTGCCGCAGAGACCGAACTTTCGGTTGAAAAAGGTACCCCAGAAATTAATGTTCAAGTGGATCGTGATAAAATGGCATCCTTAGGTTTGAATTTACAAACTGTTGGAGCGACTATGCAATATGCCTTCAGTGGAAACACCGATGCAAAATATCGTAAAGGACAGTATGAATATGATATTAATGTACAGTTTCAAGATTTCGACAGAAAAAACATTGATGATGTAAGAAATCTAACTTTTGCGAATAATAAAGGACAACAAATTAAACTGATGCAATTTGCGAGTATTGTAGAGGGTTCTGGACCATCGCAATTAGAGCGTTTAAATAAAACGACTTCCGTGACAGTTAGAGCACAATCCATTGGAAGACCTACGGGTACGATTGTACAAGATTTCCAAGCGGAGTTAGACAAACAAGAAGCGAATGGAGAATTACATCGTCCATTAGGTGTAAGTTATACTTGGGCTGGAGATCAAGAAAACCAAAGTGAAGGTTTTGGTACTTTAGGTATTGCCTTATTAGCTTCTATCATATTAGTGTATCTGATCATGGTAGCGCTATACGATAACTTTATTTATCCTTTTGTAGTTATGTTCTCTATTCCATTAGCGGTAATCGGTGCATTTTTAGCTTTAGCCTTAACGAATAATAACTTAGGTATTTTCACCATTTTAGGTTTAATTATGTTGATTGGTTTGGTGGCGAAAAACGCGATTATCCTAGTTGACTTTACCAACCAAATGAAAACGGAAGGAAGAGCTACACGTGAAGCCTTAATATTAGCTAACCACGCGCGTTTACGTCCAATTTTAATGACAACTATCGCCATGGTAATTGGTATGCTTCCGATTGCTTTAGCTGGTGGTGCAGGTGCGGAATGGAAAAATGGTTTAGCTTGGGTTATTATTGGAGGTTTGATCAGTTCTTTATTCTTAACCTTAATTATCGTTCCAGTAATGTATTTATGGTTTGATAATATCATGCATAAATTTGGTATGGATAAAAAAGGTCGCCCAATTGAAGAATTGATGGTAGAAGATTACGACCACAAAGATGTCAATGAGTTTGACATCAAACACTAAGCATATAATTAGAGTTAAATAATTCTATAAAAAGGGGAATCCAAATGGATTCCCCTTTTTTTATTCGTGGGAAATAGCTTTTAGACGACTAACCATGAGTGATATAATTATTCCAAAACAACCAATCAAAGCATAGGAATAACGCAAATTGGCTAAAGCGGAGATATATCCAATGAGTGGTGGTCCCATTAAAAAGCCTAAATAACTTATGCTAGATACCATTGCGATAGCCATACTAGGCGCTACTTTAGTTTTGGTACCTGCTACACTATAAACCATGGGTACAATTCCTGAAACGCCTAATCCCACCAGCATAAAACCTAATGTTGCGGTAATGAGATGAGGGAATAAGACAGAAATGAACATCCCCATACTAATGACTAAACCACTAATTTGCAAGGTTCTTTTTCTCCCAAAACGTTGTATAACTCCGTCGCCTAAAAACCTTCCGGTAGCCATCATGACCATAAAGGAAGCATAACCCAAAACCACTAGGGCATGTGGTGCTTTGACAATTTCCTTAAAATATACCCCACTCCAGTCGAACATGGCTCCTTCTGTAGCCATACTACAAAAACCTATGATACCCAATTGTATGAGCACCCCTTCTGGCATTTGAAATAATTTGCTTTTATGCGCTTCGGTTGGCTTCTTTTTGGGAATTAGATTAACATGAGAAATAAATACGTTTAGCCAAGCCAGGAGCATGACGAATATGAAATGGTAGAAGGGAATAACATGAAAATTCATCATGGCTAGGCCTATGAGTGCACCAACAAATCCACCAATACTCCAAGCTCCGTGGAAAGAGGTCATAATCGGTTTTTTAAAATAACTCTCCGCCGCTACCGCTTGTGTATTGAGAGCTATATTACAGAGGTTTCCAGAAATACCAAAAAGCAGCAAGGCTAAGGCTAATTGCCAGCCACTATTTGCTTGACTAATGATTAATAAAACAAAGGAATATAAAGGCACCGAAAAACGTAATACTTTTAAGCTCCCGTATTTTGAAGTAAGTT
The DNA here is from genome assembly GCA_964592575.1 of uncultured Pedobacter sp. Lineage (GTDB taxonomy): Bacteria > Bacteroidota > Bacteroidia > Sphingobacteriales > Sphingobacteriaceae > Pedobacter. The sequence goes on from CAZQFF010000008.1 coordinate 26,969, forward strand.
TTCCAGAGAAGGGCATGGTGATTAACTGTCCCAATGGAAGGGTTAATAAAATACTCCCCAAAACCGCATCACTTAAATTTAAATGGCTCTTTAAATCGGGGATTCTACTTGCCCAAGAGGCAAAACTAATCCCTTGCATCAAGTAAAAGAGCGAGATAGCCAAACGTACATTCTTTTCCTTATGCTTCTCTAATTCGGGGGGAAGCAATGTGGTGTTTTGGGAGGTATTAGTCATTAATTCTTTCAAATATTTTATCCATAATCATATCATAAATAAAAAAGCCTTCCGAAAAGGAAGGCTTTGCAATAATCATTTTTAAATATGAATAGCTCGATTTTCTGTAGCGGCTAAGGCCGCTTCTTTTAAGGCTTCTGTGAAAGTAGGATGAGCATGTGAAGCTCTTGATACATCTTCAGCAGATGCACGGAACTCCATAGCGATCACCGCTTCAGCAATCATATCGGCCGCTCTTGGACCAATCATATGAACGCCTAAAATTTCATCAGTTTGTTTATCGGCTAATACTTTTACAAAACCATCGGTATCCATACTTGCTTTCGCTCTTCCGCTTGCTTTGAATGGGAAGGAGCCAGCTTTGTAAGCGAAACCCTTTTCTTTTAATTGTTCTTCTGTGTAGCCTACTGAAGCTACTTCCGGCCAAGTATAAACTACACCTGGAATTAAATTATAATTGATATGTGGTTTTTGTCCAGCGATACGTTCCGCTACAAAAATACCTTCGTCTTCCGCTTTGTGCGCTAACATGGCCCCTTTAATAACGTCACCGATAGCATAAACTCCTGGAACAGTTGTTTCCAAATGCTCATTTACTGGAATCTTACGCCCTCTTTCTTCAAGGCTAATGCCTATATTTTCCAAACCTAAACCTTCGGTATAAGCCGTTCTACCTACAGCTACGATACAGTAATCTGCCTCCCAAGATACGGGTTCGCCTTTTGTATTCTCCGCCGTTACAGTAACTACTTTACCTTTTACGCTAGCACCAGTCACTTTATGTCCTAAATAAAACTCCATACCTAGAGTTTTTTTCAACACGCGCTGAAGTTCTTTACCTAAACCTCCATCCATTGTGGCAATAATGCTTGGCATAAATTCGACTACAGATACTTGCGTACCTAAACGCGCATAAACAGAGCCTAATTCCAAACCAATCACACCACCCCCGATTACCACCATTTTCTTAGGAACTTCTTTTAAATTTAAAGCTTCAGTAGAAGTGATGATACGCTTTTTATCTACTGGTAAAAATGGCAAAGCTGTCGGTTTTGAACCTGTTGCTATAATTACATTTTTAGCCGTTAAAGTTGTGGTACTACCATCTTCCTTTTGTACTTTGATGGTGTTTTTATCAACGAAAGATCCAACACCTTGAAAATTATCAACTTTGTTTTTCTTAAATAAATAAGAAATCCCCGCTGTATTTTGGGCGACTACATCATCTTTACGAGCAATCATTTGCTTCATATCGACTTTTAAATCTTTTAAGCCAATACCATGAGCACCAAAATTATGGGCCGCATTATGATAATGCTCAGAAGAGTCTAAAAGTGCCTTAGAAGGAATACAACCTACATTTAAACAGGTTCCTCCAAAGGTTGGATATTTTTCGATAATAGCAGTTTTCATTCCTAGCTGAGCGCATCGGATAGCAGCTACATAGCCACCTGGTCCAGAACCAATGATAATTACATCGTATTGCATAATTTTTGATTTTTTATTATCGCAAATCTACAAATTAGCTGTCAATTATTTAACTTTATTCCAGATCCACTTTAATCCAATCTAAAGTTTATGATGAAAAAACTACTTTTATTTAGCCTTTTCTTTCTCAGTTTACTGAGCTTTAGCTTTGCACAAAATGCTGATTCTGCCTATGTAAGGGCAAATTACACTAAAATTGAGCGTTATATCACCATGCGTGATGGAGTAAAGTTATTTACTTCCATTTATCTGCCAAAAGATAAGTCTAAAACTTATCCTATTTTATTAAATCGAACCCCCTATACGGTTCAACCCTATGGAGAAGATAAGTATAAATTAAGCTTAGGCAGTTTCCCTGGTTTGATGCGTGAAGGCTTTATTTTTGTTTATCAAGATGTAAGAGGAAGATGGATGAGTGAGGGAAATTTTGAAGATATCCGTCCGCATAATCCCAAAAAAGGAGCCCGTGATATAGATGAGAGCACGGACACTTATGATACCATCGATTGGTTGATCAAAAATTTAAAGGGGAACAATGGAAAAGTAGGTTTATCGGGAATTTCTTATCCTGGATTTTATTCTACCGCAGCACTTCCAAATGCTCATCCTACATTAAAAGCAGTTTCTCCACAAGCACCAGTAACCGATTGGTTTATAGGTGATGATTTTCATCATGGAGGCGCTTTATTTTTAATGGATGCTTTTAGATTTATGAGTAGTTTTGGGGTACCTAGACCTAAACCCATTTTACCTGCTCAAGGACCAAAACCTTTTCAATTTCCGATTCAAGATGCTTATCGCTTTTACTTAGAAGCGGGTTCAGTTAAGGATCTGAAAACACGTTATTTCGCAGATAGTATTAAGTTCTGGAATAACTTATTTAAACATCCCAATTTAGATACTTTTTGGCAAGCTAGAACAATCACACAACATTTAAACAAAGTAAAGCCAGCCGTGATGGTCGTAGGTGGTTTTTTTGATGCAGAAGATACTTATGGAACATTTGCAACCTATCAAGCCATAGAAAAGCAAAATCCAGAGAATAAAAATATTTTAGTAGCAGGTCCTTGGTATCATGGAGGCTGGGTAAGAAGTACAGGGGAAAGCTTTGGGGACATGAAATTTGACCAAGCCACTAGTATTCATTATCAGCAACAATTAGAATTGCCTTTCTTTAAATACTATTTGAAGGGAGAAGGCAGTTTTAATGCCGCTGAGGCTAATATTTTTGTGACGGGCAGCAATCAATGGAAAGGTTTTGAGCAATGGCCTCCTGCGGAGATGACCTACAAAAATCTTTACTTTCATGAGAATGGGCGTTTAAGCTTTGAAAAGCCAAATCAGGAAAACAGCTTCAATGAATATATTTCAGATCCAAATAAACCCGTTCCTTTTGAAGATGGAATTTTTTCTGGTAGAAGTCGTGAGTATATGGTTGCCGATCAACGTTTCGCCAGCAGACGACCTGATGTCGTTACTTATAAAACCGATGTATTAACGGAAGATATTACTTTAACGGGCCCCGTTTTAGCTAATCTATTCTTTAGCACCACAGGAAGTGACGCAGACTTTGTGGTGAAATTAATTGATGTGCTACCAGAAGACAGCCCTAATCCAAAAGGATTGATAATGGGTGGTTATGAGATGTTAATTCGTGGGGAAATTCTTAGAGGTAAGTTTAGAAACAGCTTTGAACATCCTGAAGCCTTTGTACCGAACCAAATCACCGAGGTGAAATACAGCCTTCCTGACGTGGGACATACCTTTAAAAAAGGACATAGAATTATGATTCAAGTACAACATTCTTGGTTTCCTTTAGCGGATCGTAATCCACAGAAATTCATGAATATTTATGAAGCAAAAGCAAGCGACTTCCAAAAATCTACACATAGATTGTATCATAACAATAGCCATGCTTCATTTATAGCCTTGCCGGTTTTGAAAAAATAATTTTTTTTCAAGCGCCATGCAACGTTTTGGTTTTAATGTTTGTCTCTTAGTTATCATTAGAGATAAACATTAAAACCATTCCTATGTTACCTATAAAAAATTTATTAATTGCAGCTGCTTTAACTTTAGCTATTGTAGCGGGAGTTACAAAATCAAGCACAGCTGACGAAACTTTTCATAAAATCTTTAATTTTTCAGTATATAGCCCTACATATTCAAAGACAATTAACCTAGGAGAATTTACTGGAATAGCTTTAGCGGTTCCAATGGACGTAACGGTAGAATTAAATCAAAAAGAAGCGATTCGAATTGAAGGTGACGAAGAAGCCATTGAAGATTTAACCGTTGAGGTAATAGGCAACAATTTAGTGATAAAATCTAAGGAAAGCTGGAAAGTTTGGAACAAGATGCATTTTTACAAAAAGCTCAAAGCTTATGTTTCGGCTAAAAGTTTACAGGCCATTTCTTTATCTGGTTCAGGACAAATAAAAGTTTTAGATGATATCAAATCAAAAAATTTAAACATTAATATTAGTGGTTCTGGGCGTGTAATAACAAAAGCGCAGGTCAATCATTTACAATGTTCTATTTCTGGGTCTGGTTCCCTATCCCATTCGGGAGAAGCCAAAAATGCCCATATCGTTATTTCAGGCGCAGGAAACGTGAATATGCAAGTAAGTGATAAGTTAGACGCTGTTATTTCTGGATCTGGATCCATTTATTACACTGGAAATCCTCATATTCAAAAACGCATAGTTGGCTCAGGGGGCGTAAATAAAAGATAAAATAGCTACATTTACGGCTATGGAGATTCTTGGTTATCTATGTGCCATATTAATAGGCATTACATTAGGCTTAATTGGCAGTGGAGGTTCCATCTTAACGATACCCGTATTAGTTTATATTTATCATTTAGCCCCTAGTGTGGCAACCACCTATTCCTTGTTTATTGTAGGTGCAGCCGCCTTGGTTGGTAGTTTAAAAGGATTTAAACAAAAACTAATTCAGGCTAAAATTGCTTTCTACTTTGGTTTTCCTAGTATTGTTTCCATTTTCATTATGCGCAAATGGATCATGCGCCTATTACCAGAGCAGTTTTTTAGTATTGGAAACTGGATATTGACCAAGGAGTTATTCATTATGCTGGTTTTTGCCATACTGATGATTATTGCTTCCACCTCAATGATCAAACATCAAGTGGATAATAGCGCAGATAAGGCGGAAATGAAACCGCCTAAACTTATTTTACCCGGCTTTATCATTGGACTCTTAACAGGCTTTGTAGGCGTAGGAGGAGGTTTTTTAATCATACCTAGTTTAATTTTCAAAGCCAAGCTTCCTATGCGAAATGCGGTAGCCACTTCCCTATTAATTATCTCTGTAAACTCTTTAATTGGATTTTTAGGCTCGGTAGGCATTGTTCCTATTGATTGGATATTTTTATTCACCATTTTAGCCTTTGCTTTAGTGGGCATTTTTATAGGCTCTGCCCTTAGTTACAAAATTAAAGGAGAAAAATTAAAGCCTTTCTTTGGCTGGTTTGTTTTAATCACTGGCATTTATATCCTAATCAAAGAGCTTTGGTTTTAAAACCGAGCATAACAAGCTAATTGCATGATTTGATGGCGACTATGCTGATTGGTACCATTAATTTGTTGATCTAAATAACCTAATTCAACATCAAAACTCTTGTTTAATCGATAACCTAAACCTATAAAAGCTCGATTTTGATCAAAAAACTTTCCATTTGTAGCTTTTTGATGCTGTATATTAAAGAAAAGTTCATTTTGTAAAGCGGCGAACAATCCTTTTTCAAACTTCCCTTCTTGTTTTTCCAAAGGCAAAACAGTGCGTATAAAATAACGGAATCGCTGACTAAAATTATCTTGATCCTTATCTAAAAACCTTTGCTCTAGTCTAAATCGATGGCTAAACTGCAGCTTGGATATTTTTTGCACATGAATAAATTGTTGCCAAATTCTATGCTCTTGAGTATTTGAACCTGCATTCTCTGTATGCACGAATAAATAACCAAGTGTAGCTTGATTATTGGCATTAAAAAAATAACTTATTCCAGGTCTAAATAAGAGGTTTCTAGTGCCTGAATAATTATTCTGGGAACGCCATTGCACATCGGTATGGATTCCCCATTTGGTATTAATTTTAATAGAATTAAATGAGGCTAACCAAGCTAAATTCTCTTGGTTACCTTGAGCCCAAGCTACTAAAGGCAGGCTAAAGAAAAAGTAAATAATAAGTATGGTTTTTTTATTCATATTCCATTAATATTTAAACTCTTGAACTTAGAAAACAGGAAGGATCAAAATAATAAGATTTTATTTTTTTTCTATTTAGAACGGTAAGATTATTGTTTTTTTATGGTAACTTTCTAAAAACTTAAGCCATGTTAAAATCTCTTTGTCTATCTTTTTTGCTGCTAACTAGCCTTCCTGAAATGATGTGGCATGTTCAAAATTACCAAGCTGATCATCAACTTATTCAGAGAAAATACCCTTTAAAACGTTCCCCCTTTTACTTACAAAGAGCAGAGGAGTTTTATAAAGATTGGTTAAATAAGCTGCAACAGTTAAATTACTCGAATTTATCTACAAGCGATAAAATTGATTATACTTTGCTAAAAAGAAATATTAGCACGGATTTAGAAAACATCCAAAAAGAGGCGCAAGATTTTAAAAAATATCAGCTTAATCTACACTATTTAAACGGAATTATTGAATTTGAAAAAATACGTCGGGTAGGTGATAAACCAGATCCAAAGGTTTGGGAAACAAAATTTAAAGAGATAGGGCAGCAAATTGAAAAAAGTACGACTCAATTCAAGCAAAACACCGCAAGTATTGAATCGAGCTTTCAAATAAATTGGTTATTACAAACTAGCAACCAATATGCTTCAACTTTTAAAGAAGCTTATAAGTTTTATGAGGGATATGACCCCGCTTTTACGGCTGCAAGCAGAGAAATAGTTAAACAAATCTATGAGGCTTTTGACCAACATCAAAAATACTTAAGCACCTTGCAAAAAAACTGGAGAGTTGGAGATGACGGCTCTGGCATTTTAGGAAACCCTATAGGAGAAAAAGCTTTCCAACAATTGCTCGAAAAAGAAATGATTGCTTACAGCCCTCTTGACTTAGAAAAAATTGCTTTAAGGGAGTTTGAATGGTGTGAGAAAGAAATGATAAAGGCTAGCCAAGAAATGGGTTTTGGCAAAGATTGGAAGAAAGCTTTAGAGCAAGTAAAACAAGCCTATCCGGCATTAGGTGAACAACCTGAATTAGTTTATGATTTGGCACAAGAAGCGATTAGTTTTATTGAAACTCAAGGATTGATCAAAATTCCAGCCTTAGCCAAAGAAGGTTGGAGAATGCGTATGTTAAGTCCTCAAGAGCAATTATTCGCACCTTTCTTTTTAGGTGGAGAATCTGTATTAATCGCTTATCCACATGAAAGTATGTCGGCGGAGGCACAATTGATGACCTTAAGAGGGAATAATCGTCATTTTTCAAGGGCTGTTGTTCATCACGAATTAATTCCTGGTCATAACCTTCAATATTTTATGCAGAGTCGATATAATACCTATAGAAGAGCTTTTGATACCCCATTTTGGACAGAAGGCTGGTCATTATATTGGGAAATGCTGCTTTGGGATAAAGGCTTTGCCAAAAGTCCAGAAGATAGAATAGGTATGTTATTTTGGAGAATGCATCGCTGTGCACGTATTTTATTTTCTATGAATTATCATTTAAATAAGTGGACGCCAAAGGAATGTATTGATTTTTTAGTCGATAAAGTTGGATTTGAAAGAGCTAATGCAGAAGCGGAAGTTAGACGTTCTTTTACTGGTGGATATGGCCCATTATATCAAATAGGTTATATGTTAGGAGGACTGCAATTCCGCGCCCTCAAAGAAGAAATTGTAGATTCAGGTCGAATGACCTTTATAGACTTTCATGAAACTATTCTGAAGCAAAATGCGATGCCAGTTGAAATGCTAAGATCCTATCTATTAAATAGTCCGCCTTCAGAAAACTATAAAACGAATTGGAAATTTGCTGGTGCGTTAGAATAAATCAGCGAAATGAAAAAAATGAAATAATACTTGCTTTTTAGAAATTGTTCATTTAAATTTGTTATGCAAGCATAATATTTAATGAAACATAAAGAAACCGTAGATTATTTCTTGAAAATCGTTTGGCAGAATGTATCCAACAAGTATAATCAAATTGCTGCTGAGTTTGGCATTACGCAATCCATAGGCTACGTTTTAATTAACATAGAAGCCAATGGAACGGCTGTTTCCGCCTTAGCAGGATTACTTGGTGTTAAAGCGACAAGTTTATCGAGAATGCTGAATAACATGGAGGATTTAGGCTTAATTTATCGAGAAAGTGATAAAGAGGACAAACGTTCAGTAAAAGTATTTTTAACGCCATTTGGAGTAGAAAAAAGAAAACTAGCTAGAAATGTAGTGATTTCATTTAATGATTATTTATATAAACATCTTTCTGTTAAAGAAAGGTCTCAATTAATAGATACGCTTAATAAAGTAAACCAATTAACCTTGGCTTACGCTCATACTGATCAAGATGAATAGAAAAATAAATAAAGTAGCCGTTTTAGGTTCGGGTATTATGGGCTCTCGAATTGCCTGTCACTTCGCCAATATTGGAGTGGAAGTTTTGCTTCTAGATATTGCTCCAAAAGAATTGAATGAAGCGGAACAAGCAAAGGGTTTAAGTTTAGATAGCCCTGTAGTGAAGAACAGAATTGTAAATACTGCACTTCAATCTACTTTAAAGAGTAACCCCTCGCCTATTTATTCTAAAAAGTTTATTTCTAGAATCACAACGGGGAACTTCACAGACGATATATCTAAAATTAGCCAGTATGACTGGATAATTGAAGTGGTAGTAGAAAACCTAGATGTTAAAAAGAGTGTTTTCGAGCAGGTAGAAAAATACAGAAAACCGGGTAGTTTGATTACCTCAAATACTTCTGGAATTCCTATTCATTTAATGGCAGAGGGCCGTTCAGAAGACTTTAAAGCCAATTTCTGTGGCACACACTTCTTCAACCCTCCCCGCTATTTAAAATTATTGGAAATTATTCCTACGCCATTTACCAATCCAGAAGTTGTTGATTTTCTAATGACTTATGGAGATAAATATTTAGGCAAAACTACTGTTCTTTGTAAAGACACCCCTGCTTTTATTGCTAACCGCGTTGGCGTTTACTCGATCATGGCCCTTTTACACAATGTAGAAAAATTGGGTCTGAGCATTGAGGAAGTAGATAAATTTACAGGTCCAGCCTTGGGAAGACCAAAATCCGCCACCTTTAGAACCTCTGATGTGGTCGGTTTAGACACGATGATCAAGGTAGCAAAAGGATTATATGATAATTGCCCTGAAGATAAAGCTAGAGCTTATTTTAAGCTACCGGCTTTTGTGGAAAAAATGGCTGAAAACAATTGGTTAGGCGACAAGACTCAACAAGGTTTTTATAAAAAAATTAAAAATGCTGATGGGAAATCTGAAATCCTAGCTTTGGATTTAAAGACTTTAGAATATAAACCACAGCAAAAAGTTAAATCAGCAACTTTAGATATAACAAAAACGATTGACAAAGTGGCTGACCGAATGAAGGTATTTGCACAAGCTAAAGATAAAGCTGGTGAATTATTTAGAACTTCCTTCTTTGGTCTATTTGAGTATGTATCGGATAGAATTCCAGAAATTTCAGATGAACTCTACAAAATAGATGACGCCATGCGCGCAGGCTTTGCTTGGGAACTTGGTCCATTTGAAGTTTGGGATGCCGTTGGTATTAAAGAGGCTATTGAAGGCATGAAGTCAATGGGACACCAAGCAGCAGCTTGGGTGAACGAAATGCTTGATGCTGGTTTCACTTCTTTCTACAAGGTTGAAAATGGCGTACGTCATTATTATGACATCAAGTCCAAAGGCTATAAAGTAGTTCCTGGATCTGAAGATTTAATCGTTTTAGATCATTTAAGAGCTGAACATACCCTTTATAAAAATGCTGGAGCCTCGATTATAGATTTAGGTGATGGTATTTTGGGCGTAGAATTCCACTCAAAGATGAATACCATCGGAGGAGATACTTTAACAGCGATTAACAAAGCCATTGATTTAGCCGAGAAAAGCTATAAAGGTGTGGTTATTGGAAATAATGGCGCTAATTTCTCAGCAGGAGCCAATGTAGGTATGATATTCATGATGGCTGTTGAACAAGAGTGGGATGAGTTAAATATGGCTATTAAACTCTTCCAAAACACTTCTATGCGCATACGTTACTCTTCTGTACCTGTAGTGGTAGCGGCTCATAATCTAGCTCTAGGCGGAGGCTGTGAATTCAGTTTACACGCTGATCACTGCCAAATGAGTGCAGAAACTTATATGGGATTAGTGGAGTTTGGTGTAGGTGTGATCCCAGGTGGCGGTGGTTCCAAAGAAATGGCTATGCGTGCTGGCGATGAAATGAAAGATGATCAAATTGCTCAAAACGTTTTAAAAGAGAAATTCTTAACGATTGGAACAGCAAAAGTTTCAACCTCAGCAGAAGAAGCCATTGAATTAGGTTATATCCAAAGAGAAAAAGCTGGTATAACCATGAACAGTGCGAGGTTATTAGCCGATGCTAAAACCAAAGCCTTAGCATTAGCGAATTCAGGTTATACTAAACCTAGCCCAAGAAAAAACATCAAGGTTTTAGGTAATTCAGGTTTAGGAATTGTTTATGCAGGTGCAAACAGTATGTTCTCTGGAAATTTCATTTCAGAACACGATAAAAAAATATCTGAAAAACTAGGTTATGTAATGTGTGGTGGTGATTTATCTGCGCCGCAAGAAGTAAGCGAGCAGTATTTATTAGATTTAGAGAGAGAGGCCTTTTTACAACTTTGTACCGAAAGAAAAACCTTAGAGAGAATTCAATCTATTATAAAGTCTGGAAAACCTCTACGTAACTAAGGATTTAAACATTTAAAAGAAGAAATCATGCAAGAAGCATATATTATAGCAGGTTTAAGAAGTGCGGTAGGTAAAGCACCTAAAGGTGTTTTTAGATTTACTCGTGCGGATGATTTAGCAGCTGATGTAATCCGTCAATTAGTTGCCACTATTCCAAATTTAAATAATGAGGATATTGATGATGTAATTGTTGGAAATGCAACCCCAGAAGCTGAACAAGGATTGAACATAGGAAGAATGATCTCTTTAATGGGATTAGGCACAGATAAAGTTCCAGGCGTAACGGTAAATCGTTATTGCGCTTCTGGCTTAGAAACTATAGCAACTGCCGTAGCCAAAATTAAAAGTGGCATGGCTGATTGCATTATCGCTGGCGGTGTAGAAGTAATGAGCGGCATGCCTTTTGGCGGTTGGAAATTAGTACCTAACCCTAGAGTGGCTAAGGCTAATCCAGATTGGTATTGGGGCATGGGACTTACTGCAGAAGCCGTGGCTAAAGAGTTTTCTGTATCGCGTGAAGACCAAGATTTATTTGCTTTTGAATCTCATCAAAAAGCGATAAAAGCGATTCAAAACGGACATTTAAAAGCTGGTGTAGCACCAATTACCGTATCGGAAACCTATTTAGATGCGCAATCTAAAAAACAAACTCGCTCCTATATAGTGGACACCGATGAAGGCCCACGTGCGGATACTAGCATAGCCGCTTTAGCGAAACTAAAGCCAGTATTTGCTGCTGGTGGTAGTATTACTGCTGGTAATTCTTCTCAAACTTCAGATGGGGCTGCCTTCGTCATGGTTGTTTCAGAGAAAAAAATGAAAGAATTAGGCGTTGAACCCATCGCGCGCTTAGTAAGCTATGGTGTTGCCGGTGTTCCACCTAGAATCATGGGAATTGGACCCGTAGAAGCTATTCCTTTAGCCTTAAAACAAGCAGGTTTAAAACAAGATGATATCGATCTTATTGAGCTGAACGAAGCTTTTGCTTCACAATCATTGGCGGTTATCAGAACACTTGGCCTTAATCCAGAGAAAATTAATGTAAATGGCGGGGCTATTGCCTTGGGTCACCCACTGGGTTGCACAGGTGCAAAATTAACCGTTCAAGTACTGAATGAATTAAAAACTAGAAATCAAAAATACGGTATGGTAACGATGTGCGTGGGTACAGGCCAAGGTGCAGCCGGAATATTTGAATTGTATTAATAATTAAAGATTTTAAAAATGGAATCAACAGAACATAAAATGATTAAAGGCGGAGAGTTCTTAATTAAAGAAACCACCTATAATGAAGTCTTTATCCCAGAAGATTTTGACGAAGAGCAACAAATGATTGCTCAGTCTTGCCGTGACTTTTTAGAAGCGGAGGTTTTCCCTAATTTGGAAAAATTAGATTCTCATGAAGATCCTGATTTAATGCCTAACTTATTAACCAAAGCTGGTGAATTAGGTTTATTAGGCGTTTCCAATCCAGAGGAATATGGTGGTTTCGGAAAGAATTTTAATACGTCTATGTTAGTGGCTGATGTTATTGGTGCTGGCCATTCCTTTGCTGTAGCTTTATCTGCTCACACCGGTATTGGAACCCTTCCAATTTTATATTATGGAAATGATGATCAAAAAGCTAAATATATTCCGAAGTTAAGTACTGGCGAATGGAAAGCAGCTTATTGTTTAACGGAACCGAATTCTGGATCAGATGCTAATTCAGGAAGCACCAAAGCTAAGCTTAGCGCGGATGGTAAATCTTACGTGATCAATGGTCAAAAAATGTGGATTACCAATGGTGGCTTTGCTGATATCTTTATTGTATTTGCAAAAATTGATGATGATCAAAACTTAACTGCCTTTATCGTAGAAAAAACTTTTGGTGGAATTACGATGAACCCAGAAGAGCATAAAATGGGAATCAAAGGCTCTTCCACACGTCAAATATTCTTTAATGATTGCCATGTACCTGTAGAGAACATGCTTTCTGAGCGTCAAAATGGATTTAAAATTGCTGTAAATATTTTAAACATAGGTCGTATCAAATTGTCTGCTGCAGCCATCGGAGCTTCTAAGGCTACGATTAATCATGCGGTAAATTATGCCAATGAGAGACAACAATTCGGTCGCTCTATTTCTAAATATGGTGCTATTCGTCATAAGCTAGCTGAAATGGCTTCTAAAGTCTATGCCGTAGATTCAGCGAATTACAGAGCAGGCCAAAACATTGATGATACTTATGAATATTTAATTGCACAAGGCATGGATAGCGCTAAAGCCAGATTAAAATCTGTAGAGCAATTTGCTGTGGAATGTGCTATTTTAAAAGTTTGGGGTTCTGAAGCTTTAGATTTTACTGTGGATGAAGGCGTGCAAATTTATGGCGGTATGGGCTTTTCAGCGGATGCCCCAATGGATAGAGCTTATCGTGACGCAAGGATCAATCGTATTTTTGAAGGAACCAATGAAATCAATCGCCTTTTGACAGTGGATATGGTTTTAAAACGCGCGATGAAAGGGGAATTAGATTTAATGGGGCCTGCCACAGCGGTAGCCAATGAATTAATGGGAATTCCTGATTTCGGAGAAGAAGATGACACTTTATTTGCCGCAGAGAAAAAAATCATTGCCAACTTGAAAAAAGCAACTTTATTAGTTGCGGGTGCTGCTGTTCAAAAATTAATGATGAGCTTATCGAAAGAGCAAGAAATCTTAATGAATATTGCGGATATGGCTTCTTATGTATATGTAGCGGAATCAACTATGCTACGTACAGAAAAATTAGTGGCTATGCGTGGTGCCGAAGCTTGCCAAGGACAAATTGAATTAATGAAAATTTATTTTGTAGAAGCTGTAGATGGCGTGGCAAAAGCAGGTAAAGAAGCGCTATGGGCATTTGGCGAAGGAGATGAGCTAAAAATGATGTTAGTGGGTTTACGTCGTTTCACTAAAATGGAACCATTTAATGTAAAACAATCTCGTCAATTTGTAGCTAATCAATTAATTGAAGCGAATAAATATTGCTACTAAGCCTAGAAAAATAAAAATTGCAGACAGGTCAAGATTTCTATCTTGGCCTGTTTTTTTGAAAAATGTTAAAATAGGTTAAATATTGTGGCTTATCGCAGAAAAGCTTACTTTTGCCAAATGATGTTGAAAAAGAAGTTATTCGTATTTTTCTTGGCGATCATGAGCCTTAGTGTATCTTGTAAAAAAGAAGATTATGATCCTGTTGCCCAATTAGCTAAAGATGATCAAGCGATAAAAGAATTTATTGCTAAAAACAATATTCCAGCTGAAAAACTCCCATCTGGTGTTTACTGTCAAATCATTTCACCTGGAACAGGGACAGGAACACTTACTTCAACTTCCTATATTACGGTAAATTACGAAGGTAGATTGTTAAACGGCTCTGTATTTGATAAGTCTGTTGGTCCGGTAACTTTTAACCTAGGCAGTTTGATTTTGGGTTGGCAATATGGCATGATTGAATCAAATATAAAAAAAGGTGCCAGAGTGAGATTAATTATCCCTTCAACCTTGGCTTATATGAACCAATCACGAGTAGGTATTCCAGCAAACTCGCCACTCGATTTCACCATTGATTTAATAAATCTATAATAGCATGCTTAATAATATTTCGAATAAATTAATCTTGATTCTAAGCCTTTGCTCAGTTTTAGTTTTCCAATCTTGTCAAAAAGACTATGAAACTATACAAGAAATTGATGAAGCTAAAATTCAAGCTTATTTGAGAAAAAACAATATTACGGCAGAAAAAGATCCAAGTGGCTTTTACTATCAAATATTAGATAAAGGAAATGGGGCTTCCATTAACAATCCTGACTCTGTATTTTATTCTACCGAAGTGAAATCTACAGAGGGCGTTACTTATTTCAAAACTAATGATTATGGAATGGTAGCCAATTATTTAGGCTACGTTACGCCAACCCCCTATCGTATCGTCCTTTCTCAGTTAAATAGAGGCGGAAAAGCTAGAGTTATTTTACCTTCTTACTTAGCTTATGGGAAAAACGGTTCAGACCCAGTTCCTCCTAATGAAATTATTGTTACCGACATTAATTTGTTTCCTGAATCTAACTTAAATGCTATAGATGATCGCTTTATTCAACAGTTTATTACAGATAAGGCTTTAACAGGCTTTACAAAACTACCTTCAAGGGTGTATAGAAACATCACCACTTTAGGTACTGGAACTCCTGTTCGAGTAAATGACGTTTTAAAAGTTAAATATACGGGTAGAATTCTAAATGGGATTGTATTTGACCAAAGTGGAGACAAAGATTTAGAACAACCTTTATATCAATTAATAAAAGGCTGGAGACTAGGTTTAAGTGGCTTACCTGTGGGCAGCAAAGTAAGGTTATTGGTTCCTTCTGATTTAGGTTATGGAGCTGCAGTTTACGGGGCTGTACCAGCTAATTCTAATTTAGATTTCGACATCGAAATCGTTAGTATCGTAGAGTAATTTTACATCTTAGTTGAATTAGCTCTCTGCTTTGTAGCTCCTTTGTAAAAATACTTCTATATCTGCATGTAATTCCTCAATTATGTGCAAATTGCAGGTTATTAACTAAGTTAATAATCGCTATTCATGTCTAAAAATTTACTTGTTTGGTTTCGAAATGACTTACGTCTTCACGACAATGAAGTGTTAGTGGAAGCCATTGCCAAGGCAGATAGCATTTTACCAGTCTATATTTTCGATATTAGACATTTCCAAGAAACAGCTTTTCATACTTTAAAAACAGGTTGGAATAGAAGCCAATTACTGTTAGAAAATGTGGAGTCACTTCGAGAATCGCTTAAATCTTTAGGCGGAAACCTGTTAATTCGGGTAGGTATTCCAGAACTCATCCTTCCTGAAATTGTTAAAGATCATGATATATCTGAAGTTTATCATCATCGGGAAGTGGCAAGCGAAGAAACCAAGGTATCCTCGGCAGTTGAAGATGAGCTTTGGAAATTGAAAGTTAATTTAAAGCATTTTATTGGGCACACCCTCTATAATAAAGAAGATTTACCTTTCCCAATTAAAGACATCCCTGATGCTTTTACACAGTTTAAGAAAAAAACAGAGCGCGAGGCTATTATCAAACCATGCTTTAAAATCCCTCAACAAATTCAGTTTCTAAAACCATTAGAATGGGGCGAAATGCCTAGCTTGAGCTCCTTATTCCAAGATCCAAATGGAAACGGTAATTTAAAAGAAACTGGTTCGCAACATTTAGGAGTAGGTGGCGAAAAACAAGCCCTAGCTTATTTGGACAAGTTAATTGAAGATAGTCATACCGTTGGCAAAATCTCGCGAGATTATTTTAGCAGCTTATCTGTTTGGCTATCCCTAGGCAGTCTTTCTCCTCGAATGGTGTATTGGAAAGTGAAGGAAATAGAAAATCAAAACAAATCCTTATTTCAAAAAATATTTCTGGGTTTATTCTGGAGAGATTACTTCCGTTTTATGTTTAAAAAACACGGAAACATCTATTTCAGAGCCAATGGATTTAAATCCGATTTCATCATACCTCAAAAAGAAAATAGTTTGGCCTTAAATCAATGGAAAATGGGACAAACTGGGCAGCCAGAAGTGGATCAAATTATGCAAACTCTAAATCAAACAGGTTATATTACTTTTCCTGCACGTGCATTGGCAGCCGCATATTTGGTACAAAAACTAAATGTAAACTGGACGCTTGGAGCAGCTTATTTTGAAGAAAAACTGTTGGACTATAATCCAACTAGTAATTGGGGTAATTGGGGGCAAATTGCCGGTGTAGGAAATGACCCCAAAATACTATCTCAATTTGAATATGAAAAACTCCTCAAGGGCTTTGAAAACAAAAAATATCAAATCGCATCAAGCCGTATTTAACACTGCTATTCTGAGGCAAATAGAGCTTTAAGTCATTTTTAAGATTTAATTACATTTTCATGCTATTTTATTGCTCATATATGCGGTAAAATCCTAATTTTGCATTAATATCGTAATACTATTCTAATGGATAACCTATCATATCTTAATGGCGCAAATGCCGAATATATTGACGCCTTATATCAGAGTTATAAGTCTGACCCAGAATCTGTTGAATTAGGGTGGAGAAAATTCTTTGAAGGCTTTGATTTTGGAAGAGGCTCATCTGCTGCCAATGTAATTTCAGAAACACCAGAGCATTTCTTAAAAGAAATTAATGTTTTAAATCTAATCAATGGATATCGTCAAAGAGGACACTTGTTTACTAAGACTAATCCAGTTAGAGAACGTAGAAAACATTTACCAACCTTAGCCATTGAAAACTTTGGTTTGTCAGCGTCAGATTTAGATACAGTTTTTAATTCTACTATTGAGACTGGGATGGGTGCACCAGCTAAATTAAGAGATTTAGTTGCCTTCTTAGAGCAAACCTACTGTCGTTCCATTGGGGCTGAATACAAATATGTTAGAACTCCAGAAGTTTTAAGTTGGATAGAGAGTAAAATGGAAGGCGCAAAAAATACGCCTAATTTTACGATTGAAGAGAAGAAAAGAATTCTTAAAAAATTAAATGAAGCCGTAACCTTTGAAAACTTTTTAGGTACTAAATTTTTAGGCCAAAAGCGTTTTTCATTAGAAGGTGCCGAAGCCTTAATTCCTGCTTTAGACTCTGTAATTGAAAAAGGAGCTGATTTAGGTATCGATGAGTTTGTGATTGGTATGGCGCATCGTGGACGTTTAAACGTTCTAGCTAACATCATGCAAAAAGCCTACAAGGATATATTTGCAGAATTTGAAGGCAAAAGCTATAGCGCAGACTCTCCTTTTAGCGGAGATGTGAAATACCATTTAGGTTATTCTACAGACATAAAAACGAATACAGGCAAAAACGTTCACTTGAGTTTATGCCCAAATCCATCGCATTTAGAAACGGTGAATGGTATTGTTGAAGGTATGTCTCGTTCAAAAATAGATTTCAAATACGAGGGTGATAATAGCCGCTTAGCGCCTATCTTAATCCACGGTGATGCGTCTATTGCTGGACAAGGTATTGTTTATGAAGTAATTCAAATGGCTAATTTGGATGGTTATAAAACAGGTGGAACGATCCACTTGGTTATCAATAACCAAATTGGCTTTACAACAAATTATAAAGACGCGCGTTCAAGCACCTATTGTACGGACATTGCTAAAGTAACACTTTCACCAGTTTTCCACGTAAATGGAGACGATGTTGAAGGACTTGTTTACGCTATTAATTTAGCTATGGAATATCGTCAGAAGTACAGAAACGATGTATTTATCGATATTCTATGCTACAGACGCTTTGGTCATAATGAAGCTGATGAACCAAAATTCACTCAGCCACTTTTATATAAAGCTATTGAAAAGCATGCTAATCCGAGAGACATTTATGTTCAAAAGCTTACACAAGCTGGAGAATTAGATGCTGGATTTGCTAAAGAAATGGAGAAAGATTTCAAAGCTCTACTCCAAGAAAAATTAAATGAAGCGAAGGCATCTGTAGCTTCCTCTACCGATGTAAAATTTGGTGGTGCGTGGGCAGATATGCGTATTGCGACGGATAAAGATTTTGAAACCTCTCCAAATACATCGGTTAAAAAGACAACATTAATTGAAATTGCTAAGCGTATTGCTACTTTGCCTTCCAATAAAAAGTTCTTTAAAAAGATTGAAAAATTATTTGAAGAGCGCTTAAAAATGGCCACTGAAACTGAAGTTTTTGATTGGGCTATGGGTGAGCAATTAGCTTACGGTACTTTATTAAGCGAAGGAAAACGGGTTAGAATTTCGGGGCAAGATGTAAAACGAGGTACTTTCTCTCACCGTCATGCCGTACTTACTTTAGAAGATTCAGAAGAAGAATATACACCATTAAATCATATTTCAGACCAACAAGCACACTTTGATATCTACAATTCGCATTTATCGGAATATGGTGTTTTAGGTTTTGAATATGGATATGCTATGGCTAATCCTAATGCCTTAACAATTTGGGAAGCGCAGTTTGGTGACTTCTTTAATGGGGCACAAATTGTAGTTGATCAATATGTGGCGAGCTCTGAAACAAAATGGCAAAGAGAAAATGGCTTAGTCATGTTATTACCTCATGGTTATGAAGGTCAAGGTCCTGAGCACTCTTCGGCACGTATCGAAAGATTCCTTGAATTGTGTGCAGAAAACAATATGCAAGTACTTAACTGTACGACACCTGCTAATTTCTTCCATGCCTTAAGACGTCAGTTTAAACGCGACTTTAGAAAGCCTTTAGTGGTATTTAGCCCTAAGAGCTTATTGCGTCATCCATTATGTGTGAGTCCGGTAAAAGACTTTACAGATGGCAAATTCCAAGAAGTGATTTTAGATGCAAATGTGAAGGCGGATCAAGTAAAACGTGTAGTTTTCTGTACAGGAAAAATCTATTACGATTTATTGGAAGGTCAAAAATCTAATCAAAGTCAAGAAGTAGCCATTGTTCGAGTAGAACAATTATACCCTACTCCAGTTAAGCAAATGGAAGAGGCTCTTAAATTGTATAAAAATGCTACAGACATTAAATGGGTACAAGAAGAACCTGAAAACATGGGAGCTTGGCCATATTTGCTACGTAAATTAAGAAAGACTACATTAAATCAAATTGATGTAATTTCGAGAAAAGAAAGTAGCAGCACGGCAACAGGCTATACTAAGCAACACGCTACACAACAAGCTTATATTGTTGCAACTGCCTTCGACTTAGTAGAAGAAAAGAAAACAAAAGCAAATTCAAATAAAAAATAATTTTACTATCATGAGTTTAGAAATAAAAGTTCCAGCAGTTGGAGAATCCATTACCGAGGTAGTTTTATCTCGTTGGGTAAAAAACAGTGGTGATTTTGTTGAAATGGATGAAATCATTGCCGAGTTGGAGTCTGATAAGGCTACTTTCGAGTTGACAGCTGAACAATCAGGAACTTTAACAACAATAGCCAATGAAGGTGATACACTGCCTATAGGTGCTTTAGTTTGTACAATTGAACCTGGAGAAGCAGGTGCTAAAGCAGAAGTAAAAGCTCCTGTAGTTGCCGCAGCAGCTAGTAGTCCTAGTCCAGAAGCAGCAGCTAGCACAAAAGAAGATAAAAGTAGCTATGCTACCGGAACCCCTTCTCCTGCAGCAGCTAAAATATTAGCTGAAAAAGGTGTTGACGCTAAAGACATTAAAGGCACGGGTGTAGATGGTAGAATTACCAAAGAAGATGCTTTAAATGCTAAAACTTCTGCAGCAGATAAACCGGTAGCGAGTGCGAGTGCCGCTCCAGCAAGCAGTGCTGCTCCTTCAACTTTCGCTGCCAATTCTCGTGAAGAGCGTAGAGAGAAAATGTCTCCACTACGTAAAACTGTGGCTAAGCGTTTAGTTAGTGTAAAAAATGAGACCGCCATGTTAACGACTTTCAATGAAGTTAACATGAAACCAATCATGGATTTAAGAGCAAAATATAAAGATCAGTTCAAAGAAAAACATGGTGTTGGTTTAGGTTTTATGAGCTTCTTCACTAAAGCAGTTTGTGAGGCTTTAAAAGAGTTCCCTGCGGTAAATGCACGTATTGAAGGAGAAGAAATTGTTTATAATAATTTTGTAGATGTATCAATTGCTGTATCTGCGCCTAAAGGATTGGTTGTACCGGTTATTCGTAATGCCGAAAGCATGAGCTTAGCACAGATTGAAAAAACAGTTATTGAATTAGCGACGAAAGCAAGAGACAGCAAATTAACTTTAGACGAAATGACAGGCGGTACATTTACCATCACGAATGGTGGTGTATTTGGATCAATGATGTCTACGCCAATCATCAATGCCCCACAATCAGCTATTCTAGGCATGCACAACATAATCGAGCGTCCAATTGCAGAGAATAAAGAAGTGGTAATTAGACCGATGATGTATATTGCTTTATCTTATGATCATAGAATTATCGATGGCCGTGAGTCTGTTGGTTTTTTAGTAAGAGTAAAACAATTATTAGAAGATCCTACGCGTTTATTACTAGGCGTGTAACCGGAACTTTATCTAAAATAAAGATTACAAAAAAGGGCTCGAATAATCATTCGAGCCCTTTTTTGTAGAATATATCATCAAGCGTAAAATTTACCAGCCCCACATCGCATCATCTCCCCTTGGATCAGCGCCACCCTGATAAGAACCCCACTTGGTCTTTAAAATCGCATCTACCCTACCAATAGCATTTCTTTGGTGAAAAGTATAACCTTTAGCTTTTAATTTTTCCATAGTTAAACTATCAATAGCCTCAGGTTCTATATCAATTCTATCGGGGAACCATTGGTGGTGAAATTTCTTAGCGTTAACTGCCTTTTGCATCGGCATATTAAAATCTACAACATTCAAAATAGTTTGGAATACAGAGGTAATAATGGTAGACCCTCCTGGCGTACCTACCACCATGAATAATTCCCCATCCTTAGAAAGGATAGCAGGTGTCATAGAGCTTAGCATACGTTTTCCGGGCTCAATAGCATTAGCCTCGCCGCCTAATAATCCATACATATTGGGTGCACCAGGCTTAACAGAAAAATCATCCATTTCATTATTCAATAAGAAGCCTGCTCCTTTAACCGTTACCGCAGCTCCATAAGAACCATTTAGGGTAGTTGTAATCGCCACAGCATTCCCATCTCGATCAACAATAGAAAAATGTGTAGTTTCTTCACTTTCTTTTGGCGCTGTAATCCCTGCTTGAATAGATGTACTTAAACTAGCTTTCGCCCAAGAAAAATCTTTCATTCTATCGAGATTGTAAGCCTTAGAAGTTAAAGTCTCTTGAGGAACTTGATAATAATCAGGATCACCTAAATGCTTAGCTCTGTCGGCATAAACTCTTCTTTCAGCTTCTACCATAAGCTGTACCGTAGAATCCTGATTAAAGCCCCAGCGAGACAATGGATAAGGCTCCACAGAATGCAATAATTGAAGTAAGGCAATACCACCGCTCGATGGAGGAGGCATCGTTACAATTTCATAGCCACGATAAGAACCCACTAAGGGCTTTCTCCAAATCGCTTTATAATTTTTCAAATCTGCATGAGAAATAATACCATTTCCTCTTTGCATTTCCGCCACGATAGAATCGGCAACTGCTCCCTCGTAGAAACCAGAAAAGCCATTATCTTTAATTTGTTTCAAGGTAAAAGCTAATTCTTCTTGAACTAATAAATCCCCTTCCTTCCATTCACCATCTTTAACTAATGCCGTTCCTAATGGATTTAATTCCTTAAATCGCCTACTATTATTATTGAGTTCCCTAGCCTGTCTAGCGGTTACTTTAAAGCCACTTTGGGCTAATTTTACAGCAGGACTCACTAAATCCGCCCAATTTAATTTCCCATACTTCTGATGTGCCTCAACCATCCCTGCCACTGATCCTGGCACCCCAGCAGCTAACTGTCCATATAAGCTTTTATCAACAATTGGATTTCCATTCTCATCCAAATACATATTACGAGTGGCACCACTAGGCGCCATTTCACGAAAATCCAAGGTACTTAATTCTCCTTTTGCAGAACGGTAAACCATAAATCCACCGCCACCTAAGTTTCCAGCATTGGGATATACAACCGCTAAAGCAAACTGTACAGCCACTGCAGCATCTACAGCGTTCCCACCTTTTTTAAGGATATCCACGCCTACTTTAGAAGCTATTTCACTAGCTGACACCACCATACCCTTTCTAAATTCACCACTGTTATTCCGCCCTAATTGTCCACCTACGCAACTATAAAATAAAATGGAGCTTATTAAAGCTCCTATTAGCATAATGGCAAATTTGTTATGAATTTTGTTCTGCATCTATATAAATTTTATCAATTGTTTGCTTGTACTTATCCAGAATAAATTTTCTTTTTAAACTTAATTTAGGCGTCAGCTCTCCTCCATCAATACTAAACTCTGTTGTGATTAAGGCAAACCTTTTAACTTGTTCCCACTTTCCAAACTCAGAACCTAAATTAGCAATTATTTGCTCATATTTCTCTAACACCCTAGGTTCTTTAATGATTTCCTCTTTCGAAGTATAAGTAATTCCTTTAAAATTGCACCAATTCTCTAAAGCAGGAAAATTAGGCACAATAAGGGCCGATGGAAATTTCCTATTCTCACCTAATACGATAATCTGTTCGATAAAAGGCGATTCCTTGTATTTATTTTCTAACATTTGAGGCGCCACATATTTACCTCCAGCTGTTTTAAAAATTTCTTTCTTACGATCTGTAATTTTTAAAAACTTACCCTCTACTAATTCTCCAATATCTCCGGTGTGGAACCAACCATCCTTATCAATAGCTTCATCGGTTAAATCTGGTCGACCATAATAACCTATCATTAAATTTTCTCCACGGGTTAAAATCTCCCCATCTTCTGCTATTTTAACTTCTACACCTTTAATAACTGGTCCAACTGATCCAAAATAAGTATTACCAAAGTGATTAACGGTTATTACCGGTGAAGTTTCTGTTAAACCATAGCCTTCAAACACAGGCATTCCAGCTGCCCAAAATACTCTGGCTAATTTTGGATTCAAAGCAGCCCCACCAGAAACCATAACAACAATATTCCCCCCTAATGCCTCTTGCCATTTTTTAAAAACAAGCTTTCTGGCTATTCCCAATTTCAAATTATAAAACCAATCCTTTTTAATTTCGAATGCTTCTGCTAAGGCTAATGACCAGAAGAAAATAGCTCTTTTAATCCCTTTTAGTTCCTTACCTTTCTCCACAATTTTATCGTAAACCTTTTCTAATAAACGCGGAACTGTCGTAAACGCATTAGGTTTCACTTCTTGAATATCCGACACAATGGTATCCATGCTTTCCGCATAATAAACACTCACATTTACATAAAGGTAGAGATAAACAATCATTCGCTCGAAAATATGAGATAAAGGCAAAAAGCTCAAACCTTTGTAAATATCATTTGGTAATAGAACGGCTGAGTTTTTAAAGTTTGAAACCAAATTAGCATGGGTAAGCATAACCCCTTTAGGTGTACCCGTTGTTCCTGAGGTATAAATTAAGGTTAAAATATCCTCAGGCTTTACCGCATCACGAAAAGGTTGCAAATCAACATTAACCTGCTTTCCACGCTCCACTAATTCCATCCAATGTGAAACGCCTTCAATTTTTTCGAAGGAATAAATTAAAACTGGCTTTTCTAAACTATCATTAACCTTTTTTACTTTATCGAATAAAACTTTATCATTCACAAAAACTAAAGAAACTTCCGCATTCTCTATGATGAACTTAATATCATGCTCTGCTAAAGTTGGATAAATAGGAACTTGATATGCCCCAATTTGATTGATAGCAAAGTCAGAAATATTCCACTCTGGTCGATTGGGCGATATAACCGCTATTCTTGATGATTTACCAAAACCTAAATCAACTAAAGCACGACTTAAATTATCAGTAATTTCACAGAAATCCTTTGTACTATATTTTATCCACTTACCTTGAACTTTCCCAGATACAAATTCCTCTTTAGGAAAGTTATTGAGGTTACAAGCTAATAAGTCGAATACTCGGGTAACGATTGCCATAAATTTCCTTTCTTTAGTAATCCTATAATAAATAGGCTGTTACTCAAATCTAATAAATTATCGCAATAGGCGCAAACCAAAATAAAAATATTATGCTTGCAGAATAAAATTGTTGCATAAAATTAAATAAAAGTACTTTTTAGACCATTTAGCATTTCATTATTAAGGCTTTAAGAAAAAAAGGGTTCTTTTTTAAAAAAAATTAAAACACAAAGGCTATTGACTTGTTATAACCATACAATTTTATTTAAATTAAAAACAAATTTGTATGAAGAAGTTATTCATTACTTTAATTACAGGAATGGCCTTATTTACTTTAGGCACACAAACTGCAAATGCCCAAGATTACAAAAATGCTATTGGGGGAAGATTTGGGAATGCAAACGGCGTTAGTTTTAAAACAGAACTAAAACGCGGTGCAATGCTTGAACTTATTGGAAACTTTAGAAGTAATAGTGGAGCAGATTATTTCAATTTAACAGGTTTATATGAAGTTTATAAACCTATCAATGGAGCCCCAGGCTTAAACTATTATTATGGTGGAGGTGCTACCATTGGTTCATACAAAGTTAATGGCTTTGATGGAGAGGTTTATTTATCAGCAAATGGTGTCTTAGGTTTAGATTACAAATTTCAAGATTTACCCTTCAACATCTCTCTTGACTGGGTTCCTGCGTTTCAAATATCTCCAAACACAGGATTTTGGGGTGGTGACTTAGGTCTTGGTTTAAGATTTACCTTTTAGTCTTATAGGTTTTATGATGATAAAAGCCCCGACAGCTGAAGCTGTCGGGGCTTTTTATTATCTTTCAAGATTAAAGGATACTATATCCCCATCCATCTTTTTCTTACTGCTTTTTGTAAATCAGAGGCATCCTCTAAAATCGTTGAACGTAATTCAACATTTTCATTTGCCGTTAATTTCACTTCTAATTCATGTTTCAGACCATCACGTTGAACCACTACCTTTACCATATCACCTACTTTCTTATTGGCAATCGCTGGCATTCTATCTAGATTAGACTCTGGATTCACACCATCAATACTAATGATTTCATCATTAACATTTATTCCGCCAACCCATGCCGCACTTCCTCTTGTTACCCCACTTACCGTTACTCTTGGCGCAGCACCTGCAGCCGCTCCAAAACCAGCAGCCCCACGTCCAGTTACAACACCTAAAGTTGGGATAGATTGACCTGCTTTATTGTCAATAGTTTTAATTCCCGCCATTCCAAAATACTTTTCAAACTCAATAGGATGTGTACCTGTTACATATTTATTCCAGAAATCAGTAAAACTAACACCTGCAACTTTCTCAACCATTGCTTTAAATTCTGCATCCGTATAGCCTCTACCCTCTTTCATGTTTTTCTCATACATGGCTTTCATCACATCATCTAAACTTTTAGCCCCTTTGGTTGCATGTGCAATCTCGATATCCATTAACATACCCACCACTTCGCCTTTAGCATAGTAAGACACAAAAGTATTTCTAGAATTCTCATTTGGACGATAGGCCCCATTAATCCAAGCATCAAAGCTTGACTCTGCAGCTGAATTAACTTTAGCACCTGGTGTGTTCATTACCGATCCTACAGCACCTGTCAAGGCATTTACAAAATCCGTCATAGCCACATGTCCAGCTCTTAACATCAATTTATTTTCATAATAAGAAGTAAAACCTTCTGAAACCCACAAATTGGTTGTATAATTTTCATTTTCATAATCAAATGGGCCTAAAGCTACAGGACGCATTCTCTTCACATTCCATAAGTGGAAATATTCATGCGCAACTAAATCTAAAAAGCCTTTGTAACGAGCTGGATTTGTATAACCATTACGTGTTGCTCCAAGTACGGTAGAGTTTAAGTGCTCTAATCCACCAGAACCTTGGTTATAATTATGAACGATAAAAGTATAATGCTTGTTCGGATTCACTCCAAAAATTTTGGTACCCTCTTCAACAATTTTAGCCATATCTACTTTTAGCTTTTCCTTATCGTAATTACCACCATTCACCATCGCCACCTCATGCACTACTCCTGAAGCAGTAAACTCAAAAGTATCTTGTGTACCCACCTCAATTGGGCTATCAAATAGAATATCAAAATCCTTAGCATAAAAAGTATTGGCTTGACCAGCTACGCGCTCTAAACCTGTACTTACTTTGTTCCAATTACCCCAGAAATTAATTTTTACGGTAGAAGGTGCATTTAAATGCCCAGCTGGATACATAAAAATACTAGCTGAAGATAAAAACGCATGACTAGCATCAATAAAGGCAGTTCTCACCGAAATTTCAAAAGCATAAACACGATAATTAATTTTTACCGAATTAGACTTATTATGATAAATCCTCCAGGTATTTTTACTTACCTTTTCCGATTTAACAGACTTTCCTGCTATTTGAGCCCCAAAGCCTTCTACACTTTTAGAAAATTCCCTCACTAGATATGAACCTGGTGTCCAAACGGGCATTTTAACATCTACATAATTTTTATCCGAAATTCCAGAAATATTCATTTCTATTTCTGCATAATGTGCTTGAGGCTCTACAAAGCTCACCTCAAAAGCCACCTTAATTTGTGCCTCTGCCGACATAATCATAGTAAATAGGAAAACAGATCCCAATAATAATTTTTTAATGCTCATGTTTAAATATGTTTAACACAAAAATAAAACTTCTTTACACTTCTGGAACGAATATATTGAAATAGGCTGTAACATAGTTAGTACATCAAAAATTAACCAAAAAAATCAATAATTTTGCACTAATCTGGCAATTTACATTTCATCTAAAAATATGAAAATCAAACATATCATTTACATCTTATTAGCACTAGGTTTTACTTATCTTATTTATTATAGAGTCTCTGAAAACAATAAGCTATCTGAAGGCCCAGGCGCCGGTAAAGGTCCAGGCAAAGGTGCAGGATCAGCTAAGGGTGGCCCAGGTGGAGGCGGACCATCACTGGCCGTAGATGGAATCATAGCTCAAGTCAGCAATTTCAATAATTCCATTGAAATCACTGGAAATATCGAAGCTAATGAATCGGTTGTTTTAAAAAGTGAAATATCAGGTTTGGTAACTGGTATCTTTTTCAAAGAAGGTAGTCAAGTTACTGCCGGATCGGTTTTAGTTACCATAAACGACCAAGATATTCAAGCCCAATTACAAGATGCCTTAACCAAAGAAAATCTCTCCGCGACTAATGAACACCGAGCAAAACAATTGTTGGATAAAGGTGCTATCAGTCAAGAAGAGTATGATGTAGCCCTTGCCAATTTAAGATCTTTAAAAGCGCAAACCCAATTAGTCAGAGCGCAGTTAGCCAAAACTAAAATTAAAGCACCATTTTCTGGTAAAATTGGTTTAAGAGGAATCTCCAATGGAGAGTATATCAGTCCAGCAACTAATATTGCGAATTTGATGAACACAAACCCAGTAAAAGTAAATTTCTCTATTCCTGAAAAATATGCCAGCCAAATTAAAGTGGGCACACCTATTAAATTTAAAACTGACGCCTCTAACAAAGAATATGAAGGAAAAGTATATGCCGTTGAACCTGGTATAAACGCACAAACAAGAACTTTACAAATCAGAGCATTGGCTCCAAATCCAAATCAAGAGCTATTACCTGGCTCCTTTGCAAAGATTAATTTAGCGCTCCAACAATTAGATCAAGTAATTTTAGTGCCTTCAGAAGCTATTATTCCAGTTTTAGAAGGTAAAATGGTTTATATCAGTAAAAACGGAAAAGCCCAACAAGTTATCGTTGAAGCCGGCACTAGAACCGCAAATCAAGTAGTTATTAATTCAGGACTACAGGTAGGCGATACCGTTTTAACTACGGGTGCCATGGCCTTAAGACCAGAATCTAAGGTAAAAGTGAGAGTAATTGATCAAAAAGTGAATAAATAAGCAGATTCAATTAGCGGAGCAAAGCACATGAGTATATCCACCACCAGTATAAAAAGACCCGTATTAGCTATCGTAATGAATTTATTGATAGTTTTATTCGGGATAATCGGATTTAGTTTTTTAGGTATTCGGGAATATCCTTCGATTGATCCTACCGTTGTTTCTGTAAGAACTTCTTATCCAGGAGCAAATTCCGATATTATAGAGTCTCAAATTACAGAACCCTTAGAAAAATCGATCAACTCTATCGATGGTATTCGAAACATATCTTCTTCCAGTAATCAAGGGACAAGTAATATCACCATTGAATTTGAATTAGGAAAGAATATAGAAGAAGCCGCGAATGATGTAAGAGACAAAGTATCGCAAGCAGCAAGAAGTCTTCCGAAAGACATTGATGGCTTGCCTGTAGTTAGTAAAGCTGATGCGAATTCAGACAATATCCTATCGATGACTATTCAAAGTGATATTCGTTCGGTAACTGATTTAAGTGATTTTGCGGAGAACGTAATTGCCGACCGTATTCAAACTATTCCAGGTGTGAGTAGCGTGCAAATACAAGGACAACGTAAATATGCCATGCGAATAAGGATTGATCCACAAAGATTAGCTTCCTTTGGATTAACTACGCAAGATATTGTAGCTGCCTTAAACAGTGAAAATGTAGAGCTTCCATCTGGAAAATTAACTGGTGCGGCTACAGAATTAACCATCAAAACCTTAGGAAAACTAAGTACAGCTGAAGAATTCAATAAACTGATTATCCGCAGTGATGGAAATAGTGTAATAAGGCTTCAAGATTTAGCTTTAGTAGAACTTGGTTCTGAAAACGAAGAAACTGTTTTAAGAGAATCGGGTAAACCCATGGTGGCAGTGGCTATCATTCCTCAACCAGGAGCGAATTATTTAGAGATATCTGAGGAGTTTTACAATCGCTTTGATAAACTCAAAAAAGACATGCCTGAGGATATTAAATTAAATATATCTCAAGACTCTACTATTTTCATTAAACGCTCAGTTACCGAAGTAGCAGAAACGATTCTAATCTCTTTAGTTCTGGTAATTATTATCATTTACCTCTTCTTTAGAGATTGGGCTATCGCCTTCCGACCATTAATTGACATTCCGGTATCCTTAGTCGCCACCTTTTTTATCATGTACATTTTTGGTTATTCCATCAATGTATTAACCCTTTTAGCCATTGTATTAGCTACAGGTTTAGTGGTGGATGATGGGATTGTAGTAACCGAAAATATCTTTAAAAAAGTAGAAGAGGGATACTCCCCTATGGAAGCCGCCATAAAAGGGTCTAATGAAATATTCTTTGCTGTTATTTCTATTTCCATAACCTTAGCTGCTGTATTTTTACCGGTAATATTTTTAGAGGGATTTGTGGGGAGACTCTTCCGAGAATTCGGGGTCGTTATAGGGGCCGCGGTTTTAATTTCCGCATTTGTGTCCCTAACCTTAACGCCGATGTTAAATGCTTATTTAATGAAAAAAGGTGGGCATACGCCTTCTAAATTCTATACCCTGACAGAGCCTTATTTCATTAAACTTAATGACACTTATCAAGAAAATCTAAACGCCTTTTTAAATAAAAGATGGCTGGCAATTCCGATATTATTAATTTGTACCGGACTCATCGCCCTATTCTGGAATATTCTCCCGAAAGAAACTGCGCCATATGATGATCGAAGTGCCATCAATATGAACGTAACTACTCCAGAGGGTTCATCATTTGCATTTACCGACCGTTTTGTGAATAAAGTAAATCAATTGGTAATGGATTCTATACCTGAAAAAAGAGTGAGTATTTCTATCACCTCTCCGGGTTTTGGAGGGGCGGGTTCAACCAATTCAGGCTTTGTCAGAGTAGGTTTAGTGGATCCAGATGAAAGGGATAGAACCCAAAAACAAATTGCCGATCAATTAACAAAGATTACCAAAACCTACACCGAAGGAAAAGTAACGGTAAACCAACAACCCACTATTTCTGTTGGAAGAAGAGGTGGCTTACCTATCAGCTATATCATTCAGGCTCAAAACTTTGAGCAACTTCGTGAAAAAGTGCCTCAATTTATGGATGCCGTATCACAAGATCCTACTTTTTCTACTTCGGATGTGAATTTGAAATTTAATAAACCAGAAATCAACTTAACAATCGACCGAGATAAAGCCAATAATTTAGGTGTATCCATTTCCGATATTGCACAGACTCTTCAACTGGGATTAAGTGGACAAAGATTTTCTTATTTCTTTATGAATGGAAAACAATATCAAGTTATTGGGCAATTTGACGTAAGTGAAAGAAAAGATCCTATAGATCTAAGCTCTGTATATGTACGAAATAATGCGGGCGAACTCATACAGCTCGATAATTTAGTTTATACGGAAGAACGAAGTTCTCCTCCTCAATTATATCGTCACAATAGATTCATATCAGCCACAATATCGGCTGGACTAGCACCAGGTAAAAGTATAGGTGATGGAATTGATGCGATGGATAAAATTGCTGAAAAGGTTTTAGACGATACCTTCACTACCGACTTAAGTGGGGAATCTAGAGACTTTAAAGAAAGTTCATCAAACACCTTATTTGCTTTCGGATTAGCTTTATTATTAGTTTATTTAATTCTAGCCGCCCAATTTGAATCCTTTAAAGATCCTGTAATCATTATTATGACGGTTCCAATGGCCGTAGCTGGTGCCTTTTTATCCCTTTGGTTATGTGGTCAAAGTTGGAATATTTTTAGCCAGATTGGTACCATTATGCTCATTGGACTTGTAACCAAAAACGGAATTTTAATTGTGGAATTTGCTAATCAGCTGAAGGAACAAGGCAGAAGCGTACAGGAAGCTATAAGAGAGGCCTCTATTTCCCGATTAAGACCAATCTTAATGACTTCATTAGCTATTGCTATCGGTGCATTACCAATTGCCATGGCGCTGGGTGCGGCAGCTAAAAGCAGAATGAGTATGGGTACAGTAATTGTTGGTGGAACATTATTCTCCTTAGTATTAACTTTGTTTGTTATTCCTGCTATTTACTCTTACTGGTCAAAAGAACATAAAGTAAATAAAGAATTACAAGACTCTTTAAAAGCTGAGGGATTAGAAGAGAAAACCATATGAAAAACAGTAAAATCTTAAAGAAATATAGCTTAATTATCGCTTGCATTATTGCTTTACAATTTGCAGGCCTAAATCGCTCTTATGCCCAAGAAATATTGAGGCTACAAGAGGCTATTGAATTAGCACTCAAAAACAATTACGATATTCAGCTTGTACAAAATGAATTAGAGATTCTTCAAAATAACGTGAATCCAGGGAATGCTGGAATGCTTCCTAATTTAACAGGTGATCTCAGTACAGGTGGTTCCAGACAAAATACCGTTCAAACTCAAGCTTCAGGTACCAGACGGATAATTGATGGCGCCAGAAATACAAATTTAAGATATGGCGTAGGTTTAAATTGGACTATTTTTGATGGCTTCAAAATGTTTGCAACATACGACAAGCTAAAAGCATTAGAGCAACAAGGAGAGGTAAATGCTAAAGGTACTATTGTCACTACGGTTTCCAATGTAATTATGGCCTATTATGATATCGTGCGTCAAAACCAAATGGTCATCGCTGCTGATAGTTCTATCGACGTATCCACCATGCGTCTGAAATTGGCTAATCAAAAATTAGAATTAGGAAAAGGTTCCAAATTAGATGTCTTAGCTGCACAAGTAGATTATAATGCAGATACCACCAATTTCTTGCAACAAAAAAATCTTTTAAGACAATATAAAATCAGATTAAATCAACTCTTAGTTCGAAATCTGGAAACTGACTTTCAAGTTCAAATGAACCTCAATACAGATGCCCAATTGAATTTATTGGATTTAGTAAATCAAGCGCAAGAGTTAAACCCGATGCTTCAAGCAGCCTTTATGCAGAAGAAAATTAATGAATTAAGTTTGAAAGAAATTAAATCCAATCGATACCCAAGGATTGGATTAAATAGCGGCTATGAGCACAGTCAAAGCACTTCTCCAACGGGCTTTAATACTGAATTTAAGGCCGATGGATTTACCTATGGTTTAACGGCATCCATGCCCATTTTCAATGGATTTTTACAAAGGCAAAATGAAAAAAATGCTAAAATTGCCATTGATAATAGCCAACTAAATTATGAGCGAATTAAGTTAGATTTGATTTCGCAGATTAATACGGCCTACCAAAACTATAGCACCTATTTATCATTGGTAAATCTGGAAGCTAAGAATTTAGAAATTGCTAAGCAAAGCTTGAATATCACTTTAGAAAAATATCGTTTAGGCAGCATTCCTCCATTGGAATTAAGAGAAGCACAAAGAAATGCTATAAATGCTGAAAGTAGATTTATTGAAACGCAGTACCAAGCTAAACTAGCTGAAATTACGCTAAAAGAATTAAGTGGGTCATTAAACATTAATTAGGAAAATGATAATTGTTGCTGATAGTGGTTCTTCAAAGACCGATTGGTTGGTCTATGCTCATAGAGAAATCAAAAGCATTTGCACCCCTGGAATTAATCCTTATTTTTTGAATGCTCAAGAAATAACTAAAATTTTAACGAAACATAAGGAGCTTTTAGAACTCGCCGACGCTGCTTCCGAAGTCTATTTCTTTGGCGCTGGTTGCTCCTCTCCAGATAAGCATGAAATCATTTCAAATGGTTTATCCGCCTTTTTCCCTAAAGCTTTTATATCTGTTGACCATGATTTAATTGGATCAGCTTATGCCACTTGCGGCAACGAAGAAGGAATCGCTTGTATTTTAGGCACGGGCTCAAATGTATCCTACTATGATGGCAAAGAAGTTCATAATGGGAAACACGGCTTAGGTTACATATTAGGTGATGAAGGTTCAGGAACTTATTTTGGAAAGCGTGTATTATTAAGTTACTTATATGGAAACATGCCTGCAGATTTATCCAAATTATTCTATGAAGAGTATAAAGTAGATAAACATAATGTCATTGAGAACACTTACCAAAAGAGTTTACCAAATTATTATCTAGCCAACTTTAGTCGCTTTATGTTGCCTAACAAAGCGCATCCATTTATTAAAGAAATCTTAAAATGCGGATTTCAAGAGTTTATGGATACCAATGTTAAAGACTACAAAATGTATAAATCAGTACCCTGCAATTTTGTAGGTTCAATCGCCTATTTTTATCAAGATGAATTAAAAGCGGTATGTGAGAAAAATCAAGTTCAAGTAGGGAAAATAATTCAAAAACCTATTGAATCCCTTTTTGAATATATCCTAAAGAGAGAGGGCATTTTTACATCATAAATAGTCTATCTATTTTAAAATATAAGTTACGGCAATCTTTCCTCCACTATAAGACATACCACCAAACTCTAAATTAGCCGCCAATCTATCTGAAAAGAAATAACGTCCGCCAATCTGAATATCGACGTTTAAACCGGAACTGTAAGCAAATTTACCCGTATAATTTAAGGGCTGACCATCATAATCGATAACATCTGAATTCCATCTAAAATAATTTAAATTTAATCCGCCATACACATCAATTTTAGGATCTAATTTAAATAATTTACCCGCATGGTAATTCATATTGGCCCCTAAACCAAAGCCTCTGTATTGAACTTTCCCACCTGGAATACCTACATTTCTAGAACGCACAGCCAATTCACCTCCAGCCGTAATATTATCCATAATTCCAAAATCCATGCCCACCAAAAAAGATGTACCTTTTTCAAAGAGACCAAAGCCAAGATTCACCTGTCTTTCCGTCAATGCCAATGGACTTTGAGCAAAAGCTCCAAAAGAAATAATAATCCCCAATAGGGTAACATAAAGTTTTTTCATACGTATTGATTTTCTACAAAGTTAATATTTCCTCAAACATATAAAATTTGCAAATTTTATCCTCAAAAATTCCATTCATCCCCAAAAAAAGGAATATATCCCAGAAATTATTTGAAAAACATTCCAATCAGGATATTTGAATTTTATTCACTCAACAAATATTTTAACGATTTAAAAAATGAAAAACTTTATTTTAGCTTGCCTATTATTTGCTAGCACTACATTATTATTCAGTTGCGCTAAAGATGGTGAAATTGGCCCAATGGGTCCTGCTGGACCTCAAGGTATTCCAGGTGCAAATGGTGCGCAAGGTCCTGCTGGAACAGCCAATGTAATTTATAGTGACTGGATAGCACTTCCTGATACGGCAGTATTTTCTTCAGCAAATAGAAAAAATTTCACTATTCCTGCTAAGGCCATTACACAAGCCCATTTAGATAACGCATTAATCTATGGCTATCTAAAAGGAGGGCCTACTTCTTTAGTGCCATTACCCTATGCAAACAAGTATGTATATAGCAGTGGAGATGTCAATGGATCATATTTAATTACCATGTTAGTAGGTCCAGGTTCTGTCTCCCTCAACTTGGATTGGTTAACACCAGGACCTATCCCTGCTGCTTTTGCAAATTCAAATAAATTTCCATCTATATTTTCACATTTTAGATATGTCATTGTTCCTGGCTCAGTAAGAGCTGCTATGGAAAAAACAATTGATGTTAATGATCCTAATGCCGTTGCAAAATACTTAGGCGTAAAATTATAATTAGCAAATAAACAAATAATTCGTTAAGGCCGTAATCATGATTACGGCCTTTTTTAGTAACAAAATTTTTAGGTAAAGCCTTTTATTTGCAAAGGAGATGTTAATGGTGTAAATTCAAAGAAAATTAAACCATTATGAAATTGTACAAACATAGCTGGGCAAGTATAGCCAAAGTTGGTCTTGTAGCGGCCTTATTTACGGCACAAACCGTAAACGCACAAACCAAAGACCCAATCATTGAAAAAATGATTTCAGAAGCTACTAATAATTCTCAATTAGAAAAGTTAGCGCATGAATTACTAGACAAAATTGGACCACGTTTAGTTGGTACTCCACAAATGCAAAAATCTCACGACTGGGTCGTAGATAAATACAAAACATGGGGTATTACTGGAAGAAATGAAAAATGGGGTGAATGGCGCGGATGGGAAAGAGGTGTTACACATATCGATTTAATTAGCCCTAGAGTTCGTTCCCTAGAAGGCACACAATTAGCTTGGAGTCCTTCCACAAAAGGTCAAGCCATCCAAGCTGAAGCTATTGTCATTCCCGATGTAGCAGACTCTTTAGCTTTTGTAAAATGGTTACCACAAGCAAAAGGAAAAGTGGTTTTAATTTCTATGAATCCTATTTCAGGACGTCCTGATAAAAACTGGGAGGAATTTGGATTAAAAACCTCCGTAGAAAAAATGAAAAAGGAAAAAGCTGATGCTACAAATGCTTGGAGAAATCGTTTAGCTAAAACTGGCTTAAGTGCAAAAAATTTAGCTTTAGCGATTGAGAATGCAGGGGCAGCAGCCATTGTCATCAACAATTGGTCATTAGGCTGGGGCGTTGATAAAATATTTGGCGCAAATACCACCAAAATCCCTACTTTAAATTTATCCGTTGAGGATTATGGTTTAGTTTATCGTTTAGCAGAATCAGGTTCAAAACCTACGTTAAAAATTGTTTCTGAATCTAAAGAATTGGGTATTATGCCTGCTCAAAACACCATTGGAGAAATCAAAAGTACGGTTAAGCCCAATGAATATGTGATGCTTTCTGCACATTTAGATTCATGGGATGGAGCAAGTGGCGCAACAGATAATGGATCTGGAACCATTATGGTTATGGAAGCAATGCGTATCCTTAAAAAATACTATCCAAACCCTAAGCGTACTATCTTAGCTGGACACTGGGGTTCAGAGGAGCAAGGATTAAACGGTTCGCGTGCCTTTGTAGAAGATCATCCTGAAGTGATTAAAAACTTACAAGCTTTATTTAATCAAGATAATGGTACAGGACGTGTAGTTAATTTATCGGGATCTGGCTTTGCTAAAGCTAAAGATTTTATCCCTAAATGGTTAGCACCGGTACCTGATACTATTAAAAACCAAATTAAAACTTCTTTCCCTGGCATGCCAAGCAGTGGTGGATCGGATCATTCTTCCTTTATTGCTGCAGGTGCTCCTGGATTTTCCTTAAGCTCATTAGGTTGGGATTATGGCACCTACACATGGCATACTAATCGTGATAGTTATGATAAACTGGTATTTGACGAAATTCGTAGTAATGCTATTTTAGCCGCTATTTTAGTTTATATGGCTTGCGAAGATCCAGAACGCATGAGTCATGAAAAAGCGGAATTACCAAGCAATCCACGTACAGGTGCTCCGGGGACATGGCCTAATCCAGTAAAACCAACACGTAAAGGAGGCTTAAACTAAGATGAAAATAAAATGGTCTAAAAAAGTAGTCCTTCTACTTCTTTTAAGCCTTGGTATTTCCAGCCAAATCAACGCACAAAACCCAATTAACGGCCCTAAAGCTCCTCGAGAGTTTAGGGCCGCTTGGATTGCAACGGTGGCGAATATCAATTGGCCAAGTAAAGCCGGACTGAGTGCGGGGGAGCAGCAAAGCGAAGCTATTGCACTTTTAGATTTATTAAAATCTTTAAACTTTAATGCGGCTATCCTACAAATTCGTCCTCAAGCTGATGCTTTGTATGAAAGTAAAATTGAACCATGGTCTTATTTTTTAACTGGAAAACATGGAAAAGCACCTGAACCCTATTATGATCCATTAAAATTTTGGACAGCTGCTGCTCATGATCGCGGTATCGA
Organism: uncultured Pedobacter sp.; assembly: GCA_964592575.1. GTDB lineage: Bacteria > Bacteroidota > Bacteroidia > Sphingobacteriales > Sphingobacteriaceae > Pedobacter. The sequence goes on from CAZQFF010000008.1 coordinate 63,909, forward strand.
ATTACATGTTTGGTTGAACCCTTATCGTGCTCATCATTTATCGATGAAATCCATTCCAGAAAAATCAATCGTCAACACGAAGCCCAATTTATTAGTCAAACTTAAAGATGGACAATATTGGATGGATCCTGCCTTAAAAGAAGTTCAGGATTTAACCGCAGCCGTAGTTAATGATATCGTCAAACGCTATGATGTCGATGGCATTCACTTCGATGATTACTTTTATCCCTATGAATCCTACAATGGCGGAGAGGATTTTCCAGATGAAAGCAGTTGGCAAGCCTATCTAAAAAGGGGCGGTAAATTATCTCGAGGAGATTGGAGAAGAGAATCGGTCAATGTATTTATCAAACGACTCTATAAAGAAATTAAAACCGAAAAGAAAGAAGTTAAATTTGGCTTAAGTCCCTTTGGGATATGGCGTCCAGGTTACCCAGAAGGGGTTGAAGGATTTGATCAATACGATAAATTATATGCGGACGCCAAACTATGGTTAAATAAAGGCTGGGTAGATTATTATACGCCACAGCTATATTGGAAAGTAAATGCTCCAGGACAAAGCTTCCCTATGTTATTAAACTGGTGGAAAGGCGAAAACTATAAAAACCGTCACTTATGGCCAGGCATGAGTGTAGGTTTAGGAGGTGATGATAAAAATGTTGATGAAGTCATCAATCAAATCATGATTACCAGAGGTATTACACCAGAAAGCAAAGGTGCTGTGCATTGGAGTATCGGCCCCCTAAAACAATATGAATTATTAAGAAAAGGTTTAATTGAAGGGCCTTATAAAGAAGCCGCACTAGCACCAGCTAGTCCATGGTTATCTAAAAAGAAACCTGCAGCGCCTCAGGCTCAAGTACAAAATCTTAGCGATAAAATTCAAATTACAATCCAAAATAATCCTGCAGAAGAGGTATTTAAATGGGTGGTTTATTACCAATACAATCAAAAATGGATGAGTCAAATTTTAACCCGTCAGGAAACTCAAATCCTTTTAGATAAACAAATCACAAGTGGGAATCAAACGCAGGCCCTAAAAGCCATTAAGATAAGCGCTGTCAACCGAATTGGAAATGAAAGCGATAAGATAGATCTTAGTTTTTAAAATAAAAAGGTAGTGAAAATTCACTACTTTTATTTTTATATGTCAACTTTACAAGCTGCCCAAGTGGAGGCTATAGCCAACACGATAATGAATCAATTTATACCAAAGGATGCTCATGCCGATAGCTTTAGTTTTCACTTTAGCCTGAGTACTTCCCAACATTACCAAGTCCATTATGAAAAAGATAAAAATGGAGAATGGCAATTCATTCGCTATGAAGCTATAACTTCACATCCATAACTTTTCCTTCTTTACGACTAATCTCTGCCATAAAACCCATGATATGACTTTCAATAGAGTCATCAATAGTAGAGGTTAATAAGTTTGGATTACGCTGAGAAACAGCTTGTACAAAATCGCGCACTAACATCCAATCCCCGCCACCATGGCCAGAATTCTTATACCCTTCAACATCTTCCGCTTTAGGAATAAATTTAGTCTCTTTGCGACTGATAAAATCATGGTGTACTAATTCGGTCATATCCCCTACTAAATCACCCATAGAGCCCATAATTCTGGTTCTTCTGCCATGATATGCCGTAAAGGCCTCCATAGAAAAGCTCGCGGTCACGGAATCTTCAAACTGAATGGTGGTCACATAGTGATCTGGCTGATCATTCTCCATCTTATACACACAACGTCCGTAATTAGTTGTTTTCAATTTCTCTAATATAGCCACCTTGCGATCCGAAACATTTTCTGGAATATCTAATACAAAAGTACGAGAGTTTCGATCCACATATTCCTTAATAGCGGAGTACGGACAGCTTCGTTCCACTGGGCAACCATCGGTACAACGGGCCGTACTACCAGCAGGCGCATTCTCCTTTTTAAACCATTTTAAATCACCCATGGCCGCAATTTTCATAGAACGCTTATCAATCACCCATTTAATGATATCTAAATCATGACAGGATTTACCCAAAATAATAGGCGTTGTCGCTTTAGAATTATGCCAATTTCCACGCACATAAGAATGCGCCATATGCGTGTGCTCTATAGGTTCAAAATGCTGTACACTAATAATTTCCCCAATAGCACCTTTAGCCACTAATTCTTTCATTTTCACAAAATAAGGCGCATATCGAAGCACATGACATACTGCTACAATTCTACCTGTTTTACGAGCCAAAGCTAAAATATCACGACATTCTTTTTCGGTAGGTGCAATAGGTTTTTCTAATAAAATATCATAACCCATAGCCAAAGCTTTCATGCATGGCCCATAGTGTAAATTATCCGGAGTAGAAATAATCACGGCATCAGCCATTTTTGGCTGCTTAAAAACGTCTTCCCAAGTATTAAAACGATGCGAAGCTGGAATCTCATGCTTTTTAGCATAGCGTTCATTTCTAAAATCATTCGGTTCAGCTACCCCAACTATCTTCATTTGATTTGGAAAAGCAGCCGCATAATTTCCATAAACTGTACCTCGACTACCTGCCCCTAAGGTAATGGCTGTAATAGGCTTATCTAAGACTTGATGCAGCTCAGGTGTAGGAATTTCATAAGCAAAGGTATCCTCTGCTAATTTAGCTATAACCTCTGTGCTGACCAAGCTAGTTCCTAAGGTAATGCTTAGCTTTTTCAATAAACTTCTCCGATTCATTTTAATTTTTTTTAGGTTCAATAATTCGTATGTACTTAGGATAGACGAACCTAATTTAAAATAAATCTGGCATTTCCTTATAAAAATTCAGCAACTTTTGATCGCTCCTCATATTCCCATTTGCTGCGTTTAATCGGAAGGGCTATAACTTGTTTATAAATTCCACTATTCCAGCCAAAATGGAATTTAATATAATTTCGAACGATTCCGGCAATGGCTACCAATCCATAGCGATTTCTATAAAAAACTTCCTCCCTAATGGTATAGGCTTGATTTAAATAAGCTTCTACTTGTTTAAGTTCTTTATGCTTCTCATACCATGCCATATAAAAGTTCTGCAAGCCCTCGATTTCTAACTCCGCTTGACTTGGCTTATAGTGCACAAGTGTCTTGATTAAATGAATTAATTTACTCCAATTCTGAAGCAGAAAATCGTGTCTCAAGTTTTTCTCCAGATGAACTAAAGGCATATGACGACAGCCTGAAACCAAATACAATTCCAATTCCGTCATGGCTGTAAAACTCAAAATATAGGTCTTTATTTGACTCATCAATTCTTGCTGACGGTCAAAAAAGTATTCACGCTCCATAAAAATTAACTGATACCTTTGTTCCAGATCATGTACATTAATCAGTGCGTTTTTTGCATTTTGAGAAACCAGCTGCAAAGCACTCAGGTGAATAGCTGTTCGTATAGGCTTGTATTGCTTACCTAAATTAATCAGCTTGGCAATTAAAACATCGAAATTAGCCAAATTCCGATGATGTTCATTTTCAGTCCCTACTTTTTTCATCTTTCCCTCCTTTGAAAACAAAATCTAAGTTAAATTAAAAAGGAATTTTCAGAATTCCAATTTTAACCTATTACCATTTTCAAAAGCATAGGATAGGCTCAGAACAAGCTTGGGGAGTTTTAAAATAAAATCGTCAGTTCAAACCCATTATTACTATGGCTTTCTGTACGACCATCCAATTGATCGATTAAACCTTTAATAATTTCCTGTCCCAATCCTTTTTCGCTAATTTTATTAAAGTCAAAGCCTGTTCCATTATCCGCATAAAAGAGTTTCATTTTTTCACCTTTCGTAATTTCAATATGAATTTGGCCAATGTTTACTTTTTTAAAAGCATGTTTCATACTGTTACTAACAAGCTCTACGACAATTAAGCCTAATGGCAAAGCTTTTTCTATAGAAATGTTTTCTACTTCACAGCTCATATGAAGATTAATTTGTTTTTTATGGTTATCATAAGAATCCTTAACCAATTCAGCTAAATCTGAAATATACCGTTTCAAATCCACTTCATTAGCTTCATCGGCTACATTGAGTTTTTTATGAAGTAAAGCCATCGAATGAATGCGGTTTTGATTACCCCTGATAAGCTCTTCAATATTGTTGAAATCCACACTTTCTTTCTGAATTTCCAAAATACTAATCACATGCTGTAAATTGTTTTTTACTCGATGCTGAAGCTCTGATAAAAGCACTTTCTTTTGGTCTAATGTTCTGGAAAGTTCTGCCAATTGTCTGTTGATGACTTTATTTTTACGGCTTATTTCCTTGTTTTTTCGGTATAACAAAATAGAAGCTAATACAATAACCGCAAGCAAACTAGCGATCAAAATCATTTGCCTATTCTTGTTCTTGATTACCGATTCTTTCTTGTCGTTTTCGTATCCCTCTGAAATATCCTTTATCTTACTGGCCTCTCTAATTTGTAAATTGCTAAAACTCAAATTATGGAAATCTTTCATATACACGAAAGCAGAATCCCATTGCTTTTCTTCTGCAAATAAATCTAAACGCATCAAAGGCAAATACTCTTTATAGAAATAGCTCATTTTATCATAATACAAATAAGCCGAATCGATATAGATTTTGGCTTGCTTGATTTCGCTTTGCTTGAAATGTTCCCGTGAAATATTGCGGTACATCATCGCCAAAAAAGTATAATTTTTCGTTTTTCTATAATAAGGAATAACTTGATTATAATTTTCTATTGCCTTCTGCTTGTCTCCCTTGCCTGCATAGCCGCCACCCAGCATGGTATGCGCAAACGCTATATTTTCCTCATTGCGATACTTCTTTCCAAAAAATAATGCCTTTCCAGCATTAGCAATCACCCCATCAAAATCACCCCTCATTCTATAAAAACTCGACATTTGATAATAATAACTACTATAAAGGTCATCAAATTGATTCTTTTCTATCTCCTCTTTAGCCCGTTTGAGGTACTTTTCTTCCTCTTTTAAATCGTTTCCATTACGCTTTACCTCTGCCAATAGCAAATAAGCTTCTGTGGTTATTTTATGAAATTGCTCAAGAGTTGATTTCTCTAGTATATCCAGTAAGATCACTAAAGCTTTACCTTGCTCAAAATTCCGGCTATACACCTTGGCTTTAAGTAAAGCTAATTCTAAATGAAATTTCCTTTGATCTTTATGAGACAGTTTTTTATCCGTTTGTTCAGCTAAAAGATCTATTTGTTTAATCGCATCTTCTGTTTCGACCAGATTAATTAAGCTATCAACCGATAAAATCTTTCCTTGCAAAAAATAAACCTGCTGGGCCTTTACATTGGAAAATACAGAGAATAAGAGAGACGATAATAAGATAAGTTTTAATTTCATTTAATTGATTTAAAGCGCGAATATCGGAGTTAATTTCGATTTTTTTGTTCTAGCTATTCAACAACTTCCCTTTTGGGCTTTTCAACGTTTTTATTGTAAAAAAATTCTACTTTATAATCCTGAGCTCTTGTAGAATAGCCTATTGCCGCCATTTCCTTTGGGTAATCACCATGGCTAGGAAAACTGCTTGAATACCTGCTAAAGTTAAATCTAGAGCCTTCTGAACGAGAACTGCTCTCAATCTCATAACCAGATAAATTTATCAAGGAGAATTTTAAAGGGTTTACATGTTCCAATCTAGTCCAACCCAAAATATTATGATATGGGTTTGCCCATATTCTTGAAAAGTTATCAAACGCATAAGCTTCTCTGCAATTATCTGAAATGGCAATCATTTTATTTTCTTGGTTCGATAAATTCTCATTAGTTACTTTAGCCTCTTTGCGCACGATACCATTTTTTCCTGAATAGTATTTAATCGTTTGGGTTCCATCAGCATTATATTCAATGGTAGCCGACGATTCGCAAGAAAAACAAGATTCAGAATCAGTTTCATAATTCTCAGCCCACATCATTAATTTATCTAATTTTTCTCCACCAAAGATAAAGCTTTGGCTTTTTACAATTCCATCCTCATTCTGTTCTACAATTTTGGTGATATTATTTCCTGTATAGTTAAAATTGTAAACCTTCTTTCCTCGATTAGAGGATTCCGTATTTTTTTTTAATTTTCACCCCATCATACTCAAACAAACTCGTTGTTTGGAAGTTCTTCTTTTTTACACGATACCGCCATTGCTCCGATGATAAGCAAGGCCATTAATAACTTGATTTGCTTCATTTTAATATATTAGAATAATTAAATAAGGCGCGAAGGTAGGACGCCCTATTTTTTTTCGGATTTTTCGGGATACAATACCCATTTTAGGGATACTTTGCTGTATTTTTGCTGCAACCCTATTATAAACTCGCTCCGAATAATGAACAATCCCTTAATACTAATAGTTGAAGACGACTTTCTGAATCGAAGACAAATAAAAAAACAATTACAAGAGAAAGCTTATCAAGTTTTAGAATCTAAAAATGTGAATGAAGCCCTTGAAATCATTCAAAAGGAATCCGTAGAACTCTGTATTTTAGATATTAATTTAGGGAAAAATGAAAAAGATGGGATTAGTTTAGGCGGGTTGCTAACCGAAACCTACCAAATCCCCTTTATTTATTTAACGGCTTTTGATCAGGAGAGTTATGTAGAAAAAGCATTAAAAACAATGCCTTATTCCTACTTAACCAAACCTTTTAAAAATATTGATTTAATCACTTCTGTTGAATTAGCGTTAAAACAATCTGCTCATCAAGAAAAATATAAAGCAAAATTATTAGTCAAAGAGAATGATTTTAAAATCAATTTGCCTATCGCAGATATTTATTTTTTAGAATCTGATGCGAACTATGTAATCATCTACACCGAAAAAAATAACTATCGATACCGCACCACCATAAAAGAAATATTAAACCAATTACCACTTAGCAGCTTTGTACAGGTGCATCGAGCTTTTGTGGTAAATCGGCATAAAATTGAAAAAATATCCAGTAAATCAATTATTGTTGCCGGCCATACCATCCCTATTGCTAAAGGCTATAAGATTTAAATTACAACTTAAAAATCAGCAAGTTGTTTGCAATTATTAAAATTTTATTAATTAAATTGCATTTAACTAACTAACCAAAAAACCATGAGAAAAGTTTTAACCACACTTTTACTTATCCTGGTAATGCTGATTAATTTACCTGTTTTGGCTCAGGTAAAATCCATTACTGGAAAAGTAACTTCCGCTGAAGATGGCACAAGTCTTCCAGGCGTCGGAATCAAAATCAAAGGCAGTAATAATAGCGTCGTTGCCGACCAAGATGGACGCTATTCTATTCCTGTACCAAACAACCAAACCATTTTAGTATTTAGTTATTTGGGATTTATTAGCCAAGAAATTACTGTGGGCAATCAAAGCACCATTAATGTTTCGCTAAAAACCGATTTAACTACACTTAAAGAAGTAGAAATTACTACGGCTTTAGGTATTACCCGCCAAGCTCGTTCTTTAGGTTATGCAGCGCAGGGTGTAAACGCAGAAGAGTTGAACATCAACAAGCAACCTAACATTTTAAATGCACTACAAGGTAAAGTGGCTGGTGCTACTATTACTAGTGTGGGCGGAGGACCCGGCCAAGGCGCAAGTATTCGAATTAGAGGAATTAACTCAATCGATGCCAGTAGCTCTAATGACCCGCTATATGTAATTGATGGGGTACAAATCGACAACTCCACCTCTTTACAAGGATCAGGCTCAGGAACAAATACCCGCTCGGTAGGTAACCGCTTATCCGATTTAAACCCAGAAGACATCGAAACCATGAACATCCTAAAAGGAGGAGCTGCTACAGCGCTTTATGGTTTAAGAGGGGCAAATGGGGTAATTGTTATCACCACTAAAAAAGGAAAAGGCAGTGGTATTAGAACAAATTTTTCAACGACCTATGGCGTTGATAACATCAACAAAACACCAGCCGTTCAAACTGAATATACTGCTGGGATTTTAGGTGTCTATACACCTATTGGATTAGGCCCAGCTTGGGGTCCAACGATAGCCGAAGCCAAGCTAATTGACCCTAGCCATCCTGACAAATTATTCGAAAACTATAAAAATGCATTTGATCAAGGATCTCAAATGCGTAATAGCATCTCTGTTACTGGAGGCAATGAAGTTGTACGCATGTTTTCGTCTTTCTCCTCTTTCCAACAAGACGGAATGCTTCCTTTCACCGATTATAAAAATTTATCTGGTCGTTTAAACACCGATATCAAAATCAGTCCAAAATGGACAGCTAGTTTAAATATGTCTTATACTAAATCTGGCGGTTATCGTTATGATGCTGACCGTTTCGGTGAAAGTTTAACTTATTTTTCTGGCCGTTGGGATGTAAGAGATTATATTCAACCAAACGGATTACAAGTATGGAGAGGTACAAATAACCCAATTTTTGGAGCCGCAACTAACCGCCTAAAAGACAATGTGAATCGTTTTATCGGTGGTGTAAATATCAGTTATGCGCCAACAGATTGGTTAAGCTTATCTTATCGCGTAGGTGCAGACACCTATACCGATAATCGTTTCCGTACGGCTCCAGGAAGATTAGGCTTGCCAGGTGAAAACGTATATGATAATGCCGATGGTTTTGTAGGCGATTACAACACCACTTATCGTGCCATTAACTCTACCTTCTTAGCTACCTTCAACAAAAAAATAACAGAAAACATCAATGGAACCTTACGTGTAGGTTTCGAGCTTTATGACCGTAAAGCAGTGAGCACCGGTGTATTAGGAAGTCAATTAAGTATATATAACGATTTCCGTTTAGTTAATGCTAAAGTTTTAACACCAAATCACTCTTTAAGTCAATATCGTTCCAATGGATTTTTTGGAGAAGCGATGTTTGATTACAAAAATTATTTATTCTTGACCCTTACCGGACGTAACGACATCACTTCAACCTTATCCCCAGATAATCGTTCCTTTTTCTATCCATCGGCTAGTTTAAGTTATGTGTTCTCTGATCATATTAAATTACCGGAATTCATCAACCAAAGTAAATTGCGTATCTCCTATGCCCAAATTGGTAAAGATGCCGCTCCTTACTCTACTTCTACAGGGTTCTCCAACTATACAGGATTACCAACTGGAGTAACGGGCTTAACTATTGCCTCTAACTTAGGCGATCCGAATTTGAAACCTGAGTTTACGGATACCTATGATGTAGGTTTAGAAATGGCTTTTTTAAACAAACGTTTAACTTTTGATGTAGGCTATTACTATTCCTTAAGTAAGGACCAAATTATTCGAGCTAATGTAACTTCTGCAACGGGATATGTAACCGCTTCAATTAATGCTGGAACTATCCGCAACAAAGGGGTAGAGCTTGTATTAAGCGGGGTTCCTGTACAAACCCGTAATTTCTCTTGGGAGTCTACATTAAACTATTCCGCTAACCGCAATCGTGTTCTTACATTAAAAGACGGGGCCCCTATTACTTATGGAGCCGGAACAGGAGGTTATATCAATTCTCCAGTAAACTTTAAATTAGTAGAAGGACAACCTTATGGAAATATTTATGGTTCTTATTATCTAAGATATTATGGTGATAAAACCGAAGATCCAAATGTGACCGACAAATCTTTACCGCTTTTAATTGGAGCGAACGGATTCCCTATCTCTTCTTTAACGCGCCAAAAATTATTAGGAAACAGTCAGCCTAAATGGGTTGGCGGCTGGAGTAATACCTTTAGCTATAAACAATTCACTTTATCAACTTTAGTGGATGGACGCTGGGGATTCCAGAAGTTTAATCGTTTAGAAAACTTCAACTCGGCTTTCGGTATTGCGGATTATACAGCTGATCGGAGAAGCTTTAAAGTTTTCGATGGCCGTTTAGCTGATGGCACACCAAATACCAAACAAGTTTGGTTAGGCCAAGGCGTTGGACCTGATGGTGTAAATTATGGCGAAGGTTATTATCGTTTATATCATCGTGTTTTATCAGAGCCATTCGTTCAAGATGCTTCATGGATTAGACTTCGTTCGGCCTCATTATCCTATAATTTACCGAAAAAATGGTTACCAAGCCAAGTGGTTCGTAATGCTTCCATTTCGGTTACTGGAAATAACTTATGGTTATACACCAAATACTATGGCTTAGACCCTGAATCTGTTTCGGCCGATAGCGGAAGTAACGTAGATGGTTCTGCAGGATTTACCTATCCTGCCGCTCGAAGTTTCTTATTCACTATTAATGTTGGATTTTAATCTGTAAACAATGAAAAATATATATAGAACCGGGCTCTTATTCATCGCGGCGTCCAGCCTTCTCTTTTCGGCTTGTAAAAAGTCTTATTTTGATGAATTGAATGATAATCCCAATCAGGTTTCCAAACCTACTTTAGCTGCTTTATTAGCTACTAGTACCAGTAAAATGGGTATAAACAGTTATAATGTGGCCTCCGCTATTACACCATATGTACAATATACCGCAAATCCAACGGCTAACGCCGCCAGTGATATCTATGAAACCATAGATTTTTCCGGCACTTGGGATGCCCTATACTTTGCTATGGCCGATGTAAAACAGCTCAAAACTGCAGCCATTGAAGAAAAATCTAGTGAGTACCTTGGTGCAGCGAATGTGATGCTCGCTTATAATTTAATCTTAGCGAATGACTTATGGGGTGATATTCCATATTCAGAAGCCTTTGATCCAAAAAACTTTTATCCGAAATATGATACACAACAAAGTGTATACACAGCGGCTATGGGTTTATTAGATGAAGCGATTACGGAATTAGCTAAAACTGATGCTACGATTAAACTAAATGCCGCTAATGATTTAATTTACGGAACTACAGGCGCCGCTAATCAAAGAGCAAATTGGTTGAGATTAGCTTATGGATTAAAAGCCAGAATGCTGATTAAAGTAAGTAAAACCAATAGCTTTAATGCAGCCGATGTTTTAACCGCAGTGAATAATTCTTTTCAGTCTAATGCACAGGATGCAGGCATGGCCACTTTTCCTACGCGAAACAACTGGGCTACCGTAGCCAGAAATAATGCGGCTTTATCTTTAGGTGGTTGGCTTTCTGAGCAATTTATAGATCATCTGAATGGTAAAACTTATGGCGTAGTTGATCCGCGCCTAAAGAAAATCACCGATCCAACCGTAAATAATATTTTTATCGGTACAACGAATGGCGCAGGTAACAAAGGTCCGGGAAATAACACCGTAAAAGATGAATGTTATATCGCCATTAGTTCACCATGGACATCAGATACTTCTCCATTATTGATCATGACTTATGCTGAGTTAAAATTCATTGAGGCAGAAGCTGCTCTTGCTACTGACAGAACACGTGCCTACAATGCTTATTTAGCTGGTATTAATGCCAACATGGATAAATTACAAGTACCTACGAATGAGAAAATAGCTTATTTAGCTGACCCTGTGGTAGCCGTTGGTGCAGCGGGATTAACCAAAGAGTTGATCTTTAAAGAAAAGTATATTGCTACTTATTTAAATCCAGAAGCCTTTAATGATGTGCGCCGTAATAACTTTAATTATAAAGACTTTACCCTACCTGTTGGGGCAGTTTTACCAAGTTTTTTACGTCGTTTAGATTATCCATTAGTGGCCGAGAGAAATAAAAATGGGGCTAATGTTCCAAACGATCCTCCGCGTTCAGCACGTTTATGGTGGGATCAATAATTTTACAATTTAGACCTTAGAAGCTAAATAAAAAACCCTAAGTTTATCTTAGGGTTTTTTGTTATCAATTAAATTCAATAGAAAATTCCTGAAAGAAATTTAAGATCATCGATATGTATTTAAGAAGACTTTTATTACTCTGCTTTTTGCTTTCAACAAGCTTGTTACAGGCACAAAACTTTACGTTAAGATCAGCCTTAGAATTTCCATTCCCTTCCGAATTAACTGCTTCCAGCAAAGGAAGCCGCATTGCTTGGACAATGAATGAAATGGGGCATAGAAATGTCTATGTGGCTGAAGGGCCTCAGTTTCAAGCCAGAAAAATAAGCAATTTTGATACGGATGATGGACAAGAAATTACCAGTTTGAGTTTTTCGCCGGATGGCAATTACTTAGTTTTTGTGCGCGGTGGGGATCACAGTTCTCGACAAGCCAGCCTGCCCGTGCAAGCCGCCTCCATGCCACAAGCCGCTAAAGTAGAAATCCTGTCTATTCCATTTGCTGGAGGCCCTACAAAAGTATTAGCCGAAGGTGATCAACCGCATATATTTCCGAATAGCAGACAAGTATTATTTAGTAAAAACGGGCAGTTTTTTGTGGTACCGATTGATGGTAGTAGTGCAGCAAAAAGTTATTTTTATGCTAGAGGAAATAATCAAAGCCCGCAATGGAGTCCTGATGGTCGAAAATTAGCCTTTGTATCGCAGCGAGAAACCCATGCTTTTATTGGTATTTATAGCGATGAAAAAACACCTATTCAATGGATTTTACCGGCTTTTGCTAAGGATCATTCCCCTCGTTGGTCGCCCGATGGCTCTGAAATTGCTTTTATCCGAACGCCAGCTTCAGGGGGTGCACCCGATTCCATTTTAACCGCTAAACATGTCCCTTGGTCTATCTGGCGGGTCAATGTAGATTTAGGCGTAGGAAAACAGATATGGAAGGCCGCCGAGAACCCGCAATCTAACCTACCGACCATTAGTGGTGGTGCCAATTTATTATGGGCCAATCAAAAAATCGTATTTACTTCCTATCAGGATAAATGGCCACACTTATATAGCATGGATCCAGATGGAAGCCAAGTTAAATGCCTAACTCCAGGCAATTTTATGGTAGAGCATGTTAGCTTAAGTCCTGATAAGAAAAGCTTGTATTTTAGTGCAAATACAGGCGCTCAAAAAGAAGATATCGATCGAAGACATCTTTATCGAGTTTCAATAGATAAAGCCGATATGGAGGCGCTAAGCAGCGGAGAAGGCATAGAAGTGGCCCCAGTTATTACAGGCGATTGGCAATATGTCGCTTATTTAAGTTCTACGGCACAACGTCCGCTTCTTCCTGCGGTTCAAGGCTTGAAATCTAAACAAGTTCAACTTATTGGTCAAGAACTTATTCCGGAACGTTTTCCAATAAATGAGATGCTAAGTCCTAAAGCCGTACAATTTAAAGCCCCAGATGGCATGACGGTATATGGCCAATTATTTACACCTAAAACTGGCCCACGTAAAAAACCGGCAATTGTTTATGTACATGGAGGACCTCAAAGACAAATGTTGTTAGGCTGGCATTATATGGATTATTACGCCTATAATTATGCTCTCATGCAATATTTAGCCAATCAAGGTTATGTGATTTTAAGTGTAAATTATAGGTTAGGGATTGGTTATGGCTATGATTTTCATAAACCAGCATTTGCAGGGGCACAAGGCGCCTCTGAATATCAAGACATTAAAGCGGCCGGCGATTGGCTAGCTAAACATAATCAAGTTGACGAGGATCGGATTGGTATTTATGGCGGATCATACGGGGGCTATTTAGTGGCCCTAGCTTTAGGCAAAGACTCTAAGCGTTTTGCAGTTGGTGTTGATATTCATGGTGTAAATTCCAGATTACCTAATGTTACACCAGAGCGAGAGCCAGCCCCAGATAGTCAATTGGCGGCTCAAAAACTTCATGAAGCGAATCCATTAACCTATTTGTCTACCTGGACTTCGCCTACGATGCTGATACATGCTGATGATGATCGCAATGTAGCCTTTAGTCAAAGTTCCGATTTAGCTCGTCGCTTCGAACAGAAAAAATTCCCATTTGAATACTTGGTTGTCCCTGATGATACCCATCATTGGATGAAATTTAGTAATCTGGTCAAAGTGTCCGAAGCGACCGCCAATTTCTTACATAAAATACTCGGTCAAAAAGCTAAAAAATAAAATTGCAGACTGCCTATCTATACTTAAAAAGTATAGGGAACACATACATCACGATAATTGCCCATGCAAAATACAAGGGAATAAATTGGGCCACCACCCAAGCTATTCCCTTTTGATTGGGCTCCCCTTTTATCGCTTTGAACATATTCCAGGATAAAGCAAGTAAGTTTAACAGCATAAGCACATTACTCCCTAAAACCGCTAGTCGATTTGGCGTGAAGCCATAATTACTGATTCTAAACAAGATAGCCGATAAAGCAAAGGAATTTACCACTATCGTAAGGATGGCCAACAAAAACAAAATCCATATTTGCATTTTAGAAGCACCATTTTTATAGGATTCGGATAAAGCAAAAAAGATAATCGCCATAACACCAATTAACAAGACATTGAAGATTAACAGAAAATCTCGGTCGGTGTATAAGTTCTTTTCCGAAAAGCCCATAGCGAATAAGTAAACCATCAACATCACTAAAACCAAAGGGCTAAAAATACGTGCTATTAAAGGAGATACTTTATCTACTAATGCCGGATTCACCTGAATTAAATAGGCGCCTAATAAGGGAATAAGCGATAGTCCAACAGGGGCAATATGTTCAAAATAAAATTCATCAATCTTAATATCTATAACCTGAAACAAACCAATGGTAATAGCCGAAAGCACTCCACCTGCCAGTATCAGAATATTACAAATCACAATTAAATCGCCAATAAACTTTAAATATTCCATTCGTCTTTCCCATAGAGCGAGTGCTCTTTCTCCATAAAGAAAGGCTAAACTGGTGCCTAACATCAATACCAAATGCATACAAGCTAAGGTTAGGGTATCACTACTATTCGATGCGGGTAAATAGTTTATATAAAACACCGAGGCGGCATAAAGTAATGCCAAACCGATTAAAGGCGTCTTCGGCATCTTAAACTTATAGGCAAAGAAAAGAGCTAGCGGAACAGCCACCACAAAACCAATATTTCGGGTGTAAAAATGCTCGAGTTCTATGGAGAAGATATAAGGTATTTTCACTAGAAAAACGCCAACTAAGGCCGTCCAAAATAGCGCCCATACTAAATTGCTGTCCGCAAAATAATTTACCCCCCTTTTATGATTTAATCTGACAAACCAGTAATTCATTAAACCATGTTCTTTGTAATGTGGGTAAATTTCTTCAAAAGCCACTCTAAAGGCTTTCTTATTCTGATTGTACAGCAACTCCAAGCCTTCGGCAGAGTCTAAATTTTCGATAATTAATGTTTTCATATCTTTATTTTATTTAATTCCAGTTTTTCACAAAGTCCTCCAGGGCCTTTATATGTTGCTCAAAAGCTGCTTTTCCAGCTTCAGAAATACGATATACTGTTAATGACTTTTTGCCTACAAAACTTTTGTGCATCAAAATAAAATCCTCTTTCTCTAAAGCTTTGATATGACTCGCTAAATTACCATCTGTTAGCTCTAATAACTCTTTTAAATCATTAAAACTCAATTGCTCATTGACGGCCAAAGCCGACATAATGCCCAATCTAATCCTACTCTCAAAAGCCTTATGAAAATTATCTAAATCGAATCTCACGGGCGTTGCTTTATTTGTAAATAAATGCCAAAAAACAGATGTAATACTCCAAAGCCAAAGGCCCAAAACCAAAGGCCATAAGGCAGTTGCCAAGCCGCTAATAAGCCCAAAAGCACTTGTAATAAGCCTAAAATTTTAATCGCTTTATAGGTAAAAAAACTAGCATTGAATAAAGCTAAACCATAAAACATCAAACTTATCGGTATTAGCAATCCATATAATTGATTTTCAATACAAATTAGTGCAAATAAACCACCACTCACTAAAGGCACTGCCATATACAAAAGCATACGCCTTGAGGTTGGATTCCAAATAGATTCAGATTTTTTGGAGGCTCTCTTGAAAGACATAAATCCTGCGGTAAACATCGATAAGCCTAATACAATTAGCGCGGTGTATAAAATCTCTATACGCCACATCCCATCAGGATGCAAACCCATCATTTGCGTAGGATTAAACTGATATTGACTATAGACATACCATGCCCCTACTAAACTATATAAACCAGCTAAAGCGCCAGACCAACCCGATATCGTGAAAAACTTAGAGCTACGCTCCATCATTTGCCTAATGCTTTGTATGTCCTTTACGTAATCTTTACTCATGTATTTATGTTTTAAAAAGTACTTTTTATTTCAAAGTTAATTATTAAAATCAAAATTCCTAATTTTTTATTTTTTTCAAAACCCCAATGATTAATGTATTAGGTATAGATCAGCTTCGTAAGAGCTAGGGAGGAGCTTCAGAATAACATCGGAATAACCCGAATATGGGGCGAAAAAAAACCAATTTACATGGGACGAATTTGTAAATTTGATGAGAAGATAACTATAAACATGCAAAACTCAAACATACAGTATACATTTTGCGAAAATGATACAAGCTATGAAAAAGCTAAAGCGCTTTTTATAGAATATGCGGAATCTTTAGGATTTGATCTTTGCTTTCAAGGCTTTGAAGAAGAATTGCAACAACTAGCCAGCAAATATGGAAAACCAGAGGGAGCCTTAATCATAGCCGAGATAGACGGACAAGCTATAGGATGTGTAGGCCTCAGAAAACTACCCGATGAAAGCGTCGAGCTAAAAAGGCTTTATGTAAAACCTGCCTTCCGCAAACTGAAAATTGGAGAGGAACTCATGCAATTGGCCATTCAGGAAGCTAAACATTTAGGCTATAAAAAGTTAAAGTTAGACACTTTAGATCATTTTACACCAGCCATAACTTTATACCAAAAATTAGGATTCTACAAGATAGAACCCTATAATTATAACCCATTTGATAATGTGGTTTATATGGCTTTAGATTTATAATTTACCTTGTTTGCGTAAATCTCTTACCACTTGTGGGAAAGCCAGTTTAAACCAATAGGTATATTTATCTGGATGTTGATATAAATCCTCCATAATATCCTCAATACTTAACCATTTATAGGCCTGAACCTCCGCTTTATTAATCAAAGGATGGGTATCTTGAAAACCAATGAAAACGTGATCCAACTCATGTTCTATCAAATCGTTCTCAACATTTACCTTGTAAATAAAGGTATGCGAGAAAATTAAATCACATTTTAAACCCATTTCCATAAGCAATCGCTCTTTGGCACTATCCATCACGTTCTCGCCCAATTGAGGGTGTGAGCAACAAGTGTTTGTCCAAAGTCCTCCCCCATGATATTTAGATTGAGCTCTTTGCTGTAACAGTAATTTACCTTCGGAATTAAAGATAAAAATAGAAAAGGCACGATGTAATAAACCCTGTTGATGAGCTTTAACTTTATCCATTTCGGCCAACACTTGGTCATTTTTATCTACTAGAACAACTTTAGCTCTATCAGTCATGGGAGTTTATATTATGTTTTTTGCTTTCGAAATAATTGAAAAAGAAAATCACCCATAAAAATTGGGTATAGCCATATACCGCGTCTTCGATGGGTATGGTTAGCATGCGGATATCTAAAAAATGATCCGGATTATAATTCACAATGGGCGACTCTAAACCTGTACCCGTAAGCACGCCGTTTACTGGGAAAAAGCCAAGCATCAATAAGGTGAAAACCATAGACGCTGCCGTTATCCAAGGTGCCCTATAAATAAAATGTAAATACAGTACAGTTAATAAGGTAGCTACAGCAGTAACAAGGGTATAGAGCTTTTCAGTATGCAATAAAGCTACAACAGCACAGACAATTACCGTTACAAATACCACGATATTATTGAAAGCTTGGTAAGACTTTAAATCAAAAAACTTTTGGATGCAATAATAAGTGAATAGACAAGAAAAAGGGATACAAATAAAAAACAACCATTCTTCTATAGGCAAACCTGCGATGTTCAAGCCTAGCGTATATTTCTCATTAAACCACCACACCCCATGATCTGTAAACCAAACATCCCAGGCTATGAAAGGAATGGCTACCAATATAGCCGCCTTTATAAATGAGCCAAAATGCTTGTAAAACGGCACGCGTTTATCAAATGACGCGATAAAACATATGATCACCGTAAAAAACAGAATTAAGGTATAAGTGAACTTAATCATGAGCTTTGTTTTTAGTGTACATTTTAAAATATTTTAAAGGGACGTACAAAAAGCCAAAACACTCTCCATCCTCTTTTCCAATATGCTTATGATGCTGCTTATGGGCTCTTCTTAAACCTAAAAAATAGGTATTCTCTGTATGAGAAAATATTTTAAAACGTTGGTGAATAAAAATATCATGCACAAAGAAATAGGCCATACCATAAAGCATAATGCCTAATCCAATAAAAAATAGATAATTAAAATTATCTAGTGAGCCAAAGAACATCAAAGCGATAGTTGGCAATGCGAAAATCAAAAAGAAATAATCGTTTTTCTCTAAAAAACCTTCGTTACTGTGATCGTGATGATCTTTATGCAAATACCATAAAAAGCCATGCATCACATATTTGTGAATCAACCAAGTGGCACCTTCCATCAATATAAATGTTCCTAAAACAATGAAAAAACTTATCATCTTAATAATTCCTCTATATATGCTTTTAATTCTGGGGATGAGACCAGTTGTTTATTTTTCTTTAAAAAATGAATATCTTCTTCAATTTCATTTCTATAGCCTAAAAATGAAGGCGCATGCTTTTGAATAGATAATCGAATAAACCTCAGTTCGATGAGATTAGGGTGTTTTTTGATACTCGCATCAATTTGTTTTCGGCCTTGTTTAAAAGCTTTCAACTTTTGAAAGGGATTAACCACATGATTTGCCCAAATAGCTTGATATGCCCCCAAATAAGCCTGCATAATCGGATTATCATTGGTCTTTTGAAGCTCGCGCATGATACTTAGGCAAAGTGCTTTATTTTCAATGGCTAAAGCATAATTGCTACGAATAAATTTGAGTTCATCTTTTTGCGCAAAAACCTGCCCCATCATCAACCAACAAAATAGAAAAAGAATCCCTCTTTTTATCATAGAACCGCTGCTTTATAACGTATGTAACTCTTCAAGGCTACGTAAGCTTTTTGCGTATTTGGAATCCGAATTCGACTACTCAAAATTTCCTCCGATGATTTACTCTTAATTGCCTTGAATAAGGATAAATAATATTTATAGGCTAAATATACGCCAAATCTCGAAGATGCTGGTAATTTCTTTATACCAACCAAAGCTTCGGCAAATTCACCTGCGATATCATTCTCTATTTCTCCTTTTACACGGTTATCGAAGTAATCCATATCGATATTCGGGAAATAGGTACGTCCTAACAAATGATAATCGTCTTTTAAATCTCTTAAAAAATTCACCTTTTGGAAAGCAGAACCTAATTTCATAGCATAAGGCTTTAATTCGGCATACTGTTCCTTATTACCTTCCGTGAAAATTTGCAAGCACATTAAGCCTACTACCTCTGCTGAACCAAATATATATTCCTGATATAAACTCGAGTTATAAGTAATTTGGTTCAAATCCATTTCCATACTGTGTAGAAATTGATCAATTAAGGCTCGGTCAATTTGATAGCGATTAACTGTTTCCTGAAAGGCATGCAAAATAGGATTTAAGGAAATCCCTTCATCAATAGCTTGTTGGGTTTCCTCTTTCAAACGACTTAATAGGGTAGCTTTGTTATAGCCATGAAAACTATCTACAATTTCATCAGCCAATCGAACATAGCCATAAATAGCATATACCCCTTGTCGAATGGAAGGTTTAAGTGCTAAAATCCCCAGTGAAAAACTGGTGCTATATTTATTTGTAGTACGTTTACTCACCTCGCGAGCGAGTTCATCAAATAATTTCTTCATAAGAATTCTATATCTTCAGTTTTTGGATTTCTTGTGCAACAATTTTACCAGAGATAATGGAAGGTGGAACTCCCGGTCCTGGTACGGTTAATTGTCCGGTATAATATAAATTGGACAATTTTCTATTTTTAATTTTTGGTTTCCAAACAGCTGTTTGAGTCAAGGTGTTAGCCAAACCATAAGCATTACCTCCATAAGCATGGTAATCCTGCACGAAGTCGCTTACCGCATAAGAACGTTTGTAAATTAATTTATCCGCTAAATTGGCCATTCCAGTATGCTTTTCTATACGAGATAGCATATCCTTTAAGTATGTTTCACGCAAGGCCTCTTCATCCTGTAAGCCCGTAGCTAATGGCAGTAATAAAAAGATATTCTCCATTCCCTCTGGCGCCACACTTGGATCGGTTTTAGATGGGCAGCAAGCATAAAATAACGGTGCATCAGGCCATTTTTTATCTTGATAAATTTGGGCTATATGTTTATCTAAATCATGTTCAAAAAATAAAGTATGATGTTTTAGACCTGGAATTTTGGTATTAAATCCTAGATAGTAAATCAAACAGGAAGGGGCAAAAATGCGCTCCGACCAATATTTTTCTTCATAATTCCTAAATCTTGGTTCCAGTAATTTTTCGCTATGATGATAATCAGAAGAAGCAATGATGGCATCAAAATGATGAACCTCTCCATTCACTTGAAGCCCAGTAATGCGCGTTTCTAAAGTTTTGATAGCCTCAACTTCTTGGTTAAAATGAAAGGTAACCCCTTGCTTCTCGCCCACTTTTTGCATCGCTAAAACCAGTTCATAAAAACCGCCCATAGGATATTTGGTGCCCATCACATAACCTCCATAATTCATCAAGCTGTATAATGCAGGAATATCTTTGGGAGAAGCCCCTAAAAAAATCACGGGAAATTCCATAATCAGACGTAGCCTTTTATCTTTGAAATATTTAGCGACGTAAGATCTAAAATTAGTTAATAAATCGAGTTTCAGTGCAGATTTTACAACTTTAGCCGATATAAACTCTCCCCAATTATGGCAAGGTCTATACACAAACTGCTGCATGCCTACTTCGTATTTATACTTAGCTGCTTGCATAAATCTTTCTAAAGCTTCGCCTGCCCCGGCTTCAATACTTTCAAAAAGTGCACGAAGTTCAGTATAGGAAGCTGGCACCTGGATATTACCCTCTTCGAATAAGATTTCAAATTGAGGATCTAAAGATTTTAATTCATAAAAATCAGCTGCCTTACAGCCGAAATCAGTAAAGAAATTTTCTATAATATCGGGCATCCAATACCAACTAGGGCCCATGTCATATACAAATCCTTCTGTTGTGGCAAACTGTCGAGCTCTCCCTCCTGGTTGGGCATGTCTTTCAAACACCTGCACCTCATGCCCTGCCTTCGCTGCATAAGCTGCTGCTGATAAACCAGAAAATCCCGCCCCTATAATGGCAATTCGCTTTTTCCCTTTCATATATTTTGTTAAGTCCTAATTCTTTAATGGGTCAGTTTAGTATGCATCACATGATCTAACAAATGCTCGCTATCCAAGTTTTGATCATAAATCTCTTGATGAAACATATCTAATTTATGCAATAATCTGATAAGTTGGAGCTTTTCGGTATCTGTTAAATTTCCAGCTACGATTTCTGTTGCTTGTCTAATTTTAACCATGCTTTTATCTAATGTCTCCAAGCCTAATGGCGTAATTTCAATAACTTTACTTCGCTTGTCTAAGTTTGATTCTCGTTGTCCCACCCAACCTTGCTTTATCAAACGATTGATAATTTGCATGCCACTCGGCTTATCTTGTTTATTTTTTCGAATCAATTCCATTTTGGTTAAAGCCCCAAAGGCTTTTAGATTGATTAAAAAGATAAAATCGTCTTGACTAGAAAAATCTGTACCGACCATAGCCGACTTAGAATAGGCTTTAGCATAGCGATTCATATGCACAATTAAGGTATTAATGACACTTTCCGGGCTACGGCCATTGTCAAGACCCTCATAAGGCACATTTTCAGATTCAGTATTTACGGTTGCATGAATGGGTGGAGCATACTGTTGAGCTATCCAAGCTTTAAAACCAGTAATGTCCCCCTTAAATTCTTTACCCCTCCGATTTTCTTTATCAAATCGTTCAATTAAGGGTAATAGATCTTTTAATAATTGGTACTTCATTAGGTTAAAAATAGCATACAATTATACTAAAATTATTTAATCAAAGTATTGTTTTAGACCAAATTATTGTAAATAACTTATTTCAATTTCCATTTCAGAGTTTTTTTAAGGACTTTAGTATGATTTATAATTTTAATTCAAGACCAATGCGCTTAAAAATTTACCAAGTAGATGCCTTTGCTGAAGAAGTTTTTTCTGGAAATCCAGCGGCAGTTTGTCCACTTTTACATTGGTTACCTGACGAGCTGATGCTTAAAATAGCCGCAGAAAATAATTTAGCAGAAACCGCATTTTATGTGCCTTATAACGATCATATTGAATTACGATGGTTCACGCCTACTGTCGAGGTGGATTTATGTGGACATGCCACTTTAGCCACAGCCTATGTATTATTTGAACAGGAAGGCTTTGTAGGTGATCGCATTGATTTTTATTCGCCTAGAAGTGGTCAATTAAGCGTGACTAAAAATGCTGACTATTATCGTTTAGACTTTCCAGCAGACAGTCTCGAAAGTATTCCCCTTAGCGAGCAGCTTCTGAATTGTTTTGACATTAAAGCCAAAGCAGCCTTTAAAGGTAAATCCGATATACTCTTAGTTTTCGAAGATGAAAAAGACATTCAGCATCTTAAGCCCGACTTCCATAAAATAGCACAAATTGAGGCAAGAGGCATTATCGTTACGGCACCTGGCCATGAGGTAGATTTTGTATCTCGCTTTTTTGGGCCAAGAGTGGGGGTAAATGAAGATCCTGTAACGGGTTCGGCGCACACCAGCCTCATTCCTTACTGGGCCGAACAATTAAATAAACAGGAAATGCAAGCCAAGCAACTTTCTTTCCGAGGTGGCTTTCTAAAAACCAAAATCTTACAAGATCGGGTTGAAATTAGTGGAAAAGCAAAATTGTATATGGTTGGCGAAATCTATCTGGATTAATGGAAATACTAATAATTTTTATCTTAATTATTTTAAATGGTGTTTTTGCCATGTCAGAAATGGCTTTAGTTTCTGCTAAAAAGTTTAAACTAGAGAATGCCAAGAAAAAAGGGAGCTCGGGAGCACATACCGCTTTAGAGCTTTCTGAAAACCCCACTAAATTTCTATCTACCGTACAAATCGGCATTACTTTAATCGGTATTGTTCTAGGGGTTTATAGCGGTGAAAAAGTACAGGATGATGTGGAAACCCTTTTAAGTCAGGTGAGTTTTATGGCTCCTTATGCTGTCAATATAGCGCCCATTATCATTGTTGTCTTGCTTACCTATTTTTCTATTATCCTAGGTGAATTATTACCCAAAAGGCTAGGCATGACCTTCCCTGAAACCATGATTACTTTATTGGCTAAACCTATGAAGTTGATTTCTCAAATTACTTCGCCTTTTGTTTGGTTATTAAGTGCTTCAAATAATTTTCTTTTGAAAGTTTTCGGGATTAAGCAAAACCTACATAGCCGAGCTTCAGAAGAAGAAATTAAAACCATTATAGCCGAAAGTGTATTGGGTGGTGAAATTCAAGAAATTGAGCATGATATTGTACATCGCGTGTTTGAATTAGGCGATAAGCGTGTGAATAATTTAATGACCCACCGAAGTGATATTGTCTATTTTACGATGGATGAAAGCTGGGAAAGTATCCGCGAAAAAATAAACACCGAAAAGCATTCAGCCTATCCTGTTTCCAGGAGCAAAAATTTAGACGACATTGTAGGTATTGTCTTGATTAAAGATTTATTTTATACCCCAAGCTATGAGAATTTTGATTTAGCTTCATTGATTATTAAACCGATCTATTTCAACGAAAACACTTTTTCATATCAGGTTTTAGAAACTTTTAAACAGCAAAAATTACATTATGGGGTGGTCATAGATGAATATGGATCGGTAAACGGCATGATCACAATGGACGATGTTTTAGAAGCCTTAGTGGGCGAAATGGAGCAAAGTGAATTTAGTATTATAAAAAGAGATGAATTTAGCTGGTTGGTAGATGGCCAGTATCCCATTTTGGAATTTGCCAAGGAATTTGATTTAACAGATGAAATCGAAAAATCATATACGACCGTAGCCGGCTTAATTTTACACCAATTAGCCAGATTACCAGAAGTAGGCGAAAAATTACAAATTGGCCCCTATACCTTTGAAATCATAGACATGGACGGCCATCGTATTGATAAGGTGATGGTAATGAAGGTTGGCTAAACAAAAAAAGGAAACATTGTTCAAGTTTCCTTTTTGAAGTAGCCCGTAGGGGAATCGAACCCCTGTTTCCAGAATGAAA